>JBEKET010000041.1:0-53351 GCA_050013695.1 Occallatibacter sp.
AGCGTGCAATCGGTACGATGCTGCACGCGGCTCCCGCCTTGGCGAACCACGGTGTGTATTTCTGTTGCTCAGTGTTTACGCGGGTCATAGTAGGACCTCTGGCTCAAACTCAAGCCCCAAAGTTCGAACATCTTCGGATGTTTGCGGACGATGAACCATGCACTCACGGCCAGCGACGGAAATGCGATCAGCGCCACGACGCGGAACCCAACGAGGAAAACCGTTACGCAGACGAATACGATCGCCATCCATGCTGAGAGATCGAGGCCCAGCTTGGCCCTCGGCCGATTCAGCGCTTGGTTGATTGGTAACGGCTCTCCCCGTTTGGTCATGGCCGCCTCCTACTGCATCGTCTGCCCGGTGAGCGAGCCAATCCAGCCAGCACCCCAGCCGAGGACTCCAGCGCCGAAGAGCGCGCCAAAGAGTCCGGGGATGGCGTCCTGGAATCGTCCCGACATCATGCGGATTCCGGCGAAGATCAGTCCGCCAAAGCAGATGACCGCGCCCGCATAGATGGCGAAGGTTTTGAAGGTGGTCATCAGCGTGGTCGCGCCGGAGAAGTCCATCGTTCCCTGGGCATGGGCCACGCCGACAACTGAGAGCGCAAGAATGGTTGGGGCCATCGTGCGGATGGCCGAAAGGAGAGTGGTTTTGAGGGTTTGTCCCGTCAGCCGGTTGGCGGACGGAATGAGCAGCCGATTGCGACTGGCGTCGCGTCGGAAGATACGGCGGAATCGATTCACTTTGCACCTCCGCTGATTGGGTGTCAGCATTAGGGCAAAGTTATGGCGGTTTTGGGGCCGCGTCCAATGAATTCCGGGGAGACCGTTATTCCATTTGGGAATAACGACCGGGTTTTGTGGGGGAGGATTGGCCTAGAATTTGTAGTCGCGGATGGTTTCCGGGGTTCCGACTCCACCCCTATATAAGGTTGCTTCCACTGCTGGACGGACCGTGACGTAACAGGTGAAGCTGGTTCCGTCCGACAGTTCGATCTGGATGCGCGTCCCGTCCCCGGTATCCCGGTGAACCCGGAGCAGTTGAATAGTCTTTCCTGCCACTTCCGGGCAGTCGATGAAATCTGTGTTCACAGATTCTCCCTCCTCTCCTATTGAATCGTATTCCACCCACCCCGATCCGAAACCAGTATCGATGAATTTCCCGTCATCTTTGGCCATTTTCGGTAGCGCACCGGGCGTGGGCAGCCCATAGAGGGCAACTCCAACCAGGACATTATCACACTCATCGTGTGTAGACGCATAGTGGTCAGCCTCCGAGCATGGAGATGTGGCTCCACACTCCGTTAAGTCTCGATTTGGCTCTAGGTTGCGGCAACTCCGCGACGAGCGGGGCTATTCCCAGGAGGAGCTGGCTGAGCGCGCCGGACTGCATCGCAACTATGTCGGCGGAGTCGAGCGCGGCGAACGAAACGTCGCTCTGGAGAACATCGTCAAGCTGGCGAAGGCGCTTTCGGTTACGCCCGGCGATTTTTGCTACCGTGCAGAACATATCAGGCGAGACTCGTAAAGATTGGCTCGAAATACGCGCGCAATTCTTCGACTACTACGGAAAGCTGCTCTGGCGCGTCTTTTAATGCGGAGCGTTTTAGGAATGCCCGCCACTGTGTTTGCTTCGCTGGATCGGTGCCGAATTGCGGCGAGAGACCAATCGGCGTGGCATCGATTTCCATCTTCCTATTCTTGAAGGTTCGTTCGATAGCTGCGCGAAGCATGGTCTGGTCAAGTTCTGGATGGCGTAGAAGAATCCAGATGTCGAAGTAATCCTTCATGCGGCTGTTCAGCATACGAAGCTGGACAAGTGCTTCCAGCTTTTCAGCGATAACCGTCTCGCGGGTGTAGCCAAGCAGCGCAGGCGCAGGAAAATCAAGAATCGTGGGATAGGCAAGCTGTTCCGGCGCTGGCGTCACGACATCGCCAAATCCAATATCAATCTGCATGGTCACGCGGGCCGCATTGAGATGGCCCGTAAACACAGTGCGAACTCCCGAGTAATCGGCGTCCTCCCGAATCGCCGAGCCGGCAAACGAATCGAGATCGAAGGTTATGCCGTCATCGGGCACGGTTGCCTGGGCAACTTCCTTCAATAGGTTCACAATATCGTCAACTTCATTGCTGGTCCTGCCCAGCAGGTCAATATCCATTGTCGGCCTGGACATGGGGGTACGCCACGCCGTCAGTAGCAGAGCACCTTTCAATAGAAATTTGCCTGCGTGTGGCGATACCGATAGGCGGTAGAGAAAGCGCTCCATCGCGTAATACTGAAGCACCTCGGCAAAGGGTCGGTTGTTCGTCTTCGCGTAGTTCAGCAGGCGCTGGCGAACAGATGCGCCCATATTCTTGACCACGGATACCGTCAAAGAATTGCCTCCAGGTAAGGCCGCATGACACGTTCAACGCGGCAAACTTTTGCGAACTGCTCAATCTGATCGAGCTTCATGCGTCCGCGCTGCCGGTAAAGATTCAGCGCTTCCGTGCATACATCAATGCCGAGTTTGTTGCGGTACTTGAAGCAATCGGCCAGCGTCTTCTCGGCAGAGTAGATGCGCACCGGAGTTCCATCGAGCGTCACTTCCTCGATGCCGCTTTCATAAACCAGCTTGGAATACCAGAAGATGCGTAGCGGCGGATATTGCATCGCAGGGGCCTGGTCGTTGGCCGGAATCGCAAGATAAACGGAGTGCGGAATCTGTGTTGTAAGCCGGTGGAACGCCAGCGCCGAGATAAGGCAAACAATTCCCTTCGGCACCTTGTGCGAAACCGTCACCAGATCCGGGTTGCCCAGTGGCTTCGCGTTGGCCAGCCGATAAAGCCCCCGTTCGAGCCGCTCCAGTTTCCCCGCGTCTCGAAGCGCATAGAGTTCCCGAGGGTGCACACCTAGTTCGACCGCGCGTTTTGTATTGAGGATGCCGCCGCTTTTCTTGAAGACGCCGATGGCGCGGCCCATCGCGCCCGTATCGGGCGTTTGTGCGGCGTCGGATAGATTCCTCGGAGAATGCATATGTTCTCCGACTATTCTATCCAGATACAGGCAAACCTCCAAGTACTTTGGAAGGCTCCTTCTGAGAGTGCATATTGGCCGATATTCTTCGAGCTGGTCCCACACAGCCAGCCCGAAAGCCCGTAAAAAGTTTGTCGCATTTTTGTCGCAAATACCGCCCAGAGGGCCGTTATTGCCGGTTGTGCCGGTTTATAACTACTGCACCGTCAACAACATGCGATTCGTGGCATTTCTTGACACGGAAGAGGTCGCTGGTTCGAATCCAGTCGTGCCTACCATATTTATCAATAACTTAACGCCAAGATCTCCTCTAACAATGGGTCCAAATGGGTCCAAAGAGGCGAAAACCGGCTCATCCCGCCTGTCTTACTGAAAGAGTGGGTCTGGGCAGGATCATCTGGACAACCATGATCTACATTGCAGGTGCGATACGCGAGCGGCGAGGCCTGCGGGACGCGGTTCGCCACTGAGAGAACTCGTCCAGACATGACATGGCCTCAGAGTTGCTCAGCGCCTTCGCCAATGCTGTCAGAAACTCGAAGTTCGGTTCGCCCAGACGGGGCCGCAGGTGATCGAGCACCGGCTGAATGATCCAATCCGAGTTTGCACCTCGCGCGCGCAAAGCATTCCTGATTTCCCGATGAACGGCTGCGCAGTCTACCCCGTCCAAAATAGTGAAAATCCATTTAAAGAAAAGAATTCGCGGCAAAACGTATGCGGAACTGCCCTCTACGGCCTCCAGAGCAAGATTGACTTCCTGTAGGGCATCCTCGGTCCGATCCATAAGGATCAGCACACGGGCGAGGTGACAACGGTTGCTCGCTACCTCATATTGTTCCTGCACCAACTGTCTCAGCAATCCCTCTGCGCCAGCGTAGTCGCGTCCCTGGTAGCACCTCAATGCGGCAACCCTTCGCGAATAGGAACTCTGCCCGTCGTCGCTTTCGAAGTCTCCTCCGAGATCCACCGGCATATAGGGCCTCCTTCCATTGCGAATCTCTGTCGGCTTGAGCTGACGCCATGACTCTTCTTGGGAAAATGGATTGGAGAGGTCCAGCACCTGACCATCCTGAATGTTGAAGACGCTCTGCCAATCGCATTGCGCACCACCGACACTGGCCAGGCGCTTGATGACTTTTCCACGCAAGAATGCGCGACCGGTTGCAGGTGGCTCCGTGACCGCCTGTTCAATGTTGTCAACTCCACTGACATGGTGATTCAGTATCTGGTCGAGATTGAGCGACTCAAAGATGCCTTTGGGGCCGAGTTGGCCGAAGCGCATGTCAATCTCGAAGAAGCTCTTTCGATAGCTCATCACCGTCCTCAAGGCTTCCAATCCCATTCCGCGAGTTTGCAGGAGCGACTCGGGTGCAACCGCCTTTCGAGTTTTTCGCTTGGGAGCAGTGGCAAGTTCGAATGGGATTAGCTCCGCCACGGCCTGTACGGCAGCCAACTTCGGACCAACCTGATCGATCACATGATTCAGGAAGGGCAATTCCTCCCATCGCAATCCCAGGCTGCGAGCATGGTTGGCATAGAGAGCAAGCTTTATGCCCCAGTCCAGCGTCTTTGCTGCCGAATCTGGCGCGTCTTCAAGCTGATCGAGAATTGCGCGCCATCGTCCGCAGACCTCCGATGCCCACGCCGGCATGAAATCTGCCCCAAGGCTCGCTTCCGCCTGCTCCAGGTAGTGACGCTGGATGCCAATAGCGGTCAGTGAGTTTCCGTCTGCCACCGTCAGCGGCGCTTTGCAGGTCACATCCCCGGCTACAATGTGCAAAGCTCCGAGCGGGTCGGCCAGTTGCACCGCGCTTCCCGGCGTGAGCCCCGCATCCGCCATGGCAACGATCAACGCGGTCACACCAATCTTAAGAAAGGTCGCAGTCTCAGAGCACAGGCTCTCCCCGCAAATCACATGGAGCCGTCTATATCCCGCGCAAAGGGACTCGGACTTTTCGTGCCAGATTCCTCTTTCAGAGGTTGAACTCTGGGTCACCAGCTTCCGAAAGTGCGCCATCCTTGGAGACAGCGTGAACTCGAGGCCCTTCGAGAGAGGATTGAATCCGCCAGCGCCCGTGTAGATGAGCCGCGTTACCAGGTGGGGAATAATCTGCGCCTGCAGTGCGTCCTGGGGGTTACGGTGCATGTAGCTTTCATGGCACCCCCAGGTGGATTGACTGCCGCTGTAGTCGACATTGCAGCGGAAAGCCATGATCTCTGTGCCCGCCCTGCCCGCGGCTGCAACCGACGAGGCCAGGTCCGTGAGAATCTTGTGCCCTGCCTGGATGTATCGCACCGCGTCCCATGGATTCGCGCATTCCGGGGTGCAGATTTCCGGATGGAGCCCGCAATCGGCGTAGAATCTGGCCCCGTTCTCAAGAAAAACGCCGCTTGAGGATTGCATGTCAGGAAGATGGACCAGCCGCTCGCGTGCGCCCTGCATCAAGTCTCGGAGAACATCCTCGCGCTCGATAGCTCCTTTTGGAGTCACCCCGGTGACTGCGTACTCGGTTTCCACTCCAAACAAAAGCCCAGGCATTTGAGAATTCAATCCTCTGCGCTGATGCTTTCATGAGCGCAGCGGCAGCGCTCAATCACTGAGTGGAATGCGGGTTCCGAAAGTCCAGAAACGTTCAGAGGAAATGTGTAAGCAGCCACAAAGTCAGTTGTGAACACCGCTAATCATCCTGTCATGCGGCGTTCTGCTGGCAGGGCATCATCTCGCGCAGGCAAACCCTAATGGTTTGCGGGGAACCGACACCTCGCCGCAGCTTGAGTCCCGATTGTCCGGAACTTGCCCACACCCTACCCTGAGAGCTGGGTCTTGTTGTCGGCAGTCTTCTCCGCCACGATATTCAACTCCGCAATCCGGCGCTCAATTTCGCCAATAGCGTACCTTCGCGACTTTGCCGTGGGGAGGCCGTGCAGGGTCTGCATGAAGCGCCGGTCAAATTCGTCGATCATCCTGGCAATGGTAGGTGCGTGGCGGGTAAAGATCGTCTGCCTGTAACCATCACCCATCTTGCCTGAGACGGAGCGTGCTGCAAACCAGTCTCCGACGATGGTGATACTTTCGTTCATTCCGTGTCCTGACATCGCAATCTCGCACGGTACGCCCTTCATCTCGCGGATGAAGCGTAGCAAGCACATCAGGCGAGTTCGCCTGGAATTACCGCCATAGAATTCATATGTCAGGTCCGGGTCGACTATGAGCCGGCAACCTTTCGCCTTCGCGTGGTCGGTAAGGGCTAAGCGCTCCTCCCAAAGGACCTGCCGGTGGTGTTCCGATTGGTGCTGATTGCCATAGCGAAGCTGCCAGAGCGGGTCATCGATGGTTTCGGCTGGAATGTGAAATGAACTTAGCCCCCCGAATTGCCTCACCATGCCGGCGTTGCCCGTGAGCGTTACGGCACGCGCATACTCCGCCAGCAAGACAGCTCGCTGCTCCGTCGTAGCAGCGCATTCGTAAAGGGCTCCCCGGAGCGGCCTTTTCTGCAAACATATTTGCAAAGCTTCCGGTGTGAGGCGCTTCCGCAACTCCGCTTCGTCAAGGGTCTTTAGCTGAATCGCCTGGATGCCATGAAGGAACTCTCCCGGCTCGCAGTTGATCGCGACTGGGACTGTGGGCACACGCAAAGCGACGGCATAACCTATCTCCTGCTGAACCCATGGCCGTTTGATCGAGGTTTCGGTCAGTAGAGGCAGAAAGATGTGCGCATGGGAAATGAAGTGGATAATCTCATCTTTGAATCCGGTACCGACCTGCAGTCCCTTCTTGTCATCGTAGATGGATTCCATACCGTTCTTGTCGATGACATCAGCAAGGATGTGCACCAGTGCTTTGTCTTCGTGGGAGTAGCTGATGAAGACGCGCAATTGCTGACCATCTTGTGGTGCCCCGGCCGAGAGAGGATCCTTGCTGGATTTGGACATGGTCATTCCTATTCGCATTTCATCAATCGGCTTCAACTCAAACGTCTCCGCCGTTTCGCCCCAATCGGAGTGGAACAGTGGATTTCTCTGCGCCGTGCAAGCAGATTGCCGCGACAATTGAGCGTAGCACCGACAGAGCCTCAACCGAAGTCCTGTTCCAGACTGTTCGGCCGTCGAGCCGCAACTTCGGGTTTGCACATTTACCGGCTCAAAAGCGCGAATTGCCACTCTTTCGTGATCCATTCTGAGTTGGGTTCACCCGGCCCAACCACAAGCAATACCCGGTCGCAAGCCGCGCATGCACCGCGAATCTCCTGTTGAAAGTTCAGCTTCCGCCAGGGTATGGAGACGCGGTAAGACCACACAAGGTCGATCGGCGGTGAGTTCGAGGTTGCATTCCGCGCTGCATTCGGGGCATGTGACCGGCGGTGTACGGAATTGACGCGTCCTACGCGTATCTATCGAAAAATCAGCTTCTTTCCCGGATGAACCGAATTGACACGCGGAGTGATTGTCCGCTGATGCTGCGCATTCAATTGAATGGTGGTCGAGGCGGAGAATCCCACATGGCTCATCTCTGGAACCGCGGCGAAGACGGATGGGGCGCACAGAGGCTGGATGGCGCTGACTTTGACCTTGGCGGGCTTCAATCCCGGCAGGAGCCAAAAAGCGAGCCGCGCGCGGCAAACGCAAACGTCGCCCTGCTCATCAAGGCAGACGCCGCGGGATTGCAGGCCTGGGCATTGATCGCCTCACCAGACTCGGGTGTGCGCGTGAACAGTCGCGTTGTGCCTGCGGGTTTGTGCGTCCTCGCCGACCGTGATGAAATCCGCGTCGGCAACGACATCCATTTCTTCTCCACTGAAACTCTTGCTGCTGTCGAGGAATTCCCCGAGGCCAAAAGGGCTGCATTTTGCGGCCGATGCCGCCAGCAGATTGAATCCGGCTCACTGGCTGTATGCTGCCCCACTTGCGGCGTCTGGTACAACCAGTCAGCCGACCTTCCCTGCTGGACTTACTCCGAAAAATGCACATTCTGCGGCCATCCCACTGCGCTGGATTCAGGCTTCGCCTGGACCCCGGAGGAGGACTGATGGAATCGAAGACTGGATCCGTTGTGGTAGCCGGCGCCGGAGGCAACACGGGGTCTCACCTGTTGCCTCACCTGGCGCGCATGGCAGGGATCGCACGGCTGGTGCTGGTGGATCCGGAGTTTTATGAGACCGGAAACGTTTCAGTCCAGAACATCGATCAGCTTGACGTTGGCCGGCCCAAGGCTCTGGCGCAGGCCCAGAAGGTGCGTCGCATCAGGCCGTGTTTCGGAGACGCAGGTCTTGATGTGATTGCTTTGCAGCAGCGGATCGAAGATGTTCCCCGTGGGCTCCTCAAGTGCGACTTGATTGTGAGCTGTCTCGACAGCAAGGCTGCCAGGCAACACGTAAACGAAATCGCATGGAGGCTGAACACGCCATGGATCGACTGCGGTGTGCTGGGTAGCCAAAGCCTGGTGCGCGTGAACGCCTATCTTCCTTCGCAGGACGCGCCGTGCCTGGAGTGTTCCTGGGGGCATGATGAGTACTCACTGCTCGAACAGGAATACCTGTGCAGCGCGGGCCGTGGCGCCGCCTACCCCACCATGGCGTCGTCAGCGCTGGGCTCGCTCGCAGCTTCACTGATGGCATTGGAAATCGCCAGGTTCCTGCGTGGAGAGCCACAGGATTCGCTTGCCGGCCGCCAGGTGATTCTTGATGCGGAGCACCACATTGCTCAGATCACTGCCGGACGGCGAAACCCCTGGTGCCGCTTCGATCATCGCAGCTGGGTGATTGAGCCATGGGTATGCCGGCCTGACAACACGACGGTCGCTGCGGCCCTCAACACTCTCGGCAGCCTCAAGGTAGAAGGACATTACTTCACCTGCGAGTTGACCTGCCCTGGTTGCGGTCACCGCGAGGCGAGGCTGCGACTGAACAGGCCTTTGGCGCGATGCCCTGTGTGTGACCGCAGGATGGTGTCTTCCGGCTTTGGTTCGCTGGAGCGCATAGACTCCGCGCTGGTTGGAGAGTACTCGGGCCTCACGCTTACGCAGATTGGTCTGCGCGCCGGAGATATCGTGAGCGGCGGAAACCGGTGCCACCGGATTCTGGAGGCGGCATGAGCGACCATCGGTTCTCGAGCGACGATCCCATCTACCAGCGGTTCATGCAGCGCCAGTTCGAGGAAGGCATGGAACTGGCACGCTCAAGCGACCTGCTCCGCCTCCATGTGCCTCCCATGGCCCCACCGCATTTTGTCGCCGAGTTTCTGTCGACCGGTCTGGTTCGCGAAGGAGACGGCGATATCAAAGAGGCCAGCGACTTCCACGTAGGCATCTGGTTCCCGCCTGATTACCTGCGCCGAGCCGATCCGTTTGAGATGTTGCGCTTGTTTACGCCCGGCGTATGGCATCCCAATGTTAGCCGCGATCAACCGTTGATCTGCGTCGGACGGCTCACCCCCGGCACCACGCTGGTCGACATTCTCTATCAGCTTTTCGACATACTCACGTTCCAGAAGTACAACCCCAGGGAGAACGATTCACTGAACAAGACAGCCTGCGCCTGGGCGCGGGAGAATCAGCATCGCTTTCCCATCGACCGGCGGCCGTTGAAGCGCCGCTCGTTGAACCTGGAGGTGCAGTCCGTATGAGACTCGCCAACGAATCTGCTGCGATCGTATCTCGCGTGCTCAACAAATGCTGCGAAGACTTGACGCCGGATGGAGCGTGGCGCTGGCGGGGCGCAGTGCAGAACGGCACCCGCCTTCCCATTGCCGCGTCACTCGAAGAGGGCTTTCTCCACTTCGCGTGTCGTCCCGGGGGAATTCGCAAGTGTGCATGCTCGCTGGAACATGCTTTGCTGGGAAATACCACGCTGGCAGGAGGCGTGAAACTCGCATTGGGAAAAGCGAGCACCGAACTGCAGCTGACAACCGACATTGTAATCCTCGAAGAGAAGCAACTGCTGGACCGGTTTCAGTGGGCACTCTGCGGATTCCATCATGGCCTGCGACTCTTGAAGTCGCCTGCTTCCCACTTCGACCAGGCAATCGCACAAACAATCGAATCCGGTGCAGATCTGCGTGAACTGCTGCGCGAGATCGCGTGGCCAATGACAGAACGCGGCCCAAACGATTTCTCGGCAGCACTCGATGCGAACTCAGCGCCCCCAGCCAGAATCCGCATGAGTGATTGCGGAGTTTTGTTGAGCGTGGAACTCGCTCGCTCCGACACGACGTCGAAAACCAGCCGGCTGGCGCTAGCCCTGTTCCTGCTGACGGCTACGAGCGCGCTGCGCCTTGTGCGCGCATATGCGGAGGAGATGGATGGTAGATTCGCGTTCGGGGTGCAGGTCAATCTTCCCGCCGCACCGGACGTCGAAGAGATCGACCATGCGCTGGCGGCGCTCTCCATCGCTCTTCGCATGTGCGCACGAGAGACGAATGTGCTTCTCAACGAGGCGACGGCCCGGAGTTACCTGGCTGCGCGCGATCTCTCAACCAGCAACTACCAACCATCCGAAAAGGAGAACTGACTATGGGAAATCCCGACACCACACTCGAAATTCCACTGGAGATCAGCGACGTCTCCGGACAGAAAGTCTTCTCGGTTGCCAATGCGCCCACTGCCAACACGGTAGGCGAGTTGGTGCACGAAATGATCGGCAAAATGAACCTGCCCCGAAATGACTCGAGCGGCGCTCCATTAACCTATCAGGCCAGGTCAGAGAGAGAGGGCCGTCACCTCAACGCTTCAGAGCGCATTGGAGACGCGCTTCAGCGCGGCGATCGTCTCACGCTGCAGCCCAACATCGATGCTGGATCGGGTTGCTGATCTGGGCGAAACGAGGGACACCGTTATGACCTTGGCCTTTCCATATCGCTTTGCAATCGTCATGTACGGCGAAGACGGGACCAACCTAGGCACCGTCGCGGCAAAGCGCGACTGGGAACCGGCGCACGAGTGGACGCGTTTCTACTTCCAGCGAAGAGGTCAACTCAGCCTCGACGGTAACGGAAGCGCGTCCGCGGTCATTCCACTCTGGGAACACACGCTGGGAGAACCATACTGCCGCGGATACCGCGTTCAGATTCAGACGCCAAACGGTCGGCCCGTTGCATCGGACTTTCCCAATACGCACTTTCGCGATTTCGCGGCCACGGTCGCTTCTCGCTTCGTCGCGAGGGAAAAACTTCGCGAGGGCGAGTATTACACCTACATGGTGGTGGCGCATCCAGCGCCGCCAGAGCCTCAAACCACCGGCGGCCTCTCAGTCACAAACGCATCGCCGAGCGTGCCCGCCAGCGACGCTTCGCTCACTGGTTTTCTTGCGCGGGCCACGCCGAGCGGCGTCATCGACATCGACGATATGCCGGTGTTTGTCTCCCGCCGGGTTCTTGATGAAGTTGCGGAACGCACCCATGCCGAAGAAGGAACGGAGACCGGCGGAATTCTGATCGGCCTACTGGGTCAGGACATTAACGCTGGTGAGATCTTCGCCGAAGTCACAGCGCAGATTCCCGCTGAGCACACCAGCGGCAACAATGTGAAGCTGACGTTCACCCCGGAGACCTGGGCCGCGGCGGATGCCGCCTTGCGGCTGCGCAGACGGGGCGAAATCTATCTCGGCTACTGGCATTCGCACCCCGTGCGAGCATGGTGCAAAAGCAGGGCATGCACACTCGAAGCACAAAAATCATGTCATCTCGCGAAGGACTTTTTTTCCGCCGACGATGAAGCCGTGATGAGGGCCGCGTTTCCCCGGGCTTACAGCGTCGCCATCGTTGCCAACGATACAGCCTTCACCGATCTGACATTCAGCATGTTCGGCAATCGTGAAGGCATCACCCAACCCCGAGGGTTTTATGTTCTGGAGGAGAATCACGATGGCGCGTAAAACGGCAGAGCAGATGAGCGTCGCAGGCAACATGCTGGAAGAGGTCGTCAACGCGGAGGAGGGCGCGTTGCCTCTCGATGAGCGGTTGGCGGTACTGACACGCCTGCGCGAAAGCGGCATTGAAAACGGAACAGTGATCGATCGGTTCCTGGTGGAACGGATTACACGCCTCCATGAGGCTCTATCCGAGGTACGGGAGCAACACGGCGAGTTGCGCGATTTAATCAGCAACCTGACCGCACCGCCGTATTTTCCCGCGATATTCCTGACCACCGCGAATACACCCCACGTGCAGGGCGCACTGGTCCAGACAGACAATGAGCGGCGCGTTGTGCAACTGGCTGAGGGAATCACACCCGAGCAATTGGCGCCTGGCGATGAGGTCTTCCTAAGCCATGAACGGAACTTCGTGATTGCAAAATCCATGAGCCCCGGTTTCCTCACCGGTGAGGTGGCCGCCTACAGCCGCAGCACCGCTGATGGCCGGCTTGTGTTGCGATCCCGCGACGAGGAGATCGTGGTGCTGGCCAAGTCCGCCCTGTGCGACGCAGGCTTGAAAATCGGCGATGGCATACGATTCAGCCGTTCCGCAGGCTTGGCCTTTGAGAAAATCGAAGCCTCAAAGGGCGAGGAGTTTTTCCTCGAAGCAACCCCCAGCGATACATTCGATGAGGTTGGCGGTTTGGATCGAGAGATCGAATCGCTGAAGCGGCTGATCACCCTGCACAACTTCCACTCGGCCGCGGCCAGCCGGTACAGGCTTCCACGCAAGAGGTCCGTGCTGATGGAGGGGCCTCCCGGCAACGGTAAAACAAAGGTGGCCCGCGCCACCTGCAACTGGCTTGCGGGCATGTCCCGGAGCGGTCGCTCCCGTTTCATTAACGTCAAGCCGGGTGGACTCAACTCGATGTGGTACGGCGCCACCGAGCAGCGCTATCGAGAGATCTTCCGCATTGCGCGCGAGGCCGCGGCAGCAGAACCCGAAGTGCCAGTGGTCATGTTCTGGGACGAAGTGGATGCCATCGGTGGAAGCCGCGGTGAGTCGGTTCATCGCATCGATGACCGCATGTTGAACGCTTTCATGGCCGAATTGAATGGCCTTGAAGATCGTGGAAATATCGTCATTCTTGCCGCCACCAATCGTCTCGACGCTCTCGATCCGGCGCTGCTGAGACCCGGGCGGCTGGGAGATCTGGTGTTGCACTTCCCTCAGCCTCGCGGTAAGGCCGCACGCGCCATTCTAGGCCGGCACTTGCCCGCTGCTATTCCTTACGCCCCGTGCGCTGCGGGGTCGGGAGCGTCGCGCGATGCGTTACTCGATCAGGCAGTGGCGCAGTTGTTCGCACAGAGCAGCGACACTGAACTGGCAAACCTCACGCTGCGGGACGGCAAGCACCGCCTGGTCCGCGCCGCAGACCTGGTGAGTGGCGCACAGCTCGAGTCAATTGCACAGGCCGCGCTTGAACGCGCTTGCGTCCGTGAAGCGGAGGGCGGTCCGGCCGGCGTTTCCAGCGCGGATATGAATGCCGCCATCTCCGACTTTTTCCTCGCCGCCCCGCGTGCGCTCACATCGCGCAATGCACGGAATTACCTCCGCGATCTGCCCCAGGATGTCGATGTCGTCCGCGTTGATCTGATTGAACGCAAAGTGACTCACCCGCACCGTTACCGCGTGGAGGCCGCGTAGCTATGGCGAAACATCGATCCCAGGAAACAATTGCCCGCGCCCTACCCAAGTTGTGCGGCGCGGATATTGAGCTGGGCAACTTCATCGCCGGGGCCAATCAGGTTTGCGGCACTGGCTATGAAGCCTCGCGAGCATTGCTGGCTGAGATCAAAGGCCTGCCCGTTCGCCACAGCGGCTATCTGGATAGCTCGTGGTCAACTGCTTCCACCGCCCCTCGCGCCAAGGTCGGCAGTCTTGCTGGCCTCTGCGCCACCACCAGCGACTCAGCCTACAACCCGCAGGACGTCAGCCGCCGCTTTCTCCCCGGCAACGGAGGGTCCGCCTACATCGATCTCAATCACGCCGAGTTGTGCATTCCTGAAGTCATGAGCGCATTCGATCATGTCGCGGCCTGGCATGGAATGCTGCGGATTGCGAAGAGCGCTCTCGATCGCGCTAACCAGGGCCGGCCCCGAGACCATCAGATCCAGGTGCTGGTCAACAACAGCGACGGGCAGGACAACTCTTACGGCAGCCATCTCAACTTCATGATCGCTCGGCGGACGTTTGACAATATCTTCTGGCGTAAAGCACATTACCTTCAGTTCCTTGCTTCGTTTCAGGTTTCCAGCATTCTCCTGACCGGACAGGGAAAGGTTGGCTCAGAGAATGGGAGGCCTTCCACTCCCTACCAGATCAGCCAGCGCGCCGATTTTTTCGAAACTTTGCAAGGTACGCAGACCACATTCAACAGACCCATTGTCAATGCGCGAGATGAAGCGCTTTGTGGACGCCGCGCAACCCATGATCCAACGGCGCCAGCCCGCTTGCACGTGATCTTCTTCGACAGTGCCTTGGCGCATGGTTCCTGCCTGTTTAGAGTGGGCCCGATGCAGCTGATCCTGACGCTGCTCGAACTTGGTCTGATCAATGCGCGCTTGATTCTCGAAGATCCGCTTGCGGCGCTCCAGTGCTACAGTCACGACCCGACCCTCAAGGCCCGCGCCGAGCTCATCTCAGGAGAACGCATGACTGCGCTTGAACTGCAATGCGCATATCTAGGTGAAGTCAGGCGTCATGCCGCCCGTGGAGTCTTTTCGGAAATCGTGCCTCGGTATGAAGACATCATCACCCTGTGGGAAGACACGCTGAACAAGCTCATCCTCCGAGACTTGGTAGCCCTTGCTCCGCGCCTCGACTGGATTGCGAAGCTGATGGCCATTGAGCGAGTCATCGATCAGCAACCGGCCCTCGATTGGAGCTCGCCTGAAGTCAAAGTCATCGATCATCTCTACTCAAGCCTCGGTGACGGTGGGTTGTATCGGGCTTATGAAGACTGCGGCTTTACTGAACAACTCGTCGCTCCCGAGCGCATCGCGCACTTTTCAGAGAACCCGCCGCCGGATACACGCGCCTGGACCAGGGCTATGCTGCTCAGGCGCGCATCAAGCGACAGCATCGAGATCGATGGCGTCGATTGGGATCGAATCACCTTCAAGATTCGTGGCCCCTATGCGTGGCCTTCTTACCGCACATTTGATATGGCTGATCCGCTGAGCTTAACCCAGGATCAGGCTCAACCCATCTTTGACAATTGCGCCGACTTCAGAGAACTGCTGGATGGGCTGGATTCGCTTTCAGCCGGCGAGGCAGTCCCTGCAAATGCAATCGCAATCAACTGACAATCCCACTCAACTTCGGAAAAGGAGAATCAATATGCGCTTTCTTCAACGATTGAACCAGCAACCCGACGGCAGCGGAAGCGGCGAGGACAACGCGGGCGCCGATGAACGCCTGCAGCAGGTGCGAATGCACGGGGATCGCCTCCTTGCCGCCGGCGACGAGGCCATTCAACGGGCACTGGCAGGCAGCAACTCGGAGGCATTCCTGCGCGCGGGCAGGCAACAAGGCGGCCAATAGCCATGGCGGATCGCCTGTTCGGCGTCGAGACAGAGTACGCCATCAGCGGCATGCGCGAGCAGGAGCCGGCCGATCACAGCATGATCATCCGCCACTTGATGGATCTTGCGCATACCAGGCTGCGCAATCTCCAGGATGGAAGTTCATCCGGCCTCTTCATGGAAAATGCTGCGAGGCTCTATCTCGACAGTGGAATGCATGTGGAGTATTCAACGCCCGAATGCGCCAACCCCTGGGACGCCGTGCGCTACGTTGAGGCCGGGCACCGCACAATCCTCGACCTGATTCTGAAGATGACCGACGAGCGCACTCCGGACGTGCAGACCGGCTGTTATCGCGTAAACGTCGACTACTCAGGCACAGGCGCCACGTGGGGCAGCCACGAATCGTACCAGCATCGGATCCATCCAGCCTCATTGCCACAGGATCTGATTCCTCACCTCGTCACGCGCGTGATCTATGCGGGCGCCGGTGGATTCGATCCCTTCTCCCCGGGCCTTCGGTTCACATTGAGCCCGAGGGCTGCGCATATTGACCGCGCTATCTCACCGGACTCGACAAGCGATCGCGGCATCTACCACTCGAAAAACGAGCCCTTGTGCGCCGGGTTCAACCGCCTCCATGTGTTATGCGGTGAGAGCCTTTGTTCTCATATCGCCATGTTCGTGAAGTTCGGAGCAACCTGTCTTGTGGTTGCAATGACAGAGGCTGGCCTCGCACCCGGCAGCGCTGTCAAGTTGAATTCGCCCCCCGCGGCGTTGCACACCGTGGCCGGCGATCTGACTTTAACCAGGCCTCTGAAAGTTAAAGACCCTCCGCGAAGAATGACAGCGCTTGAAATCCAACGCCATTATCTGGCCATCGCTGAAGCGCATTCCCGCGACTCCTTCATGCCTCTGTGGGCCCCGGAGTTGTGTGCGCAGTGGCGGCATGTGCTCGATCTTCTCGACGCAGGAACGGCAGCGAACAGTCTGGACTGGCAGATGAAACTGGCGCTCTATGCCCAACACGCCGAACACCACGGTTTTAATTGGTCGCGCCTGGCCTTTTGGAATGCCGTCATCGAGCGCATGCGGCAGGAGATGGGATTGGCCGCGGACGGCGCGCCGTTCCCGCTCGACCTGGCGATTTCACCAGAGACACCAATTCCTGCAACTGTCTACAGAATCGAAAAACTGCTGCGCAGGAACGGCCTCGCATGGGACGAACTCCGCCAGATCCTGGCCTTGCGAGCCGAGTTCTTTGAGATCGACACGCGCTTCGGACAACTCGGCACGCGCGGCATCTTCTCCATGCTGGACGAAAACGGAGCTCTCGATCACCGGGTCAGCGGCATCGACAACATCGGCCATGCAATGCGAAATCCTCCCAGCAAAGGGCGCGCCAAAATTCGAGGTGCGGTCGTGAAGAGGCTCGCCGGAGACCTGGAAGGAAACTGGTTCTGCTGCTGGGACCACATCTTCAGCAGAACGCACCGCAGGGCTCTGGATTTGTCGGACCCGTTTTTAGAGACGGAAGCCTGGCGTGACGTTTTCATTGGTGAAAACGAAGAGTCCTAGTTGCAGGTCTTGGAAGAGCGGCTGCAAACCAACGATTTTACATCACAAATGCGTAAAAACTGGAAATAGGATCATGACTGAATCCAAAATCGAATCCGCTCTTGAAGCCAGGCTTAAACGCATGCGGCTGCGGGTAGAGTTACCGGACCAGGATACCCTGACCGTAAAACGCGTACCGGCAAATCGGGATTCCTTCAGCAAGGCCAGGACCAACCTGCTGATCAAGCGCTCGACCGAGGGAATGCCCTGCGTGGTTTGCGTTGACGAGGATCTGGAATACAGGGGCACTGACCAATCACTGGCACAGGCGTTCGCAGCCGGCCCCACGCAGCAGGGATGGCGCATCCTCACATTTGGTGGCTCTCTGCACGGCGATTTATCCGCTGCGCTGGACTATGCGCTCGTCATTTTGGGCGCCGATGAAGAGAATGGCAACGAGCCTGGTTGCCAAGTCCCTTCGAGCAAGAGATTGCTGGCTGCCTGGGCGGAAAATCTCACTGATGCGGTTCCCGCTGGACGAACGAGCCTTACGCTCTTTCGGGATGAAGCAATCGAACAGGTTGCCGCATGCACGCTTAGCTGGCAGGGTCGTTTGTCTCTCATCCTGGGCCATGCGGGCACAGGCAAAACCAACCTTCTGCATGGAGTATCGAGCTTGCTTGCTCGCAGACAAATGAACGTCCTGGCCGTGAATATGGGCTCGATGATGGCAGGTACGCTCTTCGAGAGCGAACGCGAGGCGCTCCTCACATCTCTGCTTCGCGAGGCACAGGACTCCAACTCCGTTCTAGCTCTTGAGCAGGCAGAGTGGGCGATGATCGGTGTGCCGCGCAGCCCGGTTTTGTTGCGCGAAGCCCTTGACCATGGTGTTCGCTTGATCGCCACATCAGCGCCGGATCACGAGCAGCGATTCACCACGCATCCGTTGGCGTCCAGGCTCGAATTCGTGCGCCTCAACGAGCTCTGCGCAAACGATACACGCTGCGTCCTCGAGCAGTTGCGGCCATTCCTCTCCCACCATCACGACGTCGCTATTGGCAGCGAGGTTGAGCATGCCGTGGTTGAGCGCTCACTTTCAATGGAGGGCTTTCTGCCCGGCAAGGCCGTGAAGCTCATGGACGCCGCTGCTGCGCGTGCCAGTCTCACGAAGTGCGATAAGGTCACGCTGATTGATGTTTACATCGCCGCGTCAAGAATGCTGGGAGAGCGTCTATAGCGCGCAAATGGGACATGTTCGGGCAGGAAGAAATGGAATCATACATGCCCTCGTGCCGATGCATCATGGATGTTCAACGAGGATGAACGGTCGACGGCGGCTCGATTTCCGGGGCTTCCCGATCCCTTCGCGCCACCGATTGACCGCGATCGGAAGGCGAAACGTCAGGCAACGTTCGGGCTCCGCGCTTAATCGCGAACCGCACGCCTTTCTGTCGATGTGTCTGGATCAGGCTGCTATCGTATCCGGCTTTGCGAAGTGCGTATTTCAGGCGGTTGACCAGGTTATTGACGTAGCGCGGATGGAACCTTCTCCCTGCTGAATTTTCGAGAAAGGCCAGAATCTCTGTTCGTAACCGCCAGCCGACAAGGGAATCTTTGCCGCTACGATCCTTGTCGCCCGTTGCAATGAATTCGAAAACCTCCGCCAGTTGCCGCGCAAGAATGAACTCGCGGCCTCCGTCGATTGACACAACCGCGGATCCATTGGCGTGTGGTTGCATCTCCAGGTTGTGGGCCACCTGCCCTAATCCATTGGGAATTCTACTGTCGGCACGATCTGTGCAACCACTGATCAGGGCCGCCAATTCCCGCTCCACGCGGTCAAGCCTGTCGATTTGGCCTTCGAGGCAGTTTCGCAGCAGCCTGATCTCATGGAGCGCATCGCGAATCGTCGCACCGATGTTGTAGCGCGGCATAACTCCCCCAGGGCGTCGCACGAAGATCGAAATCCAATCGCCTGCGGTCACCGCTGCATAGAGTTGCAATCCGCGCGCCACGAAGGCGTCTGCTCAAAATAAACAAGATGCGGGACTTGTTTCCGGCATTAGTTGAGTTATTGCGTTGAGTTACTCGATTCGGTTGAGTTGCAGTCATATCCACACTTACACGCAATCGCACCGCCTGGGTCACGAGATTCCTATTGCCGCAGCTTCTCAAGTTCCGCGAACAACTTGGCCACCGCATGCTGAATATCCAACGCCAGCGTGTTGCTCCAAAAACGAAAGATCGCCTCTGCGTCGCCTTCAGGCATCCCCAGCAACTGCCCAAGATTTTCCTCTACCCGTTCAACCGATAGATAAGTCTCGTGGCTCCCAAAGTACAGCCGATTCCGCAGCAGCGCCTGCATCTCAACCCGCAGCCGCACCAGCGATTCGCGCGCTGCCGCTGTCAGCGGCAGCCCTTCCTCAAGCGGCTTCAACTCCTGTTCGCAGGCATGGATCGCATCGTCGGCGCGCCGTATCTTCTTCAGGCACTCCACCTGCAACACTGCGGAGTCTTCGGGCTCGGCATCGCGCAGCCCATATCCTGCCACCAGCCCGAAATGTTGAAACACCGCGTTGAGATGCTCTCTCGTCAGGTCGCTTTTCCCAAAGAAATTCTTGAGCGAACTCAGTACAGATCGCAATTCACGCACGTTTCCCGGCCAGCGATGCAGACACAAATCGTCCAGTATCTCCCTGGGCAGACGATCGTTCGATTTGGTGATTTCCTGCCACATCTCCTGCGCAATCAGTTCCAGGTTACGCGGGTCGTCACGCAGGTCCGGCGTAAAAATGACAAAGCTCCGCAGCCGATAATACAGGTCCTCGCGAAACTCGCCCGTCTGCACCATGCTCCACAGGTTGCGATTCGTTGCCGCGATCACCCGTGCAAAAACGTTGATAGTCGCTGTCGCTCCCAGGCGCCGTATCTTCGGAATTTCGAGCGTATGCAAAATCCTCGCCTGGTGATCCAGGCTCAAATCCCCAACCTCATCCAGAAACAGGGTCCCACGGCCCGCCAACTCCCAGAGGCCCGCCTTCCCTGTTCGCAGCGCATTGGTAAACGCGCCCGGCACATAGCCGAAAAGCTCCGACTCAAACAGTTCACTCGGGATGGCGGCGCAGTTGACCTCCACAAAAGGCTTGTCCCGCCGCCCCAGGTCATGAATCGCCCGCGCTACCACTCCCTTTCCCGTGCCCGTTTCCCCCAGAATCAAAACCGGGTCGTCCACCAATGCCGCGTGCAGGATCAGTTGCCTGACCTCGTGGTAAGCTTCCGAATCGCCCCAGAATGTCCTGCTCAGTTGCGCTTCCCCCGGCAGCGGTGTAAGCAGATTCGAAAGCGAATTCCTGGAGGCGCTTTTCTGCATGGACTCATCCTCCGACATAGCGCTGCGCCAGGCCTCTTTGAACACCTCATCGCTCACGCCGAGAACATAAATGCCCGGTTCCTCAGCGCTCTGCGCATTTTCAAGCAGCTTGTCGATGGACTGTTTCAGGCGCCCATCCGCGGTGAAATCGGCATCGATAAACGGAATCCGCTCGCCCTGCCCAAGCAACAACGCAGACAGGCCCTTGCGTCCGTCTTTCTGGTGCCTGTCCTTGAAAAGCTCCGGGCATTCTTCGAACAGCCGCAGGTCCGCAGCCCGCACAACTACCGCCGCCGGCAGCCTCGATCTGCCCACAGACTCCCGCAGCGCAGGCGGGCTCTCTATCCCAATTCTCACTGGTGACTTTGCACGGCAAAACAACGCGCATTCGATCTGCATGCAGCCTCAACCTCAACTGGTTGCGATGTCGAACAGCTTATCAGGCCTGACCCAGAACATTGGTTAGTTTGCAGGAAGGTTGATGACTGCATGGGCGGAATGCTACGATGGCTGGCTTAAGAAAAAGGATGCGAGTCTGTGGAGACTCCCTTTGGTTTGGACGGACCTGACCGTTGATATAACTCGTGTGCTTCGACAGCCCGCGAGCCTGATCCAATGCAAAGGTGTGGTCTTATGCGCTGGCGGTTCTGAAAGCCAACCTCCGGTGTCTGGACCGGCCGTCTACCAATTGGGATGTTCCCGCTGCCGGCTTGATCCGTGTTCTAAATGATTGACTCGCCTCTCAGGTTCGACGGCAGGAATGTTGATAGGAGGACCCCTTTGTATGCCCACTTTCTTTAGCTATCACAATACGGATCGCCACTTAGTTCACAGCATAAAGCGGATGCTGACCCCCAGCCTTCCCGATATTGTCGCGCTCTTGGAAGAACAACTTTCCGACCAGGATTTTGTGGCGAAGATGCAAAGCGAGGTGCCCAAAGCAAGCAATTTTGTGTTCTTTGCCGGAGCCGAGTTCGGCAAGTACCAAATGAATGAGCTTAGGACTTTCTATCAATTGCTCAATCACCACAACAATCACAACCAGGCCGATCCGGGCAATTCCCGGCGTCTGGTTATGGTCTGTTTATTCGACAAAGGCTGTGAAGAAAGGGCAGAGTACTTCGGAGGGGATCTTGCTCTTTGGGGAAATTACCCAAGGATCTACAGCCCTGGAAAGCCTGAGACAGCGGCCAACGCACTCGCTATTGCGCACGAACTCGCTGAAGCCCTCATGGTGCAGTGGCGCTACGTCGATGGCCTGCCGTCCGATCCTCATATGTTCGACTACGAGAAGGACATTATTCAGTACTTCCAGGATGCCCACAGAATCTTCCCGCGGGGCATGGAGAATGTGAGGGATGTTCAAGCTGAGTTATCGGAAGAGAGAGCAGAGGTTTTCAAGAAATGGCTCAAGGGATGTCCCGAGCACTGGCCGGAGGTGGAACATTGCGGTGATGCGAAGCATAAGAATCCTCTCGATCCGAAAACGATTGGAAACTGGAGAAAGCCCAATGCCCGGGTCCTGGTCAAGGCCCTGAGACTCGCGGAAGCTGAAAGACCCGAGAGCCCGGAAAGGCCCGGTGAACCGGGTGACGCGGTGAGTTCGCGCGGCGAGCCTGCATTCACCTTTCTGGAAGCCGGGCCGCGCGAAATGCTTTACTTCCGTGCCAACAGGCCGCTCCGCGTTGCCATCGTGGTATCCGGCGGCATCGCCCCGGGCGTCAATGCAGTCGTCGATGGCATCGTCCAGCGGCATTGGCAGTACGCAAAGGATTACAGCGGCAGTAACCTGGAAGTGTACGGCCTGCGGGACGGATTTCTCTCCTTTGAAAGTCAGCAGAAGGTTCTGCTTCGTGCCGACAAGAGTCAGCCCAAGCCACCCGACTGGACCGGCATCGATATCATCACGCCGGAACATGCACATGAGGGCGGATCAATCCTTGGAACTTCCCGCGTTGGAGAACTGCTTCACGCGGAAAATAGAGTAAAGAGACTCGGTGAGTATGACACCTGGCTGATGAAGGCCAGGATCGACATTCTCTATGTGATCGGCGGTGACGGGACGATGAAGGCGGCTCACGCCTTGCACGAAGTTGCGCGCAAGAATCCGGAGCGGGAAAGGCTGAATCGGAAACTGTCGGTGGTTTCAATCCCCAAGACGATGGACAACGATGTCCTTTGGGTATGGCAATCGTTTGGGTTCCTTTCCGCTGTCGAGAAGGGGCGCGAGGTTATCGAGCACCTAAGCACCGAGGTGGAATCAAACCCCAGGCTTTGCGTTGTCCAGCTCTTCGGTTCGGACTCCGGGTTCGTCGTCAGTCATGCGGTGTTGGCAAGCTCTACAGGGCATTGTGTGGCCGCCCTGATCCCGGAAGTTGACTTCAGCATGAAGGGCGAGCATGGCCTGATCGCTCACGTCCGGAGAGTGCTTCAGAAACAGGACCCGAGACCGCCGCATGGGATTATTGTGATGGCTGAAACAGCCATTCCCCAGGACGCACAAGACTATATCGACGATCCGGACATCGGACTGACATCCATTCCGGACGGGGAAAGACTAACGCAGATTCGTGACGCGCTCGCTGAGAAGGAAGAGTTACGCCGCTATCTCGAACTCCGGGGAAAGAAGAAGCGGATTCAGGGCCAGACAGAGGATGCCCTGCGCTCGGCAGGATTGAAGATTGTCAGCCGCGGGTTGCTGAAGGGGCTTGCCGACGGGGATGATGACGCCGGACCTTCTGAGGATTGGAAGCGGCTGCGAGCCTTCACAAATGAGCCACGCCATCTGCTGCGCGCAATTCCTCCCAGTTGTCTGGATATCATCATTGGTCAGCGCCTTGGAACTCTCGCTGTAGACAATGCGATGGCCGGATTCACCGATTTCATGATCAGTCAATGGCTGACGGAATACGTTCTGGTCCCGCTTAGACTGGTCGTGCTGGGAAGGAAGCGCATTCCGGAAAGCGGAATGTTCTGGAAGTCTGTTTTGGCAAAAACAGGCCAGCCCGCCGTGATGGTTGACAATAAGTAGCTTGCCAATGCGCCGCCGCGTGACTTACACCGGCGGCGGAAGTCTCAAGGCGATCCAATCCAGCAGTTCGCGTGCAGCCAGACGCCCGAACGGGCGGAATCTGCCACCAGGTTGTAGTTCATATCATTTTGCATTGATCCCCGGGTTTTATTCCTTCGCAACGGATTTCCGTGATACACAATGGGATTCATGGGGACACAAGAGTCAGGTTTCGAAAGGATTCCATACCGCCTTCGGTTTGGCGCCGTTGGCCACCGCAAGCTGGAAGATCCGGCGGCATTGGAGGCGCTGGTCAAGGCGGCAATCGACACCGAGATCGAGAAGCTGTTTTCGGAAGAGTCAAGGCTGAAGATCAAACGTGTTCGCGAAGCGGGAACGACATCAATTTCGTTCCGTGTTTTGAGTCCGCTCGCTGAAGGGGCGGATCGTTTGGTGGCGCGGGCTGTTCTCGGTTATCCCGATGCGCGCCTCGATGCCGTTCTTCCCATGGTGATCGAAGACTACCTTGAAGACTTTGCATCCGAGGAGTCGCGGAAGGAGTTCGAGGAACTGCTCAGTCGATGCAGGAAGCCGGCCTTGTTGCGCACGCGGCTCATCCAGGACGACCGCCACGATCCGAACGATCAAGCTGAACTGCGACGCGATGCCTATGCCCATGCGGGCCGCTACGTGGTGGACCATTGCGATGTTCTCATCGCCGTTTGGGACGGAGAGCCCTCGCGTGGGCGTGGTGGCACTGCCGAGATTGTTCAGTATGCCCGTGAGCAGAAACGTCCCATCATCCGTGTGTGGGCAGATTCGTTCCAGCTACTGAATCGTGGCAACGGTCTCGATGCCTCCGCACTCGACGTCATCGACCAATTCAACCGGCATGCGATCACCCTCGACGAGCGGGCGAGTTATGTGAAGAGCCTCGATCACGATCACTTTGAGAAGCCGGAGAACGCAACTGAAATTCCTGCCACTACCCGGCAACTCGTCAACACCCGCCTCTTTCCTTACTATGCGCAGGCATCGATCATGGCCAAGCAGTATCGGGACAGGTTTCATCGAGCGGGCAAGTATGTTTATGTTCTCTCCGCGGCGGCCGTGGGGTGCGCGGCGCTCGCCGTTCTTTTTCCGCCGATAGCGTGGCTCGGGTTCAGCGCGGAATTGTTGCTCCTGATTGTTATGGCGCTTACTTTTCGCCAGGCGCTCCGGGAACATTTTCAACAGCATTGGATCGAAAGTCGCTTTCTCGCTGAGCGCATCCGTTGCGGTATCTTCATGGCCATCTGCGGCGTGGAGCCGAGGCCGATCGAGGTGCTTCCATACATGGGTCATTCGCAGACCGTCAACGACTGGACTGTGCGGGTGTTCGACGAGATATGGGACCGGCTGCCGCGGCTTTCGAGTTGCACGGACGGGGAATGCCTCATCCTCAATCCTTATGTGCGTGAGGTGTGGATCGGCGATCAGGTGAAATTTCACAAGGACAAGAGGGAACGTGAAGCGCGGGCGCGCAAGCGTCTCGCCAAGGCTGGAGCGATCGTGCTTCCTGCCACGATTCTGGCGGCCACGCTCCACCTTCTTCTGCTTCTTTGGCGCCCGCCGGGAATGGCGCCGGAGTTTGCGCATTTACTTCACCGCGCGCTCCACCAGGGATTGTCATTCATTGCTCTGCTGTTTCCCGCGATTGCCGCGTCCCTGGCCGGGATGGAGGCACATCGCGAGCACCTGCGCCTGGAAAAGCGCAGCGCCAACATGGGGCCTCAACTGGAGCGCGTGAATCGCCAGATGGCCTCGGCCACCGATCCGGAACGGTTTGAGAGCCTGTTGCAGCAGGTGGATGAAATCATGCTGCGCGAAACGCAGGACTGGCTCATGCTGATGCGCTATGCGGAAATCAAGGCCGGTTGAGGGCTGGTATGTCTGCAAACCAAAACATTCCACTAATGCGGCGCAAACGTCAGAAGTCCCTTGCGGCAATATGGACAACCCCAGCGAATATTACCATCGCTCAAGGCGGGTATTACTTCGCCGTCGTGCTCACAGAACTCGCAGGGTCCGTGATCATCGACTCTCTCCGCACCGCACCGAACGCATAGTCGCTCGTCTTTGCTAATGAGTGGTATCTGGACCTTGCAATGAGTGCATTGAACCATACCGACGGAGTTTCGAGGCTTGAGCCGCTGCATCAAAGCTGGGGGTGGACCGCCACGCTGTTGCCAATCAGCCAAATCCCGGACAAGCTTTGCATGCAGGGGGTGGTTATGATTGAGCGCACGAAGATGCATCTGGGCGCTGGAGACATTCCCGGCCTCGATTGCTGCGGCCACTGCATTGACTCGCAGATTGTCATCGGCCCCCGGCAGCTTTAATCCATCCTCGAAGCAAATCAGGGCGTTCTCTGGCAACATCGCGCGCCGATAAGCCATACCTGTATCGTTTTGCGCGATAGCTACTGGAAGCGCAGCACGGGCCAATTCCAGATGGGCCAGCGCGGGGTACACCTGGAGCAACTCGTCGAGTGCATTGCCGACCGCGAAATGCGCCCATGCCTCGTCTGCCCCGACCCATAGAGCCCTAGCTCCATAGAAAATAGCTTCATCATGTTGGCCCACCATATATGCGCTCAGCGCCGCGTGGGCGAGCACTCCGATGAAGTCCGGATCAATCTCAAAAACAGAACGAGCCTCCGATAGAGCAGCCGAGTAATCTCCAATCCTATAGGCGATATGAGCCAACTGCGCAAATCCGTCTGGAACTTGTGGATACTCCTCAGTCAGTGCCAGCGCAAGGCCCCTTGCCCGATCGACTTGGCTACTCGATAGTGCTTCCTGCGACTGTGCATAGATAGCGTTAGCACGGCGCCACTCCTGCTCAGTAAGCGAGGGCCCCGAATATCGAAACGCATGGCTGAGCACGCTTTCGAGCATGGCGGGAGTGCGTACATCGTATGTGTTTCCTGGATACCGACGCCAGGATTGATCCTTGGATTCACGCGCCGTAAGAGTGAAGCCCCCCGGAAGAGCAGTATCCTCCCGCAGCAGTCCCAGAACTTTCACCTTACCCATCTGCTGCAAGCGCAATGCTGTCTGCCATTCGTCGAAGACCCAGCCATCCAGGAAAGATCGTGAATCCCATGAGCCTGTTCGCTCCACATAACCGGTATCGATTACAGCCAGAAAAACGTGGGCGCTCGCGATTTGCGCAACCAATTCAGGAACACTCGGCGGATTTGCCTGCCGCTGGAGTTCTCTGTCATGCACGACAACGTTACCAAGCGCGCGCAGGCGTGAGACGACGTCAGCCACCCAATGGTCCTGCACACTCGTTCCCCAACGATAGGAGATAAAGATTCGCGTCGGAACACTCAGCGGCTTGGGCTTGTTTAGCACTGCGGTAATCTCTTCATGCAGTTGAGCCAGCCACACGCCTCGCCTGCCAACAAGCTTGATAGCCTCTTCAATCGTGCGGCGCGACCCGTCCGGCCGTACCAGAACTTCATCACTTCGGTAGATCAGTTTTTCTTCGCTCATATTCTTCTGTTCCCGTAGTCATGAGGCTCAATTGTGTTGCTTCTGGGTACGATCCTCAGGATTGCGCACCTGCAATTAACGATGTGCTGTTTTCGTCTTTGCGTGAGAATAATTACCAGATCGGATGCGGTATGTTTGAAGCTCGCTGTTGACGCACGACGGAAACACTTTCATCGGTACACACTCTCGTCTCATTTCTTTTGTCGCAAGTTATTCGGCTTCCCACGTAATCTTGTAGGTTCCTTCTTGAGTTCGCTCTCTTTTGTCAGGGTGCTTTGTCTTACTGTGCGCACCCGTGATTGTGTAACCAGCGATGTTAAGGATTCTGGCCATCCCTCTTACTGCGCTGCGATCTTTGTCTTTCTCCTCGTTGGAAAGCTCTTGCTCGCCGAGAACTTCGGCAAACCCCCTATAGTCGTCGAGTTTCCCCTTGGTCCACGGCAACATGGATGAATGTTCCTTCGTTGCTTCGCTGGAAGGATCTCCGTAGCGCCAGCCTTCCTTTGCTTTTTGACGCGTCCAGCGTGTGTGCTCCCTGTCAGCCAATAATTCCAGCAGATGATTTGGGAATACGAAGGGCGCTTCGCCCTCCTGAGTCCGAATGATCGTCAATCCGACGTAGCTTAATTTAGCGGGGATGTCGCGAACTTGTGATCGATTCTGATCCTTTAATTTCTCAGAGAGCTGATCATAGTCAACCAGTACGGGGTTCTCCATTGTTGCCTTGTTCTTCTCAGTTCCCAATTTCCATCCCTCGCACTCTACCTCGCCCAAAGCAACCTTTCGCGCAATCTTAGCCATGCGATCCCGGATTTCCTGCGAAGGAGGTTGGTTGGTCCCTTCATTCACCAACGGCCCAAGCTTCCACCCTTCCGCCTCCTGCTGTTCACAGTAGACTTTGTGCGCCTCCCTCGCCATGAGTTCAAGCTTTTCCACCGAAAGGCTGTCTATGTTGAGTTGATGGACCAACGCAAGGAAGTTCTGTCCATCCACATGCAAATCCAACTGCGCTTTGGTGGGCAGGCTGGAGCGCTCGAACCGAACCTTTCCATCAAGCTGGCTCATAGTGAGGATGGATTCCATTGACCGCGCCCCATGATGGTAGCTCTTGACCAACAGCAGCGCGCGCAGAACACCGTCATCGATCTTGACCTCGCCTTCCTGCACCAGATGCGCGGCGTTGCGCTCAACCATTGAGCGCAACAATATGGCACGTCGCAAAACGTAAAAAGGGTCATCCATATCCGTATCTGTCTGCGGGTTTGGGCCGAGTACATTCAAATAACCCTTGAGGCGGCTCAGGAAATCCGGAACTTTCGCGGTTCTAAGTTGGCCCTCATCTCCATTCCTGCCGAAGCCAGCGAGCGTTGGACTGGTGCCGCCGGCAAAAACAAAGATCGCCTTACCGATGGGATGGGGCAAATCCCCTTGAAGAAACACTCCGTCCTGCATCGGAGAAAGGAAGTACCGCAACCACCCATAAACACCATCGAATTCGCTGTCAAACTCGTCCCAGAAGATCAGCGGGACCTTGCCACTCAATGCGATATCCCGTACCTGGTGAAATGCGGACATGAGCCCATCGAAGGAGCGGAATTGGGACAAGTTGAACTCCCGAACCTCAATCTCACCCGGCTGAATTGATTGGGCAAGCTGTTTAATCCCAAATGACTTTCCCGACCCTGGAGGGCCAAATACAGCAATAGACAAGGGCCTTTCGGGATGTTTCTGCGCCAAGTACTCCGTCATCAGCGAGCCGATGCTCCGTAGGCTTTCGATCTCCTGGCGATCGACGGTCAGGAGTTTTCCAAAGCGCCCCAGTGGCACATCCCGCAGCTTCGTTTTCGGTCCGTAACGAACCACTTCAGTTGCCCGGCTCTCCAGATTGTTCTCACATTGGGTTTCCAGAATTGTCCAGTATTTTCCTCCTGACCGCATCGGCGCGAAAGCATTCCTATAGGGATTGTGCTTGAAATCAGGGGCAACGAAAGTTTCCAGTGCGTTCACTACGGTCTTGATCGGAAACTTGATCGTAATATCTACCGCCGATCCCTCGCGCTCGCCATATCCCTCCTGATGCAGACTGCGAAGCGCCCACAACCCGGAACAAACGCCCAACTGGATATTCGGCTGCTCTGGCGCCACCATCAATTCCCTGGCGATCCCTGCTGTGAGGCAGGAGGAATAGCCGACCATTCGTCCGGGGTATGTTTTCTCCCACATACCCTCTACCACGTCTGGATCAAAAATCGCGCAAAACCTCTCATCGTCTTTGGCGTCGCGCGAATAAACGAATGCGCCGGCCGCGTCGAAAGAAACAATGACATGCGCACATTGCAACAGGCTTGACAAAGCCTGGTTATAAGTAAGCTCCCAGACCAGATCCTGCGCGGTCCGCTCCCAGGAAAGCCCGTGAGTAATCTGGGCAGTGGTGCGGCGCAGATCATTTGCGGTCATCACAACAATCAGCCGGCCGGCATGGCGCTCACAAAGTAACTTCCAAAGTCCATTGTCCGCATCGGCAACCGGACGGCTCATCTTCACCAACACCCACGGATTGCCATTTCCATTAAGGCTGGCAGGCCATAGGTCACGATTTTTCCGAAAACCAAGATCCGCATCGTCCAGAACCACTAACGCTGCATTGCATTCGTCATTCACCACCTTCGCCCAGTCGCCGCCCGCTTCCTGCGCGCCGCAACGGTTTACCCCTTCAAACTCTGCAACACGCCAAGCCTTTTCCGTTTCTCTTCCCTCGGCCGCTTTCGAGCCCTTCTCTGCAAAGTCAAAGCGCTGCCATGCTGCATAGGAGTGATGGAATCTTTTGTCCTCGGGGCCAATCTTTGCGTCTTCCGGACCGCCTGTGCGTTTTGGAGTTTTAGCCTGACGAACCTTATACGCAGTCTCACCCTTGACCTGCTCATTGACCTCGCAGATCAGGTCCGCCAACAATCCCGTCCCGCCTCGTTGCCACTGAAGGCGGGAGCACACCGCTGCCTCCCATATGCGATTCAGTGCCTCAGGTCCAAATCCCCGTGCCAAATTCCAATCCAGCGTAAAATCCCCTGTGACGACAACAGTCTTCGCTGCCATGCGCGCTCCTCGCTTCCTTCCGCTGACTCAAGCAGAATGTTCCCCGTAAAATGCAGCAATTCTAAATCTTGCAGGGCCCCAGGAGTTTGAAATCATCAAAAGCCCACGCCGGGATTCCAGCCGTGCCCGGCCGAAACGCCAGGGTGAGATGATCGAAACGCCGGCGAAATCGGCATACAAATGATGGACACCCTGGTTGTGAATTCCACTGAATAAACCCACCTATTCAAGACCGGCGCCAAAGCGCGGAATCGAGCCGTCCTTCGGTGGCTTGCGGCCAAAACGATATGTGTCGCGGGCAACCGAGCCGAGCGTCGTGATAGACGCAAAAACTCCCGCTGCTGCGCGGAAGAGCCAGGAACGCAGCGCGCCATCGCCGGCCAGCTTCTCAAGATCGTAGTGAGTATTCGATTACCACGGATCTTTGCAGAATCCGCGAGCAACAGAGGATGTGCTGCAGGTTCCTCACTCAACTGCAACGGAAGAGACCGCTGATTCGAATCCAGCCGTACCGGCGAGCGTTAACTTCCTAGCCTGCGGCAGTCACGCTGGGTGCGCTCTTGAATGAATGGATGACGGCGCGCCCCTCAAGGGTCCCGGCCTCAAGAGATAAAGTGAAGCAACTGCCCAGCCCGGCCCGGCTCTCAACCGTCAATTGCGTTCCGTGACGTTCGGCAATCCACTTCGCCAGCGCCAGCCCAAGGCCGGAACCTCGCGGAGCCGTGTTCAATGTCTGTGCGGCGCGATAGAATCGATCAAAAATGCGCGGCAAATCTTCCTCGGAGATACCAACGCCTGTGTCGCGAACCGAAACAACAACGCGCGCGTCGGCCTGAGTTGCGCTCAATGAAATTGATCCACCCGGCGGCGTAAACTTCGATGCGTTCTCCAGCAGAATGGACAACAACCGCTGCAGCCCGCTTGCATCTCCCAGCAAGACAAGCCCATCGCCGCCTGCCTCAATGCTGAAATCAAGCATGGCGCGATGCATTGCAGGCGCCCAGGTTCGATGAACACTCTGGAAGAGGGTGCGTACTTCAATCGGAGCCAGGCTCATCGCCTCCGCGCCGCCATCGGCACGCGCCAGTGATAACAAATTCTCAACCAGGTTGGTCATGCGCACGGCTTCTTCATTCAGCCGCATCAATGTAACGTGATACTCCTCGGCATCGCGCGGGCGAAATAGTGCCACATCGATTTCGGCGCGCAGCAGCGAGATTGGCGTACGCAACTCGTGAGAAGCATTTCCGGTAAAAGCGCGAATACTTGCGAACGCTTTGTCGATGCGCTCCAGCATCTGGTTGAGCGTCTTTGAGAGATCGGAGATTTCATCCGCGGTGTCGGGCACAGGGAGACGCAGGTCCAGATTGCGGTCGTTGATGAGACGCGCCTGGGCGGCGAGATCGGCTACCGGCTTGAGCGCCTTGCGGCTCATCAGGTGCCCGCCCAGCGCAGCCAGCAGAATCACCGCCGGCGTAAGCAGCAGCAGCCCGTTGCGAAACGCTATCAGCAGGGCCATTGACTTATTGAGCGCAATTCCAGTATGCACCGAATACTGCTTTCCCCTTACTACAATCGGATAAGCAAGAACTCGCACATAGCGCGTGCCCTGATGAAATTCGGCCTGGATCCCGTCAGGTGGAATGCGGTCCGGAGCTGGAAGATCCGGATTCTCCTGGATCATCCGCTTGGAGCGAAAAATCCAGTTGCCGTCCTGGTCCCGAACCTGCAGATATTTCCCGTCGTCCTTGAATTGATAGATTTCAGTGAACTCTCGCTGCAGATTCTCAATGCTCTGATTGGGGTTCTCATGCTCCAGCACCAACTGGACATCTTCAGCGCGCTCCTGCAGTTCGTGGTGCTCGGCTGCGTTCACGCTGCGCCCCAGCATCCAAAAACTGGTGATGCTCAGCAGAACCGCGGCCGAGGCGAACATCGCGAAGTACCAAAGCGAGAGCCGTATGCGGATAGGAAGGGCTTTCATCACGACACGCTCCCCGCCGCGGCCGGCTGAACCTTGAGAACGTAGCCTTCTCCGCGCACTGTACCGATCAGCTTGTGTTTGAAGGGCGCGTCAATCTTCCGCCGCAGCGTACTCACCAGCACATCGAGCGCACCCGGGCTTACTTCGGGATCGGAGCCCCAGATGCATGCCGTGAGCGACTGGCGCGAAACGCAACTTCCCGCGCTCCGCACCAGCCTGCCCAGAAGAGCGAACTCCGTGCGCGTCAACTCAATGTTGGCATTGCCGCGCTTTACCATCTGGCGCGTGGGATCGACCACCAGCCCAGCCGCATCAATCTTGATCGCTGTCTCCGCGCGTTGTGGGCGAGTGATCGATTGGAGCCGCGCAATAAGTTCGGGAAAGGAGAACGGCTTGGTCATATAGTCGTCCGCGCCCAGATCAAGTCCGCGGATGATATCGTCCTCGGCATCCCGCGCGGTGAGCATCAATATCGGTGTTGCGCTCTTTCGTTCCCTTAGCGCCTGCGCAACTGAATGCCCGTCGCGCCTCGGCAATCCAATATCCAGCAAAATGGCGTCGAACTCATGCGCCAGAGCGATCTCCAAGCCCGTTTCCCCATCTGCGGCCGTCATCACCGTGTACCCGGACTCGTAGAGCCCCTTACGCAACAATTCCAACATGCGTAGTTCGTCTTCGATTACGAGAATGCGCATCGGGCCTCTGGGTCACGCAGGATTTCCAGCTCAACAAAACTGCGAATGACAGATTAATTTCAACACGAATGCACGCCGAATTGTTCATTCGCACACCAACCTTAGGAGAATTTCACCGCATTGTTAACGAGCCTTTAACAAAGCGGGCTAAGGTCCGGCTTGTAAGCAGCCGGAGGCATTCGCATTTTGCGAACAGGACATCCGGCTGCGCAAGGAGACCATTATGCGACGCTTGCCGTTCATATCATTCATGCTCCTAATGCTGGCATTCCCCGTACTGGGCCAATCAACAAAAGGTGAAGTCACCGGGCGCGTCACCGACGCAACCGGCGCCGTCATCCAGAGAGCCGCGATTCAGCTCGACCCGTCGGGATTGTCCACGACTTCCGATGCACTGGGTGAATACATTTTTCCGGCAGTACCTCCCGGCGCCTATACCTTGAAAGTAACGAGCATAGGATTCACCTCAACAACGAAGACCGTGACAGTTGCCGCCGGCCAAACGTTGCATGCGGATTTGACTCTGGACGTGGCATCGAGCAGCGAGCAGGTAGTGGTTTCCGCGGAGAGCGGCAAGGATGAAATCCAGGCCATCAATCAGGAGATTACAGCTCCCAATATTCTGCAGGTGATGCCGGAGACCCAGATACTTTCGCTCCCCAACGCCAATGTCGCCGATGCCATCGGCCGCATGCCCGGCGTGACCGTCCAGCGCGACGAGGGTGAGGCGGTCTACGTTCAGGTTCGCGGTCTCGATCCGCGTTTGACCAACACCACCATCGACGGCGTAACCATTCCGTCGCCGGAATCGAATGTGCGCCAGGTCATCCTGGCCACAATTCCCGCGGACATGGTGCAGTCGATTGAGTTGAACAAGACACTCTCCGCCAATCAGGACGCGGACGGCATCGGCGGATCGGTCAACATGGTAACCAAGATGGCCGGCGAAGCGCCTACCTTCAATGCCATCACCACACTGGGAATGTCACCCATCGAAAATGACCGCTACATGGGCTTGGTGGGCTTTACACTTGGCAAGCGCTTCAGCGCAAACAAGCGCTGGGGCGTCATCCTGGGCGCGAGCTACGATTACAACGGACGCGGATACAACGACATTGAACCGACTCCGGACCTCAACGCCAATAACATCACTAGCACGACACCATATTACGACAGCATCGACATCCGCGAGTATCGCCATCAGCGCTTGCGCTGGGGTGGAACCATGGGCGCTGATTACAAACTCACCGAACACTCCACCCTCAACGCTCACTTACTTCTCTCCGACTTCAAGGACTGGGGCGACAAGTGGACCTACACCATCCAGACCGACGCCAAGCCGAAGTTCAAGTACTCCATCAGGCGTCCGGATTTCATGATCGGCAGCCTCTCACTGGGCGGAAGCCACGTGTACGGGAACAAGTGGTTCACCTGGGGTTCTTCTGTATCGCGCTCGCGCGAGCTTGACGCCGGAGGCAATCCGGGAGGCGCCTTCGATCCCAGTTCAGAGTTGAAAAACGGGCCGTCGGGAAATTGCGACTACGTCGGCGGACTCAATGGCGACCCCTACCTCCCGCAGTGGTCCCCGAACTGCATGACGCCGAACACCGCCAGCCCGGCTGACAACCTCTACAGCCTGTCCAACTACACGCTGGACAATATCAACACGACCACCGGTCAGGCGGTGCAACTCAACTTGCAGGAGTGGGGCTCGATGGGCTTGAACTATCACATCGGCAAGCACCCCTCCACGCTTGAACTCGGCGGTGAGTTCCGCAATGCGCACAAGGGCCAGAATGCCGAAACTCCCACCTTCGACTACTGCCCGAATCCGAAGGCCGATCCAGGCTACCCGACCAGCGACCCCTGCAGCGCGCCGTCTTATCCGTCTCCGGTCAACTCAGAAATCTTCGCCAGCGGCTTCCAGGATCCGCATTACTACGGCGGCAGCTACCACATGGGGGAAACGACAAACCACTACAAGGTGGATCAGTTCCTTGGCGCCAATCCGGGCCTGCTTCCACTCGACGTGCCCGCCACCCGGGGCTCATCGGACCCAGCCAACTACAACCTGATCGAGCGCGTCACCGCCGGTTACATCATGAATACGCTCCATTTGCCCCATTTGAACTTGCAAACCGGACTGCGCATTGAAGCGACACATGAGTATGGATTGGGAAACCTCGTGAACCCTGCCGCTGGTCCCAACGGCGACGGGATGGACAACAACGGAAACTGGATTGGGACAACACCAGTTACGAATGGCAAAGACTACATCGATCCTCTGCCCAGCGTTCAGGCACGCTATGCTTTTACGAATGAGACGGCGGTACGCGCGGTCTACGCGCGTGGCATCTCCCGGCCCAACCAGTACGACCTGGTGCCGTACGCTGCCTCCGCCGTCGGTCCAGGTAACATCGTCGCCACTATCGGCAATCCGAATGAACTGCCCACCCACGCCAACAACTACGATTTGCTGCTGGAGCAGCAATTGAAGCCGTTCGGCCTGATTCAAGCGGGGTTTTTCTATAAGCAATTGACCAATCCAATAGTCGCGGCCAACGTGCCATGCATCACCTCTTGCACGGCGTTTGCCAATATCGCTGGAGTCTCAACGAATGTTGCACTGGAAACACAGGATATCAATGGCTCCAATGCCAACGTGTGGGGGCTGGAATTCGGCTTGCAGCAGAGGTACACCAACCTGCCAGGAGCTTTCCGCGGCCTGGGCCTGATGGCGAATTATTCCTACAACGATTCGCACATCAGCGGCCTGCCCGATCGCGACGACTCGCCCTCGCTGATGGGAACGGCACGCCACGCCTTCAACATTGAACCTGATTATGAGTACCGCCGTTACTCGGTGCATTTGGGCGTGTCCTATAACGCCTCCAATATCGACGCTTACCAATACTTCTCGACTAACTCCAATCAGCCAGGCGTGTGCGGTAATACGAATCCGAACCCAAGCTCTTCCGCACCCCTGAACGGACCCATCAATGGGCCGTGCGGCGACAACTACTTCTACCCGCATTTCCAGGTTGACGCGCAGATGGAAGCCCGCATCTATCGCGGGCTGCGGCTCCAGGTGCAGGGCCTCAATCTCAACAACGAAGTCTTCGGCTTCTACAACGGCAGCGAGCAGTACATGACCCAGCGCGAATACTACAAGCCGACTTACGAAATAAGCCTGCGCTGGAACTCCGGCGTCGAAAAATAGATCAACGCGGGCGTTCGGCCCTCTCTCCGAACGCCCGCAAATTCTAAGACCCGTCAGGATAAATATGCGAAAACTCTCGTTTTGCCTTTTTCTTTTCTGCTCTCTCGGAATCCACGCACAACCCTCCTCCACCCTCCCGTTGACTCGATCAATCCCTCTTCCCGGCGTCTCCGGAAAATTCGATCACTTCGCAATTGATCTCGCGGGTCATCGTCTTTTTGCCGCAGCCACCGGCAATCATTCTGTCGAAGTAATTGACTTGAAGTCAGACAAGGTGGAGCAAAGCATCGCGGGCCTCGGCAAACCCCATGGCCTGGTTTGGATTGAAGCAACCGCAAGCCTCTACGTCGCCGATGGTTCGCTCGGCGAACTCCGCGTCTACAAAGGCTCTCCGCTCAAGCTCGCCGGTACCATCAAGCTCTCAGACGACGCCGACGACATGGCCTTCGACGACGCGCATCACCTGTTGTATATAGGTCACGGCGGCAGCAGCGCGGCCGCTCCCGCCAAAGTAGCCGTAGTAGACACAGCCGGCTTCACGCTGCTCGTGAACCTGCCCGTTGCTTCTCATCCCGAAGCCCTCGATCTCGACGCAACCGCCCGCCGCATCTTTGCAAACATCGCCGACTCAAGCGAAGTTGCTGTCATTGACGGCGCCACCAACACAATCTCCGCGCACTGGAAGCTAACCAATGCGGCAGACAACGTGCCCATGGCCTATAACGGTGCGCGCCATGTTCTGTATATCGCCTGCAGAACTCCCGCTACGCTCCTCGCATTAGACGCCGCCACAGGCGCCGAGCTTTCCCGCGCCACCACAGGCGACGGCGCCGACGATCTGTTCTACGATGCCGCGCTTGGCCGCGTGTATGTCATCAGCGGAGCCGGTGAAGTCGATGCCTTCGATGTCAGCGGAACAACCCTGAAGCCAATCGGAGTGACACACACTGTCGCTGGCGCGAAGACCGCACTATTCGTGCCCTCTCAAAGCGCACTCTACGTTGGCGTTCCGGCAACCGGCGGAAAGCCCGCCGAGATTCGCGTCTTCTCCACTGCGAACCAGAAGGAAAGCAAATGAGCCAATCCGGCGCAAGTCGTGTTGCAAATGCACTCTTGCCATTGCTCCTCGCGGCAGCATCATTGATCGGTGCGCAGAGCGCGTCGCAAAGTTCTCCCACCCCGAGTGCGAGTGAGCTGAAGTATGTAGTAATCGTAAGCCGCCACGGCGTCCGATCACCAACCGGCAAGTCCGATCAGCTCAACCTGTACTCCGCCAAGCCCTGGCCCGCGTGGACCGTGCCGCCTGGCTATCTCACCGAACACGGCGCGAAATTGATGACTCTCTTCGGCGCGTACGACCGCGACTTACTCACGAGCGAAGGCATCTTTACCTCCAAAGGCTGCGCCGATGCCGTCCACGTCTCAATCATCGCCGACTCCGACCAGCGCACTCGCGAAACAGGTAAGGCCCTTGCGGCCGGAATGTTTCCTGCGTGCACCATCGCAGTGCAAGCTCTCGCGGAAGGCACGCCCGACCCGCTGTTCCATTCCCTCGGGGCCGGCGTTGGTCACCCCGACAAAGCCCTTGCTGCGGCAGCCGTCTCCGGACGCATCGGCGGCAACGCCGCTGCGTTAGCGGAAGCCTATCGCCCCCAGCTAGACGCGCTTGAAGAAGTTCTTCTCGGATGCAAGCCCGGCCCCGCCTGCGCAGCCGCAAAGGCATCGCTCTATGACGTTCCCTCATCCCTCGCTCCCGGAAAAGGCGACCACCTCGTCGATCTGCGCAGCCCGCTTGGCACTGCCGCGACTATGGCCGAAAATCTGCTGCTCGAATACACCGAGGGTCTAGATGCCGCCCAAGTCGGTTGGGGACGCGTCGATGCCAACAAGGTCCGTGAGCTGATGCAGCTTCACACCGCGAATGTCGAAGTCGCACAACGCACCAGCTACATTGCACGAGTGCAATCCTCCAACCTGCTTCAGCACATTCTGAATTCGATGCAGCAGGCCGCGACCGGAAAGTCAGTTACCGGCGCACTCGGCAAGCCCGGTGATCGCTTGCTCCTGCTCGTGGGCCACGATACAAACCTCGAAAACATTGGTGGTGCCCTTGGCATCTCGTGGATCATCGACGGCCGCTGGAACGACACGCCCCCAGGCGGTGCGCTGGTCTTAGAACTTTGGAAAGACAACTCAACTGGCGAGTATTCCGTGCGCACTTCCTACATGGCTCAAACGCTCGATCAAATGCGCAACTCCACCCCACTGACCATTCAGAGTCCGCCGCAGCGCGTGCCAATCTTTGTGCCGGCATGCAGCCAGGCCGCCACTTCCTGCAGTTGGAAAGCGTTTCAACAAGCCGTACAGGCAGAAACCAATTCGGCATTCGTTAAATAATTAGGAGAGCACTTCCTCTTCGGCCTCAATAAAATAAACCAGTCGAGATACTGGTGCGGACGGCAGGACTCGAACCTGCGATGAACTGGGTGTAGGCCAGCCGATTTAGCCGCTAATCTACGTCCGCAATGCACACTGATCACTGACCACTGTCTTTCTGGCGCGGATGGGCGGACTTGAACTGCCATCTCAAGCTTCGGAGGCTTGTGCTCTTTCCGTTGAACTACACGCGCACAACTTTGGAACCGCTCCCCGGACTTCAACCGGGATCTGCTTCGTTAGGACCGAAGAGCTCTTTGCAATTGAGCTAGAGCGGCAAATCTGGAGCAGCCGGTGAGACTTCAACTCACATCATTCCGCTTAGAAGGCGGAGGCCCTCTGCATTGGACGACGGCTGCAGAGCTAACTCCCACCGACTTGCCTTTCTCGATGGGATGACTTGGTGGGTTCGGTGAGATTTGAACTCACGTCTCTTCGCTTAAAAGGCGAGTGCAGATATCCGCTATGCGACGAACCCAAATATGGTGAGCGCGGCTGGATTTGAACCAGCGTCAGTCTGCTTAAGAGGCAGGTATAATCAGCCGCTATACGACGCGCTCCCCTTTACAACACGCTTATGGTGTACGTGGCGGGAGTCGAACCCGCAGCCTGCCGCTTATAAGGCGGCGGCTACATGCCAGCTAGCAGCTACACGTACATGGTGCCAGCGGCTGAACTCGAATCAGCTACTTGAGGCTTATGAGACCTGCGACTATCCACTTCGTCTTCGCTGGCAAAAATGGCGAGGGAGAAGAGACTCGAACTCTTGTGACAACGGCTTTGGAGACCGTTCGCTGTGCCGCCAGCACTCCCCCGATTGTCAAAGACCAATAAAAAACCCGGCACTAGGCCGAGTCCGGTGCAGAAACAAATACACTCAGACCCTCAACACACGACTCCCCAAATGACCCGCTTGGTCATTCTGGCCATCTCGTGTTTGAAGATCTGCTGCATAAGTCTCGCTTTCAGTTACAGAGTACCGCAGTTACTTGTTCGTTGCAATTCGGCTGTTTCATTACAACATAACTATGGAGCACCTGGCAGGACTCGAACCTGCATAGAGGCCATCAACCTCAACCCGCGTTCGTAGCGCGGCGGCTAATCCAGTTCACACCACAGGTGCTCAACTTTGGTCTGGATGGAGGGATTCGAACCCCCGGCCCCCTGCTCCCAAGGCAGGCGCTCTTCGCAGGCTGAGCTACATCCAGTCAACTTGGTGGCTTCGGCGGATTTCGAGACCGCGACGCTCACGCCTTCAACGTGACGCTCTACCCTCTGAGCTACGAAGCCAAATCCTGGTGGACCGTCAGGGAGTCGAACCCTAAAGCCGGCTTCCTTGCAAGGGAAACCCGTAGCCCGCTACCCGGCCCAAGTTTGAGGGAATGGAGGAAGTCGAATCCTCTAAAGCGTGATCCACAATCACGCGCCGCGCCGTTTGGCTTCATTCCCCGTGAAATCATTTCCTGCTATGGAGCCGGTAGAGATAATCGAAACCCCAACCTGCGGTTTACAAAACCGCCGCTCTTCCACTTGAGCTATACCGGCCCATTCTCATCCGCGAACAGCAAATCGCCGATCGCCATCGGAGTCGGCATACAGATACCGGCCCCACTCGTTCACTTCCAGCCCCATCGAACGCAGAATGAATCTGCCCGTGTGAACGCTGGCCGGCAACGGGCGGCGCATCAACGGCATCCCCGCCTGCTCAGGCGTTCTATCCGCCTTCCGATGGTTATCCTTGCGGCAACATGCCACCAGGTTCTCCCAGGCGTTCCTTCCGCCCTGCGCTCTCGGAATAACATGGTCGAGCGTCAGCTCGCTTCCATGAAACTTCAGCCCGCAGTACTGGCAGCGATATCCATCCCTCATCAGAATGTTGCGCCGCGTAGTCAACTGCATCCGCACAGGAACATGCTTGTACACCAGCAGCCTGATCACGCTTGGCAGGTAAATGCCGGGATAGATCACCTTGTTAGTCGCTAACTCCACCATCGCTTTGCCCGTCGTCACAAGCTTCAGGGCCCGCATCGCTGGAATGATGCGCAGGGCCTCATATGAGGCATTCAGTTGTAGCACCGGTCTTCGCATCAAACTCATTGCGATCCTCCTTATCCCTCGCCACCCTTTGTGGAGCCCCATTGACGCCTCGAACGCCATTCCTGTGATTACGAAACACGAGCTCTTCCCGTTGAGCTAATGGGGCCTAACATTGCAATTGCCTTGCTGGCTCCCTCAAAAACTGGAGCGGTGAGCGAGACTCGAACTCGCGTGTGCGGTTTGGAAGACCGCCGTACTTGCCGCTGTACGATCACCGCTTGAACAGCCCGCTATCCTGGCTCCCGGCGAGGGATTCTAACCCCCATCAGCACGTTCAGAGCGTGCGGTCCTCACAATTGAACGAACCGGGAATAACTTGAATCCTGGCTCCGAGAGTCGGATTCGAACTGACATCTCGCTTCTTAACAGGAAGCCGCTCTACCGTTGAGCTATCTCGGATCATTGCCAACTTACACACAACCGCCCACCGCTGATCTAACTCAGATCTGCGCCACAAACTAAAAACCCTCCGGCCTAATGGCTCAGAGGGTAAGTGGAGTCCAAATTCAGAATCCCCTGAGCTATCACATAGGAACGCCATGCCGCGGCTGTGCGGTCGCTTTCGTAAATCCGTGATTGGCTCGGTTCATCATTGCACTTACAACTTACCCCGAATCGAGATCATAAGTCAACTGCTATCTCGCATTTATTTCTAACTGCAATGCTCCGATTCCAGAATCAACCCGAAATCCGCGGCAACTATCCCTCTCACATTTGGCGCCGGCGACGGGAATCGAACCCGCGAATCAATGCCTTGAAAGAGCATCCGCCAAACCAGCCGGGCGTACACCGGCAAAACCTGGCGGCTACGACGAGATTCAAACTCGCACCGTACTGCTCGACAAGCAGGCGTCCTGTCATTAGACGACGTAGCCGTTCTGGGGGCACGATTCGAACGTGCGAACTCTGCCATATGAGGGCAGCGAGATAGACCGCTTCTCCACCCCAGATCTTCAAAACACTTTGCTTCATGCGAGAGGGTCTGAACCTCCAAAACCCAATGGGCCGCGGCCTTACTTGCCGCTGCAGCTAAGCCTCACATGCAATTCATTGCGGAAGCGGAGCGAGTCGAACGCTCACATCCCATTGGATGGCCCACTTCGAACGGGGTGGGCTCACCACATGCCCAGCGCTTCCAAAGACAAACCACACCCATCGACAACGTACCTTTCTTGGCCCCTGTTTCATCGCCAGTGCGAGCGAAGAGCGAGCGTCTGCTCCACGCAATGGTAGGAGCGGGGGGAGTCGAACCCCCAAGCCCGAAGGCGCTTGATTCTAAGTCAAGTGCGGCTTCCAGTTTCGCCACGCTCCTATAAGACATAACTCCCCTCTGGCGACATTTCACATCGCCTCTTCGAGCTGTTAGTTACAAGCTCATGGTGCGGGATGCAGGACTCGAACCTGCACGTCTCAGGACACTCGATCTTAAGTCGAGCGCGGCTTCCATTTCGCCAATCCCGCACAAACTAAAAACCCCCCGATTTCTCGGAGGGCTTCGATACTGACCATTCCCAATAGCGTCAGCGCACGAAGCCTCCCCGTTCCAGCAGATAGCTGAACGATGAGAGTCGATCCGAGTTGACTAACAAGCTGCGCATTGGTTCCGATCCTTCACTTACTTAGATACCACGCTTTTACTTAAGATGCAAGTGCCAGTTGAAAGCAAGCAACCTCACTTACACTGTCCCGCTCACTTTTCCGCGCGTTCCAGGGCCGCGATCGCTCGCCTGCAAATCAACAGCGGTACGCTGCCAACAACACCGAAGCTGCAATCGATGAGCCGCCACGGCAGCGGAATACCGCGGATTGCCCCGGCGATGAAGGCAAGCGGCAGAACTCCCGCGCACGCAATCAGCCCGAAAGTGATCACCCACTTGTTGCGAACAGGATCGATATAGGGACCAATAAACGCAACAGCGATAATCAGGTGAGCGAACGCAAGCCAGTCTGTGCCATACGCAAGAAAAGGATAACGCCCGTTCGTCGCAGTGAGTCCCTCGTTCACCCGGTCGATCCAAGGCAGCAGCCTGCTTGACTCCGCGATCGGTTGCAGCCAGGTTTCACGAAGGAGGGAGTCGAGCCAACTCAGCTCCGTTTGAAGTGGAAAGGCCGTGATGCCGCTCAAGACCAGGCCTGCGATGAAGACGCCCAACCACAATCGAATTCGGCGAAGAGCATTAGATCGAAGATCAGAAACGGCGCTGCCCTCCTATACCTCTCTCTTCGGTCTGCGCGGCACAAGCCGCCCACAATCCCTTCTCGCAACCCCGCCTCAGCTCTTCTGCTCCTTAGGCGGCGAAACCAGAATGGGCAAAATCACCGACACTGCCATAATGCATGCGATCACATGCAAACCGCTGGCATATGATTTGCTCGTCTCGTGCATCTTCGCGATAAGCAATGGGCCGAACGCGCTTGCCGCGCCCCACGCGGTCAACATCAGTCCATAAATCGGTCCCACATTCTTCGAGCCGAAATAGTCTGCGGCAAAGGCCGGCATAGTGCCGAACCCACCCCCGTAGCACATCAAAATCACGAACGACACAACCGTCAAAAGTGTGACAGAGGACATCGAAGGGAACAGGAAAAAGAGACCGACCTGGACCAGGAACATCACGGCAAACGTCCATCGCCGCGTGATGACATCGGAGATTGATGCCCAGAAAATTCGACCGACGGAGTTTCCGATACTCGCGATCCCCACCATCCCCGCCGCAACAATTGCGCTCGCCTTCCCAATCTCCTGGAACATCGGGGACTCCTGCGAAATCAGCGAAATGCCGGCGGAAGTATTAAGAAAAAGCAGCACCCAGAGCGCCCACCATTGCCACGTCCCGAGAGCACCGCCAAGAGTGAAATCCTTCGTTGCGCGCTGAGCGCTCAGGCTCGCGCTCGGAGTCCATCCCTCCGGCTTCCACCCGACCGGTGGGTTCTGCATGAAATAGCCGGTGGCCATCGTAACCACCAGGTAAGCAACGCCAAGGTACGCGAATGTCTGCAACACGCCGACGCTCTGAATCAAGCGCGTCGCCACCGGAGCAGTTACCAGTGCCCCTGCGCCGAAGCCGCCAACCGCGATCCCGGTGATAAGTCCTCTGCGATCGGGAAACCACTTAACCAGCACAGCAACAGGAACAATGTAACCAAACCCCAATCCGATACCGCCGATAAGTCCATAACTCAGGTAGAGCCACCAAAGCTTATCGGCTGAAAAGCTTGCCAGAAAGATTCCGGAGCCATATAGAAACCCGCCCGTGAGCGCAACAATACGAGGACCTTTCTTGTTGAGCCATAGACCCCCGAAAAAAGCTGCGAATCCCACCACCGAAACGCAAATTGTGAAGGCGAGAGTCACCTGCGGAATGGTCCAGTGGAATTGCTTTGTGAGTGGAATTCGAAAAACGCTCCAGGCGTAAACGGCGCCAAGCGCCATCTGCATCAAAAAGCCCGCTGCTGCGAGTCCCCAGCGATTCGTGGTCGACATGCATTCCCTCCAAGGCTGCTTCGTACAATGAGTCCGTTCTTAGTTGCAACTGCCTCGTAACTTGATCTGATTTCCGAGAGTTTCCAAAAATCTGTTAATCAGGGCCATGCTTCTGCGCAATTCTTTATGTCGGAATTGAGTGAGAAGCGAGAACAGTCCCGGAGGTTCAATCACCGGCTTCTGGTAGCACCCAAGCGTTTCTCCGGTCGCCGTCGCCACACACTGCAGCACCTCCGGATTGATAGATCCAAGCATCTTTCCGAGAATCATGGCATTGCGTATCGCGCGTACAGATTCGTCGGATTTCGCAGCATCCACTGCGGTTTCAACCAGCTTGTCGCTTGCCCCAAGAACACCGCGCAGTAGCTCGAAGACACCGTGGTCATGTAACTGCTGCAATAACTCGTAGGAGTCGAGTAACGCCTCAGCGTGTTCAATCGGCGCTTCTTCCAGGCGCTTGCGCAACTCCTGTCGCGGATCGCGCGGCGGTAACTCAAGAGAGATCGGTCGAGCCATCTTTCATCCTCCTTGCCATCTCGCGCGGCTAGCGCGTCTGTATCTGAACTAAGTCGTTTCCGGGCTGCCGATAATCCTTCCGCTTCCATTTGCGTTCCACTTCAACGCCATTCTGCGGCGTTGGATGACCAAATCGAGAGTTAGTGCGCGGCAGCGGATTTTCGCCAGTCCCTCCCAGCACCTTCAATTGCACCGAGGTTTCTTTGTATGCCGGAGTGTGGGTTATTTTGTCGGTATGACTGCTGGTAAGTCTGTTGACCGGCTCATCCACCGAGTTCATCGGCATGTAAAGCTCTTTCCCCTTCACCCGCGTCGTGATCACAGCCTGCGCGCGCACCTTACCGTAACGCGATGTTAGCTGCACCCAACTTCCCGTCTCAATTCCGCGATCGCTTGCAAGCTCCGGCGAAACCTCGACAAAAGTGCACGGTGTCTTTTCGCGAATCCCCTCGGTGCGATACGTCATGTTCCCTTCGTGGAAGTGCTCAAGCAAACGCCCGTTGTTCAGATGCAAATCGTACTCAGCATCCTGTTGATCCGATGGCTCCGTCCATTGGAGTGGAAAGAAGTTTGCCTTCCCGTCAGGAAACTTGAACTGCTTGGTATAGAGCAGCGGTTGGTCGCTGCCATCTTCCGCCACAGGCCATTGCAGCGACTTAAATCCTTCGAGCCGCTCGTAGGTTACTCCTGCCATCAGCGGCGTCAGCGGTGCTATCTCCTTGTATATCTCCGAAGGATGCTCATACTTCCATCCAGCACCCAGCCGGTTCGCAATGTCCTGAATAATCTCCCAGTCCGGACGGCTGTCTCCAAGCGGTTCCATCGCTCGATAGAGCCTTTGAATGCGTCTCTCCGTGCTCGTAAATGTACCTTCTTTTTCAAGGCTTGGACTTGCCGGGAGGATAACATCGGCAAAACGGCAAGTCTCGCTGAAGAAAATCTCCTGCATAACAAAGAAATCCAGTTTCGACAACGCATCGCTCACATAATTCGCATTTGAATCCACCAGGCTCATCTCTTCGCCAAAAACATACATGGCCTTCAGCCGTCCGTCCTGAATGGCATCGATCATCATGTGGTTATCGAGCCCAGGCTTCGGTGGCAACGTAACATTCCATGCCTTTTCGAACTTTGCTCGAATAACTGGGTCGTCCACCTTCTGATAGCCGGGAAAGTAATTCGGCATCGCACCATGATCGCTGGCGCCCTGCACGTTGTTATGCCCGCGCAGCGGATAAGCGCCTGTTCCTGGCTTCATGTAATTCCCCGTCGCAAGCAACAGATTCGAGATAGCCGTCGACGTGTCGGATCCCATGGTATGCTGCGTCACTCCCATCGCCCACAGAACGCACACGCTATCAGCTTCCGCAATCATGCGTGCAACCTTGGTCAGCGTTTCAATAGGCAGCCCCGTCCGCTGACTGGCCATCTCCATCGTGAAAGGCTCAAGGCTCTTGATGTATTCCGCGGCGCCATTCACCCACTTATCAATGAATGCCTGGTCCGCAAGCTTATTCTCCAAAATGTAGCGAGTTACAGCCGACAGCCAAATCAAATCGGTGCCGGGCCGCGCATGCAGAAAGACATCCGCGCGCCGCGCCATTTCGTTCTCGCGCAAATCCGACACAATGAGTTTTTGCCCGCGCAACTTATGCGAGCGCTTCACGCGTGTGGCCAGCACCGGATGGCTTTCAGCTGTATTGCTCCCAATAATCACCACCAGCCCAGCCTGCTCAATATCAGAGATGGACCCGGAATCGCCGCCGTAACCAACGGTGCGCCACAAACCAGAAGTCGCGGGCGCCTGGCAGTAACGCGAGCAGTTATCCATGTTATTCGTCCCGATAACTCCGCGTGCCAGCTTTTGCATCAAATAGCTTTCTTCATTTGTGCACTTTGATGAAGAAATGAAGGCCAGCGAGTCCGGTCCCGTTGCCGCCTTGATCTCAGCAAACCTGCGCGCCACAAGGCTGAGAGCCTCATCCCATGTAGCTTCGCGAAAACCGTCCTCTTCACGGATCAACGGCTTTGTGAGCCGGTCCGGGCTGTTCACATAGTCCCACCCAAACTTGCCTTTGATGCAGGTGGAAACTCCGTTCGCCGGCCCATGTGCCGGTTCCACTTTCAGGATGTGACGATCCTTCGTCCAGATTTCAAAACTGCAACCCACACCGCAATAGGTGCAGACAGTCTTGGTCCGCTTGGTATGCGACTCGCGCATCGTTGCTTCCACTTCAGAGAGCTGCAGAATCGCCCCATAACCCACTTCCGGCTCAATGCCCTTGACCACGTCAATCATGCCATTCAGCGCGGGTTTAGACAGTGCCGTGAAGTAACCCGCTTCGCCCAGCATCGATTTTTCCATCAGCGCGTTGCATGGGCAAACCGTCACGCAATGCCCGCACGATACGCAACTCGATTCTCCAATGGGCGCGCCACCGTCCCACAACACGCGCGGATGCGCATCCTCCCATTGAATACTGAGCGTTTCGTTTACCTGCAGGTTCTGGCAGGCCTCTACGCACCGTCCGCACAGGATGCACTGATCAGGATCGTAGCGGTAGAAGGGATTCGACATATCCACTTCATACGGCTTGGCCTTGTATGGAATTTCCTGGTGCTCGACGTCAAGTAACTTGGTCGTGTTATGCACCGTGCAGTTACCGTTGTTGTTATCGCAGACCGTGCAATAGAGCAAATGATTGCCAAGGATGCGATCAAACGCTTCGCGCTGCGCAGCGTTTGCACGGGCCGATTCCGTGACCACATTCATACCGTCCGCGGCAGCCGTGCCACAGGCTCTCACCAGCTTGCCGTCCACTTCCACCATGCACGTGTCGCACGTTTGAATTGGCCCCAACTGGGAGTGGTAACATACCTGCGGGATTTCAACGCTGCTGCGGTTAATCGCGTCAATCAGGCGCTCTCCCGGCTCAATCGTCTTTTGCTTACCGTTGATTGTGATAGACATGAGCTTTTCGTTCTCCATAACTTCATTCGATGGCCGCGTGCTCAATTTGGCGGCATCCATACCCGGAATTCCACCCAACAATTCTCGACATGTAGACCTACGGCTTGATCACAGCCTCCACCTTGGGAATGGCCTTTAACATTGCTTCACCTGTCGCCAGATGTTGATCCACCAGGCGCGCCGGAGTATGTGCAAGCCATTCGGCGAGCGAAATATCCTGGTAATACGGCGTCGGAAACACCTCAATAAACACCAGGTCCGTGTCCCCGGTGTTCTCAATGTAATGTGGCATCGATTTCTCGATGTACCCAACGTCGCCTTCTTCAAAGTCCATGGTCCGCGCCCGCGCGCCTGCCGCAAATACTGTCATCCGGCCGTGACCGCTGACGTAGTATTGCCATTCATCTTCGTTTGGATGCCAATGTAACTCGCGCAAGCCGCCTGGCTTCAGAGTTACAATCGCCGCTGCGATGTTAGTCGCCGGCCATAACTTGCGATCGACAATCTTGACCTCGCCACCCTTTGCCTTCTTACTCGGCTCCATCTGGCCCGGCCTGAAATCGAAGCTATGCGGCACCTTTCCCGTTTCCGCCTCTGCCGCTTGCTGTTCGTCTTCAAGCGCTCCAGGCAGCGAACGCGCAAATATAAATAGTTCCTTCTTTGGCGAATTCGTAAATGGATTCGCAGCAGCATCGAAGTTCTTCTTGAGCACTTCCGGCGGCGTATGAGCAATCCAATCAGTCAACAGGAAAGTCTCAAACTCATTGAAGTTTCCATCATCGAAGACCAGCAGAAACCGCGCTCCATCCGGCCCCAGGCCCTGAATTGAATGTGGAATGCCGCCCGGAAAAATCCACAGATCGCCTTCATTCACGTCGCTCACGTGGCTGCGACCTTCTTCATCTACCGCCGTAATCCGCGCGCTGCCGTAGAGCATCAGCGCCCACTCTGCGCCCACATGCCAGTGAAGCTCGCGAATACCGCCCGCAATCAGCCTCATCTCCACGCCCGCCATCTTCTTTGAGATCGGCAGGTCGCGCACTGTCACCTGGCGCGTCCATCCACCACTCTCAAGCCGCTTGCGCGCGAGTGAAAAGGAATACTTGAACGGGGGCTGCCCACCCGCATCCGTCTGCGGCGCCCACACTGAATTTGGATTCTCTTTATCCAGTATCGAATTGTTCGGCCCCGGTTCGGACTCATTGGGCAAGTGATGATCGGGAGAGCGCGGAACCTGTTGCTCCTGCGCGTCAGACGTCCCCAATCCAGCCGCGGCAGCCAGCACCGCTGAGCCTGTGCCGATAAACCTGCGGCGGCTAAGGTCGTTTGCCATCCATGTCTCCCTTTCTCTTAAAGAAGAAATCGTTCACCGCAAAGGACCTTTTTCGGATTGCCAAAGGAAATCGGAATCTACGAAATTCAATCGAGAATTGAAAGCATACTTTCCCGGTCACGTGAGAATATACCCCAGGTTATTCGAATCGCAAACCATTTTTGCGCCAAAGAATTGCAGTCTTCATTAGCCTTCATTCGGATCCCCCTGCATGCGCAACTTCATTCACTCAGCCCGGCATCGCATAAACCTGAAATCGATTTCCCAACGCCTGCGGTAGCCCATCGCCGCATGAACATTGATGATTGCGTCTGTTGTTGAAGTCGCCTCTTCCTTTGAATTCCGGAATGCGAAATGACGAGTGTCTTTGCTGTTCATTCAAACCGATAAATTGCCGGGCGATTGTTAACATTTCGTGAACACATCCGCTCGATAAGCTGAAGCAGCCATTACTTCGCACCGGCGACTGGCAAGCAACGGTACTCATTCGAATAAATGACGAACCGGCGTCCGCGCAAAAAACCAATCAGCGTCAGTCCCAGCTCCCGCGCGAGTTTCACCGCCAGGCTCGATGGCGCCGACACCGACGCAAGAACCGGAATCCCCGCGGCCAGCGCCTTTTGAACAATCTCAAACCCGCCCCTGCCGCTGACCAGCATCACGTGCTTAGAGAGCGGCAGCTTCTTCTCTAGAACCGCCCATCCCGCAATCTTGTCGACCGCGTTGTGCCGCCCGATGTCCTCGCGCAATGCGATCAGTTGACCTGTAGCATCAAACAGCGCCGCGGCATGCAGACCGCCCGTCCGGCTAAAGACTTCCTGCTCTGAACGGAGAGCCTCCGGCAGCCTGCACAGCATCTCTGGGTCGATGCGAAACCCGCTATCCGGTTGTCGCAACCCGCGCACGCGGATCGCGTCGATCGAAGCCTTGCCGCAAATTCCGCAACTCGATGCGGCATAAAAATTGCGCTGCAAATCTTCTCGCTCGAATTCCGTGTCCTTGAGTTCAACGTCCACTACATTGTTCTTCGAGCCGCTCTCGGGCGCCTTGATTCGCAGGCTCGCAATCTGTTCCGGCGACTCGATGATCCCCTCCGTCAGCAGAAATCCTGCGGCTAACTCCAGATCGTTTCCCGGTGTCCGCATGGTCACCGTCAGAGGCACACCGCCGATACGAATTTCGAGAGGCTCTTCAGCCGCAAGCGAATCCTGCATCAGGCGAACGCCTCCGTCATCCCACTCTGTAACCTGCGTCAGCTCAATGCTCCGCTCCGGTGCGCGCATCTGGATTCCGTCCTGAACTTCCAACTCGAAATTGACGCCTCAAGAATAATCTGTCAAGTCAGCTTTGAGCGTTTGTTTGTGAATGGAATCCATAGGTTGTACCTTTATTCGCATGACAGTTCCTTCATTTCTGTGCCGATTGACGCACCGCGCCGGATTGATCCTCCGCAAAATGACCGCAACATCCGCAATCCCTTTGCCAGTCCTCCTTGCCTTCGCAGTTCTCTTTAGTTCCGCCGCTTGCTCGTGGGCGCGGACGGCCAAAGTCCTTGACACAGCCACCCTGGTAGAGACGGAGACCTACATTCCCTGCGGCGACGGATGCTCTCTCACGCTCGACCCGGCGCGCGCCTTCTGCCTCAAGCTGGGAGATCAGTTTCTGATCGGAGAGGGACGAAGCTATCTGCACGAAGGCAAATTCACCGGCTTTGAAGACCTTGCCGGAAAGCAGCTTCCCGTCCGTTTCAGCCGCCGGTCGCTGTGGATCAGGACCCCTGATCGCGGCGAAATAAAGCTCGCGCGCGGCTCTGTGTTTGAGGGATTTAAAACCACCGGCTGTATTGCAGCCGTGCACGGCCCGATTCTTCAACGCGCCAATGCGATGCGCCGGCCCATAAGAATTCCATCGGACGCCGAAGCCATCGCGGGCCCGGACAAAGGAGAATTCCGGCCATTGTATTTGTGGTTTCAGTGCGGTTTCGATTCCGCCGCAAGTACGATCGATTGCCGCGAATGGTACAAGAGCGGTGAAACCGCCCCACCCGATTGGTACTGCGCGCGCACCACGGATGGATCGCCGGTTGGAGCGAACTTCACCCTCGATCCGCTTCTCAGTCAATCGGGGAGGTTGGTGCTCAAATCCGGCGCGGTGTTACAGCACGACAACCGTGGACGAACCAATGGCCAGCTCGACCGCCCCGGCGAAACTTGCCGCTAGAACCGATTCGCAATTGAGAATTCCAGGTGCAGAATTCACTTGGGCAGCAAGCTGTGCGCAATCGAATCCAACATCCCGTTGAGGAAGTTGATCGATTCCGGGGCAGAATAACGTCGCCCAATTTCCAGCGCTTCGTTGATCACAATCGGAAACGGCGTGCCCTTGAAGCCCAGCATCTCGCCCACAGCCATGCGCAGCAGGTTGCGATCGACGGCAGGCATGCGCTCCAGCCGCCAGTGCTTCGAGTTGGCAACCAGCAGTTCGTCAATCTGTTCCTGGTGCATCACCGCGACGCGAAACAGGTCTTCGGCAAAGCCGCGCACATCCTGCTCGACTTCATCGCCCGCCTTCCAAAACGTGGCCTGCACTTGTTCAGGAGTCTGCTTGCCGATGTCCGCCTGAAACAGCATCTGCATGGCAAGCTCGCGAGACTTGCGCCGCCCCGATGTGTGGTGTGGACCGCCGGTCAAAGTGCGCCGCCTTCTTTTGATCCGTGATTCAGACCTGGTCCATCTGTAAGACTCAACCCATTGGTCAGCTTGCGCTTCAGGCTAACCATCTCAATGGCCGCGACAGCGGCCTCAAATCCCTTGTTGCCGGCCTTGATGCCTGCACGATTCAGCGCCTGCTCCAGCGTCTCGCAAGTCAACACGCCAAAGCTGTGTGGAATCCCGGTCTCCTGCTGCGACTGGCCAATGCCGCGTGCCACTTCGTTGTAGATCGCCTCGTAGTGAGCGGTCTCGCCGCGCAGCAGGCATCCCAGTGTCACAACGGCATCCACTTTGCCGAGATCGGCAAGCGTGCGTGCGGCCGCGGGAATCTCCCACGTGCCGGGAACGCGCACCACCTCAATGTCAGTCCGCTTCGCGCCGCTGCGCAACAATGCGTCCAGCGCGCCCTCCAGCAGCCGCTCCGTAATCACCGCATTCCAGCGCGCAACAACCAGCGCGAACCGCATTCCAGCAGCCGACAAATCCCCTTCCACTGCGATCGGCTTGCCCTTGATCGGATCGGTCCAGGCCCAGAAGCTGAAAGCAAAACCCGGCTCCGGTTCCACAGTGAATATTTGCGACTTCCAGTGAGTCGAAGTGATCGCCGAGAGGCGCGAAGCTGCGGATTCGCCGCCATTCGTCTTGAGCCACAACGCAGCCGCCTGGTGCACGGCATCGAGCGCCGTCACCTCTACAAGCACATCGGCTGTGGAGGGAAACTCGCCATCGACAAATTCCAAATTGCCCAGCGGCGCCAGAAATGCAGACCCTTGACTTCGATCTTCCTTCCATCCCTTCCCGGAAGCAAATCCCAGCGAGGCAAAGAAGCTCCCCAGCCGGTCATAAACCGCTGCGCTGCCGGCAGGACGAAGAAAGGATATCCCCTTGATCATGCTTTGATTCTATCGTGCCGAAGCAAGCCGGCAGAGAGCCGCATGCGGATTGTGCTCTGCGGCCATGCACCAGTTTCACCTCTGGATACCCGCATGAAATAAAGGGAAATCGAATTACCCAGTCTGTATACTTTCTGAAACCCGCGGAAGTAGTGGAAAGGGAGTGCCTATGGGTACGTTCCGGTTCGCCGGCGCAGGTGGATTGATCCTTGGTGCGTTTGCTCTCTTTGCGCTTGGCATCACAAGTTTTGTTCACTCTGGGCGCGATGCCAGTCTCGCGGCAAACCAGAGAATGTCCACTGCTCAAGGAACCAAAACTTACACAACCACGAGAGATTCTTCTGGACACACCCATAGTCACATCGATTGCGCCTATCACTTCAAGGTGGATGAGACTCTCTACAATGGAAATGATTGTCCGGCCGACGACCCCACTGAATCCTTCGGAAAACACTTGCTCGATGAGTACGCCGGCCCGCAGAAATTCACCGCGACTGTCTACTACGATCCCACCGATCCATCGACCAACAGCCTTACTGAATTCGCGGCACGCAGTGGATACGACAACCAGATGGGCATCCTCTTCATCGGCGTAGGAATCATCCTGCTTGGACTTGTCGCGATGGGTGCGCTGATGTCGAACAATCAGAGCAGCATCCCCACAATGTCTGAGGCGCCCACAGTCCCTTCAACAGTGCCGGAGCAAAGCAGCCCCAGCGGACAGCAGTTCCTCGACGACCTCGATAAGGTCCTCCGCAGTGAAGAACCCACCGATCATTCCTCTGCAGGCTGATCCCGTCCCGACGCCGGCAGTTGAAGAATCGATGCCCGCCCCCAATCAACTGAACGGAAAAGGCCGGCGCATGGAGTCTGTTACGAAACTCCGGGGTCCTTTTTAAAAGAGCGCTCCCTTCGGGGAGCGTTCTTTGTTTTTGGGGGTTGGATTGGATCAGGCTGGGTTGAGTTGGCGGGTGAACTTCACCGCCC
>JBEKET010000042.1:0-51708 GCA_050013695.1 Occallatibacter sp.
TCCCACATTTCCACCGCCGCGACGACCACGAGCAATATATGAAAACATCCCCAAAGGAGACATCTGAAGATGCCCGCATCAAACACCCCCTTCAGGCTCATTCCTGGATTGGAAAAGACTGCCCAACCTACGCAAACCTTCGCAATCCCAGGTAGCGCCGTTCTCCGGAGGCTGCGTAAAATCCGCACTGCGCCGCCCTAAAAACCCCTTGAAATAGAAGCCCCAAACAATATCCTTGACAATATCTATATAATTCTATATACATATCCATCATGACCAAGTCCGCGACAGATCGCTTCCTTCCATTAAAGCCCCAGTGGTTCCACATCCTGCTCGCCCTGGCCGGCGAAGAACAGCACGGCTACGGCATCATGCAGGAAGTCCTCGAACGCACCATGGGAAAGGTACGCCTCTGGCCGGCCACGCTTTACGGCTCCCTCAAACGCATGATCGAGGCCGACCTGATCGAAGAGTCAACCAAGCGCCCAAGCCCCGAGCTTGACGACGCCCGCCGCCGCTACTACCGGCTCACTTCGCTGGGCCGCCAGGTGCTCGATGCCGAATGCGAGCGGCTCCAGGGTTTGGTTCACGCAATCCAGGAAAAACGGATGGTGGTGACGCAATGAAACAATCACAGCGCGTATACGAGCGGTTGGCGCAGGCATTTCCCCACGAGTTCAAGCTTGCGCATGGCGACGAGATGCTGGAAACAGGCGAAGCGACCATGGCGTATTTGGAAAAGCGGCGCGGCTTCGCCGGAATAGCGCTGCTGCTGGTCGACGCCGCCGTGCGCCTGCCGCTCGAGTACCTGACCGAGATGCGTCGCGACCTGCAATACGCCGTGCGCGCCCTCATCAAGTCGCCAGGTTTCGCGCTCGTCGGCATCCTTTCCATGGGGCTCGCCATCGGCCTCACCACCAACGTCTACAGTTCCAACTGGGCACTGCTCACCCGGCCCATGCAAGGCGTCACCCATGCCAGCGGTCTGTTCATGGCTGAGAAGCCGGTGTCCTGGTTCTACGTCGAAAACTACCGCGAGCAGAAAAACGTCTTCGCTGGCGTAGCCGCGTTCCAGACCGGCGTGCCCTTCAACGTGCGTCTCCCCGGCGAGGCGGACGGCAAGCAGCAGCGCATCTTCGGCCAGCTCGTTTCTGCCGACTACTTTCAAGTGATGGGCGTCGATGCCCAGCGCGGACGCGTCCTCAGTCCCGCGATGGACCACGCCGGCGACGCGCCCACGGCCGTGATCAGCGACCGATTCTGGCGCACCCGCCTCGGCTCTCGTCCCGACGCAGTTGGCCTCACCCTGCGCGTCAATAGCCAGGCCGTGACCATCGTCGGCATCTCCCCGCCCGGGTTTGAAGGCGCCCTGGCAGCAGCATCGGCCGCTGAGCTCTTCGTGCCCATCACCGCGCCCGCATCCGTCGCGCCTGAGCTTGCCAATGACGTGCTCCATCATCGCAATGCGCGCGAATTTTACGCGCTGGCATTCCTCGCGCCCGGCGTCACTCCCGCCCAGGCCGAGTCGGCGCTCGACGGTGTCACCCGTCGCCTTGATGCGGACGATCCTAACGCCCCTCCGCAAACCGACAAGGCTCGCCGCGTTACGCTGCTGCCCGCCGGTACCCGCACGCCGATTCCAGCGGAGATAAAGCGAGCGCTCGAAGGCTTCTTCGTCGTGCTGATGGGCATCGTCATTGTCATTGCGTGCATGAATCTCAGCACCATGCTAATGGCGCGCGGCGCAAACCGGCGCAAGGAATTCGCCATCCGCATGTCGATCGGAGCCAGCCGCTTCCGCCTCGCTCGCCAGTTGATGAGCGAGGGATTGCTGCTCTCGCTGCTCGGCGGCCTGTTCGGATTCGGCCTGGCCTGGGTGCTCAATGTCCTGAACGCAAAGCTGCACCAGGCCATCGACACGCCCGGCATGCCCGACCTTGGCCTTGATTGGCGCGCCGCGACGTTTGCGTTCGGTGCGGCTCTCGTTTGCGGCGTGGGATTAAGCGTCGCGCCGGCTCTGAGAGCTACAAGGTCAGATCTCGCGCCCACCATGAAAGAAGGATCGGCAATGCAGCTTCCCGGCCATCGCCGCTTCGGCATCCGCAACCTCGCCATGGCCGCGCAACTCGCTGGCTCCCTCATGCTGCTGCTCATCACCGGCTTTGTGCTGCTGGGCTTTGCGCGCGGCTACCAGGTCCAAACCAACTTCGACCCGAAGACCATGGCGTTGGCCTCCATCGATCCAGTTCGCGACGGAGAATCCTCGGAAAAGGCTCTTGACCTTTTCACAAAGCTCCCTCAACGGCTAAAGGATTCCGGCAAGTTCTCGAGCATCGCGCTCTCAACGCTGCCGCCGTATGCCACCGTCGATGACGACGACCGTCCCCAGCTCACGGTCGACGATCCGCAGGCCGCCCAGCGAATGCAGCAGCCCGCCATCAAAGAGTCCATAGGCGCCGGATACTTTGCCGCGATCGACCAACCCATGCTATCCGGACGTGAGTTCAACGACGCGGACGAGCGCAGCCTCATGGAGCCGGCATTGGCCAACGCCACGCGCGTGTTGCCCGTAATCATCAATGAGACAGCGGCGAACAAGCTGTTCGGAAACACCAACGCCATCGGCAAGCACTTGAAAGAGGGAAGCCGCGCCTACGAAGTAGTCGGCGTCGTGCACGACCTTCAGGGCGGCATGGGCATTAAGCAGGCCATCGCCTACGTGGCACTGTCGCGCGATGATTTTGCCCGCCCGCCTGCCTCCGGCATCACCATCCTTGCCCGCACCAGGCCCGGCGTGGACGGTACCGCGGCCCTGCGCGACGTCCTTTCAAACCTGGACCCAAAGCTGGTTCCGTTTCACGTGAAGACGCTCAGCGATGAGCTGGCCACCAGCCGTCGAGAGACCAGATCGGCCATGCGAACCTACGGCGGCATCGGTGTCTTCGGCCTCATCCTCAGCGCCATCGGCCTCGCGGGCATCACCGCCTACGCAGTCGCGCAACGCAAAAGAGAGATCGGTATTCGCATGGCCCTGGGCGCCAACAAGGGCCAGGTATTGCGACTGGTTTTGCGTGAAGGTGTCGCGCTCATCGCCGTTGGAACGGTGCTGGGATTTGCCGGCACGATTGTCGTATCCAAAGCGCTTGAAGCAGCAACCTCTGTCATAGCCGACGCCATGGCCATGGGCACCAACGACCCGCGCTTGCTCATCGGCGCGCCTGCTCTGTTAGCCGCACTGGCCCTCGTCGCCTGCTATATTCCCGCGCGCGCCGCCGTAAGAATCGACCCGCTGAAAGCACTGCGAACCGAGTGAGACACGAGAGGCTTTCTCATGAAATCGGCTTTGAAACGGCATTTGTGTTCATGCGACGATGCATCAGAGAGAAATCTCGCGAGAGAGCGCAATGAACAACGCCAAATCAACCGTTTCAGCTTCGGTCGTTCCCTGGCTTTCAGTCAGAAACAGTGCCCATGCGGTTGAGTTCTACAAAGCAGCAATCGGAGCTGTCGAGGTCCATCGCCTCGACGGCCCGGAAAACAGCGTTGTTGCGCGCCTCTCGGTGAATGGCGCGGAATTCTGGGTCGGAGACGAATCGCCGCAGCACCAGAACTTCAGCCCTGAATCGCTGGGCGGCTCTTCCGTCCGCATCATCTTCACCGTCGCCGATCCAGACGGCCTGTTTGAACAGGCCTTGAAGGCCGGCGCGACCGAGGTCTGGCCAATCATTGAAAGCCACGGCTGGCGCGTAGGCCGCGTTGTCGATCCCTACGGCCACCACTGGGAAATCGGCCGCCCGATCTAATCTGCCCACTCAATCTGCCAGTTCGGAGATTGCCATGGGCCTTTTTTCTAGTAACTATTTATCGCCAGGACCGAACTTTCCGTTGACCTGAACCCTCTCTCAAGCATGCACACCCGAATTGAACCGGATGAGTCACCGACGCCCGACCAGACCGTCCTGGTTCTGCTCGCCCAAACCGGCGACCGGGCCGCGCTGGAACAGCTCCTCCGGGACGCCTATGTGCCGCTGCGCCGCTATATCACCCGCCTCGCCGGAGCGGACCTCGCCGACGACATTCTGCAGGAGACTTCAATCCAGATCTTCCGCAAGCTCCCATTTCTGCGCGAACCCGCCGTCTTCCGCCCATGGACCTTCCGCATCGCTTCCCGCATTGCCTTCACCCATCTGAAGAACGCCCGACGCTGGCAACCCCTCGACGATGCGCCGCCTGAAGACCTTCGCACCATCAACGCGAACCTCGGCGAACCACCCGACGAAGCGTTCCTGACGCTCCTCGACCGCGTCTCGCCCGCCAGCCGAGCCGTACTCCTGCTCCGCTACCAGCACGACCTCTCGCTTGAAGAAACTGCCGCGATCCTGGAGATTCCGATCGGCACCGCCAAGTCGCGTCTCAATTACGGAGTAACCACTCTTCGCAAACACCTGACCCTTGAAAGGAAACCAGCATGAGCCCCGAAAACCACCAGCCCAACTCAGAGAATGCCAACGCGGAACACGCCTTTGTCCAGCAAGCCCTGGCCGCCGCCGACCGGTCCGAACAGGTCTCCCGCATCATCGTCGCGGTGCTGGCCATCCTCGCCATCGTCGTTTTCATCTGGATGCACATGCACATGATGCCGGGGGATTCCATGGCCGGGCTGCTTCACTCAATCCTCCGCGTGGACCTGTTCTTCCTGATCATCCTGTTCGCCATCACCATGTACCTGCGCCAGGTGATGAACAAAAACACCCGCACAATCCTTCGCGCCCTCGCCAACACCCGCCAGCGCTAGCGTCGATCGAACCAGTTCCTGCGAAACTGTGGAATCAAAGGAGAATCGAATGGGCAACGATAACGGATCAACCCCATCCTCCATCGCGCCCTGGCTGTCCGTGCGGAAAAGCGCCGAAGCCGTCGAGTTCGACAAATCCGCTCTCGGGGCCATCGAGGTCTATCACCTAGACGGCCCCGACAACACCGTAGTCGCCCGGCTTTCAATCAATGGCGCTGAGTTCTGGGTTGGCGACGAATCGCCCCAGCATTTCAATTTCAGCCCCGAATCCCTCGGCGGCTCAACCGTCCGCATCATTCTCACCGTGTCAGACCCGGACGCAGTCTTCGCGCAGGCGCTCAAAGCGGGCGCAACCCAAATCTACGCCGTCACTGAAGGCCACGGCTGGCGCGTCGGCCGCGTCGTCGACCCCTACGGCCACCACTGGGAAATCGGCCGCCCAATCTAATCCAAATGTCCGAGCAACCCAAGGGCTAGCAGCTAGAAGCTAGCAGCTAGTAGCTGCTTTTTTCTCACCCCGTATTCCGCAGCCCCGCCGAAATCCCGCTGATCGTCGCAGCGATCGCCCGATTCACTTCAGCAGTATCTTCACCGGTCCGCTTTCGCCGCAGCATGTCGACCTGGATCAGGTGCATCGGATCGACGTACGGATTGCGAAGCTTGATGGAGTGGGCCAGCACCTGGTTCGTCCCCAGCAACTCGGTTTGCTCAAGAACGGCAAGAACAGTCCGAACCGTGCGATGAAATTCGCCCTCGAACAAGTCGAAGATGCGCTCGCGAATCTTCGTGTCTACCACCAGCGACGAGTAAAGCCGCGCCGTTGCAAGATCCACCTTGCCCAGCGCCATCTCCACGTTGCGCAGCAAATCGATAAACAGCGGAAACTCCCCCGCCATGGTTTTCAGCAGTTCCAACGAGCCGGACTTCGCAAGGAATTCCTCCAGCGCGAATCCCACACCAAACCACGCCGGCACCAGCAGCCGCGACTGTGTCCAACCAAACACCCACGGAATTGCGCGAAGGTCAGAGAGAGACGGCGACGCCTTGCGTCTCGAAGGCCGCGATCCAATCTTCGCGTTCTCCAGTTCGCCCACCGGCGTCGACTGCTCAAAGTAGGTCAGCACGTCCGGGTCTTTCAGAATGTGCTTTCGATAGAAGCCGTAGGAAATCTCGGAAAGCTCGTTGAGCGCAGCCTCCCACGCGGGTTCAAGCACACCGGTGAAATGCCCCTCCGGGTCGCACGCATTGGGTCGGGCCAACGCATCCAGAGAAGCAGCAATCATCAACTCAAGATTGCGCTCGGCCAGCACTTCGTCGGCATATTTGAAGTTCAGCACCTCACCCTGTTCCGTGATGCGCAACTGCCCGTCAAAGGAGTCCATCGGCTGCGCAAAGATAGCCCGATGCGTCGGCCCTCCGCCACGTCCCACCGTCCCGCCGCGCCCGTGAAACAGCCGCAGCTTCACCCCAGCCTCGCGCGCCACCACGTGCAAATCACGATGCGCCCTGAAAATCTCCCATGTGCTGGTCAGCATCCCCCCGTCCTTGTTTGAATCGGAGTAGCCCAGCATGATTTCCTGCCAGTTATCCCACGTCGCCATCAGCCTGCGATAGTCCGGCCGCGCCCATAATTCGCGACACACCGCGGGAGCCTGCCTCAAATCCTCAATCGACTCAAACAGCGGCACCGGCATCAGTCCCGGATCACGTCCCGCCCCCTCGACTTTCACCCCGCCCAGCCGCGCCAGCCTAACCACCGCCAGCACATCCTCCACCGTAGCCGCCCCGCTGATCACGTACTGGCGAATTGCTTCTGGCGAGCAGCCGCTCTTGATTTCAGACACCGCTCGAAACGTCTCAAGAACATCTGCTGTTTCATGGGAAAGATCGGCCGGCAACACCGGCGCAATGGTGTCCGAGATAGCTTCCTGCAATGCCGCCGCATGAACCCGCGCGTGCTGCCGAATATCCAGCGTGTGCAAATGCAGCCCAAATGTGCGCACCTGCAAGATCAGCGGATCAACCAGCGTCCGCGCAATCCGCAACCCGCGATTCTCCTCGAGCGATGCCCGCAGCGTCTCCAGGTCGTCCAGGAATTCATCCACCGAGCTATAAGCCGGCAACACCTGCGCCAGTTGTTCCTGCCCCTGCGCCAGCGTATACGAAGTCACCGGAAGCGCCGCAGAAGCCGGCCCCGGGTGCTCCATCGTCCTCACAATCCGCGCCTTCACGCAGATAATGAATCGCCGATAATACTCAAATTCGTACTGCTCACCGAACACCTGCGCTTCAGGCGTGTGCACCTGCGCAACATACGCCTCCAGCCGCTCCAGCAGCGCGGCGCTCACCGGCCTCTGCTGCGCGCTCGTGGTCAGCAGGTCAATAATCTCCTGCAATTGCCGCTGGTAGTAAAGCAGCAAATGTCCCCGCGCCAGTTGAATCGAGTCCCGCGTCACCTGCGGCGTAACAAAAGGATTCCCATCCCGATCGCCGCCGATCCACGACCCAAATTGCAGCACCTGCGGCAGCGCCAGCGCCTCAATCTCCAGCCCATACGAGGCCTTCAGCGCCTCTGAAATCTCACGATACAAGCTGGGCAATGTCTCGAAGATCGAGACATCGTAGTAGTCCAGCCCCATCTTGATCTCGTCGTAAACCGTCGGCCTGCGCGAGCGCACCTCATCCGTCTGCCACAGGCTGGTAATCTCCGCCAGCACCAACTGTTCAAGCCGCGCCAGGTCCTGTTCCGGCACCGGAATCCGATCCAGCGTAGCCAGAAAATCCCCAATGCGCCGCCGCTTGAACATCACCGACCGCCGCGCCACTTCCGTCGGATGCGCCGTAAACACCGGCACAATCAGCACACGCTTCAGCCAATCCAGAGCCTCGTTCGCGCTGATGCCCACCCGCCGCATCTCGCTCAAAGTCCCGGCCAGCGATCCGCGCTGCCGTGCCGCACCGCCGCTCAGCCGCAGCGCAATGCGCCGCCGCTTGCGATGATTCGTCTCCGCAAGATTGATCAGCTCAAAGTAGAATGCAAATGCCCGAGTGAGCAGAATCGCCTGCTCCACCGGCAGCGCATGAACTAGATCCAGCGCGTGGGCCGCGTGATGCGCCGCCTCTTCGTTCAGGCCGTGCGCTTCAGCGTCGCGCCGCCGGATCGTTCCCTGGCGCAGCGCCTCTACATCGGCAAAAAGCTCTTCGCCGGCCTGCTCGCGCAGCACCTCGCCCAGCAGCATGCCCAGCGAGCGCACATCGCGCCGCAACGGAGCTTCCTTCAGGTCGCCGCTCTGCGCTTCCAACTCAGCCAGCCGCTGCGACCAGCTCTCGGGATTCCACAATAAAGCCATCGTAATTCGATTATGCACGACGACCTGTGCGAAGCGTTCCAGCCGTCCAACAGTCTCGCCGGCCTGCCGGGAATGAAACCTGCGTTTGACATTGCCCATGACTTGCTGGCTATGCTAGCCGAGCGGGCGCTAACTCGCCGCACCTTCCGCGCCCTTTAGGACACTGCGGTCTGCCCGTCCAGTTGCGTCATCAGTTCTTCCCACTCGGAAGTGAAGGCCTCTAACTGCATGCGCAAATCCTCAGCGAGCTTCGTCAGCCGCTCTGTCTCCGCCGCCGAAACATAGACGCCTAACTGCTCCTCGGTGTGGCGGATTGAGGACTCGATTCGCGGTGTCTCTTCTTCAAGGAAAGCGCAGCGTTCTTCCATCTGTTTTTGCTTGATGGGATTCAGGCGCCGCGTGCGGTCTTTTCCCGAAGAGTCCTCCAGTGGAGCCTCAATCACTGCGGCCGGCGCAGCCTTCGCGGCTTGCTGCGCCGTTCCTTTCGGCACAGTCGGTTCCAACGTGGTTCCGGCTGCAATCCCTTCCTTGCGCCGCAGGTAGTCCTCATAATTGCCCTCGTAACTGATCACCGTGCCGCCTTCCACCTCCAGCACCCGCGTAGCCAGCCGGTCAATGAAATAGCGGTCGTGCGATACAAAAACCACGGTACCTGAAAAGGCTGCGATGGCCTCAAGCAGAACGTCTTTAGCGCGCATGTCCAGGTGATTGGTGGGCTCGTCGAGAAGCAGAAAATTCGACGGCGAAACCAGAATTCGCGCCAGAGCGTAACGATTGCGCTCGCCGCCGGAGAGCACGCCGAGCGGTTTGAACACGTCGTCGCCGGAAAAGAGAAAGCAGCCCAGCAATGAGCGAAGCGCCTGCTCCGGGACCTTCAGCGCGGCCTGGCTAATGTCGTCGAGCATGCGCGCCTCCCCGTTCAGCACCTTGTACTGGTCCTGCGCAAAGTACTCGCTGACCACGTTGTGGCCGAGCTTCACCTGGCCGGCAGTCGGAGCTTCATCGCCGGTGAGCAGCCGTATCAGCGTCGACTTCCCTGCGCCGTTGACGCCGACGAGAGCAACACGATCGCCACGCTCAATGGTGAATTTGACATTGGTAAGCACCTGCTTGGGGCCATAACTTTTCGAGAGCCCCTCAGCCTCAACCACCGTGCGTCCCGAAGGCGGCGGCTGTGGAAACTTGAAATGAATCACCGGCTCTTCTTCGGGAATCTCAATGCGCTCAATCTTTTCCAGCTCTTTTATACGGCTTTGTACCTGCTTTGCCTTTGTGGCCTGCGCCCGAAAGCGGTTGATGAAGGCCTCCAGATGCTCAATCTGAATCCGCTGATTTCGATAGGCAGCTTCGAGCTGCGTCCGTCGCTCGTCCTTCTGGCTCAGGTATTTGGTGTAATTGCCCTGGTAGATATTCAGCCGCTTGTTCCATATTTCCACAGTGCGATCAATTGTCACATCCAGAAAGTAGCGATCGTGCGAAATAAGGATGTAACCGAAGGGGTAATTATGCAGATAGTCCTCGAGCCAGTTGCGCGTTTCAAGATCCAGGTGGTTGGTCGGCTCATCCAGCAGCAGCAGGTTCGGCTTGGCTAGCAGCAGCTTGGCCAGCGCGATGCGCATCTGCCAGCCTCCTGAAAACTCGTCCGTCTGGCGCGCCCAATCCTCCTTGCCAAATCCGAGGCCAGTGAGCACCCCGCCCACCTGCGCGTCGAGTGCGTAGCCGTCCAGCGCATGAAACCGCTCCTGAAGCATGGAATAGCGTTCCGCGGCCGCTTCATACTCCGGGCCCGCGTGATCGAGAATAGCCAACTGCCCGGCCAGGTGCTCGATCTCTTTCTCCATATCACGCAGCTCGTCAAAGACCGTAAGGCACTCTTCAAAGACACTGCGCCCGGTGAGCCGCAACCCCTCTTGCGGCAGGTACCCGATACTCATGCCGCGGGTCTGCTGCACCTGGCCGTAGTCGAGCGTTTCAAGCCCGGCCAACACCTTCATCAGCGTGGATTTGCCGGTCCCATTGGCGCCTACCAATGCAGTCTTTTCGCGCGCACGGATCAGCCAGTTCGCCTCAAGAAACAGAACGCGGGGTCCAAACCGCTTTCCGGCATTTTGCAAAGTCAGCATTCATGTCTATTTTCGCAGACCACCTGCGTTGGGGCAGGCACCGGAGGTGCGACAGACGCGGCTTAGGCCGCAGGAAAGCAAACAAGGACAAAGAATGGAGGCCCGATCGCAACGTACAGCTCAAGGCCGAATTTCAACCGGAGTTCCGACTGGAACAAGCTTCCAGACCTCTTCGATCTCATCGTTGGTCACTGCCACGCAGCCGAGCGTCCAGTCGTACATCCGGTGGCCCGCGCCGACCCATCCTTTGCCATTGGGCAGCCCGTGAATCATGATGTCTCCACCCGGTGCGACGCCAAGTTTCGCCGACCGCTTGCGGTCTTCCGCGTTTGGATAGGAGACGTGAAGCGCGAGATGATATTCGCTGGCCGGGTTGCGCGAGTCGATCACGTAGTGCCCCTCGGGCGTGCGTCCGTCACCCTGCCGCTCCTTACGAGCGAGCCCTCCCTGGCCCAGCGCTACCTTGTAAGTACGAATGACCTTTCCATCAGCCAACAAATCCATCACATGGTCCTTCTTGAGAATCAGGACAGAGTCGGCCATACGCGCGGCAGGTTGCTGAGCCGACGCTGTCAAAATGATCCCGAAAAACACAAGGATTATCCACTTGCGTCTTCTCATTCAGCGGACTCCACAAACCGGTTCATTTTCTGTTCCTGTCTCTCGATGGAATCAACCAGTTTGAACTGGGTGCGGCAGCGATCCAAGTTGTGACTATCGCGATGCACTTTATAGTAAGTGTCGCCTTGAAGAAAGTCAGTGAGAAATCGCATGCCGATTTCAAACGTGATTAGCTTTCCTGAAAATGCGAGAAGATGTTTTTCCTCTTTTGTCAGGAACTCGCCCGCAGAACTTAGATAGCCCCTAACAAGCGCTTCGAAGAATTCAAACTTCATTTCTACTCGTGAGAGTTCGCGCTCATCTTCCGCTGTTGGACTTGTTGCCGTCCGCACCATGTCGCCAAAGTCATAGGGCGCAAGGCCGGGCATGACGGTGTCAAGATCGATGACACAGATTCCTTCGTTTGTTGCGTCATCGAACAGGACATTGTTGATCTTGGTGTCGTTATGGGTGATGCGCTCGGGAAGATTCGCGTCGAGCAGCCTGGATGTGATCGATTGGCGTGCGAGGGCAAAGTCAATCTCCGGTTTCGCATCGATTGCGCGGCCAGCGCCGTCGGATTCGATGGCCCGCACCAGCGCCGCAAATCGTTGGGGCGTGTTATGAAAATCCGGGATTGTATCTTGCAGAGTGGGAGGGGACATCGTGGTGAGTTGCCGCTGGAATCGTCCAAACGCGCGGGCAGCCTGAAATGCCTGGTCGGGCGAATCGAGGGCATCGAACGAGCGCGCGTCTTCGATGAAGCGGTACATGCGCCAATATGCGCCATCGGTGTCTTCATGCCAGGGGCGACCATCCAAAGCTGGAATCAGTGTGAGTACGCGTCGATCCTGGTCTCGTTCACCTTCAACTTGCTTCGCGAGGTGCGCCGTGACGCGCTGAATGTTCTGCATCAGCGGGACGGGACGAGTGAAAATCCGGGTGTTCATGCGCTGCACGAGAAAGCGAAGCGGGCCAACGGCTTGTTGAATTACGACACACCACGATTCATTGATGTGACCGCTGCCGTAAAGCGTGGCAGATGAGATTTCGCCGGAGACCCGAAACTGCCGAACGACGCTACCGATCTGGATGCCCGAGCTCATGACCAAAGTTTCCGCGGGTAGGAATCTGCATTTACGAGGCGGGCGATTGCCACGGTGACCAGCGGGCGATCTTCTCGATACGTCACGCCGAACCACGTACTGCGGGAGCGCAAAACCTTGACTCGTGCCTGACCTTCGGCAACGAGCTGATTCAGCGACTTGGGCAGGTAGCATTCCGCTCTCAAATCAGTGCCGTTGCACTCAAGGAACTCTTCGAATAGTTGGCGCAACTGGGGAAAGATTTGCGGCGTGAATCCCCACATGTTCATTGATACGGTTTCGTCTCCGGTAAGACTTGTCACCCGGCCTTTGCCATCGGTGTTTCTGGCGTGGTCGCCGTCACGTTCAATGCAGGTGAGTTCCTCAATTCCGTCAAGATAACCTTGTGCAGTGCACCGGCAAACGCCGCGCGTAACCGATCCAAAGTCGGAAAGCGTTTCGCGGAGGATGAAGCCGATCATTGCGTAATCAGGTGGGGACGACTGGAGATGCTGGGCGAGCAGTTTGTAACTCTCCGCTCCATAGAAATCGTCAGCATTGATGACGGCGAACGGTTCATGGATGACATCGGCGGCCGTGAGGACGGCATGCGTAGTGCCCCAGGGCTTGGACCGGCCTGACGGAACCGAGAATCCCGGCGGCAACTCATCGAGTTCCTGAAAGACATACTCGACGGGAATGCGCGCTTCAAATCGCGATCCTATCGACTCATTGAAGGCCTGCTCAATGTCGCGGCGAATTACGAAGACGACCTTGCCGAAGCCAGCGCGCAGAGCGTCATAAATCGAATACTCGAGGATGGATTCGCCGCCGGGGCCGACGGGATCGATCTGCTTTAAACCGCCGTATCGGCTGCCCATGCCGGCGGCCATAATGAGGAGCGTTGGAGAGGACATGTGTTCCTTCCGATCAGACGGTCGCGCTTAAGGTGCTCGTTCCGGAGTAAGTTCAAGTGTGAGCACTTCGAAAGGGGCAAGCTGAAAGTCGTGAGCAGAACGCGCGTTGAGCTGGATGGCAGGGCGGTTTGCATCGGACTTCCAGGGACTTCTTGCAGAGTAGTTCTGTGCGGCTTCAAGAGGCAATTCGAGAGCATCCTGAAGATTGATGCGCATGGTTTGTGGCTTGTCACTCGGATTGCGTAAAACGAGGATAGCCCTTTCCGGCGACCATGAAGCCCACCCGTAGACTTCCAGCCACGCCGGATTACCGCCGATCCAATGCGTGTCCTTGAGCACGCCGGCATTGGCGCGCGACCATTGCGCCGCTTCGGCCAGGTCGTCCCAGTTGGTTTCGCTGAGCAGGGAAGGCGTAATGTACATTTCCTGAAGTTGGGTGCCCGTGCCGAAGTAAGAGCGGACTTCATTGCGAAAGTCATTGCCGGGATCTGATTTGAGTTGCTTGTGATGCTGAGCGTAAATCAAGCCATGAAGCATGAGGGAATTGAGTGGAAAGAGAGGCCCGTTTTCGACGATGCGCCGATAGGTGTCCGCATCGCGATAGGTAATCCAGCGCTCGCGATATGGCCCCACTCCAGCGGTCGAATCGTCCTCTCCGCCGCGCCAGATTGAATCCGCATGCATGAGCCAGAACGGCGAGGGCCACGTGCCGGTTGTGAGATTAATGAACAGGTCCGGCTTGGCCGCGCGCAACTCGCCGATAAGATGGATTGCCGCGTCAAAATCGCTGTCGAACTGGCTGCCTTTGAATACCGAGTTGGCATTGCCGGTTCCGTCGAACTTGAATTGGTTAACCGCATAATGGTGGATCATCTCCAGGCAGACATCCCGGAAACCGGCGTAATAGCGCGGGCCGGAAAGCGCGTATCCATCGTCGACAATCTCGTAGCCGGCAGTCTTACCAAAGCTAATCCGCTCTCGCTTTGGTTCGGAATAGCCGCCCCACGGGGACATCCAGACGCCTGGATCGGCGCCATATTTCTCCGCGGCCTGCTTGACCTTCGCGAAGCCGCCGGGAAATCCGCCGTTGAACTTCCAAAGCGAACTGTGATTATCCCAGCCATCGTCGAAGAGAAACGAGTCGAGCGTGACGCCGCGCTTTTGAGTTAACTCCCTCCCAAATGCGTTGACGCGGTCGAGCGCATCCGCCTCGCTGTACGGGGTAAAGTAGCCGAGATCGTACCACGAGTTGTAATGCAGGAACGTGCGGTAAGGATGGGCGCGCTCCCGTTCCAGATAGGTTAGGAAATCGCGCCGCATCTGTCCTGCGCGCGCAACGCCGATGACCGAGGAATAGGAAACGCTCTGCCCACCGCGCAACGGCAAATCGCGGTCAACCCATGCGGTCGCTCGACCGTCTGTGACATTGCTCTGCGAAAGCGGATGCTCAAATCCAAGAAACAGATTTCCGGCCACCATCGGCGATCCGTCGACGGAGCCAGCCACGTATGCGCCTGGCAATCGAAGATCGATTAGCTGGACTCGGTTTATGGGGACGTCTTTGTCCGCGGCCGTGAGAGCCAGAACCTGGCGAAAATAGGATGAACCATCGAGCAGAATCAATGACCACTCAAAATGCAATGAGTGGTCGGCACTCTGCATAGGAATTCCCAACTCCTCGCCATGCAGGCTTTCGGCAAGACGGGATGCGCCGGAATGCGGGATAATCTCATGCAATGAAGGCTTGCCGGCCGGTACCAGACTGTGGGCGCTCAAAATTGTACCGTCATTCAACAGAACTGCGAAAGGCGCAGCAACAACAAGCTCACTCTTTTTCTGGCGGTCAGTGAACGCGAGACTCGAAAATCTTCCTCCATTCAAAGAGAGTGTCAAGCCAACGGCGCAGTTATCCAGGCGAAAGGTTTCGCCAGCCTGAGTCGCGGTCGCAGGCCATGAACTGGGACAAGGCGTGGCGGCAAAGAGGAATGTTGGCACACCAAACGCGACCAAAGCGGCGATGGCCGGTATCAGAGTTTTCCTTAGTCGCGTTAGAGAGCGCATTCCAGTTCCTTTTTCATAATTGGTCTGGATTGTGATTGTACCCGCCCCGGTCCGGCAACATCCAATCAGCGGAGTCAGAGTCGGCGGCACGATCTTGCGCGACTCAGACGGAATGACCGCTGCCAACCCGCTGTGTCAAACTTAAAAAGCGATCGGCATCAGAACCGGCGCCGACCGGGAACTGCTCGTAGAGCGATTTGACGAGAATCCAAGTCGTTCTTGCTTGCACCCGGTCGCTGGTGTAGTGGGCCTGTAGCTCAACGGTTAGAGCAGGGGACTCATAATCCCTTGGTTGGGGGTTCGAATCCCTCCGGGCCCACCATTGAATCTGGACTCTCTTGAGGTTTGCGCCGCGCCAACGGGATGAACGCAAGATCGCAAGCCATCCTGATCAGGGGGAGATTCTTCGTTTGCGATCAATGTCTTTTGCTGGAACTTCTGTGTACGACCCTCCGATGAGCTTGATCTTGCCAGTTCGAGCACGCGAATTACGTCGCACCCAACCGCGGCCGTAACGTCGAGTTCTGTCATTCCCAGAACCGCATCCCGAACGTTCGCATAGAGTCCGCGATAGTCTCCGAGTTCTGTGCGGACGCGCGTCTTCTCAAGCGTTCCCGGGTTGGCCAGCGAAGGAGCGATGGTGAGTTCGCCCCACATTTCTTCGTTCTCTTGAAGCCATTCCCCCTCGCCGAGTTTCGGCACTTTCGCGCCAGCAACCAATACTGGTTCCTGCGGATCGACCCCGTACTTCCTGAAGCTACCCTTCGTTCCGTGCAGAAGGAAACGCGGCGCTGGTTCGCAGGCCAGGAGACTTGACCGGCACCAGAAGATCAGACCGTCGTATCCCAATGCGATATCAAACGCATCCTCAATCTTCGAGGCCTCTCGATCGGTTCGTACACTAGCCGTCACCGTCTTTGGAGGACCGAACAGCGCGAATGCCTGATCGACCAGGTGCGGTGCCAAGTCAAAGAGGAGCCCATTTGCGGGGCCTTCCGCTTCCTTCCATGTTCCTTCGCGGAGCAGCGGCCGATAGCGGTCAAAATGCGACTCGACGGTTACCAGTCGCCCGAGGTCTCCATTTTGGATGAGCTTCCTCACCGTCAGAAAGTCGCCATCCCAGCGGCGGTTATGAAACGGCGCCAAAACGAGGCCTGACTTTTGAGCCTGGTCGATCAGCAGTTCAGCCTGATGACTGGAACCCGCAAAAGGCTTGTCGATGACAACGTGTTTGCCCGCTGCGAGCGCCTGTGTGGCTAGCTCATAGTGGGTCTCATTCGGCGTAGCTACCACTACCAACTGAATGCGGGGATCTTTCAGCATTTCATCGAGCGACCGGACAATCGTTGCATTGGGATAGGCATTTGCTGCTTCATCTCCATTGCGTTGCACGATTGACTTGAGGGCAAGGCCCGGCACCGCAGAGATGAACGGACAATGAAAGACCCGCGCCGCCAACCCAAAGCCAATGACGCCTACACCAACTTCATCTGTCATCTCCAAAGCTCCTGAACCCTGATATCAGTATGAATGCAGGCACGTCCCCTTATACTCGACCAAGAGTATGTCGACACACCTGGACACAATCCTGGCAACGACGCGGGCCACGGTGGCTGCGGCGAAGACTCGTGTGCCGCTAACGGAGTTGGAGCGTAGAGCGGCGTTGCATGAGCCGCGCGGTTGGGCTTCGGCTTTGCGGCGACTGGCGGCAACGGGGCCGGCGGTCATTGGTGAGATCAAGAAGGCTTCGCCGTCGAAGGGATTGATTCGCGCGGAGTTTGATGTGGTGTGGCTGGCAGGACGCTACCAGGCGGGCGGCGCTGCGGCGTTGTCGGTGCTCACGGATGAGCCGTATTTTCAGGGCAGCCTGAGGAATCTGGAGCTGGCTTCCGAGGCAGTGCCATTGCCTTGCCTGCGCAAGGATTTCACGGTGGATGAGTACCAGATCGTGGAGGCTCGCGCGCACCGGGGCGATGCGATTCTGCTGATCGCCGCCGCGCTGACCGATGCGGAGCTCAAGCGGTTCGCCGCGGTTGCGCGAGGATTTGCGCTTGACGTGCTGGTCGAGGTTCATACCGCCGGTGAACTTGACCGCGTTCTCGATGCGCTGGGCGAGACCGGTGTTGATGCGATCGGTGTCAACAACCGCGACTTGAAGACCTTCGACGTTCGACTTGAAACATCCCTTGACCTGGTGGAGCGGATACCGGCGGCTGCGGTGCGCGTGGCTGAGAGCGGAATTGCGACGGCTGAGGATATTGCGCGGCTTAGAGGAGCGGGATTTGATGCATTCCTGATTGGCGAAAGCCTGATGCGGAAGGCCGACCCTGGAGCTGCGCTGGCAGAGTTGCTGGCGGGAGTTGCGGCGAGGCTATGACACTCAAAACGGGGAGCGTGTGGATCAAGATCTGCGGCAATACCTCGCTGGAGGACGCGCGGCTGGCTGTTGAGGCCGGAGCCGATGCAGTTGGATTCGTATTTGCGGCGAGCCCGCGACGCGTAACGGCGGCGCAGGTCGCGGCGATTGTTCGGCATCTTCCTGAAGCGGTGGAGAAGATCGGCGTGTTTGTCGGCGCGGACTTTGAGGGAATTGAAGCCGTGGTGCGCGAAGCGGGACTCACGGGCGTGCAACTGCATTTTGCGGCTGATCCGGAGCTGCCGGAAGAACTGCACGCACGGTTCGGACGCGAATTACGCATATTGCGGGTGCTGCATTTTGATGCGGAACATCTTGCGGGAATCGCCACTCAACTTGCTGATTATGCGCGTGATCCGCATGTGGATGCGGTGCTTGTTGACTCGAAGACGGCTACGGCCGTGGGTGGCACGGGCACGGCCTTTGACTGGGCAGCGGCGCAGCTGACGCTCTTTCATGGCCCGCAGAATCGCCTGGTTGCGGCGGGCGGGCTGACACCGGAGAATGTTGTTGAGGCGATTGCGACGCTGCGGCCTTGGGGCGTCGATGTGGTCTCCGGTGTAGAGGCTGCGCCAGGCCGCAAGGATCCTGTTAAGGTAAAGGATTTTGTGGCTCGCGCGCGCAGCGTGAATTAGCCTATCCTTGCAAATCCAATGTTTCAGGAGGGCGAATGGGAGCAGAGAATCCTGAAGAACAGCTCGCTTCTTTCATTGCCAAGTACGATCCCGAAGTTGCGTCCCTGGCAGAGGCTATTCTGACAAAAATGAGACGCCTTTATCCCACGGCGCTTGAACTGGTCTACGACAACTACAACGCGTTGGCGATTGGCTTCGGACCCTCGGAGCGGGCCTCCGAGGCGATCTTTTCCATTGCTTTGTTTCCACGAAGGGTGAGCCTGTTTTTCTTGCAGGCAAAGGGACTGCCCGACCCGGACAAGATACTACTGGGAAGTGGCTCCGTTGCGAGGCACGTGCGCTTGCCGTCGCCCGCCACGCTGGACGAACCGGCGGTACGCGAACTCATGCAAGAGGCTTTGGTGAGAGCTAAGGTTCCATTGAGTCCGAAAGGCACTCATCGGCTCATCATCAAATCCATTTCCGCGAAACAGAAGCCGCGCCGCCCTGCCGGCAGGTAGCCAAAGCGACGCAGCGAATCGTACCCCCTCCCCCCCTTAAAAGAAAGTGTTTTGTTTTCATGCGGTTACACTGTAAGCATGACATAACAAAGGAGTTATTTTCATGCATAAGAAAGCAAAGGGGTTACGCGCGAGGTCTGAACTTTTTGTATCACATTACGAGATTCTCATTCGGTACCATTCGGCTTAGGGATCACCTAGTTTCATTGTGCGCCTAAGGGGTGAAATTATCGGCAAAACGGGAATCGAATCTGGCGTTTTTGTTTCTGGTCAATAGCGAGAGGCCCACGGATGCCCGCAGGCGCCGTCTACCCCACGCCGATGGTCTGCTATGCTGCGTTCTACATGACCACCGTTCCAGCGCTTAAGCGAGGTCTCAGGTTTCGCGACCTGGTGCTGCTCTATGTCGCAATCGTACTGAGCATCCGCTGGACGGCCCAGGCAGCCACCGCCGGCCCCAGCATCCTCATTGTGTGGGTCGCCGCGCTGCTCTTTTTCTTCATCCCCCTCGCGGCCAGTGTCATGGAGCTATCTTCCCGTCACCCTGAAGAAGGCGGCGTCTACATCTGGACCCGCGAGGCCTTCGGCGATTTCTCGGGTTTTATCTGCGCCTGGGTCTACTGGATGAGCAATCTCCCCTTCTTCGCCGCGGTCCTCTACTTCGGCGCAGCCTCAGCGCTGTTTGCCTTCGGGTCACGCGGTCAATCGCTCGCCTCGAATCCCGCTTACTACATCGCCTTTGCTATCGTCGCGCTCGCCCTCATCACCCTGCTCAACATCGTCGGTATCGACTCCGGCAAATGGCTCAACAACGTCGGTGCGCTCGGCATCCTCTTGCCGCTGACCATCCTGTTCGCGCTCGCCATCGCCGCCTGGTTCCGGTTTGGAATCTCCCTCCACGTCACCGCCGTGGACTTCGTGCCCCACTGGTCTTTCGACAACGCCGTATTCTGGTCCAGCGTCTTCTTTGCCTTCAGCGCCATTGAGTCCGCCTCGGCCATGGGCGATGAAATTCAGAACCCGCGCCGCACTATTCCCTGGGCATTGCTCACCGGCGGCATCATCGTCACTGTTGGATACATCGCCGGCACCGCGGCATTTCTATTCATGCTCCCGCCTCAGGCTGTCGCCGGCCCTGACGGCTTCGTGAATGGGATAAGAATGCTTGCCGGGCGCCTTGGCCTCGCCTGGATACTTGCTCCGATGGCTCTCTTTGTCGCGCTCAGCGCCGTTGGCCAGGCAGCCGGCAATCTCTCCAGCACCGCCCGGCTGCCATTCGCCGTGGGAGTTGATCGGTATTTGCCGCCAGCCTTTGGCTCCATCCATCCCCGATTTCGGACGCCCTGGGTTGCCATCGGCGTCTACGGGATCGCAGGCATCATTGTCGCGCTGCTCGGGCAGGCGGGAACCACGGTTCGAGGCGCTTACAACGTAATGGTGAGCATGTCAGTGATCTCGCTGTTCATCCCGTACCTGTTTCTCTTCTCAGCCATGATCCGGCTGCAAAGCCGCCCTGCCGGTCCTGAGGTCCGGCGTGTCCCCGGCGGCAAGCCCGTTGCGATCGCCCTGTCCGCCATCGGACTGCTCAGCACCACCATCACCATCGTGCTGTCGGTAATTCCCTCCGCCGAAGAGACGAACAAGCCGTTGGCCATCGCCAAAGTATTAGGCGCCACCGCGGTGCTGCTAAGCCTCGGCGTTGCGTTGTTTCTGTTTTCGCTATGGAAGACACATCGGCTGAGCAGCCGCGAAGCCGAAGCTAAAAGCTGAGAGTTAGAAGCTAGAAGCTGCTTCTCACGGATAGATTCGATGCAGCGTTCGCGCAAACGGAATGGTCTCGCGCACGTGGTCGAGGCCGCACACCCAGGCCACTACACGCTCGATGCCCATGCCGAAGCCGGCGTGGGGTACGCTGCCATAGCGGCGCAGGTCGAGATACCACTCGAAGGCTGCGCGGGGCAGCCCATGCTGATCAATGCGGCTGCTCAGCAGCTCGTAGCTCGACACACGCTGAGAACCGCCGATCACTTCGCCATATCCCTCCGGCGCCAGCACGTCTACGCACAAAGCGAGATTCGGGTTGAGCGGGTCGGGCTCCATGTAGAAGGCCTTCACGTTGGCCGGGTAACGATGGACCATCACCGGGCGGTCAAACTGCGAGCTGAGCCAGGTTTCGTCCGGCGAGCCGAAGTCGTTGCCGTATTCGAAGGGCTGCTCAAGCGCTCCGGTCTTGTGCGCGGCATTGAGCAGGGCCACCGCGTCATCGTAGGTGATGCGGGGGAACGGCGGCGTCACGGCCTGGAGCTTCGCCGTGTCGCGACCGATGACCTGCAGTTCAGGAGCGCGGTTCTTCAATACGCTCTGCACGATGTGCGAGAGGTAGTTTTCGGCCAATTCCAGCAGGCCGTCAAGGTCGCAATACGCTACCTCCGGCTCGACCATCCAGAACTCGGTCAGATGGCGGCGAGTCTTCGACTTCTCCGCGCGGAAGGTCGGCCCGAAGCTGTAGACCTTGCCCAGGGCCAGCGCTGTCGACTCGATGTAAAGCTGGCCAGACTGGGTTAGAAATGCAGGATCGCCGAAGTAGTCGACTGGAAACAGCGTCGAAGTGCCTTCGCACGCCGCCGGCGTAAGGATTGGCGGATCGGTGCGGATGAAGCCGTTGATGTCGAAGTATTCCGCTGCGGCGCGCATGATCTCGGCGCGGATGCGCAGGATGGCCGACTGGCGCGGCGACCGCACCCACAGATGGCGGTGCTCCATCAGGAAGTCAACGCCATGCTCCTTAAGCGTGATGGGATACGGATCCGACTCGGGGACGCGCTGGATAACTTCTAGGCCCTCGACGTCGAGCTCATAGCCGCCCGGGGCGCGCTTGTCGGCGCGGACTTTGCCGGTGACGATGACCGACGATTCCTGGGTCAACCCCTTCAATGTTTCAAAGACCTCAGGCGCGACACTCTTTACGTGCGCGACGCCCTGAATGGTGCCAGTTCCGTCACGAAAGATTGGGAACAGCAGCTTTCCGCTCTCGCGCAGGTTATAGAGCCATCCGCGCAGGGTTACCGACCGGCCTTCGTGTTTGCCCAGAGTGGCGATGGTGGCAATCGGCGGGGCTGGAGTTTCGGTTGGTACAGATGCGGGTTCAAGAGGAATCGGCTGGTCAGACATTGGATTCGTGCTTCCTTGCGGCCGCAGGGTTGAGGCGCGGCCTGACACTCTAGGATAACGCGCGTGGCTGCTGTGCGAGGGCGACGGACAGGGCCAGGTCGATGGTGGGGTGAGTGAACTGGAAGCCGGCGGCGGTGAGTTTGGCTGGAAGGACGCGGGCGCTGGAGAGCAGGGCTTCATCGGCCATTTCGCCGAGGGCGAGGCGCAAGGCGAAGGCCGGGGCAGCGAAGAAGGCGGGGCGAGGGAGCTGGCGGGCCAGCGTGCGGGTGAATTCAGCGTTGGTTACCGGGTTGGGAGCGGTGAGGTTGACGGGGCCGGCGAGGGAGGGGGTTTGAAGAGCGAAGAGAATGGCCGCGACAGCGTCCTGGAGGCTGATCCAGCTCATCCACTGGCGTCCGGAACCGAGCGGGCCGCCGAGGCCAAGGCGGAAGATGGGGAGCATCTTGGCAAGCGCGCCCCGTCTTGCCGCGCCGGGGTGGGATTTGGAGGCTGGGCCGAGGACCACGCCGAAGCGGAGATGGACTACCCGGATGCCAGCGTCGACGGCGGGCTGCGCCGCTGCTTCCCATTGTTGGCAAAGCTCGGCCAGGAAGCCGGAGCCGGGAGCGGATTGCTCGTCTAGAAGCTGATCGGCACGATTGCCGTAGATGCCGGTGGCGGAGGCGACGAGGAAAGCTTTGGGAGGCTGGCGGAGCCTGGCGAGGGTGGTTGCCAACACACGGGTCGAATCGACTCGGCTGGAGGTAAGTTGTTGCTTGTAGGCCGGGGTCCAGCGGTGAGCGGCAACGTTGGAGCCGGAGAGATGGATGGCGGCGGCGAGGTTCTGGAGCGGACCCGGGGCTGGAAACGGGGGATCGCCGGCGGGGTTCCAGTGAAGCTCGTCGGGCGAGGACACGGAACGGCGAACCAGCTGGAGCACCGGTTGGTTTTGGGTAGCGAGGGAATGGCGGACGGCGCTCCCGAGTAAACCGGAGGCGCCTGACAGCAGGATTCTTGGCGATGCATCGCTCATATTGCCCCGGTGGATGTCTTTTCCTTTCTGATGAATACGATACGACTTTCGCCCCGATGATTTAGCAGGACCGCAAAATGTTTTGACCTGGACAACAAAGTCGCGAATCGCGCATCCTAGTTGTGTACGAGCAGGAGCTACCTGATGGGCGAATTAGCCACGGTGAAGAACGACGAGATGCAAAAGAGCCAGGTTGATCCTGAGACTGCGGAAGCATTCATCGCCGAGAAACGGATTGGCGAGCGGATCAAGCGGCTGCGGCTGAAGAAGTCGATGGGACTGGTGGAGTTGGGCCGCCATACAGGGCTCTCCGCGAGCTTTCTCTCCCAACTGGAAACGGGACGGGTGGTGCCGACGCTGCGGAACCTGGCTCGGATTGCGATGGTGTTTTCAAAGGACCTGTCGTATTTTTTTGAGCCGGAGCCGAATGCGTTATTCCGGATTCACAGGCGGAAAGAGCGGGTGAGGCTGCCGCAGACCGGCGTTGAGACGCCGAGTTACTTTTTCGAGAGTCTCGGCTACATGGTTCCGGACCGGCATATGGACCCCTACTTCGCCGAGTTTTTGCCGCCTGGTCCGGGAATGGAGCCAAAGGCGCACATGCACTCCGGGAGCGAGTTTTTGTATGTGCTGGATGGGGAGCTGGAAATCCGGCATGGCGACCACCAGTGCACGCTGGAGAGCGGCGACGCGGTTTATTTCGATGCCAGCACGGCGCACGCCTACTTGTGTGCGGGAAAGAGGCCGGCGCGGGCGATTATTGTGACCATGCACCAGGCGCCTCAGCCGACGGGGCAACTTCGGGCAATGAGCGCGCCAGCGCACGCGAAGACTTTGCCGGGAGTGCCAGCCAAGACGGATGTCGAGGGCTAGTAAGAGAACTGTAGGCATAGGCAGGGGATGGTTCAAGGGCTCAATGGGGAACAAATCCATTGAGCCCTTGGTCATTTTGCAAATGCCGAAAGCTACTTGCTGTACTCGTCGCGGAGTTTGGTTTGACGGCTGACCATGGGAACGGCGACGCCCTGGATGTAGACCTGCTTGACATCGGTGCGGACGTCGAGCGGGTCGCCGTTGGAGACGACGACGTTGGCCCACTTACCTACGTCGAGCGAGCCGAGCTTGTCGCCGAATCCGAACATCTCGGCTACGTTGAGGGTGATTGCCTTGAGCGCGTCGTCGTAGGGCAATCCATAGGCAACGGCAAAGCCGGCGGCGTAGGGCAGGTTGCGGGCTGAATGGCTGCTGGCGGGGCCACCGGCGTCGGCGGAGGAGATGGCGATTTTTACGCCTCGCTTCGCCAACTCAGCGGGCAGGGTGAAGACCGCGTCGTAGCGTTCATTGGCGCTGGGAAAGTCGTAGATGGACCCGATGATAACGGGGACCTTGAAGGCGGCGATCTTGTCGAGCACTTCCTGGCTGTGGGTGACGTGGTTGAGGATCACCTTGAGGTGAAATTCGTTGGCCAGGCCCATGATCACTTCAACGTCATAGGCCTCGTAAACGCCGATGACCACGGGACGCTCGCCCTTGAGATAGGGAATGAGGGCTTCGAGTTTGAGGTCGCGCTTGAAGGCTTTGTCGTCTTTTTTGGCGGCGGCATCGCGGCGGCCTTGATAGTCCTGCACGTCGAGGAAGGTCTGGCGGAGTTGGGTGATGAGCCCCATGCGGGTGGACGGGAACTGGGAGCTGCCGCCGCGTCCGCCGCGACGGCGCTGATCGGCGCCGTAGTTCATGGCGAGGGCGATATCGCGGCCGAGAATCATCTGGTCGCGATCGGCGCCGTAGAGCTGGATGAAGATGTCCTGGCCGGCGATGGTGTCGGTGGTTGCTGGCGCAACCACAGCGTTGGTGATGCCGTTCAGGCGGGCGACGGGGATCAGCTCCGTTTCAGAGTGGAAGGCGTCGGCGACATGCATGTGGGGCATGATCTCGTCGGAAGGCTCGGAGAGATCGCTGGCCATCTGGTCGGCGGAGATCTCGGTGAGCCCGAAGTTGGATTCGGGATCGATGAGGCCGGGGTAGACGGTGAGGCCGTGGGCATCGACAATCTCAGCGCCGGCGGGAATGGAGACCTTGCCTGCTTCGCCAACCGCGGCGATTTTGCCATCGGCAATGAGGAGCACGCCGTTCTCGATGACGCCGTGCGAGACGGTGAGCAGGCGGCCGCCGCTGATGGCGATGACCTTGCCGGGCGCGTCGGCCGCGGTGAGCAGGGCGGGAACAAACAGCAGCAACAGGGCAATCAATAGAAGCTTTTTCATTGGCCGTCTCCCTCATCGTCTGAACCGAAGCCGCCGGCATCGTGCATGACGCCGGTAAAGTGAGTGGTGCCGAGGCCGGGGAGCGAGGCGTCGAAGAACAGGTCGCCATCGATGTAGACCTTTTGGGCGCGGGCGTAGGTGGAGAGCGGATCCTTGTTCCAGAGGACGATGTCGGCATCCTTGCCTACGTCGATGGAGCCGGTCTTGTCGTCGACGCCGATGATCCATGCGGGGTTGAGAGTGACCATGCGGATGGCCTCGTCTTCAGTGGCGCCGCCGTAGTGGACCATCTTGCCGGCCTCCTGGTTGAGGCGGCGGATGTGGTCGTTGGAGTCGCTCTTGAGAGCAACTTTTACGCCCTTGCGCATGGACATGACGGCGTTCCACGGGATCGCGTCCCACGCTTCATCTTTGAAGCCCCACCAGTCAGTGAAGGTGGCGATGGCGGTTTGGTCGGCTGCGATTTTGTCGGCCACTTTGTACATCTCAAGTGCGTGATGGAAGGCGCGAATCTTGTAGCCGTATTCTTTGGCGATGGCTTCTTCGGTGAGGAATTCGTCGGCGCGGTAGCAGTGAATTTGCACGTAGAGTTTGCCGCGCAGGACGTCAGCGAGCGCCTCGAGCTTGAGGTCGCGCTTGGGCGCAACGGCATCTTTATCGCCCTTGGCTACCTTGGCGTTGTAGGCATCCCAGGTGGCCATGTAGGCCTTGGCGTCTTCAAAAGCCATGCGCATGACTTCAAAGTTGCCCATGCGGGTGGAGGGCAACTGATCGCGACTGCCGTAGACACGCTTGGGGTTTTCACCGGACGCGAATTTGATGGAGCCGGGGGCGTTGGGAAAGATCATGGCGTCGCGGTCGAGGCCGAATTTGTTTTTGATGACGACGGCCTGGCCGCCGATCATGTTGGCCGAGCCGTGGAGCAGGAGTTCAGTGGTGACTCCGCCGGCGAGGGCCTGGTAGAGCGCTTTGTCGCGATTGTCGAAGGCGTCGATCATGTGCATGGACGGAGTGACCGGGCTGGTTGCTTCGTTCACATCGCCGTCGAGCGCGGAGTGGGAGTGGGGATCGATGATGCCGGGGGTGAGCCAGAGTCCAGTGGCATCGACCACGGTGGCTGAGGCGGGGGCGTCCACTGAGGCGCCGACGGCGGCGATTTTGCCGGCATGGACCCAGACCGATCCATGCTCGATGGTGCCGTGGCTGGCGGTCATGACGGTGGCGTTTTTGAAGACGAGGTCGGTGGGCGGAGCTTGCTGAGCATGGGCCGTGAAGACAAATGGAGCCGCGGCAAAGACGGCACAGGCAAGGATGGCGCAGGCGAGCATGCAGCGTGCTCGCGCGCATGGGCGAAAGCGGAGAAGGGGGTGGGGCAAAGGAACCAAGGGAGCCTCCTGAAGGGGTGCGGATAAGAGTGGGACGAGCGCAAGGTTGTGGAAAGTTCTTTTGAGGGATGCTACATCATTGTGGCCGGTGGTGTCCCGGAAAGAGTGGATTGCGAAGGTATGCAAGGGCAAGACTTCATCGGCATTGTGCAACACTTTTCGCGAACGCGGGTTCCAACCTGCATGCGTCGCTCCGAAGGTTCGCAGGGCGCTCGATTTTACCGAGTGAGGAAATGACATGAAGAAATGGATTGCACTGTCCGCTTTGTTGCTGCCACTGAGTCTGGCGGGATGTTCTCATCCGCAGCCGGTGGCAGTGTATGCCCCGCCGCCACCGGTCGCCGACGCAGGCCAGCAGGGTTATCACGATGGATTTGAAGCTGCGCGGCGCGATGTGGCTGAGGGCCGGCCGCCGCGTGTGGAACGGCATCCGCGGTTCAGGAATCCTCCGGTGCCGCCGCCGCTGTTTGGAGCCTATCGCCGCGGGTTTGCGGATGGATACAACGCCTTCCTGCATCAGGGTCCGCCTCCGCAAGGACCTCCGCCGCCTCCGCCTGGAAACTGAGGCCGGGTAACTCAGGCCCGGAACTGAGTTAGTTCCAGGAAAACTTAGTCAGCGCCGAGAGTCTGAGTTAGCTGGGCACACTAGCGAAGTATTCAGCAACCTGCGCCCAGTTATCGAGGCGGACGAAGCCGGTGGCGCTTAAGTTATGCGGGGCAGTATAGAGAATGCCCTGTCCTTCAAAGCGAAGCAGGTTTTTGGGTAAGTCATCGATTAGATAGTCGGCGCGGAGAATGGACTTGTTGCCGCAGAAGACGTAATGCGTGGGCGGGATGAACGGGAAATGGCGCTGCAGCCAGCGGTATTTGGGGCCAAGCGAGTTGGGGACGGTCATGGCCTGGGTGGCGATGAAGATTTCAAAGCGCGCGGAGAGGGCTTTGAGCACGTCTTGAGCGCCGGGCATGAGGGCCAGGTCTTCAAAGAAATCCTCGGCGTCGAGAAAGGCACGGAGCTGCTGCTGGCGGTCGAGCGGCGCGATCTCCCACAGGCCTTTGCCGGCCAGATCTTCGGGAGTTACTTCTTCGTCGAAAGTCTGGTTGTAGCGGCGCAGGTGCTCGGCGAGCGTGTCCGCCATGACCTCATCCATGTCGACACAGATGCGCTGCACAGCAGACCCTCTAGGCGCCGGCCTGATTGGATTTGGGAATGCGGGGACGCGCGGCGGGGGTGTGCTCGGGCTGCGGCGCTTTGGGCGCGGGCGCCATGGCGGGGTCCCAGTAGAGCAGGCGGCCGCAACTGTCGCAGGTCAGCAATTCGCCTTCGCGCAACTGGTTCCACATCTGCGGACGAACGCCCATGCGGCAGCCGGTGCACTGCTGGTTGTCGACGCGGGCCAGGCCGGTGCCCCGCGAGCCGGAGAGGCGATCGTAACGGGCCAGAAAATCGAACGCAATGAGTGGGCGCAAGGTGTCGCGCTGGGCGTTGAGCGTGGCCAGTTCTGTCGAGTACTCCTGCTGACGCTGGGCAACTCGCGCGCGTGTTTTTTCCAGCGCAGCGGCCAGGATTTCAACCTGTGCGCGAGCGGCGGCCAGTGCGGCTTCCTGTGCCTCTGAGCGTTCAAGACTGGCGAACTCATCATTTTCCAGGCGATCAGCTTCGGAGGTCTCGAATGTGATTTCGTGTTCGATGGCGTTGGCTTGCTCAGGCGTCTTCACTGAGTCGAGCTGAGTGCGGAAGCGCTTGGCCTTTTGCCGGTGGGCGGCAATGTCGCGATCCAGACGCGTGCGCAGCGATTCCTCACGGTTCAGCGCATCGGACGCTTCCGCGGACTGGCGCTCAGCAGTTGCAAGTGCGGCTTGCGCCTGGGCGATCTCGGCGGGGAGAGCGCGCAGGGCAAGTGTGAGGCGAGCCCGCTCCAGATCCACTGCCTGCAGTTTTACGAGATTTTCAATCTGCGTTTGCATCCGTGCCATGAAGTCTACGGCATTTGGCTTGAATAAAGGAAATCGACGCTTAGCGACGAGGGCCAGGTTTGCGCTAGCTTGCATCCAAACTACAGTTGTCAGTTGGAGGGCGAAGGGCGTTCAATCGGTGATGATGGAGACAGCGGCGGAGGGGCAGTTGGCGGAGGGGAAAAGGTCATTCTGGCAGAGGAACGGTTGGCTGCGGTGGGTTGGCGCCGGGTTGCTGGTGGCTCTGGTCGGGCTGGCGTGCGTGGTGGCCGTTCTGGCACATCGAGCTGAGCCGTTTTTGCGCGCGCAGATTGTGCATGGCTTGCAGAAACGGTTTCATGCGCGGGTGGAACTGGACAGCTTTCACATTGCGCTGCACAGCGGGTTACACGGCCAGTGGGGTGTATGGGCTGAAGGACGAGGCCTGCGCATCTGGCCGTCTGACAAGGCGGAAGAAGCGCTGGGTCAGGACGAACGGGAACTGGCCGCGGAGGTGGCGCGCGACAAGCCGCTAATCAGTGTTGAAGAGTTCCATTTCCACGCGCCGTTGCAATATAAACGTGACCAGCCGATCGTGATCTCGGTGGTGCAGATTCAGGGGTTGGATATTCTTGTGCCGCCGAAAGCGAACCCGCCAGCGAACACCGGAGATGTAAATGCAGCTCTGAACCAATCGGCTCCGGACACGAGCAAAGCCGCGGCCAATGCGGCGAACGGGAACGCGACAAAAGGCCCGTCTACAGACGCTGGGATTCTTTCAGATGTGCTGGTGGTGCGTGTGGAGTGCGAGCATGCAAACCTGGTGATGGAAACCAACAAGCCGGGCAAGATTCCGCTGGGGTTTGCGATCAGCCACATGGTATTGACGGGCATTACGACGAAAGACCCGATTGGATTTGATGCCGACCTGACGAATCCGCGGCCGCTGGGAGAGATTCACACGACGGGCACGTTTGGCCCATGGCAGGCGGACGATCCTGGCATGAGCGCGGTCAACGGAGACTACCGCTTCGATCATGCCGATTTGAGCGGCTTCAAAGGGATAGCCGGCACACTGAACTCAACCGGCCACTACCAGGGTACGCTGCGCAGCATTGTTGTGGACGGCGTGACCGATACACCGAATTTTGAACTGACGAAATTCGGTAGCCCGATGACCTTGCACACAAGCTTCCACGCCACCGTTGACGGGACCGATGGAGACACCTGGCTCGATCCGGTGGACGCGACACTGGGGCAATCGCACTTTACGCTGCATGGGCAGGTTGTTCGGTTGAAGATAGCGGACGTTCAAGGCTCTGCAACCAACTCGCCGGATTCTGGGACTTCCCAGGCTGAAGCGGTGTCGCCCTTTCGAGGGGGGCACGATATTGCGCTCAACCTTAACGTGGACCGGGCGCGGATTGAGGATTTCCTGCGCCTGACGAGCCATTCCGGTTCACCGCTGCTCACGGGCGCAGTGACGGTGAAAGCGAAGCTGCATATTCCGCCGGGGCAGATTCCGGTGCAGGAGCGGTTGCAACTTGCCGGGAATTTCGTTTTGGATAAAGCGCTGTTTACGAGTGCGAAGATTCAAGACCGTATTGAGCAACTGAGCTTGCGCGGACAAGGCCGGCCGAAGGATGTGAAGACCACCGACCCGGCAACCATCGACTCGACCATGAAGAGCGATTTTCAGATGGCTGGCGGCGTGGTCACCTTGCCGAATCTGAACTACTCAGTGCCGGGAGCATTGATCCAGTTGAAAGGCACCTATGGCATGGATGGAGGCGCGCTGGATTTTGTTGGTTCCGCGAAGTTGCAGGCGACAGTCTCAGAGATGGTGGGTGGATGGAAGGGAATGCTGCTGAAGCCGGCCGACCGCTTCTTCAAAAAGAACGGCGCGGGGACTGAGGTTCCAATTCGCGTCGGCGGAACGCGCGAAGAGCCGACGTTTGGAATTGAATTCGACCGGTTCAAGAGCACGTCGCCGGAGCGGCCGGGAGCGAAGTAGGTTCGCTGCACCTGGCGCAGAGATTTGGTCTCCGAAGTTGGCCGGCGGTGAAGTGACCAGGGCTGTGATAGCTTTGCTTGGATTCGATCGCTGCGAAATATACCAGCGGCTGGAGCCAAGTGAAGGAGAACGTAATGTACCGAGCAATGCGGATAAAGACAGGCGCGAGAAAGATGAAGACAGAAATCAACCGATGCGTCTTAGCCTTTGTTTTTGGGGCTTTGACGCAGTTCGCGGCGGCGCAAGTCTTAAATGCACAGCCTGCGGCGCAAGTTTCGTCACAAGTTTCTCGCGATGCGAATTCCGACCCATCAGAGCGGGACTGGTGGAAGAACGCGGTGATCTACGAGATTTATCCGCGCAGTTTCCAGGATTCGAACGGAGACGGTGTTGGGGATTTGAACGGCATTACGGCGCGGCTGGACTACCTGAAGAAACTGGGAGTGGACGCGATCTGGCTGACGCCCTGCTATCCGTCGCCGCAGGTGGACTTTGGCTACGACATCTCGGACTACAAGAATATCGACCCGCAATACGGCACGTTGAAGGATTTTGACCGGCTGGTGGCGGAGGCGGGAAAGCGCCATATCCGCATCCTGATGGACATGGTGATGAACCACACTTCAGACAAGCACGAGTGGTTCATTCAGTCGCGGTCGTCGCGCAACAACCCTTATCGCGACTGGTATATGTGGCACGATGGCAAGGGCGAGACCGCGACCAACAAAGGAGAAGTGCCGAATAACTGGCAATCGGACTTTGGGCACTCGGCGTGGGAGTGGGATGAAAAGACGCGGCAATACTACTATCACAAGTTCTATATTCAGCAGCCTGATTTGAACTGGGACAATCCCAAGGTGCATGAGGCATTCAAGGACATTATCGGGTTCTGGCTGAAGCGCGGCGTCAGCGGATTTCGTTTTGACGCGATCACCACGCTCTTTGAAGACCCGCAGATGCGCGATGAAGATGTGGTCAGGGATAAAGACGGCAAATCGCACCTGAACGACTACGGCGACATTGCTTTGAACGACACACGGACCAACAATTTGCCCGGCACGCACGCGGTGATGCAGGAGATGCGCGCGTGGGCAGACGGGTTTGATTCGAACCAGTTTCCAGGCACGCGGGTGCTGATCGGCGAGACGTATCTTCCGAATGTTGCCGAGTTGGCAAAGCAATATGGCACGGCGGAGAAGCCGGAGTTTCAACTGCCGATGGATACGCAGATTGGCTTCATCAACAAACTGGATGTGGCGGAGTTTCGCGCCAAGCTGAATGACGTGGAAACCCAGATAGGCGGCAACACTCCGTTGCTGCTTTTCGACAATCACGATAATCCGCGGCTCGATGCGCGCTACGGCGACGGGGTGCACGACACAGATATTGAGCGCGTGATTTCGACCGTGCTGTTTGCAAGCCGCGGAGCCGCGCTGTTTTATTACGGCGACGAGATCGGCATGAAGACTACGCCGCCGACCCGCAAGGAGGATGTGAAGGATCCCGTAGGGCTGACGGGCTGGCCGAAAGACAAGGGGCGCGATGGCGAGCGCACGCCGATGCAGTGGAACGCGAGCGCGAATGCCGGGTTCACAACTGCCGCGGCGAAACCGTGGTTACCCGTGCCGGCAAATGCCGCGACCATCAATGTGAAGGCTGAAGAAGGCGATTCAAATTCGTTGCTGTCGTGGTATCGGAGCCTCATCCAATTGAAGAAAACGAACGCCGCATTTGCACACGGCGAAAACTATATGCTGGACACGGACAACACAAAGGTCCTGAGCTGGGCGCGCAAGACGGACGGAGCTCCAGTGGTGGTGATTTCAGTGAATTTCACAGCCGAGCCGCAGACGGTGATCCTGAGACTTCCGTGGGATGGAGGATCGACGAAGACACTCTTGAAGTCTCCTGGAACGCCCGAATCCAACGAGCTTTGGGATGTCAAGCTTGGCCCGTATGGGGTTTATATCGGCGAAGTGAAATGGCGGGTGGAAGGTGACTGAAAGCAAACTGTATCCGGCGGTTCCTAGTTAGCGGGAATCGCCGGATTCGTTTTGAGCTATTGGTATGCGCTGGGAGTTGGGTTTCCAGTTGGATTTTGCACGCATTCGCGGCTACAAGTCGGCCCGCACATCCCAATTGCACCGACTGCGGGGCAAGGAGTAACACTTGTCGAATGACGTGTGCGTTACGTCACAAACAGCGAGTCAAAATTCGAGATACGTTCACAGAAACAGAGATCAATAAGCCGTATCCTAGTTCAAGCGGCAGGACTACCTCTTTTGCGACCGTAACCCCGTCTACGGAATTTCCGAACATCCGATTGCTCGATTTTGGAGGTACGTATGTCTGTAACTGTCGTCCTGGCAGTGGGGCTCGATCCCTGGCTGCTCACTGCACAAAGCCCAATTTGGAAAGCCGCCGGATTCATCGTCATTTCAGTGAACTCAATCAAAGCGGCGATCGACCACTTCAAGGTCGGCGATTTCGATCTGGTTCTGCTACGCCATTCTTTTCCTGTCGAAGTCAAGGAAAGACTCACATTCCTGATCAAGGCATCCGGCTCCCGCACACCCGTGGTTTGCCTTTCGAACTCAGGCGCTGATCGTCACGAGTTTGCCGACGCGACGCTGGGGAGCGATCCGAGCCAATTCCTTGATGCAATGAAAGAACTGATGGTGAATACGGCGAGGTTGCCCGCGTTAAGGAAAATCGCATATAGCGGCGCTGCCTGAGGGCGACGGCTGCAACCAGGTTGGAAGGCGGCATCCGGTGGTTTCTTTTCGATGGGGACCCGCCGGATGCCGTTTGCGGATTAGCTTGAGCTGTTTGGGATTCCTGTATAATCCAGCGTTGCTTCCAAATGAAGCGACGGAGGAAATTTATGGATCAATTAATCATCATCATTCCGTTGGCAGCCTTGGCGCTCGTCGTTCTCATTCTGGTCTTGGGCAGCTTCTTTACCGTGAACACGGCGGAGGTCGCGGTGCTCACGCGTTTCGGCAAGTTCCTTCGTGTAGCCGATCCGGGGTTGAACTGGAAGCGTCCGTTTTTCGACTCTGTCGCGGGGATGGTGAGCCTGCGCGTGAACCAGATCTCGCTGACCATGGAAACCAAGACCAAGGACAACGTTTTTGTGACCATTCCGATTTCGGTGCAGAATCGGGTGCGGCCGGAGAAGGTTTACGACGCCTATTACAAGCTGTCAGATCCGGTGGCTCAGATCAAGAGCTACGTGGAGCAGGTGATTCTGGGCCACGTGCCGAGCATGACGCTGGATGAAGTGTTTGCATCGCAATCGTCGATCGCCGCGGCGGTGAAGCAGGAACTCGACTCGGACATGGCGACGTTCGGATACGAGATTGTGAATGTGCTGGTGACCGACATCGTTCCCGATGAGAAGGTGAAGTCGGCCATGAACGACATCAACGCCGCGCAGCGGGAACAGGTGGCCGCGAATGCCAGGGGCGAGGCGGAAAAGATTCTTGTAGTCAAGAAGGCCGAGGCCGAGGCGGAGAGCAAGGCACTGCAGGGACAGGGCATCGCCAATCAGCGCAAGGCGATCATCGAGGGATTGCAGACTTCCGTCGAACAATTTCAGAAGGCCGTGGAAGGCGCGTCGTCGAAAGAAGTGATGCAACTGGTGCTGGTGACGCAGTACTTCGACACGCTCAAGTCGATCGGTGAGAACGACAAGACGAGCACGCTATTTCTTTCTCACTCGCCGGCGGCGGTGAAGGATGTTTCGGACCAGATTTTTCAGGCCATGTTAGTTGCGAGCAAGGCCAATGGCTAGAAATGTGAATTGGGCTCCACGACGGAGCCCGATTCCATTCGGGCGCGATTAACTCATAGTTAAAGCCGGCGAGCAGGACGCACCTACCCTGCAACGGATCGCAGAGGGTCCGACGGTTTGATGCAGACTCGATGTTTCCTCTCGTGGGCGGCTGTGTTTACGAGGCCATCTTGAGCAGTTCCTGCTCGGCGCGCAGCCAATCCTGCTCGGCGAATCCATCCTGGTATCCGCGCGCTGCCCAATAGCTCTGCGCAAGCTTTTCAATCTGCTCACGTGAGGGCATGACCGGCGTTGGGACCGCTGCAACTTTTTCTTTTTTAGCCGCGGTCTTGCGGGGTTTCGCGGGTGCCTTTGTCGTCTTCACTGTATCTGCCATTTATGATCTCCTAAGTTGGATTAGCCGCTAACATGCGGGGGCATCCATTACAGGATACAAAGAATCCATATAAAACGCGATGCTGACAGTGGTTCAGCGTACCTTCTTGCTCAATATGCGGTACTGAAAAATGTTTGAGACATCATCTATTCCAAAGATCCATATGTGTTCGTCGCCGAAGGCGTGTCCTCACAAACAGATGCAGAGCGTGGGGCGAAAGTTGCATTGGACGCCGTGGCGCTCCCGATGTGGATTCGCCTTGGCCTCGCACGCATGGGTTGGATGATGACGCGCTGGCATCGAGCAACAATCAACGCTGGTTTGAGGCTCCTTGCCTGCAAGCGGGGGTCCGTGATTGACTGGGGTCCGAAGGCTGGTGACGGAGATGAGTTACATCCTTGCACTGGATCAGGGAACCACGAGTTCGCGAGCGATTCTGTTTGATGAGACGGGATCAATCGTCGCCGTTGCGCAGCATGAGTTTGAGCAGTTCTACCCGCGGGCAGGGTGGGTGGAGCACGACCCTACGGAAATCCTGACCAGCCAGCTTACCTGCGCCATTGAAGCTCTGGCGAGGGCGGACGCGCGGCCGCGGGATGTGGCTGCGATCGGAATCACCAATCAGCGCGAGACCGTGATTGTGTGGGATCGCGCGACGGGGAAGGCGATTCATCCGGCGATTGTCTGGCAGGATCGGCGGACGGCTGCGAAGTGCGCGGAGTTGGAAGAGAGCGGCGTCGGGAACGATGTTTCGAACCGCACCGGACTGGTTTTGGATCCGTATTTTTCAGCGACAAAGATTGCTTGGACTCTGGACAACGTCCCTGGAGCGCGGGCGCGCGCTGAGAGGGGCGAACTGGCGTTTGGGACCGTGGACAGTTGGCTCATCTGGCATCTGACCAGCGGCCAGCGGCATGTGACGGATGTGACCAATGCGTCGCGGACGCTGCTCTTCAACATTGTGAAGGGTCACTGGGATGCGGAATTGCTGCGGATTTTTGGCGTTCCGGAGAGCCTGTTGCCTGAGGTGGTGTGGTCGAGCGAGCAAGTGGGCGAGGTGACGACGACACTTGGGCTGGGCGGCGTGGCGATCGCCGGGATTGCTGGCGACCAGCAGGCGGCGCTGTTTGGCCAGCTTTGCTGGAGTGCGGGTGAGGCTAAGAACACTTATGGCACGGGCTGCTTTTTGCTGCAAAACATTGGCAAGGAGTTTGTTCGCTCGAAGCACAAGCTGATTACCACGGTGGCGGCCAGCGCGGAGAAGCGCCTGGAGTATGCGCTGGAGGGCAGCATCTTTATTGGCGGCGCCGTGGTGCAGTGGCTGCGGGATAACTTGAAACTGATTGGCGCGTCGGCTGATGTGGAGGCGCTGGCCGCAACCGTGCCTGACACAGGGGGGGTGGTATTTGTGCCGGCGTTTGTGGGGCTGGGCGCGCCGCATTGGGATGCACATGCAGGCGGATTGCTGATTGGGCTGCGGAGAGACACAAAGCCGGGACATATTGCGAGGGCGGCTCTTGAGAGCATTGCGTTCCAGGTTGCGGACGTGCTGGAGGCGGTACACAGCGAAACCGGGACTCCGCTGGCGGCGCTGCGTGTGGACGGAGGCGCGGCAGTGAACGATTTGCTGATGCAGTTCCAGGCGGACGTGCTGGGTGTGCCGGTGGTGCGGCCGCAGGTGACGGAGACAACGGCGCTGGGTGCGGCGTACCTGGCGGGGCTGGCGACGGGATTCTGGGCGGGGCCGCAGGAGCTGCGGGCGAAGCGCGAGGGCGATGTGCGGTTTGAGCCGCGGATGAGCGCGAGCGAACGTGCGGAACGCCGTGGACGCTGGAGCCGCGCCGTGGAGCGGGCCAGAAACTGGACAGAGTGAGCGATGCGCAGAGATGAGATGGTGCGCAGGGTGCGGGGGCGGGCCGAGCCCTGGGACATTGCGGTGATTGGCGGCGGAGCAACGGGGGTGGGCGTGGCCGTGGACGCGGCGGCGCGCGGGCTAGATGTGGTGCTGGTGGAGGCACACGACTTTGGCAAGGGGACGAGCAGCCGGAGTACAAAGCTGGTGCACGGCGGGGTGCGTTACCTGGAGCAGGGGAATGTCCCGCTGGTGATGAGCGCGCTGAAGGAGCGGGGACTGCTGCGACAGAATGCGCCGCACCTGGTACACGATCTGGCGTTTGTGGTGCCGAATTATTCCTGGTGGGAAGCGCCGTTTTACGGGATTGGGCTGAAGCTGTATGACTTGCTGGCGGGCAAGTATGGGTTTGGGGCGTCGAAGTTACTGTCAAAGGAAGAGACGCTGGAGCGGCTGCCAGCGCTGGAGCCCGAGGGGCTTACAGGCGGGGTGGTGTATTTTGACGGGCAGTTTGACGATGCCCGGCTGCTGATTCATTTGGCGATGACCGCGGCGGATCATGGTGCGGCGCTGGTGAATTATTGCCCGGCGACGGGGTTGCTGCGAGACGCCGACGGGTATGTCAATGGACTGACAGCTCGGGACGCGGAGACGGGCGAGGAGTTGAAGATTGCCGCACGCGTGGTGGTGAATGCGACCGGCGTTTTTACCGATTCGGTGAGGCGAATGGCTGAACCTGAGGCTGAGCAGCTTGTGGTGACGAGCCAGGGGATTCACCTGGTGTTCGACCGGTCGTTTTTGAAAGGTGATACGGCACTGATGGTGCCGCGAACCAGCGATGGCCGGGTGCTGTTTGTGATTCCGTGGCATGGGCACGCTGTGGCGGGGACCACGGACACGCCGGTGGATGAGCCCAGCCTGGAACCGAAGGCGCTGGAAGAGGAGATCGAGTTTGTGCTGGAGACGGCGGGACGGTATTTGACCAGGCCGCCGGGACGAGGGGATGTGCTGGCGGTGTATGTGGGCCTGCGGCCGCTGGTGAAGGGCGATGGAAAGACTTCGGCGCTGTCGCGGGATCATGTCATTCACGTGGACTCGACGGGGCTGCTGACGATTACCGGAGGCAAATGGACGACCTACCGGCACATGGCGGAGGATTGCGTGGACCACGCGATTACGCTGGGCAAGCTGCCGGATGCGGAGTGCGTGACCAGGAATTTGAAGATTCACGGCTATGCGACAGACGCAGGGGCGCTGGAAAGCCTTGAAGTATACGGAGCGGATGCGGGGGCCATTCAAGAGATGGCGCGTGGGTTGGGACTGAGCGCGCAGTTGCATCCGGAGCTGCCTTATATTGATGCGGAGGTGGTTTGGGCGGCGCGTGAAGAGATGGCACGAACGGTGGAGGACGTGCTGGCGCGAAGGACGCGGGCGCTGTTTTTGAATGCGCGGGCGGCGATGAAGATGGCGGAACCAGTGGCGCGTTTGCTGGTCAGCGAACTGGGGCAGGATGAAGGCTGGGTTGTGTCGCAGGTGAAGGAGTTTTGCGCATTGGCGCAGCAGTATACGGTGAATTGAGAAAATCATGGGCAGTGGAGGAGGTTACGATGGCTACGAAATGTACGCATGTTGCGGAACACCTGAAGAAGGTGAAGCCGCGGACGAAGGGGTGCGAAGAGTGCCTGAAGATGGGGGATACATGGGTGCATCTGCGCATGTGTTTGGAGTGCGGGCATGTGGGCTGCTGCGACTCGTCACAGAACCGGCATGCGCGGGCACACTTCCATGAGACGCAGCATCCGCTTATTCAATCCGCTGAACGCGGGGAGGATTGGAAGTGGTGCTATATCGATGAAATGTATCTCTGAGCCTGGTTATTTGAGCTTTGTTGCAGGTGATTCGCGGTGGTGGTGGCCAGAATAGCGGGGAAGCCAGCAGGCGGTGAAAAGAGGTAAATCCAAGGCAAAATAGTCGCAAGAGTGTGCACATTGAGGCTTTTTGACTGAGGCAACGTGTGGTTTTTCAATGAGATACATTTGGACTCAGGATTGCAGGGCTGATTGCAAGTCGGGGTCCAATTCCTGTCGAGTGCCCTGACGCAATCGAAGTTTGATCGGCGAGGTTAATCCATGAAGACCAGGATTTTCGTTGTTGCGGCAGCGCTCGTGCTGTCCGCTCTTGATGCCCATGCGGGGGCAATTCCATACGGAAGTATCGGAACGCCGATTACGATCAGCACGGATTTCATTGCTACGGGTCCGACGATCGATGCTTACTTTGCCGGTTACAGCGCCGCGGATACCGATTACCTGGCTGTTTATGACGTGACTACAGGTCACTTCCTGACCGTCAACGGCAATGAATATTTCTTTGACAATCAGACGACTCCGGTGGGCAGCGAAGTTGCGCTCACGGGAGCGAGTGGTTCCAACCTGCTGGAGCTGCTGCTTTGGAACCAATCCACGGGAACCACGCTCACATCAGATCCGAATAACGATCCGGGTGATCCGGGGATCAGTCACGCTTATGTGACCGCGTTTGGCGGCGGGACGCTTGCGAATTTCGCCGGGTCGAACTTCAATTATCCGGCGGGATACTATATCGGGTTTGAGGATTTGTCGACTGAAGCTAACGGCTGGTCAGACTACGACTACAACGACGACAACTATGTGATCACGGGCGCGCAACCGCAGGATGCTTCGCTGCTTGCCACCCCCGAGCCGAGCAGCCTGCTGCTGCTGGCGACAGGGTTGCTGGTGCTGGTGGAAATGGGACGGCGGAGGCTTCGGGCCTGAAAAGGCTTTGGTTGGGGACTAAATCCTGGAAGAGCATCTTCAGGGGCTGAAGCCCCATCTCTCTCATTTTAAGTCTTCTTGCGGCACGACTGAAGTCGTGCCCTTTCGCACATCTAGGTGGAATCCAAGGTTTGTCATCAAACTGCGGCACGGCTGTTGTGCCCTTTCGCACATCCACGTTGAATCCAGGCTTTGCCGTCAAACCGGCACTATGCCAATTCCACTTCGATTTTCTTGGATTCGGCGTCGAGTTTTGTAAGTTTGAAGGTGCGGATTTGGCCTTCCGCCAGCGGCTCCGGTTTGTTTGTGGCTGCTGGAGTGTTGCCTTTCCAGCGGTCTTTGAGCATGGACGAGAGGCTGGATAGATCCACCTTTGCCGGGGCGCTCGCCTCCGGCCTGGCGGCTTGCACAGCTGCGCTTGCTTGGCTGCAATGGGCCCGAATTCCCTCACCCAACTCGACGATGGTTTGCGTTGCTGAATGCTCGACTACGCGGCCGGAAACTTTGTCGCCGGGTTTGTGCTCGGCGATGTATTCGTCGATGCTGGTGGGAATGAGCTGCTTCATCGAGAGCTTGACCTGGCGCTTCTCCACGTCAATGGCCAGCACTTGCGCCTGGACGATCTGGCCGGCGCGCAACACGTCCTGAGGATGATTGATGCGCTTGGTAGCGCTGATCTCGCTGACATGGACCAGGCCCTCAATGCCGTCGACGAGCTGAACGAAGGCTCCGAAGTTCATCAGCTTGGTGACGGGGCCCTCAATCTGCGAGCCGATGGGGAACCGTTGCAGCGCGTCGGACCATGGATCGGTGAGGGTCTGCTTCAGGCCGAGCGCGATGCGCTTCTCTTCCGGCTTGACGGAGAGAATGACGGCGTCGACGGTGTCGCCTTCTTTGAGAATGTCGCTGGGATGACGAACTTTCTTGCCCCAGGCCATTTCCGAGATATGAATCAGGCCTTCGATGCCGGGCTCGATTTCAACAAAGGCTCCGAAGTCCATGAGACGGGTGACTCTGCCGGTGATGCGCTGGCCGGCGAGCAGGCGCGAGGGCGCGGTCTCCCACGGTTCAGCTTGAAGCTGCTTGAGGCCGAGGGAAAGTTTTCTGGTTTCCGGATCGATTTTGAGGATCTTGACTTGAAGTTCCTGACCCACGGTGAGCACGTCTTCAGGCTTGGTGACGCGGGTGTGCGAGATGTCGCTGACGTGGAGCAGGCCGTCGATTCCGCCGAGGTCGATGAACGCGCCGTAGGGCATGAGGGTGCGGACGGTGCCGGTGAGGACGTCGCCTTCTTTGATTGAGGCTTGAAGGGCATCGCTGGTGGCCTGGGTGAGAGCGCGGGCTTGCTCCTCGAGAACCACGCGGCGATCAACGACGACATTCTCGTCAGTCACATCGAGCTTGGTGATACGGCAGGTGATTTCGGTGCCGACCAGCTTTTCCAACTCGACGGCGTCTTTGGTGCCGCTGCGGCTGGCGGGCATGAAGGCGCGGACGCCGATGTCGACGGACAGGCCGCCCTTGATGACTTCAGTGACGGTGCCGACTACGGCTAGCTTTTCGGCGAAAGCTGTTTCAATGGCGGACCAGTCACGTACCTGGGCTACTTTGAAGCGGGACAGCTCGTAGTAATGCTCTTCATTGCGGCCGGTGACGGAGACGGGCACGGTGTCGCCGGGCTTTACGCCTTCGGCATTGTTGGGAAAGGCGGAGCGAGGAAGAACCCCTTCAGTCTTGTAGCCGATGTCGAGGAAGACCTGGTCGGCGGAGAGGGAAACGACGGTTCCCTGCAACTGGCGGGGAGCGGAGGCCGATTTATGGGAGTGAGACTTCTCGAATGCCGAGAGAAGATCGGCGAAGGATTCCTGGGGCTCTTCGGCGGGAGGTTCTTCGACGGGAGGTTTGACAGCGGGTGGCTCTTGAGCGGGGGGTGCCTTGACGGGCGCGGGCGGCTCTTCGACGGGAGGGACGGGCGCGGGAGGCTCGTCGATGGGCGGCTCGGGTGTGAGCGACTCGTCGGTGATTGGCGAACCTGGGATCGGCGAGTCTGGGATCGGCTGATTATCGGCTGGCTCTTCGATCGCGGATTGCTGGGCAGGTTCCTGTTCAGGTTCCTGAATGGATTCGGATGTGAGGTCGGCGGATTCTGGAAGGCTCTCGTTTGTCATGGCGGGTTACCTTTTCATTCTCCCATGCTGAGCCGCCACGAGCGAATTTGAGTTGCTGAAGTTGATGATGCTGCCTACACTGGCGAAAAGGCTTCGCGAGGGACGCGTGCATGTCGCAGCGAGGACCAAAATTGAGAATTCTGGAATCCCGGCCGTGTTCGCAGGCCTGGGACGCGATGCTTGGTACGCCTGGCGAGCGCCATTGTGAAGCGTGTGACAAGCAGGTGCACAACTTTGCCGCGATGACCGCGGCGGAGATTGAGCGGCTTGTCCGAGAGAAACAGGGCAGCCTTTGCGCACGAATCGTACACCGTGCCGATGGTTCCCTGGTCAGCCTTGATGGGCAATCGCAACCTTCGGTGGCTGCGGGCGTGGTTCTTGCGGCTTCGCTGGCGTTTGGCGCGACTGCGACTGCTCAATCAGCTCCAGAACATTCACAAGCGGCAAAGGCGCAACTCAGCGGAACTGTGTTGGTGCCGGATGGATCGGAGCCGGCGGCGGGGGCGAAGATCTCACTGATTGCGAACTTTGAAACGGTAGCCGAAACGACAGCCGACGCTCACGGCAATTTTCAGATCTCTGCCGAGCCAGGGCGGTACGACATCGACATCCGGCAGAATGCACTCTTTGGGAAGATGGTCGCTGGGGCAAATTTGCATGCCGGCGAGCAGAGTCTGCAACCGATTCGAACGCAGTTTGGCGTGCGCGGTGGTAGTAGCGGCGACTTTGTGACCATGGGAGTCATGGTCTCGACCTACAAATACCCAATCTCCTATTTGTTCAAGCACCCTCTGCGCTACCTGAAGCACCTTCCTCACAACTTTTAGAACTGGTTGCATAAATCCCGCTGCGGGTATCCCAAAACATCCCCCAGGGGCTAAAGCCCAGCATTGATGTGCCTGTTACGGCACGGCTGAAGCCATGCCCTTTCAAAACAGCATTTATGCAACAAGTTCTAGATCGCAGAGTCGCAGCGCCGCCTACGGAAAGTCGGTGACTTTTGGCGTGGTGCGGGGCTTGGTGGAGGTGGGTCCGCCTTTGTCGTTGATGACGTTGCTGATTTCGCCCAGGTTATCGAGCGCGAGGGTGATCATGTGGTGGAAACGCACGCCGGGCGCGGTGGGAACTTCAATGGCGCGGGTCAGCACGACGTTGGGGTGGCGGAAGACTGAGTAGACGCCGAGGCCCCAGGCTTCGTGGGTGGTGACGGTGTCGGCTACTTTGTAGGAGGCCCAGCCGTTGATGCGCGCGCCTTTTGCGTCGAGCCCGCTGGTGTAACTGGCTTGATCGGGTGGGTCGTAGGGGATTTCGGATTGGTAGAAGTAGGTGCGGCCGGCGTTGCCGTTCCAAAGCACCTGATACTGCTGGTGGTGTTCGACAAAGAGGCCATAGGCTGTGACGTTGTTGCCATTGACCACGAGACCGTTGGCACTTGGATTGGTGGTCCAGCCGACGCCGGAGCCGTGATCGGCGCGCCATATCCAGGTGTGATCGATGATGGTGTCGTTGCTGTTGACGAGCAGATTGATGCCTGCGCTGCCCGGACCCGCGCCGCCAACGCGGAAGAAGACGTCATGGAGCGTGATGGGATTTTTTGCGTGGCTGACGTTGCTGGCGCCTTGACCTACTTCGAGCAAGACGGGGGAGCTGACCGGGCCGGCGTCAAACAGCAGTCCGGCGACGATGATGCCATCGGCATCGGCAACGGTCATAGCGGCTGTGCCATTGATGGGGTGGAGCGTGGCGAAGCCGAGACCCATGACGACGGTGTTGGCGCGAATTACGCGGATGGACTCTGCCAGGTCATAGATGCCGGGCGCGAAAATCAGATTCTTGCCGTTTTGTAGTTGAGCGTTGATGGTGGCGGCGGTGTCCTGGCCGGGGTGTGCGATGTAGAACTTGTCGATAGGAATCGAGCGGCCCGGTGTTGCCCCACCATGCCAGGTGATGCCTGAAGAGTTTGTCTTCAGAGAAGGAACGCGGACGTTATAGTTGCCGTGCGCATCGACTAATAGAAACGGCTTTTCGCGCACGATGGGAGTGAGGGCAACTTTGGTGTATGGAGGGGTGGGCCATTCACCCGCGGGCGGGTTGGGGACGCCGACGAAGACCATGTTCCAGTTGGAGCCGGTCCAGGAATGCCACTCGCTGTTGCGGGAGATCCATTGCTGCTGAGTGCCGGAGCCGACGTTGCCATCAATCAACGAGTCGGAGATCCAACCGCCGCTGGCCCAGCCGTGATTCTGGTGGAGAACGATGTCGCCGAGTATGTGCATGCGGCGAAATGGGGCGGCCTGGGAGACGGCCCATTGCATCACGCCGTTATTTGTCGAGGCAGCGGGGGTGACGGAAAAGCCTTCAACGGCGCGCCAGAAGGTGCAGGTGGCGTTGTTGCGGGGCAGACTGGCATCGGCGTGGACGTTGCCGGTGATGTGGACGGCGTCAGGCGTGGCGCCGAGGCCGATGACTGCTGTGTAGAAGCCGATGGGGACGTCGATCTTGTATTCGCCGGGCAAAAAGAAGAGGGCGTAACGCTCCGAGCCGAACTCACTTTGCTGCTGGATGGAGTAGGCCTTATCGATCTGGGCCTGGATGTCGGCAGCGGGCATGGACGGGTTGAAGATTAGGACTTTGTCGCCGAAATCGGGTTTTGCGGCGTTGGCAGCGATTGCGTGACTTGCGCATTGTGCAGCCAGGGCCAGGACGAGCGCTGTCCGAAAATACACACGGAAGTTTTGCTGAAGCGAATTCATGGCCGTAAGTATACGGAGCGTCTCGCAGGGCTGTCTTTGAGCCAGAGAGAGAGAGAGACGCGCGCGTGGACACGGGGCGGCGTTGACGGCGAGAATTGCGAGGCATGGGGAGAACATGATGAATCTGTCTTCTATGACGCGGCGGGAATTTGTTCGGGTGGGAGCTGGCGCGGTTGCGGCGGGCGCTGGGCTCAGGCAGTTGAGTGCAGCGCCGCTTCGGTTGCCCATCGGGCTTCAACTTTATTCCGTGCGCGAGCTGCTCCCCAAAGATTTTGATGGGACGCTGGCCAAGGTGAGGGCTGCGGGCTACACGGAGGTTGAGGCGGCGGGCTATTTTGACAAGCCGGCAGCGGATTTCAAGAAGGCAATGGACGCGGCGGGATTGCGCTGTATCAGTACGCATCATTCGATGGACGTGCTGAAGCCGCGGCTGGACGAGCTGATCGAATATGGCCACGCTCTGGGACTGGAATATATTGTGTGCCCTTCGTCGATGCACAGAGATCCGGCTGCGAAGGGCCCGCTGACGCTGGATGACTGGCGCTGGACCGCCGGAGAGCTCAACAAGATCGGAGAAAAGGTGAACGCGGCCGGGATGAGGTTTGGTTATCACAACCACACTCCTGAGTTTGGCAGCGAGGGTGGAGTGGTGTTCTACGACGAACTGCTCCGGCTCACCGACCCGAAGTTGGTGTTCTTCGAGATGGATTGCGGCTGGGTGGCTGCGGCAGGGCGCAACCCCGTGGATTACCTGAGCAAGACGCCAGGTCGTTTTCCGCTGTTACACGTGAAGGACATGGTGAAGGGTGACAATGGCAAGATGCACTCGACGGTGATGGGCCGCGGCGTGGTGGACTACAAGCCGATTCTGCGCGCGGCTACCGGCCTCAAGCACTACTTCATTGAGCAGGAAGAATTTGACATGGACACGATGGAAGCCCTCAGGCTCGACGCGGATTATGTGCGGAAACTGGATGTGTGAGCGCCGGTTTTCACTCCACACCTTAAATTCGGATTGTCGCGGCTTTTCGTTTAGGCTTTGGATATGAGCATATTCGACGAAAAGCGGACAGAGCTGGAGCAGCACGAGTTCATGATGGGTGTGGAGCGGGGCAGACTGGCGGTCGCGCTGGACCTGCTGACGGATTCGCTGATCCTGGTGGGTCAGCACGGAGTGTATTGCGCTTCGAGCCGCAATCCGGCCAAGCCGGCGCTGGATTTGCAGGCGGTGCTGGGCGGAATGGAAGGAGCCAAGGCGCTGATCCAGTCGGTGATGGAAGAGCTGCGGAAAAGCAGGGAACAAGGGAACCAGGGACCAAGGGATCAAGGGGACAAGGGAACAGGGGACTAGGGACTGGGAAACTGCGTAGGCTCATCAGACAAGGCAAAGTGCGGTATGCTGAAAGAGCGCGCCCGTAGCTCAGCTGGATAGAGCGAACGCCTCCGGAGCGTTAGGTCGGGAGTTCGAATCTCTCCGGGCGCACCATATAATTCCCTTCATTGCAATCATTGGAACTGCCGGGACGGACTCGACTCGCTGTCGCGCCTCTCATGCCCATTCATTTCGACGTCAACAGCCTTCATTTGGTTGTTGATCGGGGCCTGGGCGCGGAGATGGAGCGCGCAGGGCAGTTAGACTGAAAAAGGCTTGCGCAGCGCGAAGGACGGCGCGGCGGGCAGATAAGGTGAAGATGCATCCAAATTCTGGTTTTTCGGCTGCTCAGGTTCTCTGGACGCTGTCGTTTGCGTCGCTGCTGGTGCTGCTGGTTGTGTTGCTGGGGCGGGAGCGCTCGCGCCGCTTCAAGTTCTTCACCATTGCGATCGTGCTGGTGGCGTTGGAGCGGCTGATAGGCAAGCTGCTCTTCGGCAGGGTAGCACCGATGCAATTCTACGAAGTCTTCATACCGCTGGCAGTTTTGTCGGCGTTGGTGAGCGTGCTGGTTCTGGTGGAATTGGCGCGGAAGGCGTTTGTTGGTTTGGAGCGCCGAGCCTGGATCGTGAATTCGCTGGGAATGTTGGCGGTGGGCGCAGTGGTGGTGGCGGAATGGGGCAAATGGCCGGCATGGCAAACCGTGACTGCGGGCACTACCCTGGCAGTGCTCGAACTGCTGCAAGCCGCATCGCAAAAGATCAACCTGCTGTCCAACGTGCTGACGGTCGAGCTGGCACTGCTGGTGCTGTTTTTTGGTCGGCGATTCAAGGCCGGGTGGCGCAGCCATACGCAGGCCATTTTGATTGGCTTATCGACGGCATCGATCGCGCAAATGCTGAGAGACGGCGTCTGGCAACTGATTGCAATGAAGGCGGCTCCGAAAACCCAGGTTGAATACAATCACATCATCGGAATCAGGGACAAACTGTCCACCGCCAATGAGATTGTGTACCTGGTAGTGGTGGTGTGGTGGATTGTCAGCTTGTGGATTGATGAGCCTGGAACGGGAACTCCGGCGCAGGAGATTGCGGTGTCCCCGGAGCATCTCCTGACGGAAGATACCGCGCCGGAAGCAGGACCGGAAATCGACGAACCGAAGAGCGATTAGGGCGGAAGTTCCCGCTCATGCTTCCAAAAAAACACAGAGGATCAGCGCCTTGCCGATCCTCTGCATTTTGACTACTGATCACTTACAACTTACAACTAAATGTGGCAGCTTGCCTGGCCGCGCTTTTCCAGATAGCGCTGGTGATAGTCCTCGGCGCGCCAGAAGGTCTGTGCCGGTTCAACCCTGGTCACAATGCGCTTTGGCTTGAAGCGGCCCTCGGCGGTGAGTTGCTCAATCTTCGCCTCGGCCTGGGCCTGCTGTTCCGGGGAGTGGAAGAAGATTGCGGAGCGGTACTGTGTGCCCCAATCCGGCCCCTGGCGATTGAGCGTAGTGGGGTCGTGGAGGGTGAAGAAGGCATCGAGGAGTTGCTCGTAGGTGACCTTCGCGGGGTCGAAGTCGAGCTCGACCACCTCGGCGTGGCCGGTTGAATCGGTGCAGACGTCTTTGTAGCTGGGCCGCTCCAACTGGCCGCCCTCATAGCCGACAGCAGTTGCGGTTACACCGGGGATGGAGGCGAAGGCGGCTTCAACGCCCCAGAAACATCCGGCTCCGAAGGTTGCTTTCTCTGTGCTCATGCTCTCCTGACTCATATTTGATGAGATGCTCGCTGGTTGGATTCGGTAACAAATTTGCGGCCTCGTAGGCGCAGTCGATTCAACTCAGTTTAGCTTAGAGATGGACGACAAGAGCAGGGATATTGGGCGAAGCGGAAGGCGGATTTATGTCGATGCCGGAGGACGGTGGAAAGAAGGCCGGGTTAAGCGATTATCTGGCGGCGGAGCGGACTCTGCTGGCATGGATTCGCACGGGACTGGCGTTGATGGGGTTTGGCTTTGTGGTGGCACGGTTTGGGTTGTTCCTGCAACAAATGCAGGCAATGCAGAACTCTGCAAGTCAGCAGACATACGGGCTTTCGCTATGGTTTGGGACATTGCTGATTGCGGCCGGAGTGCTGGTGAACGTGTTTGCCGGTTGGCATTACGCACACCTGGTCAAGGAACTGGATCGCGGAGAGATAGAACACTCACACGGAACGGCACAGGCTGTCGCGGTTGCCTTTTTTCTGGCGTTGGTTGGATTGGCAATGGCGATCTACCTGATTTCAATCCGGAGTGTCACTCATGGGCATTGAGAAAGGGGAAGGGAGGCGGCGATGATGGTTGTTGCAGGCGACGGGATCGTGAATCTACCCAGCAATCACACGGTGGACGAGACGGTGGAGAGGCTCAAGGGAATTCTGGAAGCGAAGGGCGTCACGCTGTTTGCGCTGGTGGACCACAGCGGAGAGGCTGAAAAGGTGGGCATGAAGATGCCGGCGACGAAGCTGCTGATCTTTGGGAGCCCCAAGGCGGGCACTCCCGTGATGCTGGCCAGCCCGAGCATCGCGATCGACCTGCCGTTGAAGATTTTGATTTGGGAGGATGGGCATGGGAAGGCCTGGATTTCATACAACAGCCCGACATATTTGCAGGACAGGCACGGTGTGCCGACGGAGCTGCTGAAGAATATTGCGGTGGTGGAGGCGTTGGCCATCAAGGCAGGCGAGTAGTTGCGGATCAGGGGTGCGAGCGGTGGTAGCCAATGAAGATGTCGTTGCCAGGAGGCTGCTTTCCCATTTGGCGCAACATGCTCATGACCTGGCCGCGATGGAGCGTGGCGTGATTGACGACGTGGAGCAGGATCTTCCAGCGCGGTATGGTCCAGTCGGTTGCGCGAAGCTCGATGGCAAATTCGGATTCCGGTAGGGTTTCGACATAGTTGTGGAGGCCTTCCCAGACTGAGGTCCAGCGCTGTTCAAGGCTGCGCAGGTCTTGCTCGGGTGGGGTGGGTGGAAAGCGTCGCGGGTCTGTGAAATCGCTGAGTGGAAGCAGCTCACCTTTGCGCAATTGGCCAAGCCAGAGATTTTCCGCGTCGTAGATGTGGCGTAGGGTGCCTGAAACGCCGATGTGGGACGATCCCAGGTCGCGGGATTGTTCCTCAGGGGTGAGCGCGGAGCAGGTGGCGAGCAACTGCTGGTCGGCCCAAATGGAGTAGTCGATGAGATAGAGAAGCGCTTGCCTGGAAATGGGCATGGGCGGAGACCTATCGAAAGGCTAGCTGGCCAGGTTGTAGATGAGGCCGTAGGGGTCGCGGATGTAGGTTCGGGGAAAATCGGGCTCATCCTTGACGACGGTGCAGCCGTGCTGGACCAGCCTGCGCTTGGCTGCTTCGACACTGTCTACGGTCACTTCGAGCACTGGACCCAGCGCGGAACCACGCTCAATGAAGAGGTTGATATGCCTGCCGTGGAGGCTGATCATCTGCGGCTCTTCACCGGTGACCTCGAAGCCGAGGTGATCGACGTAGAAGGCGGCTGCCTTTTTTGGGTCTGGGGTCTGAATCAGGATGTCGGTTCCGAATGTGTTTGCCATTGGGACTCCATTTCTTGCGAGGGTCTCAGCCGACGATCGCTGTCAGTTGAAGCACTTTCTCCGCCAGCTCAGGGTTTCCTTCGATTCGGATGGCGGCTCGAGCGGTGGCGCGATCGATACCCTTGGTGAAAAGGCGCCATGCGAGCGCCTGCGGTATTGTGACACGAGCCGCTGCGTCTGCGTGCGGGTTTGTGCCGAGAGCCCATGCGGATTGGCGCTTGAACAAGAACCAATTGCCACCGCAATCGCCTGGAATCTCCACTTCGATAACGGTTCCCACGGGTGACGCGAGGTCACGGCAGAGATGCGGAAGACCGCGCAGGAAGCAGTCGAGCACCGGGTAATAAAGCTCCGGAGTCATGAGGCCGGGGCGATTGGCGGCAAGGCGAATCTGCTGCTGGTGATGCCAGCGTTCGGTCAGCTCGCGAGCGGTGTCAAACCAGTTGAGAGAAGCGTCTTCGCCGGCCCAGCTTACCGCAAAGGCCGCTGGAGCGAATGGATCGAGAGACTCGTGAAAATCGGCAAACTCGGCGCAGGCTGCCTTCATCATGCCGATCAGAACTGAGGGACTGAGACGCCGGTAGACGGCTACGCCTTCGCGGTTGAGGCGATTGACCAGCGCGATCAGATCTTCGGGAGATCGAATTTCCACCGCTTCAACAAAGCAACCGTCGCGGACCATCGAGAGCTTGCGGAGCGCGGTGTCGAGCAGGTGCGCGGCGACGTCGCGGACTTTCCACAAGGGCGCGACCGTGGGACGATCCCATTCATCGGGGCGGAGCGATTGAAGCAGCTCGATCAACTGGGCGTCGACTTTCCGGATGAGGGGCGCACAAAGGATGGGGCCAAGACTGCTGGAGCCAAGGCTATTGGATTCAAGGCTGCTCAATTCGGTGGACATTTTGCCATTCAGCATAGCAAGGCAGTCTTGATATCCGCATCCTAAATTGCAGTCTTTCGCAGGCTGGCGAAGATGTTTCCAATGCGTTTCCGAGTTCAATCTTGAATGAAGCAAAAATAAATAAAACTAAAATGAACTTGAATTTTATTTATTTCGTATGGTAGCTTTGTCGGCATGGATGATTTGCTGACAGAGATCGAGAGAATCGCACCGCGCAGGCAGGCGCACCCGCTGAGCAAGCTGCCGGAGGAGGATCTCGACTTTGTGGCGCAATTTGTGTTGACGTCGGGATCACTGAAAGACATGGCTCAGTTGCACCACGTCAGCTATCCGACGATTCGCAACACGCTGGACCGGGTGATTGCCAACCTGCGGGCCAGCATGAACGGCGCGCCGCCGGACCAGATGACGGGGTTGCTGGCCGACCTAGTGGAACTGGGCGAGATCAAGGTGAGTACGGCAAAGAATATTCGCGCGATCTATCGGGCCGCACTGGAACGAAATGGGCTGGAACAAAATGGACTGGAACGAGATAGGGCAAAGGAGGAATGGTAATGATCGGGACTCTGCTCAATGAGATTCGCGAGATTGGAAACTACAGGGTGGTGATTGCGGTCGGCGTACCGGTCCTTGGTAGTGCACTGGCTCTTGCGGCGACCTTTTTGGTGCCGCGCGGCAAGGCGAAGGGGCTGATCACAGGAGCGTATATGCTGCTGGCCTGCCTGGGAGCTGCGTGCCTGCTCTTTGCCGCGGTTGCGGCCATCGCGGGGGCGCCGATCAGAGTGCTCATTCCTCTGCTGGTGCCGGGAATTGCCCTGGCCGTGATCATGGGCATCTTCTCGCCGGAGATCATTCGGGAATACCAGCAGTTCGAATTTCGGAAGCTGGCGGCGGAGATTTTCCGTCGCAGCTAGTTCTACAGGATCACAGCCCGAAATGCCGTTTTTTTCGCGGTGAGCCTGAGGTTTCACAGCAGGCGAGTCAAGCATGTCGGTCCTGTACAGGCCTGCTTTCGGGCTGCCTGGCTCTTTTAACGCGAAGAAAAAGAGAACGAAATTGAAGCCTCTTATCTCATTTACATTGTGTTACTTAAGATCGATTGAGGCGAATGTTTAGCAAAGTTCAATTGGCTCATTTTTTTGATTTCGGGACTCCGGAACGCGATTTCCGTGCGCTGCGTGAACGGCTGGTTGCAGAGCTGGTTATGGCCGCTGCTGCGACTCTATTCCCATTGTGCGCCAAGGCGGAGAAAGAATATGCAAAACGGATAGAACTATATCTGCAATTGAATGAAGTGTTTGGACGGAGTCCAGAAGTTTCGGGGCTTGACTTTTCGTTGGGCGCTCAGTGCTCTGGGACAACGTTTTGAGGCTAAACAGGTGCGGAAAAGGGGCTGATCATGAGCAAAAGATTCCGAAGAACGCTTCTCCGGGGCTGAAGCCCGTGTTGATTGTGCTGGTTTGAGGCGGGGGGTTGAAACCTCCGCCTCCCTCCGACGCGAGTTTTTCCGCACGCGAGGTTTTCCGCAGCTTGCAAAGCTCAATCTCAGACTGCTGGCAAGGCTTGAAAACCATCCCTCGGCGGCTAAAGCCGTCTTGATATTGCTGGACTTGTGGCACGGATAAATCCGTGCCCTTTCAAAGCGGCGGGTTTTTCCTCAGACTGAGGCACGGATAAATCCCTGCCCCAGACTGCTGACAAAGTGGAGCTGGCAATTTGAAGAAGAGGCCCGCGGCTAAGAACTTATCCGTAAATAACCATAGTCTGCCTCCAGCAGATCAGGGCAGCGGCGAGTTGCAGCAGGGCCGTGTAGCTAGCTTCGGTCTTTTCGAAGCTGACCAGAACTTTGCGGTATC
>JBEKET010000043.1:0-51247 GCA_050013695.1 Occallatibacter sp.
GTGAAGTTCACCCGCCAACTCAACCCAGCCTGATCCAATCCAACCCCCAAAAACAAAGAACGCTCCCCGAAGGGAGCGCTCTTTTAAAAAGGACCCCGGAGTTTCGTAACAGACTCCTCGGGGCGGCTTTCCTGCGTTTGCGGGTAGAAGCTGAGGGATGATTCCGGACTTATGCGGGCGCCTGCGCCTTGGGCCAGTAGCGGAACCCGCGGAAGGTGGCCGCACCGGAGCCAGATGCATACAAGGCTGGGCGCACATCGAGGAAGCCGCCGAGAACATTGTGCTGCATTCCCGAGATTTCCGCGGACTCCTGCGTCTTTCGCCACGGCTGTCCCGGGAAGCGGTAGTAGAAGTCAATCTCCTGGCGGTCGTTCACCACGCGGAGTGTCGCCCGCTTTGCGCCTTTTCCCAGATGGCCGGGGACGTACCCATTCGCGAGCCGCACGCCGACGCCATCCGGCGAGAGCAGGATGCCCGTGGCGTGCTGCGGATCGTAGAAGAGCATCAGGCCCGATTCGCATCCCGGTGTAACTTCAATGTCCGCTTCAACGGTGTAGGAATGTCCACCCACCGGCGTGGTCAGCGCGGCTGTGTCGGCCAGGGATTGACCGCGAGCCTGCAATGTCAGGTCGCCGCCGCCGGTGGTAAAGCGGGTTGTGTTGAACTCGTGCCAGAAGCCCCATTGCAACCCCAGGTCGAGGCTGGTGAAGTTGTCGGAGGGGTCAAAGAACGGTTCCTGAACAGTCCCCGGCACCGGCATCGGAATCGCCGCATCGGCCGTTACTCCTTCGGGAACGCGAAACCAGCCGTCCGGCGTCCACTCGATGGGTAGCAGCAGAAGCTGCCGGCCCAGCGTGCGGTAGCCATTCTCGTAGGAATGGACCGTCATGAACCATTTTCCCTGCGGCGTATCCACCAACCGCCCATGGCCCAGCGACAGCCATCGATCGTCGCGCGACCTGGTGTGAACCACCGGGTTATATGGCGAGAATACCCAGGGGCCATCGGCGTGGCGGCTGCGTGCGCTGATCACGGAGTGGCTGGTGGCCGGACCTGCCGTCCCGCCTTCCGCCACGTTCAGATAGAACCAGCCGTTGTGCTCCAGCAGCTTCGGAGCTTCCAGGCAGGTACACTCCATGCGCGTCGTCGCCGGCACAGGCCACGGCTCCAGAACGGTCCGCGGAGGCCGCTTTACTGACAGCCCATCGGCATTCAACTCGGCCATCTGCCCGCCATTCATGTAGAGGAATCTGCGTCCATCCTCGGCGATGTGGGCGGGGTCAATGGCATTGATATCCAACTCCACCGGTTCGCTCCACGGTCCCAGTGGATGGTCGGCATGAACCACCCGCAGCCGGTTGTCAGCAGGAAAATAAATATAGAAATGTCCCTCGTATTCGCAGAGGTAGGGCGCGTAGACGTTGCCGTAGTAGCGTTGCAATGCTGCTGCAACCGGACGCCAGTTCACAAGATCGCGTGAGTGCCATATAAGAAGCCCGGGAGCGTAGTCGAAGCTGGAGTGAGTCATGTAAAAGTCGTTCCCAACGCGGATCGGGCTGGCATCTGGGTGGTCGCCTCCAAGAATCGGATTGCGATATTCATCTTCAGATTGAGCCAGGGCCAAAGCTGTCTTTGAAGAGATTGCAAGAGCGGTGGAAGCAGCGGCAGTGCGAATTAGAAAACCTCGGCGGGTGATCATATAGGTGCCAGTTTACTCCTTTCATTTTCTGCTTTTTCACGCCTTACTCAAGAGCTAGCTGCATGCGTAGTGAAACGATTTACACCTGCAAAACCATCAACGAGGCAAGCTGGTGGTGAAATCCTTACAGATTCTTCACGGCTTTCTCATGAACTTCACGGGTTACTCATAACTTTATTGAAAACACATATAGGTTCTTTATATCGCCGGCCTTAGTTTCAAGAGGAATTCTTGAGTTTCAATTCGAACGCAGTACCCGAGCAACCCATCAATAAGGTGCTTTTGCACTGCGGGAAAAGTTGACGCGCATCTGGGCTGACAGCCAGGTCCGGATCATCTTCTCTTCTCGTAGCCACGACACAATCATGACTCGATAAGCATGCCTGCGGGCAGCAGAGGAGAACCTCGTCTCTGACTGGCTTTCTATCCCAGGATGTCATTCATAACCTGATTCAACATTTTTAGTGAAAGTGAGAGGCCGAATGAAAACAAACTTCAGCAAAACAGTTCCCGCTGTTGCGTTTCTGTGCCTGGGACTGGCGTCGTTGACCATAGAGGCGCAGCAGACTGCGACAACCGCAACCCGTGTGACCACCGCACGAGTCGAGTTTCCCGAAGTAACGGGTCCGGAAACAGGTCCGGGCGCGGCAGCCAATGCAGCTGCGACGCCCGCCGCAGCCGGACCGGCCTCGGCAAACGCAGCCGCGCCTGCCACGGCAACCACTGCCACAACCACCACGGCGCCGGCATCTGTAACCGCGCCGCTTCCTGCCGATCTGGTCCTCAAGGAACTCGCGGAGATGAAGGCGCGCATTGCACAATTGGAGGCTGAGCTCAAGGTGCGCAGCGGCGCGGATGCTGCCGCCGATGCGGAGAAAGATGCGAGTGCGCTGCGATCGGCCGAAGGCGGCGACGCCTCCTTGGGCACCGGCCAGGCAGCTGCGGCACCGCCCCCGGCCGCAGCTCCGGCGCCTCCTGAGATCACGGCCGAAACCACCACCAAGTCAGCGCCGTTCCCCGGCGACTGGACCTGGCTCAACTCCGGCGGCCACAATTCCGACAGCCCCATGAGCACCAAGTACTTCACCCCCGAAGTTCGCTTTGACGCCAACTATATTCTGGACTACAACCACCCCGTCGACGACTCGATGGGCGGCTCGACGGAGATGTTCCGCTCCGATGAGTGGCAGCTCGAGCAGGTCAGCGTGGGCGGCGATTTCCGCATTCAGAATGTTCGCGGCCGCATCCTCACCATGGATGGATTGTTTGCGACAACCACGCCCCGCAACGATGCCAGTTACAACCGCGGCCAATGGAACCTGTCTGGAGCCTATCGTTACTTCTCTGAGGCATGGGGCGGTTATCACTGGGATGTGGGCCACGGCTTGAACGCCGACGCGGGCATCTTCGTTTCCTACATCGGCCTGTTCAGTTATTACAACTTTGATAACTGGACCTACCAGCCATCGTATGTTTCATCGAACACCCCATGGTTCTTCAACGGGCTCCGCATTCAATACTGGCCAACTGAAAAACTGAAGATCGAACCGTGGATCATCAACGGCTGGCAGTCCTATGCCCGGTACAACGGCAAGCCGGGACTGGGCGGACAGATCCTCTGGCGCCCCACGCCGAAACTTGACTTTGTGTGGAACGACTACGGTCTGGGTGAAGACGATGCCGGCTATCCCGGCCGTTCGCGTGTCCACGCCGATTACAGCGCACAGGTCAAGTTCTATGACAACCCCAAAAACACCGTCGACAAGATTGCCTGGACGCTGACCGGCGACGCCGGTTGCGAATACGGCGGCGGCCCAGCAGTCGGCTATTACAACCCCAAGGGACTTTCTCCTGAGATGGGCACCGCCGACACCTACACCGGCGGCGTCAATTGCCACAATAGCCACGACGGCAAGCCAAAACAGATGTTCATCGGCACCATGAGCTACCTGCGCGCATGGTTCAAGCATGACCTCTATGCCGTAACGGTCGGCGGTGGGCTCATGAACAACCCGGGCCGCTATCTCACCCTGTTGCCGCCCATTAACGGCGCAACGGCCACCACCGGCTCCCCTTACTACACGGAAAACGCCGGTGACCGCGCGCAAATGAAGGATGGCACCTTCACCATCGACTACATGCCCGCGCAGTTCATCACCTTCCGCCTTGAGGAAGCCTACCGATACTCCGACACGCCCTACTGGACTGGACGCGGCGGCATCACGCCCGCGGGCGGTAACAACAACAACCCGGCCGACTATGTTTGCGCCGGAACGAATGTGGACTCCGGTTACGGATACGGCAATCTTGCCAAGGCCGAGTCAAGCTGCGGCAGCCCCGGCATGACCAGCGCTATCTGGTGGCCCGACCTGGTGAAGGGCCAGGCCAGCACCATGATCGCCATTATGGTCCGCTTCTAAGTCAGACCTGACCGCAACGCCCAACCCTCGGGACCTGCCTTCAAAGCAGGTCCCGTCGCTTTTGCGCCCCTCGCTTTGTGAAACCCACTGGAATCCGCCGTTTAAACTGGAATCAACCGTTTGAACGTGATGACCCTCCGCTTTGGCATGATCCGCCGCTTCCGTTTCAATCTACCCCAGCGCATCGCTGCCGGGTTGCTCGCGGTTTTTCTCCTCCAGGGCCTTTGGCTCACCGGCCACCAGACACTCACCGACCGCGACTATCAATACGCGCGCTGTGGCCGCGAAATGTGGGAGCGTCCGTCGCCGCTGGCCGGCTACTTCACCACCTGCGGCAATATCCATGACGGCGTCCTGGCCTACCGCCTGGCCGGTCTTCCGCTCACTCTCAACATTCTGGTTGAGCGCGGTCTGGACCATTTTCGCAAGCCCGAGGATCGTGTCATCCAGGAGGCCTCAGGCCCACTCAGCGCCTCAAATCTGAGCACCTGGGAACTTCGCCATCAACTCACCCATGTGCTGCTGTTGCTACGGCTCCCGTTCCTGATGGCCGGCTGCATGCTGGGCGCAGGCCTCTGGTGGGTCACGCGGCGGCTCTATGGCAACCTCGGCGGCTATACCGCGTTGGGCCTCTACTGTTTCTCGCCTTCGGTCATCAAAGCCTGCATCGTCCCGAGCCCTGAAATCCTCACCGCCCTCGGCGTCTATGCCGGCATCTACACCTGCGTCGGCGTTGCTCACGCCATGCAGGGGCCGCGCAGGAAGTGGAGACCGCGCATCATCCTGCTCACGGTAGTCTTCGGCATCGCCGCCGCATCCCATATTGCGTCGCTGCCGCTGGTGGCGTTCCTGGGATTAGCAGCCATGCTGTGGGTCGCCGAGGGACGAAGAAGCCAGGTGCTCCCAGTCATATTGATTGCGATCGCCGGAGCCATGTTCCTGGTCTTTGCATGCTACGGATTCTCGCCTGACGCATTCAGCTACCTCTTCCGTTCCGCAGCGGCAATGTTGTGGGTCTCTCCCGATCCGGCAAGGCGATTCTTCTCCACCATGGGCAACGCGGGAATCACCGTAGCCGCCGCGTCAGCCGTGGTGCTCTACCTTGGCCTGAAAAAGGCGCGCTACTTCGGCAATACCTATCCGCTGTTGTGCGCCCTGGCCTTGTTCCCACTGATTCTGACAGGCGTTCCAGGCTCTCCGTGGCTGTGGGCGCTGCCGTTCCTTCTCACGTTCATCGGCGGAGTCTTCGCCGACGCCTACGAAGGCCCGCGCGGACGCCTCGCCATGGCCGCCGCCGGCGCAATCCTCGTGCTGCAGGCTGTCTTCTGCGTGCTCACCCTCCCCGGCCTCCTCTAGCGCATTCCAGATCACAATGCGCAACAGCAACCACGCGCTATGATGGCTGCGCCTGAACTCCGCCCTCCCGTGAGTGTTCTGGGAAAGACTGAAAGATAGACATGCACTTGACGACATTAGGCATTTAAAGACATAATTCATTCAGCAATTGGTTGAAGGAAGGCCTGACCGGGAGCAGGGCCTGCAGGAACAGGAGAAACATTGCAATGCTCCCTCGAAAAGTAAACGGCACTTCCGGAACGGATGTGCAATGGCCGGTAAAGTTTAACGACGAATTTGCGGTGGAAGTACGGCAGTTGTCGCAATTGGTGCGTGAAAAACTCAAGGCTGCCGCAATAGTCCTGAGTGAGGATGGTCCGCTCCTCGGAAGGCCCCTGGCAGACACGCTGATAGGCTCGCACCATGCGAACATGAAGGAACTCCGATTTGATGCCGATGGGGGCGTGTGGCGCGTAGCCTATGCCTTCGATCCTGAACGCAAAGCTATTCTGCTCGCGGCTGGCGACAAGAGCGGAACGGGCAAGGAACGCTTTTATCGCGATCTGTTACGCATTGCGGACGAACGGTTTAGCAAACATCTGCAGAATCTCCGCTTGAAGAGGCAGCCGAAATGACGATTTCATTGGAAGAAATGCTTGCGGAAGAATCTGAGGAAAGCAGGACAAGGATTCGCCGACTTGCGGATGAGATGCGCGAAGAACTAAACCTTCGCGAAATCCGCCGCGCCCGCAAGCTTACCCAGGCCCGCCTGTCGAAGAAGCTGAAAATCGGCCAGGAAGGCGTCTCCCGCATCGAGAGGCGCACCGACCTCTACCTCTCCACACTCCGCAGCTATGTCGAAGGCGTCGGCGGCAAACTCTCCCTCATCGTCGAATTCCCCGATCGCGCACCTGTGATTCTGGCCAGTTTGGGAGAGAATGCCGATCGCGACGAGGCTCCAAAAAAGTCCAAAAAGAAGGCCCGTGCCGTGGCCAAATCCAAGCCAAAATCCCGCCGCGCCGCCTGAGCTTTGCGAGACTCTTCCCGGACCATCTGCTCTTGTTCATAAACTAAACCATAATAAGGACTTATTTCTCCCTATTCGCCTTGCTGAAAAGCGCTTTGAGCGCGTAAAATAGAACCAGCCCGCAAAGTCCGGCCCCGCTTTCACCGGAACCTTTTTGCCGCCTTGTGGCGGGCCTCGAAAACCTATGGCAGACGATCAAAATCCCCAGCTCCCTCTTGAGGGCGGTACGCCGCCAAACAGCGGCACAAACCTCATTCCGATCAACATCGAAGAGGAGATGCGCCGCTCCTATCTTGACTACTCCATGAGCGTCATCATAGGGCGCGCGCTGCCCGATGCCCGCGACGGCCTCAAGCCCGTTCACCGCCGCGTGCTCTACACCCTCAGCGAGATGGGCCTGGCCCACAACAAGAAATACGCAAAGTGCGCCAAGGTCGTTGGCCAGGCCATGGGTGTTTACCATCCCCACGGCGACTCGGCCATTTATGACACGCTGGTGCGCATGGCCCAGCCGTTCTCTCTGCGCTATCCGCTGGTCGACGGCCAGGGTAACTTCGGCTCCGTCGACGGCGATCCACCCGCTGCCATGCGTTACACCGAGTGCCGCATGGATCGCATCGCCGGCGAACTGCTCGCCGACATCGACATGGAGACCGTCGACTTCACCCCCAACTACGACGAGTCCACGTTCGAGCCCACGGTGCTGCCAACGCGCATTCCCAATCTCATCGTCAACGGGTCAAGTGGAATCGCCGTCGGCATGGCCACCAACATTCCCCCGCATAACCTGACCGAGATTCTGAACGCGGCCATTGAGATGGTGCAGAATCCCCACGCCGGTCTTGCCGAAGTTCTCAAGCACGTCCAGGGCCCCGATTTTCCCACCGGCGGATTCCTCTACGGCAAGGCGGGCATTCCCCAGGCTTACAAGACCGGCCGCGGCCGTTTCATGATGCGCGCCAAGGTAGCGACTGAAAACCTGACCAAGGAAAAACAGGCCATCATCGTTACGGAGATTCCGTACCAGGTCAACAAGTCCAAGCTCATTGAGCGCATCGCCGAACTGGTGACCGAAAAAATCGTCGACGACATCAGCGACGTGCGCGATGAGAGCGATCGCGACGGCATGCGCATCGTCATCGAGCTCAAGCGCGCCGCGCAGCCCGAGATCGTGCTCAATCAGCTCTACAAGCACACCCAGATGCAAGAAAGCTTCTCCATGATCTTCCTCGCGGTCCTGAATGGACAGCCGCGGGAACTCGGCCTGGACGAGGCGATTCGCTGCTTCATCGATCACCGCATCGACGTCGTGCAACGCCGCACTGTCTTTCTGCTGCGCAAGGCGCGCGATCGCGAGCACATCCTCGAAGGCTACAAGATTGCACTCGACAACCTCGACACAGTCATCAAGATCATTCGCGGTTCCGGCTCCCGCGTTGAAGCCCGTGAGAATCTCTATGCCTGGGGCAAGGGCACGTCGATTGTCGTCACCCTCGACCGCGTCCGCCTGCCGCATGAAGAGAAAGGCCTCACTCTCAAGCAAATTGACGCCATCCTCGAGTTGCAGCTCTACCGCCTCACCCAGCTCTCCATTGACGAACTGATGAATGAGTTGAAGCAAGTGCGCGAAAAGATTGCCGAGTACGAGTCGATCCTCGCCAGCGACGCAAAGCTTCGCGCCGTCATCGTCAAGGAACTCGAAGAGGTTCGCGAGAAGTACGGCGACGCGCGCCGCACGCAGATCGTCGACGAGAGCGCCGAGCTTCAGCTTGAAGATCTCATTGCCGACGAGCAGGTCGCCGTCACCGTTTCGCACCAAGGCTACCTCAAGCGCACCCCCATCAGCATCTATCGCCAGCAGCGCCGCGGCGGCACCGGTCGCACCGGCATGAAAACGCGCGAAGAAGACTTCGTCTCCCAGCTCATCATCGATTCCACCCACGCCTTCCTGCTCTGCTTCACCAACACCGGCCGCGTCTACTGGCTCAAGGTCTACGAGATTCCCGACGTAGGCGCCGCCGGCAAAGGCAAGAGCATGCAGAGCCTGCTCGACCTGCAGCCCGGCGAGAATGTCCGGGCCATCCTGCCCATCCGCGACCTTGAAGAAGAAGGCAAGTTCATCTTCTTTGCTACCCGCAATGGCACCGTCAAGAAGACCCCGCTCAAGGACTTCTCCAACGTCATGGCTCGCGGCATTATTGCAATCGCCATCGACAAGGACGACGACCTTGTTTCAGCCGGCCTCACCAACGGCAAGCAGACCATCTTCATCGCCACGCGCGACGGCATGGCCATCCGCTTCGAAGAGGAGTACGATCCCGACCGCAATGGCATTGGCCTGCGCCCCATGGGCCGCAACGCTGCCGGCAATCGCGGCATCTCGCTCAAGAAGGGCGATTACGTGATCGGCGCGGCTATCACCAGTTCCGAAGCCATCCGCGAAACCGAGCGCGATGAGTGCGCCGCGCGGCTGGGATTGACGGATAAACTCAAAGCGGCCCGCGAGGCCGATGCCGCGGCTGAAGCGGCGCTGACACGGGCGCGTGAGGACTATCGCAACAAGATTGTTGATTCGTCAGTAGTGAGTGCGGCCGAGAAGGCGGTTGAAGCCGCCTACAAATCCATGAAGAGCCTTGACGAAAAGCTCTGCGTGACGCAGCAACTTATTCTTACGGTCACGGAGAACGGCTTTGGCAAGCGCACCGATGTGGACGAGTATCGTTTGACGGCGCGCGGCGCGCAGGGCGTCACCAACCTCAAGGCAACCCCGAAGGTCGGAAAAACCGCATCCATTCTCCTGGTGAGTGAGATCTCGGAGCTGATGGTCATCAGCCAGTTCGGAAAAATCATCCGCATCGACACCAAGACCATCCGCGCCGCCGGCCGCGCCACGCAAGGCGTCCGCCTGCTCAACCTCGAGACCGACGACAAGATCGCCGCCGCCGTCATTATCCCACCGGAAGAACTGAAAGACGACGAGCCGACGCTGTTGCAATAGGATTATTGCGAAAGATCAATGTCAGAATTGGGTACCCCAGAGCCTGTCCTGAGCCCGTCGAAGGATATCGCTTCTGAGACCTGGGAAACCCTCGAATTTGCAGTCAATCAATCCACTGAGGGAACAACCCGCCGGAGAGTTTTATCCATCTGCTTATTCGGATCGCGGACCACGCCTATCTTTGCCCAAGCGGCCTCGCATAATTCGCATGTCAGATCGAACCGCTCGCTGAAGGAGAGATTTCGCCAATTGCTCACCTTTTCCTTCAGGTGTTCCGGCACGTAAGTGTAGTGAAACTTGGACTCGTCCACGCTCATAACAGAATTGTATTCCGCCCAAAATCGTCTCGACCAACCAATCCCCGCCACGAGTTCCCTTACTGCGTTTCTCAGCATCTCTACAGCTTCTTCAGCTTACCCTCAAGGTCGGGAATATAGCTGACCTGCGCATCCGGCTCGAGTTTTTTCGCCGACTCAATCGCCGCCTGCCACGCCTGCCGTGCCTCATCCTTCTGCCCCAGCGCAGCCGCTGCATCACCCAGCGCCGTCTGGCTGATGATCTCCTCCGGATCGATTGCCACAGCCTCTTTCGCCAGCGATGCCGCCTCTTCCGGCTTGTGCGCACTCAGCAACTCATTTGCATGCTGCGCCCGGCTCAGCGCAGCCGCCTGGTTCATCTTGAAGCTGCCGCGATACACAAAAACTCCATAGTCGATAGACTCAGCCGGCTGCATCGTCTGAAAATCCCGGTAAGGGTTCATGCGTCCGCTTGGCCACTCACACCCGCTCAGGTCACCGGCGCTGATCAGCACTGTCCCGTTGATCGTCGCCGGAACAATGTCCGATCCGCCCAGCCAAAACGTGTCGATGGTCGGCAGCCCGTGGCACGTTATTCCGTAGACCCCGGGATCAACCTCCGGCCGCGCGAAATACGCAAACCAGCATTCCTCGCCTGGATGCTTGTCCTGCCATTCCTTCACTTGAATCAACTGCTGCGCCCAATCCACATTTGCGTCGCTCAGCAGATTGTGGACGTTCTTCGCCCCGCCCCACGCTTCGTTCGCATACGCCATGTAATTCGGAAACACAGTCAGCGCGGAGACAATATGCGCGGCAATCAGCACAACCCCAACCCAAACCCATCGCCGATTCTCCTGAGCCAGCGCCACAATCCCACCGCCCGCCAGGATAGCCGCCAGCGCATACAGCGGCAGCACATGCCGTGCGCCGATATTCATGCCTGCCTGAATCGCAACCGCCAGGTAAACAATCCATGGAATCAGGATGAAGGCCAGCTCGCGCCCCTTGCGCAGCCGCCCGCTCGCAATCGCCCAGGCCGCCAAACCCACCAACGCCAGCATTCCCTGCGTTGTCTTGATCAAGATGGCAGCAGGGAAGTACCACCACACTCCGTGCGCATAAACCTTGCCGAAGATGAACGTGGGATAGAATTCAGCCACGCGCTTCACATCCACCAGCCCCATAAGGTACGACTCAGGCAGCAGGTGATAGCGCGCGAAGAACAGCATCACGCCCGCGCTGAAGTGTCCCAGCGGCGCAGCGTAGTCGGCCAGAGAAGTGCTCAGTTTCAGTCCCTCCGGCCGCGCGGCATAGCGGAAGCCGTAGAAGCTCCACAGCACCAGCACGCCCACCGCGACAATTGCCGCCAGTGCGCCGGAGAGCCGCAGCGCAAGCCGTCCGCGGCTACCTTTGGGCGCCGCAAAAATCTCCCAACCCATCATCAGCACTAGCATCGGCGCGAACAGAATGCCGGAGTGCTTGGTCGCCAGCAGCAGCCCTGCGGCGACACCCGTCAGCAGCAGCCGTCCCAGCGACGGCCGCTTCACATAGCGATAGAAGGCGTAAATGCTCGCCAGAAAAAACAGCGTAACGCCCATGTCCGTCGTGACCAGCGCGGAGTGAGCGATGAGATTCGGATCGAAGCTCGCCAGCACTAGCGCAACCAACCCCGCCGCCGTGCCAAACCACTCCCGCGCCGCCAGAAACACCAGCAACGAAAGCCCTAGCGCCAGCAGCCCCGTCATCAGTCTCATTCGAAAAACCAACCGCTGGCTTCCTCCATCGTTGCGCGCCAGAAAATCGCGCCCATCGAGATAAGCCTCGGTTTTGAAGTCGCGTCCCTGCAGCGGCGGCGTCCACAAATCGCGCCCCAGCAGCGGCAAAGCCGCCAGCAACTTCACCAGGGGAGGGTGCTCCGGATTGAGCCCATAGTCACCCGTATGCAGCATCATGTAGCCGGCAAAAATATGGTCGTCCTCGTCGAATGTCAACGACTCGCGATGGACGACATAAACCACCTGCGCCGCCTGCACCGCCAACAGCAGTGCCACGGCAATCCACGCACTTCTATTTGAAATATTCACGGCAGCTCGGGCCTCTCGGGAATTCGAATGATCCCCGGTTTTAGAAACAGATTCTGACTTTAGAAACAAGCTCTGACAATGTTGAAACGGATAATCGGAATGAGTTGATTGTAAAGGTCTCTACAAGCAACACCCATAGAGCAAACAATTATCAGACATGGCCGCACCTCAGCAGGCACTCTCTATTTCACTCCAGTGCGTCTAAACTGGAGAAGCTCTGGACTCTCCGCACACTCCTCATGGGGCGGACGATTTATACAGCATTTGTGGTGGCTGCACTCTCGGTTTCTTCAGCCAATGGGTCGTCTGTCTCCCGGGCGAAGGCGCATAAGCACGCCCACGTCGCGCCAACCACTCACAGCGTTCAAGACAAGGCCGCTCGTCCCACCCCGGAAGAGGTTGGCCGCGCCGCCGGTCTCAAGATTCGCCGCGACCTTGCGCGCCGTCACACGGCCCAGGCCGCACCGCATAGCCCCCAGCGCGTTCACTCCTCCCAGGCCCGTCCGCAATCACATCCGCCCACAACGGCCAAGGCTGTGCCGAACAAACCCGAACGCATTCCAAGCCGGGCGCAGATTGCTTCCGCGAAAGCCGAGCCGTTTGCGCTTAAACCGGCCCCGCATCAGGCGCCAGCCGCGCCTTTCGTTGAACCGGGCCCCTTTGCCGAAACGGCGGGTTCCTCGGTGGACGAGCCGGCTGCTGAACCAGCGCCCTCAACAGAAGCCGACACCCCCGCAAAGGATTCCGTTTCGGCATCCTCTGATTCCGAATCTCGCGCCGCCGAAGCTCCAACCGGCGATGTTTCAGCCTTGGGTGATTTGAGTCAGCAAGCGAAATCCCTCACCCGTCGCGCCGCTATCCAGGCCGTCTCGCTCCACACTTCGCGCTTCGGCATGCCGCCACCGCTCATCGGTTCCCGCGCCAACCTCGAACATCAAAACGCCATGTCGGACGCCGAGGGCCTGGAGCGCATTGAGGACGAAGACGATCTTGCCGACCGCATCGCCAAAAAGCTGCTCGTCCCAGTCCCGACCTCGCTCGCCCTCACCATCAACGGCAATCTGCCTGTCAATCACCGCTATTGCCGCCCCTGGACCGCGCTTTTCCTCGCCGACCTGGCGCGCAGCCACGCCGTCGAGTTCCACCGTCCTCTTGAAGTCAGCTCCGCCGTCCGCACCGTGGCCTACCAGAAGCGCCTCATGGAGATCAACGGCAATGCCGCCGCCGCTGAAGGCGACATCGTCAGCCCGCACCTCACCGGCGCCACCATCGACATTGCCAAAGGGCCGCTCAGCCGTCAGGAAATCGCCTGGATGCGGGTCCATCTTCTCCCCCTCGAACAGGCCGGCAAAATCGACGTTGAAGAGGAGTTCCAGCAGGCCTGCTTCCACATCACTGTCTACAAAAGTTACGCGCCACCGTCGCACCGGACCTCATCGGGCCGAGTTCCGCCAGCAAGGGCCGCCCATCAGAGAAACGTGCAGACTGAAATCGCCCTGGCCGACACTGCGCAAACCGACGCTATTGAGCCAGACGCTGTCCAGTCTGGATCCGCCCACCCCGGCGCCGCGCATGTCACCCATTCGCGCCGCCGCCACACCCATCGCAGGACCGTAGCGCGTGCCGCCGACGCATCTTCCGGAGTCGCCTCGCGCGGCCTCTAGACGCCCGTTCCTTACCTCTGTTCCGCCCTGCATAGAAAATCATTGGGTCAATTGCCCGTTGCAAGGGTACAATCGCGGGCAAATGCATTTCCTTTCCCGGAGCCGCTGCAAGCGGAGACTTGCCCGCGGCCTCCGCTTACGGGAAAATGCAACTGTGCGCCGAAACGCCATCAACCTGAGTGGGAGTTCTATCACAGCCTTTATAAGGCTTTCTGAGAGGCGAAATCATGAGCGATCCTGTCGTCCAACCTGTTGCCGGCACAGTCTCCGGCGGTCCAGGCCTGTCGCAAATGCAGCGCGTAATCTGCACCTTTACCGCGCCGTCAAAAACCTTTGAAGACATCAAGCGCGGCAACAAAAGCTGGTGGCTGCCCTTTGTCATCATGTTCCTGACTTTTGCCGTATTTTTTGGAGCTGTCACCTCCAAAGTGACTTGGAAGCAGGTGGCGGAAAATGAGCAAAAAAAAATGCCGGAATTCGCCAGGCACATGATTGAGAATATGCCTCCGGAGCAGAGGGCTCGGCAGGAACAGCAGGCACCGATCACTCAGGAAATCACCGCCGTACTTGCCCCCTTTGGCGTCCTGTTACTCGATCTGGTTGCTGCCGGTGTTTTGCTCGGGACCATCAATTTCGTCTTCGGGGGAAAGGCCAGGTTTGGCTCCCTCTTTGCGGTCACGCTTTACGCGGGGCTCGTGCTTTGGCCTCTCCGCTGGCTTCTCGCAGCCGTCACCATATTCGCTGGTATGGATCCAGAGGCATTCAACATACACAATTCAGCACCCACAAATGTTGCATCCTTCTTCCCCGAACTCCAGAGCCATTTGGCCGTCTATGGCCTCCTTACGGCGATTGATGCGCTGAGCATTTGGTGCATGATTGTCACTTCCATTGGTGTTGCAACCGTGGCGGGCGTAAAGCGCAGTTCGGGCTACTTCACCGTATTCGGCTGGTGGGTGATTGGCATATTAATTGGTGTGGGCATTGCGGCGGCCATGGGTTAAGCGCCGCCTGATTCCCCAAAACTTGAATTCAAAACAACAACGGCGCGAATCCCAAAGGAATCGCGCCGTTCGTCTTCGTGTAATTCGTCAGCGCCGACTCAAAGCCAATCTCAGCAACGAATCAGCTAGAAGCTAGCAGCTAAAAGCTAGCTCTCACTCCGTCCACCGCCGCATAATCAGCGTAGCGTTGATCCCGCCAAACCCAAATGAATTCGACAGCGCCACATCGAAGCTGTGATCGATGGCCTTGTTGGCCACGTAGTCCAGCCTGCACTCGGGGTCTACGTTATCCAGATTGATCGTCGGCGGAAGCTTCTGGTTCACCAGCGCCAGCACGGTGATGCCCGCTTCCAGGCCTCCCGCGCCGCCCAGCAAATGGCCGGTCATCGACTTGGTTCCGCTGATCTTCAGCTTGTGGCTCAACGCATGTTCGCCAAACACCAGCTCAATAGCCCGCGATTCGTTGCCGTCGCCCGCAGGCGTTGAAGTGGCATGCGCATTCACGTAGCCCACACCTTCCGGTTGAATGCCCGCGTCCTTCAGCGCCGCCCGCATGCTCCGCTGCGCACCCTGGCCTTCCGGCGCAATGCCCGTCATATGGTGTGCATCGGCGCTCATGCCGTAGCCGATCACTTCACCCAGGATCTTTGCGCCGCGCGCCTTCGCAAACTCGAGCTCTTCCAGAATCAGAATGCCCGCGCCCTCGCCAATCACAAACCCATCGCGATCCTTGTCAAACGGCCTGCTGGCCTTGGTCGGCTCATCGTTCCGCTGTGACAGCGCCCGCATCGCCGCAAATCCGCCCACTGACAACGGAGTCACCGACGCTTCCGCGCCTCCCGCAATCATCACGTCCGCATCCCCGTGCATGATCATGCGCACCGAATCGCCAATGGAGTTGGCGCTCGTGGCGCAGGCCGTTGCAGTCGCCGAAATGGGCCCCTTGGCGCCATAACGAATACTGATCTGCCCCGCCGCCATGTTCACAATGACCGCGGGTATAAAGAAGGGTGAAATCTTGCGTGGGCCACCCGCCAGCAGGTTCGAGTGCTCGCGTTCAATGATCTCGAATCCGCCGATGCCGGAGCCGATAAACACGCCCACCCGGTCTGCAATTTCTTCGGTGATTTGAAGACCCGACTGCGTAAGCGCCTCATGAACCGCCGCGAAGGCAAAGTGAATGAATCGCCCCATCTTGCGCGACTCTTTTTTGTCCACGAAGTTCAGCGGGTCAAAGTTCTTGACCTCGGCGGCGAATGTCACCGGAAAGCCGGTAGTATCGAACCCTTGAATTGGAGCCATACCGCTGGCCCCGGCCAGTAACTGCCGCCATATTTCGGGCGCGGTGTTGCCCACACCGCACACCAGCCCAAGGCCGGTGATAACCACTCGACGAGTCACTGGCTACTTGGCACCTTTCGGGTCTTTCGCGTTCTTCTCGATGTAGTCGATCGCGTCCTTCACGGTCTTGATCTTCTCGGCGTCTTCGTCCGGAATCTCCAGGTCGAATGCCTCTTCAAACTGCATCACCAGCTCCACCACGTCCAGCGAATCCGCGCCCAGGTCTTCCTGGAAGCTCGCGCCGGGGGTCACTTCGGCTTCGTCCACCTGCAACTGCTCGACGATAATCTGTTTTACCTTCTCTTCAACGGCCATGCGTGCTTCTCCTCTGATTCTTCTAAGCTTTTGAATTGTTCCGGGCGTCAACGGCAATCTTCTGCTGCTTGCCTACAATACCGGCCCGGGCGGGGGGGACACAACCATTGCGGCAAAAAAAGACACAAGGCCCCGAATCTCCAAGTTTACCGGGCCGGTCAAGGTGTGTAAAGGACAGGGAACAGGGATTAGGGAACAGGGAACATCGAACCGCAGTTGCGGATGAGCAATGCGGTGGATTTGGTGCGAAATGCACAGCCCGAAGGCGTACATTAGGCGAAGCGGGAAAGGGATAAGTAATGCAGGGGTTGATTGGTGCAATTGTGGCCGCGTTCGCGGGAATCGTTCTGGGCTTCTGGCTGAGGGCTGCGTCCAATAAGGTAGAAAAGGCCCAACTGGAAAGCCGCGCTAGAGAGTTAACGGATGAGTTAGCCACCGCTCGCAACGATATGTCGCGTACCCAGGCCGAGTCCGCCTCCCGCGCCGGCTTTGAATCCCTCGCCGCCGAGCGCGAAAAGACAATCGCCCAACTAGCCGCCGAGCGCGACGGCCTTCGTGCAGATCTGCAAGCCAAAGGCGCCGTTGAAAACGCCCAGAACGCCCGCATAAAAGAGCTCGAAGCCGAATTAAGGAACGAGCGCCAGAATCTCACCGAGAAACTGACCTTGCTTGAATCAGCCAAGCAAACACTCGCCAACCAGTTCGAAGCCCTCGCCGGAAAAATTCTCGATGAAAAATCGAAATCCTTCTCCGAAGGCAGCCAGAAGGAACTTGGAACCCTTCTTGATCCGCTCAAGACCCAGATCAAGGAGTTTCGCGACAAAGTCGAGCAGGCGCAGAGCGATTCCAAAACCGGCGTGGCTCGCCTCGAAGGCCTCATCGGCAATCTCGGCAGCCTCAATCTGCAGCTTGCCGAAGAAGCAAAGAACCTGACCACCGCACTGCGCGGCTCCGCCAAAGCCCAAGGCGACTGGGGCGAATTCATCCTCCGCGACCTGCTTGAGAAGGCCGGCCTGCGCGAAGGCGAGCAGTACAGCTTTCAGCAGAGCTTTACCGGCCTCACCCCGGAAGACGGCGAAAAATCAAAGTCCGCGCGCACCGACGTCATCGTCTATCTGCCCGGCGGGCGCAATCTGATCATCGATTCCAAGCTCTCGCTTCTCGCCTATACCGACTACGCCAACGCCGCCACCGACGACGAACGCAAGGCCGCGCTCAAGCTCCATCTCGCCAGTGTTCGCGGCCACATTACCGGCTTGTCCAAGGCCGGATATCACAAGCTGCCCGGCGTCGAGTCGCCTGATTTCGTCGTGATGTTTGTGCCAGTGGAGCCGGCTTTCCTAATGGCTCTGCAAGGCGACGCCAGCCTGTGGGCCGATGCCTATGCGCAGGGAATATTGCTCGTCGGCCCCACCACGCTGCTCTATGTCATCCGCATTGTCAACGTGCTCTGGCAGCAGGAGCTGCAGGCCCGCAGCGTGCGCGATGTGATGAATCGCGGCTCTGAGCTTTACGACAAGTTTGTCAACTTTGTCAGCGATCTTGAGGCCGTAGGCAAGAGCCTTCGCACCGCCGAGCTGAGCTACGCCAACGCCATGAGGAAGCTCAGCGAAGGCCGTGGGAACTTAGTGCGCCAAGTGGAAATGCTTAAGCAGTTGGGCATAAGAACCAGCAAGCAAATACCCCGCAACCTGCTCGACACTGCCGACGAAGAAGAATCCGGTCTGGCGTTAGCCGCCCAAGCCGAAGAGAATGGTGGGCCGGAGTAACTTGATTCTGCGTTTGTTGACGACAATTTCTCTGGGGAACAAGGACAATGAGAAAAACTCTTCTATCTCTCTGCATCACCTTCGTTGGCATTTTTGCGTTTGCCGCTCCCCATCAGAAAGTCGAGGTCATCTCGGGACGGATCATTGCCTATTCAGGCATGACGGTATGTCTTAATGGAAATACATACTGGTCGATGGTGATTCGCGGCGAACCGCATAATGAGACACTCGCGAGATTCTTTCAGGTTGATTTTAGCTATCCGTGTGAAAAATCCCCGCAATCGATCTTAAGGAACCCATCGATTCAGAAGTTCCATTTGATCCGGCAGCAGGAACTTGATTCCACTCTGGAGGAGAACATTCATGTCTCGCAGCAAGAAAGTGCAAAGGATAGACCTGCACCGGCCTCAAACATATCCAAGTGGATCTACCTCCCAGGTAACGAGAGCTTTAAATTGCCATTCGGAGAGGTTCTGCCACGTTACTACTTAGCTGAATTATCACCTAAACCGGTTATTTAAAGGAGCTGGCAAGAGCCTGGCCCGCATCGCTAACAGCTAACTCTGCAGCGCCTCTCTCATCCGCCGCCAAGTCACTTCCAGCCCCTCCGGCAGCATCCGAGTCTCGCCAATCGTCGTCATGAAATTCGTATCGCCCGACCAGCGCGGCAGCGCATGCATATGCAAATGCCCCGCAACCCCCGCGCCGCCCGCGCGCCCAATATTCAATCCAATATTGAAGCCTTGCGCGTTATAGAGGCTTTGGAGCGCCTGTTCCGTTCGCTGCGCCAATTCAATGAGCTCATGCGCGGCCTCAGTCGGTAGCGCCGCCAGCCGGTCGAGGTGCGCATACGGCATCACCATCACGTGCCCCGAGGTATATGGATACGCGTTCAGGCAGATGAAGCAGTGTTTCCCCCTCAAAATCAGCCCGCCCGCCGCCTCAGCCTGCTCCGCGTCCATGCCGTGCTCAATCGCGTAATCAATCGAGGCAATCAGGTTGCAGAAGACGCAGCCCTTGTCGCCCGGCCAGGCAGCAAGCGCTTCGGGAACGCCGGGCCGCGCCGTCGTCTTTGCCGCGGTAACGTAGCTGTAGCGCCAGGGAGTCCAGAGATGATCCATAGAAGTCGCGCCGTTCCAATCAGTTCAGTATAAGCGGCCTTATCCGCGATGGATCGCATCTTGTCTTGCGCATTTCTGCTTCAGAACCCTCCCTGCAACATCACGGACAGCGCTCAAAGTGCCCCGATTTTTCACGCTATGGGACATGGGCCCAAACTACTTCGCCTTTCTGAGCCGCCTGTCCGGCGCCCGCGTCCGCTAAGTCCATTGCCTGCGATCAACCTTTATGAATTTGCGATTGCAATGCCGATTTGCACCATTTGTGGGCAACCTGTTGGATTGACGCGGGAAAGCCGAGATTGCTACACTCAGAAGCGTACCTTGCTGTGCGGATTCCAACAGTGAGTTACGGCCGCCCTCCAGCATGCAGTTGCCTGCCGGGTGTTTCCCACGGAGACCAGTCGATAACGCTCCAGCGCAACCGGCTGGCAGGACTGTCCCTGCGAAAACACCTTAGGCACAAACTACGGGCTGTTGGCGGGATACGGTCTCAAGGCTTCTTCGCCTCCGGCAATCGCGGCGCGGGAGCCACACCCAGCGGCTAGCACTTATAGGCCGCGGGAGCAAGGAATTCCGGAGCCGCAGTGATGCCAAACGTCCTCAATCCCGAACCCGAGAGCATAACCCTGAACACCGAATTGGAAACCCCAACACTCGAGCCTGCGACGGAGCAAGAGCAGCAGCCGTCGTTCGAATCCACGTCCAACCCTGAGACCGCCGAAGCAGTAGACATTTCCGCGCTGGACGCCGATGCCCCAACCGAGCCTGTAGCCGAGGCCGCAACTGTGGAAGAACCCACTCACGTGGAAGCCACAGCAGAGGTCGCCCCGCTCGTAACAGGAGTTGCAACGGAAGTTACCGCGCAATCCGAACCCGTTCCTCAAGCAGAAGCTGCCGCTGAAGTCGCGCCGGCCGCCGAGCCAGTTGCGGAAGTTTCTGAGACCGCCGCGCCAGAGCTTATCGCCTCTGAGCCTGTCGAGTCAGAGCCTGTCGCTCATGCGCATGCGCACGATTTTCACGGCACTGAGTCAATGGACGACTTCTCCGCCGCCCTCGCCGCATTTGAGCGCGAGCAGGCTGCCGAAGCCGCTGCCGTTGAAGCCTACGGCGACAAGATCGTCTCTGGCACCGTGCTCAAGCAGACTGAAAAGCACCTGGTTGTGGATGTGGGCCTCAAGTCCGAAGGTCTCGTTCCTTTGGAGCAGGTTCTCGACCACACCGGAGCCGTAAAGTTTCAGCCTGGCGATGTCATCGATGTCGTGATCGAGCGCGAGGAGCCCGAAGGCGGGTATCTCGTCAGCTTCGAGCGCGCCCAGCGTCTCCGCGTGTGGGACGTGATCGAAAAGGCCGCCAACGACAAGACCCCCGTGATCGGGACCGTGGTCAGCCGCGTCAAGGGCGGACTCACTGTCGACATCGGCCTCAAGGCATTCCTGCCCGGCTCGCAGCTTGAAATTCGCCCGGTTCGCAATCTCGATGGCTATCTCGGCCAGAAGATTGAAGTCCGCGTCATCAAGCTGAACAAGAAGCGCGGCAATGTTGTTGTCAGCCGCAAGGAAATCCTCGAAGAAGAACAGAACGCCAAGCGCTCCACCACGCTCGAGCAGTTGGGCGAGGGCGCAGTGCTCACCGGCACCGTTAAGAACCTCACCGATTACGGTGCGTTCGTTGACCTCGGTGGCATCGACGGCCTGCTCCACATCACCGACATGAGCTGGGGCCGCCTCACCCACCCCCGCGACCTCGTCAATGTTGGCGACGAGATCCAGGTCAAGGTGCTCAAGTTCGACAAGGATAAGCAGCGCGTCTCCCTGGGCTTCAAGCAGCTCACGCCTGATCCGTGGCTCGATGCAACTGAGCGCTATCCCGTGGGCGCACGCGTTCATGGCCGCGTTCTTTCTGTCACCGACTACGGTGCGTTCGTCGAGCTGGAGCAGGGCATTGAAGGCCTGGTTCACCTCTCTGAGATGACCTGGTCCAAGCGCCTCAAGCATCCGTCCAAGCTGGTCAAGCCGGGCGATGAAGTCGAGACTGTCGTTCTCAGCGTCAATCCGGCCGACCGCCGCATCTCGCTTGGCATGAAGCAGCTTCTCGACAACCCCTGGGAAAACCTGACCGAGCGCTATCCGGCCGGCACAGTGGTTGAGGGCCGCGTGCGCAACCTAACCGACTTTGGCGCCTTCATTGAAATTGAAGACGGCATCGACGGCTTAGTGCACGTGTCCAACCTGAGCTGGACCAAGCGCGTCAAGCATCCTTCTGAAATCGTCAAGAAGGGTGAAAAGGTGAAGGCAGTCGTTCTCGGCGTCGAGCCGCAGAATCGCCGCCTCTCGCTGGGCATCAAGCAGTTGCAGCCCGATGTCTGGGAAAGCTTCTTCGCCGCGCATCGCGTCGGAGACGTTGTCCACGGCAAGGTGCTGCGCACTGCGCAGTTCGGCGCATTCGTCGAAATCGCAGAGGGAGTGGAAGGTCTTTGCCACATCTCCGAAGCAGGCGATGAAGGCGGCGGGCCGTCCAAGCTTGAGACTGGTCTGGAGCACGACTTCAAGATCATCAAGATCAACGTGGAAGAGAAGAAGGTAGGCTTGAGCCTGCGCGCAGTCAGTGGCCACGAAGCCAGCCGTGCCGAGGTCCAGGACTACGCCAAGCCCGAGCATCGCGGTGGCGGCAGCCACAAGGCCCCGGTCTCCTCATCCACTACCACCCTTGGCGATCTCATCAACTGGAAGAGCGAGCGCGAAAGCTAATTCTTGCTCGCAGCCAAAACCAACAGCGGCCGTCCCTCGGGGCGGCCGTTCTGCGTTTCGAGCGCTCCAGCCCCTCATTCCGTCTAGTTTCCGCAATCAATCAGCCCGTCTTCCTTTGAAATCCACCAACAAGGCCGTGTTATCTTGGGCCAAGGTCAGGAGGGCCGAGTCAATGCCAACAGCGTTTCCCCGTTGCGTCCTTGCCACCCTTTTGTGCGCTCCATTTCTCGCGGCCGCGCAAGCCCCGGTGCCCACCGCCGCACAAGTCCCTCCGGCTCCGCCTGATCCAGCCGCCACGCTTCACGTCCAGACCAACCTGGTCGTCGTCGATGTCATCGTCACCGACTCCCACCAGAACCCGGTTCACAACCTGACCCAGGCAGATTTCGATCTGAAGGAAGACGGCCACCCGCAGGCCATCAAGAGCTTCGAGGAGCACACTGCGGAACAGGCAGCCACCCCGTCTCAGGCGCCGCCGCCCTCGCGCGACCCCGGCGCATTCACTAATGAATTCGACCTTCCCTCCACCGGCCCCCTCAACCTGATTCTGCTTGACCATCTCAACACCCCTGAGAGGGATCAGGCAAATTCGGTCGACCAGGTCGCGCAGTACCTAAAAACCGCTCCCGCGGGCGCGCGCTTCGCCATCCTCGCCCTCACCTCGACGCAGATGTACCTGGTGCAGGGATTTACTACCGACCATGATCTGCTCCTCGCGGCTCTCAACAGCAAGAAGGTTGCAACCAGCTATCCTGTTTATCTCACTGGCCCTACGGATTCCTCACCAACAGGTCCTTCCGGCGTCAATCCGGCGACGGCCGCCAAGCGCGAGACGCGCCGCCAACTCACGCTCGATTCGCTCAACCAGTTGGGCCGTTATCTGGGCCAGCTTCCCGGCCGCAAAAATCTTCTCTGGTTCGCCTCATCGTTCCCAATTGCCATCCTTCCCAACGGAGAGGCGCCGGAAAACCTGCGGCCCGCTTATATTGAAGAGTTCCGTGAGACAGTCAACCTGCTTGCGCATAACCAGGTCGCGGTCTATCCCATCGATACCCGCGGCCTGACGGCGGAGCCGCTTTTTACCAGCACCAATGCCAACTCCTCCGGCGGAGGCCGTTCAAACCCGCTGGTCCCTTCGCAAAATGACGCGTTCTATACCGCCAATGCCGACCGCCGCGCCGCCATGCAGGACATAGCCGACGCAACCGGCGGCCAGGCATTCTCCAACAACAACAGCCTCAAGCAATCAGCGGCACGGGCCGTTGAAGGCGGCTCCAATTACTACACACTCGCCTATACGCCGAGCAGCGATAAGTGGAAGGGCCAATACCGCAAGATTCAAATCGACCTCGCCCGCAAGGGCTATACCCTCGCCTATCGCCGCGGCTACTATGCCACCGATCCCAATGCTCCGGTCGAGCAATCCAAATCTACAGCCGAGCAGAAGGATGCGAGTTCCCCGGCAAAAACCGACACTCCCGAGCCTGCTCCTTACAGCGCAATGCAGGCCGCCATGGTCTACGGAGGTCCCGAGCCTCGGCAGATATTATTCGAGACCATAGTGCGACCCAGCATCGCTCAAGAAGAACCAGCGGCCTATCCTCACAACCAGCCGAGCGCAGCCGCCAAGGGCCCCTTTCGCCGCTATAACGTGCACTACAAGGCCCACCTTGACGACATTCATTGCAGCCCAACCCCGCAGGGCCCGCTCTACTGCGCCGTTGAATTCGTGACCTGCGTTTACGACGCCGACGGGCTGCTCATCAACACCCAGGTCAACGACATCAAGGAGATGGTCAAGCCGGATTTCTTTGCTTCTGTCCATCGCACCGGCAATCATCCCGAGTTTCAGTACAAACAGGAGATCAGCGTTCCGGCGAAAGGGGACTACTTCCTCCGCGTGGGTGTTCACGACCTTTTGACCAACCACGTCGGCGCTGTGGAATTGCCCGTCTCAGCGGTGAGCAATCTCCCACCGCTCACAGCCGCCGGCAGCGCTCCCCCACCCGCTGCGAAATAGTTTGCAAGGCATAGAAGCTCGCCGTCACTCAATCCCGTCGAACGAGTCAATTACCGCGTGTCCATGCGCGTCCTCAACCGGGGCGTTTCCTGCGCGCATCACCAGCCGCGTTTCGAGGCCTGCCTCGCGCGCCGGGTCCAGCTCCCGCACTACGTCGGAGAAAAACATCACCCGCTCCGGCTCAACGCCCATCGCCGCAGCAATCGCCGCATAGCTCCCGCTTTCCGTCTTCACCCCGGTCCGCGTGTCAAAGTAAGCCGCAATCAACCCCGTCAAATCTCCAAAGCTTGAGTAGCGAAACAGCAGCCGCTGCGCACCCACCGATCCCGACGAATAGATCGCAATTTGCCCATTTTTCGCCCACCGCTCCAGCGCCCCCGGCACATCGTCAAACAGTGTTCCCTTCAACGCGCCCGTCTCAAACCCCGTCTTCCAGATGCGCCCCTGCAGGCTCTTCAGTGCCGTCGATTTCCGATCCCGATCCATCAGCCAATGCAGATAAGCAACCACCCCATCCGCATTGCGATCCACTTTCGGCGCATCAGCGTCGGCAAGATTCTCCTCACCCAGCAGAGCCAGGTCAGCCTTCACGCCAGCATCGTCGCCATTCTGTTTTATGAATTCCGCAAACCGCGCCCGCGCGTAAGGAAACAGTTGCTCATACACCAGCGAAATCGGTGCAACCGTCCCCTCAACATCCAGCAGATAAACCTGAGCCCCAGCGCCCGTCATGCGCTAATCGTCGTCGCCGCGCGCGGCCCAAAATAAGCAGGCCCAAAGCACAGCGGCTGGTGCGCCTGGTCCACGCCTGACCCGGTGTAGTGCGGCGTCCACCCAGTCGTGTCTTGAAACCACCGTATCGCGCGAATCCGCCTGTCCGCACATAGCGTAAACCAGTGCGTCGTTCCGCGCGGCACCCGCAGCAGATCGCCCGGATGCACCTCGACCGATACGACCTTCCCCGCCAGATGCAAAAAGAAAATCCCGCGCCCCGCCAGAATGAAACGCACTTCGTCTTCCGAGTGCGTATGTTCCTTGTCAAACCGCGCAAGCATCGCATCCAGCCCCGGCGTCTCTGGATTCACGTCAATCACGTCGGCGGTCTGATAGCCGCCCCGCTGCTTCATCGCGTCAATTTCATCTGCGTATGCCGCAAGCACCGCGTCGGCTGGCGCATCCGCCTCCACGCGCGCCAAGTCCCACCGCTCATAATCGATGCCAAACTCGCCCAGCGCCGCGCGCACTTTGGCCTCGTTCTCCATCACGTCTTGATCCGGCGGAAATCGAAGAACTGCCATCCAACTTGCTCCTTAAACCCGGCCCAACACCCGCCGTCCCTCAACCTCAAACAAAAACTCCAGCGCCTCCAAATGTCTGCGCGCGTCGGCCACCGATTCCCCCCAAGTATAAAGCCCATGCCGGCTCAACAAAACCCCGTGCGCATCCGGATAATTCCCAAGCGCAGCCTCAAACTCCGCGCAAAGTTCGCCGTAATTCTGCGAGTTTTTCAGGATCGGGACCTGCTCTCGATGCGTATGCGTCAAAACACCGGCCAGCCCCTTCAGCAACTCATAGCCCTCAATCGTCACCACTCCCGTCGCTTCACAATGTCCCGACAGCAGCGTATTCCAAACCGTGTGCACATGCAGAATCGCCCCAGCCGCCGCTCGCGCCCGATACAAAACCAAATGCAGCCCAGTCTCCGCTGAAGGCTTGCCCGTTCCCGCCAGCACTCGGCCTTCTCCGTCAATCTCCAGCAGTCCCTCTGGAGTCAATGTGCCCTTATCCAGCCCGCTTGCAGTAATAAGGATGCGCCCGCCCCGCCGCACGCTGAAATTCCCGCTCGTCGCCGGAACCCATCCTTGCGTGTAGCACCACCGCGCCGTAGCGCACAGCCGTTCGCCGGCATCCTTAAGCTCATCCGAATCGGGGACCATACTGAAAGGCAGTGTATCAATCTGCTGGCCGGAAGTCAGAGCCTCGGTAACAACTCCCCGCCCCGTCCGTCTATCGCGTATCGGGAATCCGGAATCGAGGCCCCATGAAACGGGATCATCTCCACCTGTCAGCCAGTTCATCCGCCGATCGCGCGCCCAACACCGCCGAGACCCAATTCGTTCACTTCCTTCGAAGCAGCACTGAACAAAAAACCAACCCCTGGGCCATCGGCACGGCAACCCTCGCAAACGGCGCCATCCTCGCCATGCTCCTCTGCATGGGATTCAGCACCACCATCAACCACCTTCCCAAGAGGCCCCTCGGCGATAGCATTCAGCTCAAAGACTTCACCCTCTTCGCGCCTCCGTCACCGCAATCCGCCGGCGGCGGAGGTGGCGGCTCCAACTCGCTGACCGATCCCAACGCCGGTCGAACACCCCGCCAGGACATGATGCCCATTGTTCCGCCGCAGCCCCAGGTACTCCTCGATCCAAGGCTTCCCGTCGATCCCGCCATCGCTGTCCCCATTGAAATCAAACTCCCAGACAATCCTTCGCTGCCCAACATCGGCGTAACCAAATCGCCCACCGTCACGCTCTCCGGCGGTCCCGGCACAAATGCAGGAATCGGCACAGGCTCAAGAGGCGGCGACGGCCCCGGCAATGGTCCGGGCTATGGTTCAGGCCGCGACGGCAGTACCGGCGGCTCGGTCTATCGGCCCGGAGTTGGCGGAGTTTCCAACCCCATTCCCATCGTGACTCCGGAGGCGGAGTTCTCTGACGAGGCGCGAAGCAACAAGTACCAGGGCGTCTGCATGATCGCCATCATCGTGGACGCGCAAGGCTTTCCGCAAAATCCCCGCGTGATTCAATCTCTGGGCATGGGCCTTGATGAAAAGGCGCTTGAGGCCGTCCGGAAGTACCGTTTCAAACCGGCAATGAAAGACGGCAAGCCCGTCGCCTCCATCATCAGCGTTGCCGTGAATTTCCGATTGTTCTAGAGCGTTGTATAAGGCTCGATATAATCGACCGCATGCGACCCCGGTCTTCCTCGTTTCCCTTTGCCGCCACTCTTCTTTGTCTTTGCAGCCTCTGCTACGCCCAAATATGCAACGCCCAATCCAGCGCCTCCGATCTCGATGCGGTGGCCAGGCGCGTCATCGCCCAACAACAAGTTGCCGGCGCATCTGTGCTGGTGGCGCATGGCGATCGCATACTTCTGTACCAAGGATACGGATTCGCCGACCTCGGCCTCGAAGCTCCCGCCAAACCGGATACCGTGTATCACGTTGTGGGCCCCATGCTGCCCTTCACCGGAATCGCTGTCATGCAACTGGTGGAGCGCGGCAAGCTCTCGCTCAACGACGACATCGCTCAATACGTCCCCGAGTTTCCCCTCCTCGGCCACCATGTCACCATTCGCCAGCTGCTCGCCCACACTTCCGGAATCGTCGATTATCACTACCTGGGCGACCCCATCGATTCCACCAGCCGCCAGCCCCGCGCCCTCGATGAAGTGATGGCGCTCTACGCCAACCGGCCCTGGGTCAACCAGCCCGGAATCAAGTGGGACTGGTCCATCTCAGGTTTTCAGCTCCTGGTCACAGTTATCGAGCGCGTCAGCGGGCAGAGCTTTTCCGACTACATGCAGCAAAACATCCTCACCCCCGCCGGCATGGCCTCTACCACGTATTGCGACGACTCCACCCTCGTCCACGGCCTGGCACACAGCTACCGCCAGTTCGACGGACACCTCGTTCCCGCCAACGAAGATGACATGGCCGTCAACTACGACCTGCGCTATTGCAGCAACGTTGCCGACCTGTTCCATGCCTGGCGCGCCGTCCGAGCCGGAAAACTCATCAGCCCCGACACCCTCAAAATGATGAGCACCGCGGAGGGCGCCGGCTTGCAGATGACCCCCAGCGATCCGGAGCGGCATTACGGCATGGCGCTGACACTGGGACACGAAGACACTCATCGCAGCATCGGCCAGAACGGATCGCTGCTGGGCTATAGCGGCGCTCTTTATGAATTTCCCGCCGACGACCTCACCGTGGTGGTCCTCACCAACACCGAAGACCAGAATGCCGCCGCCATCGCCAGCGCCCTGGCGCGCAAGTTCCTCAACCTGCCGGACACTCCTGCACGGCCCGCTCGCCTGCAAATCGCCCTTGCCGATGCCCCCACCTCTCTCGAAGAGCGCACCCAGCTTACGGGCACATTCGTGCTCCAATATGAAAAAGTGCCGCCCACACTGCATGACTCGTTTTTGCAGTACCGGCGCACCTATCGGGTCTTCGATGAGAATGGCCGGTTGATGATTGAAGCCCTGGGACAAGCGCCCGAGCGTCTTCTCAAGCAGAGCGACGGCAAATTTGCCATGCGCTCTTCACCGCAGGAGCTCATTTCGTTCACCATCCTGGATCACCAGGGAACCCAATTGAGAATCAACCAAGGCCCAGATCTCACTCTGGCAGGCCAGCGCATCGGCCCCGGTGACCCGCGGACATTTCACCGCCAATACGGCGTGGAATAGAACCGGTCAAATGAGTGGCTGTTCGAAAGGGCGCTACTTCAAAGCTTGGTGAATAACTCTTTCGGGCGGTAGGCCGCGGATTCATCCATGGCATCAACCTTGGCACTCGACATTCCCCGCAATCATTGCGAGCCGGAAGCCACAAACCCCGCCCAGTACCAGGGATGTGTGCTCTGTCCGGCGGCGCGGCGAGACATCAGCGCCGTGCGACCGACAGTCCAGACCGCATCGGCTGATGAGGTGCGCTGCGAAAGCAACTCGCCGTAAAGCGCGCGCATATAACGACTGGCCACTTTATCATCGACTGGCCACAGCGTCATGACCACGCTGCGCGCGCCTGCAATCCGAAAGGCGCGTTCCAGGCCCAGCACGCCTTCCCCGTCGGTCAGCTCACCGCTGCCTGTGTTGCAGGCCGAGAGCACGGCCAAATCCACCCCGTTCAGATCGAGTGAAGCGATCTGTTGCGCGGTAAGAATGGCCGAGGCGCGGCTCAAGTTAGCGCCGGCGAACACTAGTCCCGAGCGCAGCAACGGGTTGCCGTCACCGCATTTGCTGTCGAGCACGAAAGCATGCGTGGCCACATGCAACACGCGGTTGCGCGTCGCCGCATCCAGAAAGCCCTCGCGTGTCGCGTCGGCGCCAGTCAATGTGGCAAGAGTCTCGCCGCCATTCCAGCGCTTCCAGCTTGCGCCAATGGCATTGAGCTCTTCGCGCGCTCCGGGCAGCGGAGGAAACTCGAGCTTCTTGAACTCATCGCAGGGAATCGACGCATCTCGCAGCGGAGATGCACTTGGCGCAGCTTGAGCCAGATCGAACCGCGGGGCGCCCACCACCAGCATGCCCTGCTTGTGCGCATCCGCGACTCCAACCAACAAGTCGCGCTCACTTGAAACGATGCGAACCACCGGGCCGCTTTCCACCAGGTATCCCTTTCCATCCGGCAGGCCGGCGAACGGAATCAGGTTAAGCATTCCATCCGGCACCACCACCGCCGTCTTCACGCCGGTTAGCGCGGGCTTGAGTGGATCCCATACAAGCTTGCGCAGCAAGTCGCCGGCCTCACGATACGTGCGCTCATTGCGCCGGGCGTTAAGCCCCCCGGAGTGTGCCTCGGCGTCCGCGGATGCACGCAGCCGTGTCACAAGCTCATCGATCGGCTTGGCCTCACCCAGATCGAATACACGGATTCGATATCTGCCGCCATCGCCGTCGGGCAGCAGAACGAACGCCATGTAGGAAGGTGTGGCCTGCATAGCCGGATCTGCCTTGCCCACAGCCCTCCGGCCAAATGCGACATAAGAAACCAGGGCACCGTTCGCGCCCAGAGCCTGCCGCAACTCTTTAACCCCGGCAGTACTCAAATGCTCATCGTTACGCACCGCCGCGCTGCGCTGCGCCAACTCCCGCTCAACATTTTCCATGCGCAGCGTGCCAGCGGCGATTGCCTCACCGCTGTCGGTCTTTCCGGTCGAGGCCTGTTCCAGTGCCAGCAGATCCGCGCGCGCCTTGTTCAATTCGTCCAACAAGCGCCCCGTATCAGGGTCGTTGCTCCGGTTCAGGTTTCGTTGGCGCCGCGCCATCTCATCGGCCACCAGCGCGCGCGAGCGAATGACCTCTTCATAGGTCTCGTCCGCCCCAAGCTCCGGGTGGCTCACGATCACCGAAAGAGGGACTTCCAGCCCATGCGGCCGTACTGCGCTGTACGCGAGCGCCTGCCGTTCGGGCAGAGTTCGCGCCTCCAACGCGAATATTTCGCGGCTCAATTGTTCCGCGGTCAGTCCTTCTTCCACCGCGCGCTTCACATCTCCACCTTGCGCAAGCGACTGCGAAAACGCCGCGTGGTTTGCCGCCCGCACGTCCATCTGGCCCTGGTTCACCTCGAGCGCAATCTCGTAGGCCTTCCACGCCGGCGCAAACTGCCCGGTGCGCGTATATACATCGCCCAACTTGCTGTGAATCAGCTTCGTCCTCACGCTGTCTTCGCCATACAGCCTGGTATCCATGTCCACTGCGCGCTCGGTGTGTTCCCTTGCCAATGCGAAGTTCTGCTTGCGCAAATAAGCCGTGCCCAGGTTCATTTCGATAACCGCGTAGTGCAACTCGTTCGGAAAGGCGCGGCGCACAATCGTCATCGCCTCTTCCTCGTCGCGGATGGCTCCGTCCACGTCGCCGGCGCGTTCCTTCATCGTTCCCCGATTATTCAGCCCCGCAATCAGCGTCCGGCCATCCGGCCCTCCGATTTCGCGCGCTACATCCACGCTGATATTGAACGCCCGCAGCGCACAAGGAAAATCGCCCAGCCATGAACAAATCCTGCCCACCGCGTTGGCCGCGCTAGACGTCTCCACTGCATGAGGAAACTCCTGTTCGGCAATCTCCAGCGCCTGCTCGGCCACGGCCCGTCCCTCCGGCGTGTGGTCCAGAGTCTCCAGCACGTCCGACTCCGCGTCCAGCGCCTTCACCACCTCTTTGCTGCGCGGTCCGGCAATCGCCCCCTCTATTTCCACCAGCCGCTTTGCGTCAGCTACCGTTTCCTCGTCGCAGAGCCCCGTGTCCCGTTGCACCGAAATCAGATCGTTCAGCGCCTCCGCCAGTTCTTTTGTATTACCCGGCCGCGCCGCTTCCACCGCGTGCAGCTTCACCCTCGCGGTGGCAATCTTGTCCGCGGCAATCAGGTCCGCCGGCGAAGTCTGTTGCGCCGGCGCATTGGGGGCCGGCGCGGGCTGCTGTGCGCTGCAGTTGAGGCACAAAACCCCAGCGATCATTCCTGCGGCAAACATGCTTTTCATGGTCTTCCGTCGATTCCCTAGCCACAAACTACCACCGAAACGATGTTTCGCGTAAAGGTTTCAATGCCGCAAAACGCCCGCTGCCCGAGATCTGGATTTCCAGACATGGGGCTTCTCCTCTCACAAAAGTGCATTTGCCTGGCCTCGGCGCCATTGCATTTCATTCTTTTGGTGTGTTACCAATTTTGGGTACTATCCGACGCGAGTAACCATCATTGGAAAAAAGGAGCGGATATGTCTGAAAATCCAGAAAAGCGCATTCGTCTCGAGTTGCTCGGCGCGTTCATGTCCCCGGAATTCCTGAGTCAGGATCGGCGTGAACTTGCCAATCGGATCAAAGAACAATTCATGAAGGACCCCGAGCTTCTTGCGGGATTCGAGCGTCTTCTGGCCTCGCATGCGACCAATTTAGCCCAGGTCATGCCGACGGCCGAGGAACTCAAATCCTTTGGTTGGTTGGAGGAAGACGGCGTGGACAGTCCTGCCCATGCCGCAGCGCAAGCGGCTGCCCACAACGCCGCTGCGACCTGCGCCGCGATAGCGTCTGGCCGCTGACTGGACAGGTAATTCCCCTGGTCAAACGAGTTCTCCATCAATCGGCCCGGATTGCCCTTGAAGCCGCACCTTTCCATCAACTTTGTGAAGCGAATGGCCCTCATCCTAGCCCCGTTCGTCAAAGCCCGCAAAACGTCGAAAAAAATACGCCTCAAACCTATTGCATTGCGCTTGATGATATGTTACCAATTTTGGGTACTAATGGGCACAGGTAACTATCGATCGTAATGAGGAGGTAACATGTCTGAAAGTCCAGAAGCGCGTATTCGTCTCGAGTTGCTCACCAAATTCATGTCACCGGAATTCCTGAATCAGGATCGGCGCCAACTTGCCAACAGGCTCAAAGACCAGTTCATGAAGGACCCCGACCTTCTTGCTGGTTACGAGCGCCTGCTGGGCTCGCACGCTACAGGGTTGTCCCATATCGCTCCTACGGCCGAGGATCTCAAGTCCTTCGGTTGGACAGAGAAAGACATCGTGGAGTGTCCTGCCGCGGTGGTTGCCGCAGCCGCAGCTACCTATGCCGCAGCTGCCGCCCAAACAGTTAAATCGTGACCGGCCCTGCACGCTGTGCAGAGATGGCTCAGGAACACCGGTCGGCAAGCATAGCCCCGCCCGGCGAGAGCAGGGCCATGATTTGCGAAGATCCATTGCGCCAGGCTGTCGGATTTCGCGGCCAGCCCCTGCGCAGCGCCAAGGCGTTCAATACCGGTACTCACCGGGCAGTTTCGCCTGAACAGACGTTTGCAACCATTCGCCCGTACCTTGCTCGCGCCGGCGTCACCCGGATCGCCGATGTGACTGGCCTGGACCACATCGGTGTGCCGACCACACTGGCGATCCGCCCCAATGCAACCACCATGGCCTGCTCCTCGGGCAAAGGCATAACCCTCGATCAGGCAATCGTTTCGGGGGCCATGGAGGCTTTTGAGCTTCACGCCGCCGAAACCACATATTTGCCGTCGATTCGCGCCACCTACCGTGAGCTGGCCGGCAGCTATGCCGCGCCGAAGTTGGCAAATCTGCCCTTGAGTCGAGATAGCCTGTTTACCCCGGAATGGCCGTATAACTGGTGCTTGGGATGGGACCTTATCTCGCAGGCCGAAGTTCCTGTTCCATACGCGACCGTCGGGATGTCACGCAGTCAGGCCAATGTGGCCAATCTCGGAGCGTTCCAGGTGAGCTCCAACGGCCTGGGAGCGGGCAATTCACTCCTTGAAGCCATGACGTCCGCTCTCTACGAGGTGATCGAGCGGGATGCGGTTGCATGCCAGCACTACGCCGCAATGCACAACAACCACATTATCCCCTTATTTGCGGAGGCCGAGCTGAGATCCCGGCCTCTGGTGGCGTCGGTCCTTGAGCGGTGCGACCGGGCTGATGTTCGCGTTGTTGTGTACGACTCGAGCGGCGACACCCAGGTTCCGACCTACGTCGCAATCGCTTACGATCGTACCGACCACGGCGTTGGCCTCATGAAGGGATCGGGGTCCCATCTGGATCCTGAAGTTGCGCTCTTACGCGCAATCAACGAGTCGTTGCAGGCGCGCCTCAATTTCATCGCCGGATCACGAGACGATATTTTCCGATCCGCCTTTACTCGAGCTCGTTCCAATTGGCGGCCGATGATGGAAAAACTGGAAAATGCCTTCGACGCCGATTCGGCGCAGGGGAAATTGAGCGAATCACGCGCCGCTGCCACGTTCGAGGAGGACATCCATCATCTGCTCAATAACATTCGACGAGCAGGCATAGAGAACGTGGTGGTTTTCGACCTGACCCCCGAAGACTTTCCGGTCCACATTGTCCGCGTGGTTGTCCCTGGCATGGAAGGGTACATGCACCATGGCTATCGCCCCGGGCCGCGCGCCTGTGCGGCGGCCGGAAGGGAGTTGCCATGAAAGTCACCGTGTTCCTTGGCCCATCGATGTCACTCTCTGAGGCGCGTAAAATCCTGCCCGAAGCGGTCTTCCGCCCGCCTGCTCAGCAAGGCGATCTGCTCGCAGCCGTCAATCAGGATGGCGCAAGCGTGGTTGGCCTCATAGACGGCACGTTCCACCAGAATTTGTCGGTCTGGCACAATGAGGTGTGTTATCTGCTGAGCAGCGGCATCCGGGTTTTTGGCGCCAGCAGCATGGGGGCGCTCAGAGCGGCAGAGACCGATTGCTTCGGGATGATCGGCGTCGGTCAGATCTACCGTTGGTACAAAGAAGCCTACATTACTGGTGATGATGAGGTGGCCCTGACCCATGGCGACCAGGACACGGAGTATCGTTCCCTGTCGCTGCCACTGGTCAACATTCGGGCTTCCGTTGGCCTGGCTGTTTCACGAAACCAGATGAGCGATGCCGCGGCTGCGCAGCTCATTGAGATCGCGCGAGCGATTTATTATCCGTACCGGCATCTGGAAAACATCCTCCAGCAATGTCAGGACGCTCACCTTGCAGCGGAGGACTTAGAGACAGCGCGCCGCGTTCTCACCGAAGAATACGTGGACCAGAAGAAAGCCGATGCTCGCGAGATGCTGATCCGGATTCGCAGGGTCCTTGATGGCATCGACACGCTTTCCGAGCCCGTGCCGTTTACGTTCGCTCGTTCATCGGTATTCGAAAGTCTTTATAACCTCGATCAGCGGGTCTCGACGGAGCATGGAGAAGTCACCTTGCAGGAGGTGGCGGAATACTTCGCCCTCAATAGCACCGATTTCAAGGACGTCCGGCGAGCTTCCCTGGACCGCACTATCGTCAGCTTCTTTGCTCACCTGATTGGCATCGAGGTGACGCCGGAGGAAGGCAAGGCGGAGCGCGCCGAGTTTATGGCGGAACGCGGCATCGAATCGACGCAGGATCTTGATCGATGGTTGAGGCAAAACCTCTTCAGCGCGAAAGACCTTGAGGTGTATCTGTATCAGGAGGCCACCTGCCGTCGCTTGAGAGCCTGGATTCGGTCGAGTGGGAGCCTCGATCGAGGCGCAAAGACGTTGGTCGATGAGCTGCGCATGCGTGGAGTGTTCCCGCAGTGGGTCAATGCCGCCGCTGAGCAGGCCGCCATCGTGGGTGCGTATCAGACCCGGCCGGAATATGCGGACATCGCCAACGAGGATCCAAGGCTGCTCGCCCAGCGGCACGCGGCACACACAAACGTGCGGATCGAGGGCAACGCGACGGCCTGGGCCGAGCTGGCGGGTTTTGATGCCGTCTCATCGCTGGTCGAAGCATTACGCAGGTCTTTGATCGCGGGTGACGTACGAGCCCGCATCGCTCAGCAGTTGGAGGCGATCGAGCTGGCACAGTTCCAATAGTGCGGTTGGCCTGGGCAGCCCAACTCTCCGGGGCGAGTTAGAGCTTGAATGAACCGATTCCAGCCATTGAAGCATCGTGCCCCATCCGTTCGCCTTTTTCCTGCCGGATGGGTGGAAGAGCACGAAGCTCAACAGTCCCGTTCATCAGGAGCGAACAGGGCCCCGGTGCCTTTCAGCCCCGGGATTCCCAAAGAGCGGTCTTTGCTGTTTGCGGTGGAGCTTGAGGGTGGTGAGTTGAAAGCCGGCCCTGAGCGTAGCCGAAGGGGATCCGCGGTTGTTTATGTCCTTGCGGTTGCATCCATCTTTTATATTGATGCGTTTTGCCGATCATTAACTACTTTTGGCGCACAATCATTTCAGAGCACCAATTGAAACCCAGGGCCACCGGTCAAACGCCCGTAACTCCTTTGTTATCTTATGTCTGAAAATAACTCCTTTGTTATGTCATGCTTACGGTGTAATCGAATGAAAACAAAGCACTTCTATCTAGGGTGGGGGGAGGGGGGTAGCAGGGAGGGGGACTCCTGAAGAACACCACACTTGGGATGTGGGGGTGTACCTTCCCGTCAGTCCTTCTGGAGTTTTCGTAGAACCAGCACAATGCCCAGCGCTGCCAGCACGCTCCCCAGCGCAAACAGGAACGCGCTCCCGTAGCCCCAGGCGCCAATCACTGCTCCGGCAATCGGACCAACCAGGAAGAACGAGACGTCGGAAAACCCTGTAAACACGCCCAGCGCCGTCCCGCGGTTATGCTCCGGCACGCGCTTCACAGCCTCAACCCCCAGCGCCGGGAACACCAGTGAAAACCCGAATCCCGTCACCGCCGCTCCCGCCGAAGCCATCCACGGTGACCCCGCGGCCCACATCAACAGCACGCCGGCCGACTCCACCGACAGGCAGACAATACTGACCGGAAACCCACCCCATCGGTTGATGGCCTGAATGAAGAGCAGCCGCGCGGCAATAAAAGCCACGCCAAACGCGCTCAGGCAAAGTGCCGCGCCGTTTTGGTCCCAGTGCCGGCTGATGTAGTAAAGCGTTACGAATGTAGCCAGTACGCTATATCCGATTCCGCCCAGCGCCAGCGCCATCCCATGCGGGGCAATGCGGGTGAGCACATCGTGAAACGGCAGATGCTCGCCAGGCATGACGGGCACCGGGCTCTTGCGCTGTGCCAAAACCAGGCTGGCGCCGCCCAGAACAATGGTCAACAGGCCCAGCGCGGTCAGCCCCCAATGCTGATCGAGCACCACGCCGAGCGGCGCGCCCAGCGCCAATCCGCCATAGGTGGCCACGCCGTTGAACGAGATGACTTTAGCCGTATGCTGAGAGCCGGCGCTGGAAATGCCCCACAGCGTCGCGCCCGTGGAACCAAGGCTTTCACCCACGCCCAGCGCCAGGCGGCTCATCACCAGCGCGCCAAAGGTGAGCGTGGCACTGAAATGCAGCGCAACCGCGGCCAGCAGGAAAAAGCCGCTCAGCGCACAGGCAGCCATGCCCCACAGCACCGAGATTTTTGCGCCGGCTTTATCTGAGATCCTCCCCGCCCAGGGACGGCTCAGAAACGTAGCAATGTACTGAATGCTGATGACCAGGCCGGCCAGCGCCGCGTGCATGCCCATGCGCAGATGTACAAACGCCGGCAGCACAGCAAGTGGCAGGCCGACCGAGAGATAGACGATAAGAGTGAAGTAGCTGAATGTCACAATGGATCGCGTCGCGCCGCTCGCGGCGAGCGATGAGGGGGAGGAAATGGCGGCTGCGGCGGCGGATGAATGCATGCGAAAAAGTCTGACCTGGAGGACAGTATGCCCTCTTGAAAGTATAGCGGAGGAGAAGCGCGCCGATTGCTGTGGATTGATTGGGGCTTCCCAACAGCAACAGGCTCTAAACTAGGAGAATGCCCGGCTTCTCCGTGGAAAACTTCGGGTGCAGGGCTGCTCGCGCGGATGGCGAAGCGGTCAGCGAACGCCTGCGCGCAGCGGGCCTTCCCGAAGATAGCCCTTCGATGGCCAACGTGCTGGTGGTGAATACGTGCAGCGTAACCGCTGAGGCCGACCGATCGGCGCGGGCGTTTATCCGCCGCGCCCACCGTCTCAATCCCACCGCGAAGATCGTGGTGACCGGTTGCTACGCGCAACGTGCGCCACAGGAACTGGCCGCGATGGCCGGTGTTTCCGCAGTGGTGGGAAACAGCCACAAGGCCCTGGCGCCGGAGATTATATTGTCGCTTGCTCTGGCGGGACAGCCAGCCGAACGCTTGGAGTTAGTACCGGTCGGGTCCATTCTCGCGGGCGGGGCTCCCATTTGGGCCGATGACCGGTTTGCGCACTCGTTCCTTGAAGAGGCGCAATTGGCGCCCGGCTCCCAGACGCGTCCCAATCTAAAGATTCAGGAAGGATGCGGCAACCGCTGTACTTTTTGCGTGATTCCGCAGACGCGCGGTTCCTCGAAGAGTCTCTTCGCCGCAAGCGTTTTAAAACAGGTGACGGGGTTTGTTGCAGCCGGAGGCAACGAGCTGGTGCTTTCCGGGATCAACCTGGGCCGGTGGGGCCGGGATCTGGCCATCGAAGCGGGCCAGACGCGCCTGACATTTGCAGCCCTTGTCCGCCGAATTCTGGATTCGACAGGTCTGCCGCGCCTGCGCTTCAGCTCGATTGAGCCGATGGACTGGGACGCGGATCTGGTAGCTCTGATGGCCGAATTCGGAGGCACCAGGCTCGCGCGCCATGCGCATTTGCCGCTTCAATCCGGCTCGGACGCGGTTCTCCGGCGCATGCATCGCCGCTACCGGCCCTGGCACTACGTTGAAAAGGTGAATGCACTCTTGCGCGCGGCCGGTCCGGATCTCACTCTCGGCGCCGACGTCATGGTCGGCTTCCCCGGCGAGACCGACGCTGAATTCGAGGAGACCGTAGCCTTGATTGAGTCGCTGCCGTTCGGCTACCTGCACTTGTTTCCTTTTTCGCCCCGCCCCGGAACGCGCGCATGGACGCTGAATGCCGAGCGCCCGGTTCCAGGCCCCGTCGTCGACGAGAGAATGGCCGTGCTCCGCGTCCTTGCCGCCCGGAAAACCTCGGCGCATCGCAAAGGCTTTGTGGGCCGTGAAGTGGAGGCACTCACGCTGCACACCTCAGAGGCACTGGCGAGACGGGGATTGACGGCAGCCATGACGGAGAACTTCCTGCCGGTAGAGTTGGAAGGCGGCATCGAGCCAAACCGGCTGGTCCGCGTGCATGTTACCGGAATGAACCCGGATGGCTCGCTCCGGGCCACTTGCCCAACTCCGGCTTAAACCTATCGTTCAGAAGAGCCAAGCCGATGCTATACTCAGTGTGCGTCCGTGCGTCCGCGGCGATTCCGGAAAACCCCGGAAGCGGGCATCGGCGACTTTTGGAGGAGCACCATCGCACTCGACAAACGTTCGGCAAAGTCCTTTATCCGTATCAACGATAGAATTCGTGCACGCGAAATCCGCGTCATCGATGAAAACGGCGAACAACTTGGCATTCTGCCGCCTTTTGAGGCGCTGAAGTTGGCCCGCGAACGCGGGCTCGACCTGGTAGAGGTGTCGCCCAACGCGGTACCGCCCGTCTGCCGCATCCAGGATTACGGCCGCTTCCTCTACGAAAAAGACAAGAGCGAACGCGCCGCCCGCAAGAAGCAGAAGGTGATCGTGGTCAAGGAGGTCAAGTTCTCAGTGACCGTCGACGATCACGATTACCAGACCAAGAAAAATCAGGCGGTTCGCTTCCTCAACGACGGAGACAAGGTCAAGGCCAGTCTGCGCTTCCGCGGGCGCCAGATGGCTCACCGCGAGCTCGGCTACAACATCATCAACCGGCTCATTCAAGACATTGGCGATGCCGGGATTGTGGAGTTCATGCCGCGCATGGAAGGCACCATCCTGCACGCGATCATTGCGCCGTCAAAAAAGCAGGAAGCGCCCAAGCCCAAGCCTCCCGCGCCACCACCGTCTGCGCCTCCCGCACCGCCGGCTCAGTAGCGTTTCATTTCAGGAAAGCATTACGCAGGCCGCCCGCTCTGGGCGGCCTCGCTGCGTCTGCGCGAAAGCGACAATCTCCACGCAAAATGGTCTGGAAGATTCTTGTCAGCCGTGTATTCTGGCGGCATGCGTTTTCCTCAATCTGGGCTCCTTCTCTGCGGCGCGGTCTGCGCGGCATTCGCCGTCAGCGCTCCTGGCGTTCACGGCCAGTCCGCTGCAACTCCTTCCTCGGATGCGAAATCACCCGCGCAGCCGGATTCTTCAAACCAGGGTCCTCACTATCCCACCAATGAAGACCTGCGCCATTTGAAGGCTCTCGGCGGGCCGCTGCTTTCGCCCGACGGCAAGCTGGTGCTCTTCACCGTGACCGAGGCCACGGCGGATGGCGGCAAGAGTCACCTCTGGCTCGCGCCCGCGACCGGCTCAGACAAGGCGCGCCAGATCACCTTCTGCCCTCCAACCGACCAGCGCGGGGAACGGGGCGCGCAGTGGGCGCCGGATGGCTCGGCCATCTATTTTCTGGCCAAGCGCGGCGAGCACACGCAGCTCTTCCGCCTCGACATGCGCGGTGGCGAAGCGGCGCCCTACGACCTGAAGATTGCTCCTCCGGTGGATGACTCGAAGGAGAAGAATGCGATTCCTCCTGCGAATACCGCCGCTGCTTCAGCTGCCGACAAGAGTTCCGACAAGAAGCCAGAAGCGAAGCCCGCCGACAAGAAGCCCGATGCCGCCTCCGACACAATTCCCATTGACGTCAGCGGCTACGCGCCTTCGCCGGATGGGAAGTGGCTGGCAGTGTGGGCGCATGACCCCGAGACTCCCGGCGAGAAGAAGCAAAAGGACGCAAAGGCCGACGTCAGTTGGGTGGACCATGAGACGCACGGCACACGCCTCTACCTGGCCGCGCTCAAGGATGATGGTTCAGTCGACGGCGCGTTGCGGCAGGTTGGAGTGAACCCCGATGTTCACGGTGCCGTGTGGGCGCCGGCTGCCGATCGACTCGCGGTAATGACCGAGGGCCCAAATGAAGTCTCCGATCTGGGTCCGGCCGGCGCGGCCTGGCTGGTCAACGCAAATGCGCCGCAGAAGCCGCTGAAGCTGGACGGTGTTCCCGCTACGGTCGGCGGTGGAGCGGCCTGGCGCCCGGACGGCGGTGAAATAGTGTTCGCCGCCAACACTCCCGAAGATGCGCCGCCGGGTTATGACGAGCTGTTTGCTCTACCCATCGATGCGAACGGAGTTGCACCCGGCCCTGCGCGTCGGATTTCCGCGGGATTTGCCGGTCAGGCGAACGGCGTAGCCTTATTCTTTCCGGGAAATGGCTCGGTCGTCGCCCTGGCCGGCGTAGGCATGCACATGACGCCGATCGAAATTGCACTCGAAGGCAAAACGCCGCCCAAGGCCGTCGATCTCGGTGCGTCTGTGGTTTCCGGGCTCAACACCAATCGCAAACAAACCGGCTGGGTTTGGCTGGCGGATTCGGGCGGCAAGCCGCCCGTGCTCTGTTACGCGGCGCACCTCGGCGACCCTTGCTCCGCCGTGAACACGCCGGAGACTGAGCCAGCCAACCTGATCTCCGTCAAGCCGGAGCTGGTTCACTGGCAAAACGGCGGCCTGACCATCGAGGGTCTCCTGTATCTTCCACAGACGGCAACTACCTCGGCGAAGGTGCCGCTGATTGTCGATGTGCATGGCGGCCCGCACGGCGCATGGGAAGACCGGAACGACCTGTTCGCGGCCTTCATGGTCGGGCACGGATGGGCGGTTCTGCGGCCCAATCCGCGCGGATCGTCGAACTACGGGACAAAGTTCTCTGCAGCCAACAAGAATGACCTTGGCGGCGGCGACTACCAGGACATCATGACCGGCGTGGACGCAATGCTGGCCAAATATCCGCTGGATCCAAACCGCCTGGCGCTGATGGGATACAGCTACGGCGGCGAGATGGCCGGCTTCGTCGAGGGCAAGACGGACCGCTTCAAGGCCATCATCAGCGGCGCACCGGTGATTGACCAGTTCAGCGAATACGGCACCGAGGGCGGCTCGTGGTACGACCGCTGGTATTACGGCAAGCCCTGGGAGCATTTTGAAGATGCGTGGCGGCAAAGCCCGCTGTCAGGAGCCGCGCGAGCCAAGACGCCGTTTATGCTGCTGCAAGGCCAAAGCGATCACACCGACCCGCTCGGCCAATCCGAAGAGATGTATCGCGCGCTGCGCCAGGAGGGCGTTCCCGTCGATCTGGTCACCTATCCGCGGGACGACCACGGAGCGTTGGGCGGCGCCATCTTCGGCAGGCCGGGCGGCGAGCCGTGGCACGGCTACGACGCCAGACAACGGATCGTGGAGTTTATTGAAAAAGGATTTGCAACTGCCAAACCCTGATTCTCATTGAATCCAGCGCAGGGAAACGGGCCGTATGGGTGGCAATGGCAGCACGATGAAGCCCTCACGCCACTGGCCCTCTTCGCGCCGCGGAGGATTGCCGACGATGCGCGCGCCAGCGGTGTTATGCGCCTCGAGCGCGAGGCCAGGTAGTCCACCCACAATGGCCTGAAGCTGGTCGTGATTGGGAGGGTGGTTGGTGGTGATCGGTATCAGCGAGTTCAAAGCGTGATAGGCCGCGGCCAGATCGCTCACCCTGGCCTTGCGCTTGGAGGGCAGCGGCTTGAGTCCCAGCGACTTCCATGCTGCATGCGGATAGCTCTCAACCAGCACGCGGTCCTGCGGTGAGGCGGGCTGATCGCTAGTCTCAAGGCGTCGCCAACCACGCCGGCAAAGGGCGTCATATACATCCACACAGAACTCCGCAAAGGGCCGGTAGGTAATGGGCTTCACCATGCCCGGCAGACCGGTTTTGGCAGCGGTGTTTAGTTGCCGCTCGCTTACGCGGGCGTGTTCCAGGCCGTTGTTGCGCGACTTCCACGCCTGGGGGCCATCGAGCATGATCACCCGGATGCCGCGCACCCCGCACAGGTGATTGAGCCGGCCGGCAAGAATGTTGGCGTCGACTGGGCCAGGCTCATCCTCAGGCTGCTTCGACGTGATGATCTCGCAGGAGATTGGCGGCTCGACCGCCTGGCAATCGCGCAAGCCGGCAAACTGAGGCGGAAGCGACGGGCCAAAATCGGCACTGAAACCCTCCACTGACTCGCGATCAAGCACAACACGATCCATTACTACAATGCCCAGGTCGGACCAGAGGCGGAATGCGAGATCGACGGAGAGGATGGCCACGAACCAACCGTATGCGCCAGAGCCCATCGAAAACAAGGTGTGTCCGAAAGACAACCAATGCATCCTGACTCAATTGAAACCAGATGCCGAATCGGGACGACCCATGAGCCTTGATCCTGAACTATCGAAGCTCCAGAGCGGTTCCAGGATAGAAATGCACTTTCAAGCTCTTGTGACCTGTTGCCCCTTGTTCCATCCATGCGGCGAAGGCCTGCCGTCGGGCCCATGGGGTTGGGTCGGGCTAACGGTGAATTGCCGCTGGGTACAATGCAATCCTGAAGCTGGTCCCTTTCGCGATTGTCAGGCCGTCCGGGATTTGCCCGGTTTGTACCTACCTATACCCCCCCTCCCCCCCCACCCTGGATAGAAGTACTTTGTTTTCATGCGGTTACACTGTAAACATGACATAGCAAAGGAGTTACTCGCAGCTATAAGAAAACAAATAGCTTATGAACGAGTTTTCGGTGTTTTCGGAGGACAGCGCTGCAAATATTACATAACAAAGGAGTTATTTGCATACATAAGAAAAGAAAAGAGTTAGCGGCACATCCCCGGTCCCCAAGTGCGAGGGACCGGGGGCACCCGCAGACGGTAACTCCTTTGGGTTGGGCTCTTAAATGATTGTGCGCCAAATGGGGCTAATTATCGGCAAAAGCGTTGGAAGTATTTCGGGTTATTTTTCTGGGTCGCTTGCAAAGGACCCGCAGCTAAGGACGGATCAATTCCGTCCGTGGCTCAAGGGCAGCGACCCACGTTATTGCTACGCCGGTCCCTCCTCGTACCATCTGCGGTGCGGCAGACGCTCGCAGGAGGCTCGCAATTGCCTGGTCGTCTTATCTGGGAGTGGAGTCGACATGGGTCGAGTGTCTTTTGAGGGATACGAATCGGGGAGGCGCTCTATGATGATTCTCATGGATGACCGACTTCCTCTGCCTGACCTCCTTTCCCAGGCCCTGGTGGCCTTCATCGTGGAGTTCGACAACGAGTTTGAGCATCGGACTCCGCATCGCACCACCAACCAGCCAACCACTGCCGGATTGCGACATGTCCCATGGTTGGTTTCCAGGGTCATGTGGTCCCGGTTCATGCAATTCGTTGAGCCGGAAGGAGGGCCCGTCGGCGCGCTGCAAAAGCGCATGCGAGCCTCTCGTGAGGAGATGGATTTCTGCCTGAAGCGCATGGGCGCCTGGTGGAGATACATCGATGTCGCGCAGGAATCCTCCACTCCTCGTTCCAGAGCCTCGTTTGCAAACGCCATCGTCCGTCCCACATCTGGCGGCGGCAAGGCCATCGAGGAGTGGCGTCCGCTCGACGCCCTCATCGAGCAGCGGTGGGAGCAGCGCTTTGGTGCTCCCGCGCTGGACCGGCTCAAGACATCGCTCCGTGAAGCGGCCGTCCGCCTCCAGGTTGAATCCTGTTCCAGCCTTCCTGTCCTCGGTTATGGATTGACGAGCGACGGTTTGGCGCCCGCTCCGGTAAAGCCATCAGACCGAGCTCATCGACCGGCGCTTGAGAGTTTGCCTGTTCTCCTTTCAAGTGTCTTGCTGGCCTTCGCAAACGAATTTGAGCGGCAATCTGATGTTTCCCTGGCAATCTGCGCCAATGTGCTGAGGTTCGCCGGCGACCGCGACGTGCCTGCTGCCGACCTGCCCCGTTTGGCCGGTATCTCGAAAGAGGCCATCGCGATGGCGCTCAGTTTCCTTAAGGCTCGCGGGCTTGCTTCGCTCTCTCTGGATGGGTCGAAACGCCGCGTCTTGAAGCTGACCGCCAAAGGCAAGCGCGCATGCCAGACCTATCGCGAGCGGGTGCAGGCGATTGAGGGGCGCTGGACGGCCGTTCTGGGGCAAGAAGCCTTTGCAGCGCTTCTGGATTCCCTTGAAGTGCTGGTCTGTGGGCCTTCGGGGAGCCCGTCGCCGCTGTTCCTGGGCCTTGAACCCTATCCCGACGGCTGGCGGGCTGAGCTTCCTCGACCGGAGCATTTGCCCCATTTCCCGATGATTCTGCACCGCGGCGGATTTCCCGATGGGAGCTGAAACGATTTTTGCGGTATACTGGTTGGAGCCTCAAGAGGGCAGGGAGACCCCTGTCTCACGGGCGATCCGGTTGACCGGCCAAACAGCATTTAGCATGTCCCCAACCGAAAAAAAGAGAAGAAAATGCCCAAGTTGAAGACCCATACGGGCGCGAAGAAGCGCTTCAGCAAGACTGGCACCGGCAAAATCAAGCGGGGCCAGACGAAGACGCGTCACATCCTTACTTCGAAATCGCCGAAAGTGAAGCGCAAGCTGGGCAGGACCCTGCTTGTCTCCGATGGCGACTACAAGAAGGTAGCGCGCATGATTCCCTACGCCTGATCGCTGTGCTGTTTCTGCTGACGCGGAGACGGCGCTTCCGGGCCCAAAGTCGAATCCGCCAAGGTGAGAACTGGTGTGGATCGGGCCCCCGGCAATCCGAATTAAAGGACTGCCGAGAGATCAAGGCTTGCAACACGAGTGAAGAGGTTTACCGCACACACCCTGACGGGTGGTGCCTCCTACCTCCAGCCGTGCAAATTCGACAAACCTAGCGACACAAAATGGAGAAGAAACAATGCCTCGCGTAAAACGCAGTACCAAGCGGAATGACCGCCGCAAAAAGATTCTTGAGAGAGCGAGTGGCTATTTCCTTACGAAATCCAAGCTCTACCAGGCAGCCCAGGAAGCCGTCGAGCGCGGCCTCAAGTTCGCCTACACCGGCCGCAAACAGAAGAAGCGCCAGTTCCGCTCGCTGTGGATTGTTCGCATCTCGGCCGCGGCCAAGCTGAACAATTTCAGCTACTCGCAGCTGATCAACGGCCTGAAGAAGGCCGGCATCGAGCTGGACCGCAAGATCCTGTCCGACATCGCCATCAAGGATGCCGCTGGATTTACGGACCTGGTCAACAAGGCCAGGACAGCGTTGGCGACTGAGAAAAAAGCGGCGGCGTAGTAAGATAGCAGGAAGGAAGTCAGCGAAAAGGCCCCGCAAAACGCGGGGCCTTTTCTTTTAGCAACTTAGCGGAGCTAGCAGTCCTGTACGAGACTGTCGCACGCAGTGGTTTATTCTGGGGGTTACGCATGATGAACGACGAGATTCCCAATCTGACGGCATTTGATGAGGCCGCGCTGGACGCGGCGTTCGGCACAGCGGAGCGTATGGCTCGCGAGGCGGCTGCGGCGCTCAAGGGCGATGCAGACGTGGAGGCATTCCGGCTGAAGTGGCTGGGGCGCAAGCAGGGGCTGCTGAAGGATGTCTCCGACCGCTGGATCAAGGCTGCGCCTGCAACGGCCAGGAAGCCCGTGGGTGAGCGATTCAAGACCCTCAAGGAATTGGTGGAGGGCATTTTGGAGTTGGCTTCTGGAGCGGGTCCGAGTGATGCCGCACTGGCTGCCGAGGCCATCGACATCACGCTGCCGGGCACACGGCGTCTGACCGGGGCCGAGCATCCCATCACAAAAACGCTGAACGAGATTACGCAGGTATTTGCGGCGCTGGGCTATTCAGTGGGCGTGGGGCCGGAGGTCGAGACTGACTTCTACAACTTCGAGAGCATGAATTTTCCGCCGGGCCATCCAGCGCGGGACACGCAGGATACGCTGGTCATTGCAAATCAGGAACGGCGTTCGCTGCGGGACCGGCTGTTGCTGCGCACGCATACGTCTCCGGTGCAGATGCGGACCATGGAGTCGCAGCCGCCGCCGGTGCGAATCATCATTCCCGGCAAGGTACACCGCAACGACGCAGCCGACGCAACCCACTCGCCGATCTTCCACCAGGTGGAGGGACTATGTGTCGACACCAACATCACCTTCAGCGATTTGAAAGGCACGCTGGATCATTCCATGAAGGCGTTGTTCGGATCGGCGGTAAAAACGCGTTTCTTTCCATCGTTCTTTCCGTTCACCGAACCGAGCGCAGATGTGCAGATCAGCTGCATCTTTTGTGGAGGAAAAGGCTGCCGCAAGTGCAAGAACTCGGGATGGATTGAGTTGCTTGGGTGTGGAATGGTGGATCCGGCCGTTTTCGCCTTTGCCGCTGAAAAGCAGCCTGCGTATGATCCCAAAAAGATTTCCGGATTTGCATTTGGGATGGGCGTGGAAAGAATAGCAATGATGAAGTACGGGATATCTGAAATTGGACAGTTTTATGCAGGTGATATGAGGTTTTTGGGGCAATTTGTTTGAAAGCGGAGTTAGCCGCACCGTACGCGGTTAGCGGTGTTAGCGGAGTTAGCAAGGGCCCGGCTAGCGGCGGCGTGCCAGAAGAACGATTGTGAGGCGCAATGGCGCGGTCGAAGAGCTATCGGGATTTAATCGTTTGGCAGAGAGCGATGGATTTGGCGCGGCAGGCATATTCGATTACCCGCGGGTTGCCAAAGACCGAGGCTTATGGGCTCTTGACACAGATAAGGCGCGCGGCCGTTTCTGTCCCGAGCAATATTGCAGAGGGGCAAGGCAGGCTCACTGATTCGCAGTTCAGGCATTTTCTGGGGAATGCGCGCGGCTCGCTTTATGAGATGCAGACTCAGATTGAATTGGCCGGCAGTCTTGGCTATATCGACGAAAAGGTGGTCCAGGAACTCATGGTGCGCGGGGGTGAAGTCGCTCGGCTGATCAACGGCTTGGTGAGGGTTCTGGGGCGGGACAAAAGCGGTGAGGGGCTACATGCTACCCAACTCCGCTAGCTCCGCTAACAACGCTAACTCCGCTCGCGAAGGAATTGAAGGATGAAAATACTGACAAAATGGCTTCGCGCGTACCTCCCCGAACTCCCAGTCGACGATGCGCAGTTGGCTGAAGATCTCACCCTGCGCGGCATTGCCGTTGAGGGCATTTATTCGCTCGGCGAGGGCAACGGATCCCTCTACGAGATGGACATCACCACCAACCGCGTTGACGCGATGAACCACTATGGCGTGGCGCGCGAGACGGCTGCGATCTACGGACTGGTGCTGCCGGCGCTGGAATTCCCGTTGCCTGAAGCAAAGGCGGCATCTACGACCTTTCCGGTCAAGATTGAGGCAGAGAGCGAATGCGGGCGATTCACGGCGCGGGTACTGCGCGGGATCACGATCGGCGAATCGCGTGACTGGTTCAAGGGCGCGGAAGTGGCGACCTATTTTGCACTGCTGGAACAGAAGAGAATTTCGAACGCCGTGGATGCCACCAACTTTGCATGGCTGGCCATGGGGCAGCCGACGCACGCGTTCGATCTGGACAAGATTGAGGGCGGCATCGTTGTGCGGCGCGCGCGCAAAGGCGAGCGACTCAAGACGCTGGACGGCGTGGAGCGTGTGCTGGACGTCGAAGACCTGATCGTGGCTGACCATGCCAAGCCGCTGGGGCTTGCCGGCGTGATGGGCGGGTGGGACACGATGATTACTCCGCAAACCACCAACGTCCTGGTGGAGGCGGCGTGGTTTGAGCCGATGGCTGTGCGGCGAACGGCGCGGCGTCATGGGCTGCATACCGACGCCAGTCATCGCTTCGAGCGCGGCGCGGACTTCAATGCGGGGCCGGTTGCCTCGGCGCTGGTGAGCAGCATCCTGCTGGCGAACGGCGGCTGGATTGATGGTGAGTTGGTGGACGCGCGTGTTGCGGCGCTTGAGGTTCGCACTGCCGGGCGCAAGCCTGTCGCATTGGCACTGAGCGAAGTGCATCGCATTCTCGGAACGACGGTGGATGCGGATGGGATTGGCACAGGCACGGTTGAAGGGGTGCTGGCGGCGTTGGGATGCGAGCTAGCAAGTCAGCAAGTCAGCGGGCCAGCGAGTCAGCACGAGAACCGCCCCGCATGGCGTGTGACGCTGCCGAGTTGGCGGCTCGATCTGGAGCGCGAGATCGACCTCATCGAAGAGGTCGCGCGCGTTTACGGGTACAACCGCTTTGCGAATACGTTACCCGCATTTGGCGAAGGTGTGCGCGCTTTGCCCTGGGCGGAAAAGGAATCTGAAGTTCGGCGCACGTTGTTGGCCGCGGGTTTCAACGAAGCCATTGCGAGCACCTTTCGCTCCGCAGCCGAGGCCGCGCTGACGGCGCCGCAGCCCGGATTGGTGGTGCCGCTGGGCAATCCACTGAGCGAGGAGGCGGGCGTTTTGAGGCCGTCGCTGCTGCCGGGAATGCTGGGGATGATTGCCGGCAACCTGCACCGCGATGTGAACGATGTGCGCCTGTTTGAATTGGGTACTGTTTTCAGCGGGACGACGGAAAAAGTTGAGGAGCGGCCGGCTGTGGCTTTTGGCGCGGTGGGCAGCTTGCCGGAACAGGGGCCGTTGCATCCTGCGCGTGCCGTTGATTTTCACGATCTGAAGGGTGCGGTGGAGCAGGTGCTGGCGCGGTTCCAGATGCGGGCTGTCTACTTCGACCGTTTCCCAGTCGAGACCGGGTTGACGCCGGTGTGGCTCCATCCTTACCGCGCGGCGCGTGTGGCCGTGGAGGGCGAGACCGTTGGTTGGTTTGGCCAGCTACATCCGCGCGTGGCAGCGGAGCGCAAGCTGAAGGAGACGGTGCTGGTGGGCGAGTTGTATCTGGACCGGCTTTACAAATTGCCGTTGCGCAAACCGCTGGCCAGGGAAATCTCGCGATTCCAGCCGGTGCGGCGCGATTTTTCACTGATTCTGGATGAGAGCGTTGGATGGGAGAAGATAGACCAGGCGCTGGCCGGGCTCGAGATTCCGGAACTGGTGGAGTGGCGGGTGCGCGAAGTATTTCGCGATGCACGTCTGGGCGCGCGGGACTATTCTTTATTGCTTGGAACCACGTTTCAGGCGGCAGACCGTACGCTGCTTGAGGAAGAGCTGCAGGGCTTCCAGGCGCGGGTGGTGGAAGCTGTTGGCAAGGCGGGCGCGCGGCTGAGGAGTTAGGCCTGGAAACGGCTCCGAATGGCGCTATACTTGCTCGGATAAGGCGCAAAAAGAAGAGCGCGGAGGATTTTCGATGTCGCAGTTTACGTGGGAGTCAGAACGCGTGGAAGAGACGCACGGAGAGTCGCAAAATGGTACGCATGCCGCGGAGCCGCATCCGCCCGAAGCAGCGGCGCCGACGGGAAATCTGGCACTGAGCCCGGACGATTTTTCAGCGCTGGAAGAGCGGATTGTGAAGGCGGTCGACCTGGTGAAGCGGGGGCGCGTGGCGCACGCTGCCGCCGAGGAGCGGGCTGTCCAGGCCGAGGTGCGAGTGAGAGAACAGGCGCCGCTGGTTGAACATCTACAGAAGGAAGTGAACGCGTTGCGTGCCGAACGCGAACAGATGCGAAAGCGCGTGGAAAAGCTGCTGGCGCAGCTGGACGCGATCGAATTATAGGGTGATGCATGGCTGAGGAACAGCGTGGAAATGCAACCGGTTATGTGACCGTAGAGATCTACGACCAGACCTATCATCTATCCGGCCAGGATACGGAGCACATTCGCCAATTGGCTGAACGGGTGGATGCGAAGATGAGGGCGGTGGCCGCGCAAGGCCGGACCGTTGATTCGCTGCGCGTTGCGGTGCTGGCCGCGCTCAATTTTGCAGACGAGCTTTCTCAAGCTGGTGGCGGCGGCGGTGGCGTTGGCACCAGTGGCGTTGACGTCGATACGCAGCTTGCACATGAGCGCGCCGTAAACCTGCGCGGCCTGCTGGACGAAGTGCTCGAAGAAGAGCGCGAGGCCGGCTCGTAACCCTGCACGTCCATAGGCAAACTTCCTTTCAGATTTGCAAATCGAAAAACTCGAGAGGGTATACGCATGATCAGAGTTTCATTTTCCGGCATTAAGTGCTGGTTCACGATTGCCGCTTTGCTGTTGTCGTTTGGATATGGCCTGCATGCAAGCGATGGTCCGAAGGCCACGAGCACGAAGTCAGGCGAACCCACCGATCCGAAGGCCCACAAGACCTACGAAGACGCGATCGAATGGCAGAAGAAAGGGAACAAGGACGAGGCGTTAAGTGAATTTCGCAGGGCCAATAAGCAGGATGGCGGGCACTGTGGGGAGTGCATGCGCCGCGCCTATGTCCTTGCGACCGGGATGGGCGCCTACAAGGACGCCGCGGATGTCGCGCGGGATTGGCTAGCGCAGGTCCAGACCGACGTGGAAAGAGCCGCGATTCACTACCGGGTGGGGATGGTGCTGCAGATGGAGGGGGTCACCGAAAAGAAGGACAAGTACTTTGACGAGAGCTGCGATGAATTCAAGACCGCGCTTTCGCTTGACCCTCAGCTCGCCGGAGTCCATTATGGCTGGGGCATTTCACTGGCGCATCTTCATCAGGATGACGCGGCCAAAGCCGAGTTCAAAACATTTCTTCAGAACGACAAGGACAACCCTGGAATTCACGAGCGGGCTCAGCGCTATGTGGAGCGGATAGAGTTGGCGCGCGCCAAGATGGCTCCGCCGTTTTCAGTGACCACAATGGACGGCCAGCGCGTGTCGCTGGATAGCCTTGCGGGCAAGGTCGTGCTGATCGATTTCTGGGCTACCTGGTGCGGCCCATGCGTTGAAGCGCTGCCGCATCTTCAACGAATTGTGCACAAGTTTGATGGCCAGCCGTTTGTGGTGATCAGCGTCAGCCAGGATGACAACGAAGGAAAGTGGAAGGACTTTGTTGCGAAGAACGGGATGACGTGGCTGCAGTATCGCGATGGCAGTCGCGACGGCCCGCTCTCGAAACAGTTTGGTGTGAGCGCCGTTCCAACAACGTTTACCATCGATGCCGACGGCGTGCTTGAAGACCAGCATGTGGGCGATGCGGATATCGAATTCAAGCTGAAAAAACTGATAGCGCGCGCGGCAGAGACTGAGAATCGCAAGCCTGCGACTGTGGCCGCGGATAAGGCACCCGGGGGCGCGAACTAGAGAGTCTCCGTTATGGGAATGCGGGTCCCAAAAGCGGTGGGCAAAGAACGTAGCACACTTCGCCTGCCTCGCACAAGACTTGTAATTCCTGGCCAGGACCCATACTATCCGCAATAGAAACCGGCCTGCAAAGCAGGTGGGTGGTCAATGCTGGATGAACCAACATTCATGAACAGGGGCTCGACTCGACAA
>JBEKET010000044.1:0-52202 GCA_050013695.1 Occallatibacter sp.
TTCTTTGCGAAGTCGGGTCCAACCTCATCAAAGTATGGCTTTCTGTAAAGCATGAAGCTCAGTACGTGCGGGCCAATCTGCATGAGCGTGAAAAACGCTTTTTGAAATACACAAAAATCGGTTGAGTTCTCTGTAGAGAACCGGACCTTGAATGCCCTCTCTCCCGCGTTCCTCAATTGCTCCAAGTTCGTGAATTTCGGTTCACGCAGTAACAGCACAATCGACGACGGTCCGCGATATGTCTCATCATCGACATCTGCGGCGGTCGATCGGCCGAGCAGGGCGGCGAGAGCGGCTCCGAGATTAAGCTTGATGGGCATTGGTGGAAACTAATTGTAATCAATTGCCTGAGTTTTCGTTTTGAGTGGATGGTTGCTGATTCGTCAGGAGCATTCCTGTCCGTTCGTAAATCCCACGTTGAGCACCGCAGAAATATTCAGGGGCTGAAGCTCGGCCTCATTTTGGGTCGTTTTCGGCACGACTGAAATCGTGCCCTTTCAAAGCATCGACTCGGCCAGATTTCGCCACGGTTGAAGTCGTGCATTTTCAAGGCGTCGAATTGGCGAGTTAATTCCCCGGTCCCCAAATGCGAGGGACCGGGAGCACCCATCAGCTGGGGTGGGGCAGACGGCGCTTGCGCGCCATGAAATCAATTAGGCGTTGTAGGTTGTGCTGGAGACTCGGCCGCCGGTGCCGGTCCAGTTGGTGTGGACGAATTTGCCTCTGGGCTGGTCGACGCGCTCGTAGGTGTGCGCGCCGAAGTAGTCGCGCTGAGCCTGGAGCAGGTTTGCCGGCAGACGCTCGGCGCGGTAGCCGTCGTAGAATGCCAACGCTGTCGAGAAAGCTGGGGTGGGCACGCCTAATTCAATGGCGTGGATCTGGGCCTTGCGCCACGACTCCTGGTAGAGGTTGAGGGCGGCGGAGAAGAAGCTGTCGAGGAGGAGATTGGTGAGGTGCTGATCCTTGTCGAAGGCTTCCTTGATTTTGCCGAGGAAGCGGCTGCGGATGATGCAGCCGCCGCGCCACATGAGGGCGATGCCGCCCATGTTGAGGTTCCAGCCATTCTCTTTTGCCGCCGCGCGGAGCAGCATGTAGCCCTGCGCATAGGAAATTATTTTGGAGCAATAGAGGGCGCGGCGGACTTCTTCAATGAAAGACACGCGATCGGCGGGGATGGTTGTGGCTGCGGGTCCGAGCAGGACTTTGGATGCGGCTACGCGTTCGTCTTTGAGCGCGGAGAGGCAGCGCGCGAAGACCGATTCACCGATGAGGGTGACGGGCTGGCCGGTGTCGAGGGCGCTGATGACGGTCCACTTGCCGGTGCCTTTTTGGCCGGCGGTGTCGAGGATTTTGTCGACGAGGGGCTGGCCGTCTTCATCCTTTTTCGCGAAGATGTGGCTGGAGATTTCGATGAGGAAGCTGTCGAGTTCGCCTTTGTTCCACTCGGTGAAAACGGCGGCTAGTTCGTCGGCGGTGAGGCCGAGGCCGCGATGGAGCAGGTCGTAGGCTTCACAGATGAGCTGCATGTCGCCGTACTCGATGCCGTTGTGAACCATCTTGACGAAATGGCCGGCGCCGTCTTCACCGACCCAGTCGCAGCAGGGGGTTCCGTCTTCAACCTTGGCGGCGATGGACTGGAAGATTTCTTTGACGTGCGGCCAGGCAGCGGGATTGCCGCCGGGCATGATGGAGGGGCCGAAGCGCGCGCCTTCTTCACCGCCGGAGACGCCGGTGCCGATGAAGAGAATGCCTTTGGCCGCAAGATCTTTGGTGCGGCGATTGGAGTCGGTGAAGAGGGAGTTGCCGCCGTCGATGACGATGTCGCCGGGCTCGAGGTAGGGCAGGACGTGATCGATGGTTTGATCGACGGAGTCGCCGGCCTTGACCATGAGCATGACGCGGCGGGGGCGCTTGAGCAGCGAGGCGAGTTCCTGGGCGGAGTGGGCGCCGACTACGTTGGTGCCCTTGGCTTCATTGGCGATGAAGTCGTCGACTTTGGAGGTGGTGCGATTAAAGACGGCAACTTTGAAGCCGTGATCGTTCATATTGAGGACCAGGTTCTGTCCCATGACGGCAAGGCCGATGAGGCCGATATCACACGATGCGTCTGACATACTCTCTCCCAAAGCTCTCCGATGGTAACACTGCGGGCGGCGGCTTTTCTTCGATTGTAGCGGAGTGGTCAGACCTCTGAGAAGCAGGGAACGATAAAGCAGGGAACAAGGGTGATGGCGGAATTTGGGACTGGGTGGGAATCGAATCGATGCAGCATTCATCTAAATTTTTATCTGCGGCGTTGATGCGGCGTGTAGAACTGATAGATGCTGGGCTCCCGGTTCCCCAAGTTCGCTCGAGAGACTGGCGCTCACGATGATGGAGGCGGAATGCAATTAGGACTGATTGGCCTGGGCAAGATGGGCGGCAATATGGCGGAACGGCTGCGGCTGGGCGGCCACCAGGTGGTGGGGTTCGACTTCAATGCCGAGGCGGTGGCGAAGCTGACGGCTTCAGGGAATGTGGGCGCGGCGACGCTTGAGGAGCTGGCGCAAAAGCTGGAGGGGCGGAAGGCGATCTGGATTATGGTGCCACAGGGCAAGCCGGTGGACGATACGATTGCCAAGTTGGAGCCGCTGCTGAATCCCGATGATATTTTGATCGATGGCGGCAACTCGAATTACAAAGACACGATGCGGCGGCATGATGAGATTGCCGGAAAGCATTTCAACTTTGTGGACGTAGGGACGTCGGGCGGGGTGTGGGGATTGAAAGAGGGCTACAGCATGATGATCGGCGGGGATGAGGAGCCGGTCGAATATCTGCGGCCGATTTTTGAGACGCTTGCTCCGGCTGTCGATAAGGGCTGGGGGCACGTGGGGCCGGGCGGCGCGGGGCATTTTGTGAAGATGATTCACAACGGAATTGAGTACGGGATGATGCAGGCGTATGCCGAGGGATTTACGATTCTGGAAAAGAAGACTGAACTGGGACTGGACCTGCCGCAGATTGCGGAGATATGGCGCTTCGGCAGCGTGGTGCGGAGCTGGCTGCTGGATTTGACGTCAGAGGCGCTGGGCAAGAACCCAACGCTCGAGGGACTTGAGGCTTTTGTCGAGGATTCTGGCGAGGGAAGGTGGACGGTGATTGAGGCGATCGATCTGAATGTGTCGGCGCCGGTGATTACCGAGTCACTCATGCGGCGGATTCGGTCGCGTGAGCAGAATAACTTTACCGACCGGATGCTGGCGATTATGCGGAATGCGTTTGGCGGGCATGCGGTGGTTAAGAACTAGTGGTTAGTGGTCAGTGATCAGTGGTTAGTGATTAGTGATCAGTGGTCAGTGATTAGTGATTAGTGGTTAGTGATTAGTGATTAGTGGTTAGTGATTAGTGGTTAGTGATTAGTGATTAGCCGGAGGTTGTGATGACTACGATACAGATGAGTGTGCGGCCGGAGGATCTTTCGCAGGTCCCGTCGGGTGCGGAGCGGGTTCCAGAGGCGGGGATCCTGGTGATTTTTGGCGCGTCGGGCGACTTGACCAAGCGGAAGCTGTTGCCGGCGCTGTTCCACCTGCGGCAGGTGGACTTGTTGCCGAAGCAGTTTGCGATTGTGGGGGTGGCGCGGCGGCCGCTGGGCGATGAGTTTGCCGCGGATATGCGCGAAGGGATCATCGAGTTTGGGAGCGTGGAGGCGAGCGACCCGAAGCTGGATGATTTTGTGAAGCATATCAGTTACTTTCCACTTAACTTCGATGATCCAGCGAGTTATGCTGGACTAAAGGCTGAGTTAGAGCGGATTGCCAAGGAAAAAGGGATTGGAGATAACCGGCTGTTTTACTTAGCGACGGCGCCGGAGTTTTTTGCGGGAATTATCGAGAACCTGGGAGCGCAGGGAATGGCGCAGCCGGAACAGGGGAAGGTGGGAGTGGTGATTGAAAAACCATTTGGCCACGACCTGGAGTCGGCGCGCGAGTTGAACCAACAGGTTAACGCGGTTTTCCATGAATACCAGGTGTTTCGCATCGATCACTACCTGGGAAAGGAGACAGTGCAGAACATTTTGGTGTTCCGATTTGCGAACGGGATTTTTGAGCCGGTGTGGAATCGGAACTACATTGACAGCGTGCAGATTACGGCGGCGGAGACGCTGGGCGTGGAAGGGCGCGGGCCGTTTTATGAAAAGGCCGGTGCGCTGCGCGACGTGGTGCAGAACCACGTGATGGAGTTACTGAGCTTTGTAACTATGGAGCCGCCGTCGAGCTTTGAGGCGGAGAGCGTGCGGCAGGAGAAGCTGAAGGTTTGGAAGTCGATCCCATCGATTCCGATTTTGAATGCGGTGCGCGGGCAGTACGGGCCGGGGCTGGTGGGCAAGGAGCACGTGGTGGGTTATCGGGATGAGGAGCGCGTGAATCCCGAGAGCGGCACGGAGACTTATGCGGCGGTGAAGCTGCAGATCGAAAACTGGCGATGGGCGGGCGTGCCGTTCTATCTGCGGGCAGGGAAGCGGCTGAGAAAGCGGGCTACGGAGATCAGCATTCAGTTTAAGCAGCCGCCGTTGTTGATTTTCAACCGGTTGAAGAATAGCGGACCATGCCCGGAGATTCAGCCGAACCTGTTGACGATTCGGATTCAACCGGATGAGGGGATTGCGCTGCGGTTTGGGGCCAAGGTGCCGACGACATCGAACATGGATGTCTGCCCGGTGAATATGGACTTTGACTATGCGGCGGCGTTTGGGAAGTCGAGCGCGAACGGGTATGAACGGCTGCTGCTGGACGCGATGCTGGGCGACCAGACGCTGTTTTCACATCGCGATGGAGTGGAGACTACGTGGTCGCTGTATACGCCGATTTTGCAGGCTTGGGCGGCGAAAAAGCCGGAGGTGTTTCCGAATTATTTTGCGGGGTCGTGGGGGCCGGAGTGCTCGGATCGGCTGCTGGAACGGGCGGGGCATATTTGGCGGAATGATTTGGGGAGAAAGGCTTGAAAAGCAGGGAACAAGGGAACGAGGGAACAGGGAACAAGGGACTAAGGGACTGAGGAACGGAAGACCGGCTGGTTGACGGGTGGAGAGGGATAGATGGGTTTGGCTAGGGACGAGGCGTGGGAGTTGGCTCGGGATTGGGTGGGGGCTTGGAATGCGCATGATCTGGAGCGGATCATGGGGCACTATTCGGACGAGGTGGAATTGATTTCGCCGGTGGCGGCTAGGCTGCTGGGGTTGGCTGATGGGAAGGTTAGTGGGAAGGCGGCTTTGAGGGCTTATTTCAAGCGCGGACTTGGGGCTTTTCCGGAATTGCATTTTGAGCTTAAGGATGTGTTTGTGGGGTTGGGCAGCGTGGTGCTGATTTATGCCAATCAGAATGGGACGCATACGGCGGAATTTATGGAGTTGGGCGCGGACGGGAAAGTGGTTCGGGTGGTGGCGAATTATGGGTCGTAGGCAAGAAGCGGAGTTAGCGTAGTTAGCCGCGCGGCGCGCGTGTTGGCGGAGTTAGTTTTCGTTAGTTGCCTTTGGGTTTTCTTACGTCGATGACTATGGTTTCGGCTAGCCGGTCTTGCGCGCACATGCGGTTTGGGTCCCAGAAGAACTGGAGTAAGCCGATGCCTCCCTCAAGCACCGCCGCACCGTAACCGAGGCCTCGCTCAACGGATTGCCAAAGACCCATGCGTTCGCTTGTGAGAGAAACAATGCGGGTGCGGGCGACCCATTTGCCGGGCGTCTGGCCGTTGCCGAAATAGTTGGCCAATCCCCAGTAGAGAATCATCGCAATGATGTTTCCTGCTTCATGAAAGTCCCAGACGATGCGGATTTCTTTTTCATGGAGGATGAAAGTGCGCCAGGCAAATTCACAGGGCGACCAAAGGATGACGGCAATGACCAGGTCAACGAGATAGCCAAGGACACGCTGGCCGAATGTGGCGAGCAGGAGTCCATCGAGACTGACTAAATGGGGGCTCTGGTGCGCGCGAAACCGGCGTCTTGCACGTTTCAGCTGGTGGGTCATTGAAGAGAGTTTACATCGCTTGAAGGGTGTTACTCGCGGATGATTTTTACGAAGATGCCGTCGGGGAGATCGCCTTCAAGGAGGTGAACTACGCCGCCTTTGACGTAGCCTTCGAGGATTTGGCGAGGGGGTTTGACGGGAGGGGTTGGTTGATTCCCAGGTCTCTGAGTCGAGACCGGGGGCACACGATTTTCGGCGGTTGTCGCAAGCTTCCCGTAGGGGCGCGCGGCTTGCTGACTGGCTGACCCGCTGGCTTGCTGACTCGCTGTCTTTCCCATGCCTTTATCCATGGCCTCATTGGCGAGTCGGTCTGCGGTTTTGTTGCCGCCGCGGAGGGTGTGGGTCATTTCGAAGCGTTCAAGGGCGCGGGCGAGCTTGCGGGCTTCATCATAAAGGGGGCGCAGGATGGGGCTGGCGACCTTGTACTTGCCCTGCATCTGCTTGACCATCAGCTCGGAGTCGGAGACTACGCGTAGGCGCTGGATACGGTTTTGCGTGGCCCACTTGAGCACGCCTAAGAGGCCGCGATATTCGGCGAAGTTGTTGGTCTGGATGCCGAGGAATTCACTGAGCTCGGCAACTACGCGGCCGTTGGCGTCTTCAATGACGGCGCCGTAGCCGGAGGGGCCGGGATTGCCGCGGGAGCCTCCATCGCAGTGGGCGGTGTACCACGGGGTGGGGTCGGTGGAGGGGTCGGGTGAGGCGAAGAGATTTCCAGTCATCGATGTTTAGTGTAGCTGTGTCCAAGGTTCATGGCAGAAGTTCCGAAGTGCAACCGCAGGTCCTTCGACTCCGTTTGACGCAAAAAACGCGTCAAACTCCGCTCAACGACTGTCTGTTTTGTCAAGTGTTGCGGCAGAGGTCGGCGGGGGAAGTGCGAGTTTTCTGAGGCATGGGCGATCTCTCCTCCTGATTTGGCAGGCGTGGTGGGAGCTGGTTAAGTGCCCGCTCCCATCTGCTCATCGGTGGGACGAGTCGCAGCAGGTTATTCCTTGACAGGTTGGTCTCCACCAGAGCCTGTCGCCGCTTCACCAACCGCAACCGAGTCTGCCGCAGAGGCAACAAAATGAACACCGTTTTTCAACCAACGGCGAACTGTCAAATTACAATCTGTCTCACACAAGGGGTGCACCCCAAGCGCATGTCAATCCCCATCACGAGCCAACCTCAAGCCATCCCCTTTGCCGTCAACGCCTTCCTCTGAATCCCCGTTTGCCGATCATTTCCCTCATTGAGCGCACAATCGTGACAGTGACCCTCCGTTCTGGATACTTACCGGGGACCGAGAGTTAAGCCCTTTGCTTTCTAGCCTCTGCAAATAACTCATTTGTTATGTCATATTTGCAGTTCAGCCCCTCGAAAACACCGGAAATCCGCCCACAAACCTTTTGTTTTCTTATGCCTGCGAATAACTCATTTGTTATGTCATATTTGCAGTGTAACCGCCTGAAAACAAGGAACTTATTTTCAAGGAGGGGGGGAGGGGGTAGCAGGGGGGGTGTAAACCGGGCACATGCCTGACAGGTTGAACAGGGCCTCCAAAATCGCCGTGCGCCCCTGCGCTTGTGGGATGTGGGATACCATGCGGTCATGGAAGCCAAATCCCCGCCCCCCACCTGGCTGACCCTCCTGGCTTTCGCCATCATCTACTTCGTCTGGGGATCAACCTTCCTTGCCATCCGCATCGGCGTCCATGAAGTCCCGCCCTTCCTGCTCGCCGCCATGCGCTTCCTCGTCGCCGGCCTCGTGCTCTTCGGCTGGACCATCGCCCGCGGCGAGCGTCCGCCCACTCCGCGCCAATGGATGTCCGCGACCCTGCTCGCCCTCCTCATCTTCGTTCTCGATTACGGCCTCTTGTTCTGGGCCGAGCAGCGTGTCCCCTCCGGCATAGCCGCCGTCATGCTGGCCATCATCCCGGCCTTCATGGCGCTCTCTGAAATCATCTTCCTGCGCACTCAAAAACTCACCCTCCGCCTCGCCTTCGCGCTCCTCGTCGGCCTATGCGGAGTCGCCGTCCTCATGAGCCACTCACTCAACCTCGGCTCCGCGCCCATCGACACTTCCGGCGCAGTAGCCCTGATCATCGCGGCCACCACCTGGTCCATCGCGTCCGTCCTCCCGCGCAAACTCCCGCTCCCCTCCTCCAAAGTCATGAGCTCCGGCGCCCAGATGCTCGCCGGCGGCATCCTGCTCACCATCGCCTCCGCCGCGCTCGGCGAGTTCCGCGGCTTCCATCCCTCCGCCGTTTCATCCGCCGCATGGATCGCCCTGCTCTACCTCATTGTCGCCGGATCCATCGTCGGATTCACCGCCTACGTCTGGCTCCTCCACCATGAATCCCCCACCAAAGTCGGCACCTACGCCTACGTCAATCCCGTAGTAGCAGTAATCGTCGGCTACTTCCTCGGCGGCGAATCCCTCGGCCTCCGCACCATCCTCGGCACCCTCTTTGTTCTAGTCAGCGTCCTGATCATCACCACCACAAAAAAGCCAAAACCCGCCGCCCTGAACACAGCGGAAGAAAAGGTCTAACCCCCACTATGAAAGTCGCCACCAGCGCATTCCTAATCCCTAATCCCTATTCCCTAATCCCTAAGCCCCTGCCTTCCCCCATCAAAATTCCCCGGCATCGGCAGCGACCCATACCAATCAATCTTCCGCGTAAAGTACATCGCCGCCGCCACCGCTGCAAAGCTAGAAATCGCCCCAATCAGCAGCGCATCTTCTTCCAGTCGCAGCAGCAAATAAATCAGCGTATACAACAAGCTGAAAATCACCAGCGCCCGCCATCCCTGCGTACGGCTGGTAAAAATCCACCCCGCATTGGTCGAAAGCAGCCCCACCGTCCCGCCCCCTGCCAGCAGAAACGCATAATCGAACCCGATCTTTTCAGACAGCGACAGCAGCAAAAGATAAAAAATAATCTGCGCTGTCCCCACCAGCAGATACTGCGCCGGGTGCACCCGCTTTCCCGTCGTTGCTTCAAACACAAAGTAAGTTAGAAACACCAATCCCAGAAAAAGAGGAACGTATTTCAGCGACCGCGTCACGGCTCGATAAGAATCCACCAGCCGAATCGTTGAGCCCGGAATCGTCTCCGCACCACCCCCGTGTTCGCTTGCGTGCTGAACAGCATTCTCCGGCCCCTGGCTCCTGTCATCCACCAGCCCGCTCACAAGAAACGACGGGATAATCATCAGCAGCGCCAGCAGGCAGACGACAAAAAGTTTCACGCCCATCGACCGGGAATTGATCTCCGTTTGCGCCCCTGTTTGCGACAACGACATATCACTCACCTGTAATCCTCCTTATTGGTTATCACAACATTCAAAACTAGCTTTGCAACACAAAGTAATTATGCACAAACCTACTTTGCAGTACAAAGTAACGATCCAAAAAAAAGGTCAAGCCCGCGAAGCCACCCATCCCTTCGCCTTCCCCGTTGTCTCCTTAGCCCCCTGCGCAGCATCCCTCACCACCTGCTCCAGCGTCTCCAGATATTCCAGATACCGCGCCCGTCCCGACGCCGTAATCCTGCAGATCGTCAGCGGGCGATTTCGGTCCTGCGTCTTCACAATCTCCACCATCTTCCCCTCTTCCAGCACGCGCAGGTGCCGATTCAAATTCCCATCCGTCAGCGCGCACAGCTGTTTCAGATCGCCAAACGCCAGCCCCTTGGGATTCGTCACCAGCGACGTCAGCACACTCAGTCGCGCGCGTTCGTGAATCACGCGGTCCAGCCCCTCGTACGCAAAGCGCCCTTCGCTGCTCTTCACCTTAGCTTTCATCGCCGGCCTCCCGTTTTCTGAAAAACAAAATCCCTGCGACAATCGCCTGTCCCGCTCCATACGCGATCCCCATCGTCCACGGCGACAGCGCTCGATTGTCGCCCAGCGCAATCGTCGACAACCCCGTCAGCAGGTACCATGCGCCCGCCACAGCCATCGGCCGCGGCAAAAACCTGCACGAAGAAAATACGCCCAGGCTGAAGACCACCTGCCACAATCCAGGCAGCATCCACACCGCACCCGGAACCGCCCTCACCAGCACCAGCGTCAGCAATCCGCCCACCGCCGCCGATGGCCAAAATTGCTCCACGGCCATGCGGATCATCTCGTCCGCCATGCCGCTGTGAATGCGCCGCGTCCGCGCATACATCTCCGTCCCAATCAACGCCGCTGAAACCACCGCAGTCGCGATCCACAGCGTCAAATACGCCCCGATGTGACTCGCCGGATCGGCCAGCCAGATCTCCTGCGTCCCCGCCGCTGCCACCGCCAACACACCCGTGCTCACCAGCGTCGCGGGACCATATCCGCGAAACTCCGTAGACTGCGCCATCTGCCTGCGAATGCTGCTGATGTCGCCCAGCGCCTTGTTCAGGTTGCCCAGTTCGTTCATATCGCCCGCCACTTTGTATTGCAAAGTAAACCAACCGAGAACGAATGTCAACAGGAACATCCGCTCGATATTAAATTCCGTCTCTGCGGTCTACCGCATCACACTGCGATTCCTGAATGCGCCACGACCCGCCCACATTGCAGGCGCCGCAACCTTGCGCCTTCCTTCTGGCGCAACGCCGGCATGCACTTCGGCGAGCGAACAGCGAGCGCCCGCCCGTGCGGCAAGCACCTAGCACTCGTCCCTGAACATCGGATGCGGAATCAGCCGCCGATAGTCCTCCTGATGCGCCCCATCCAGGCACGCCTCAATAATCTCCCGTCCCAGCGGATCCAGATCCGGCGCCAGAAACTGCTTCAGCTCCCGCGCAAAAAACTCCCGCCACTGCCGCGCGCCTTCCTCATACACTCCCCGCCCGCCTTGAATCTGCTCTTCCACCGCCATAAACACCCGCGGAATCATCGATCCTTCGATCCTCAACTGGTTCGGAATGTATCCCAGCAGCGGGCAAATCGCCTCCCTTACCTGCTCTCGTGCAAACTTCGCGCTGCCCCGCCGCGCCAGGTATTCGCGCGCAATCCACTCCGCCATGTACCCCACCTTCCACGCCCCGATATGCTGATTCGGCAGCAGCACATAACGCGTCTCCGGCGTCTCCACAATCTGTCGCAGCAGCAAATTCGCCTGGTCCACTCGCCTGCCCGTCGCAAACGCCCAGTACGAACCCACTCCCTCCGACTGCATCTCCAAGTCCACCTGCGTCTGAATGCTCGGGTTCGCATGTCCCCTCGGCGCAACCAGTCGCCATAGCCATGCCAGCGCCGGGCTCAGCACGTGAATCATCGCCAGAATCCCGTAAAGTCTGCTCTCGCTATGTGTAGCCGGACACCGCACCCCAAAGCTCCGCACATCCACCCTCTGCGGTCCATCCAATATGTCGTCCAGCAATCGCCTCGGCAAAATCACCCGCGGGTTCGGACACACCTTCCCCGGCGCATCCTCCACGTGCTCCCACGTCAGGCAAGTCCCGCCCGGCACAATGTAGTGGTTCAGAAAAATCAACGGCTCCGGCGGATCGATGCACAGCCGCTCCAGGCTCGGCGCGGTTCCATAACTGTGTATGTGGTCCACCCGCACAAACCACCCGCTCTCCGCATCTGCAACAGTAAGTCTCCCGCTCGTACCCCCACTCGTTCTTTGATAACTCGGATGCGCGCAAGCCATATCGTCCGCAATCGGCCTCAAGTGGCAAGCCTCGGGCAGATTCAGCGTCCGCTCCTCCTTCGTTACCGCGTTCCGCCCCAGCAGCAGCCGCCCGTCATCCATGCGGTGAATATGCTCCGTCATCTCGCTTTTCCCGCCGCCGCTCGCCCCCTCGTGCATCAGAATCAGCTGATTCTCATACGGCGTCACAACCGCCACTGCCGCGCAATGGTTCGTCGTCCAACCCTCCCGCTCGCCCTTGTCCAGCAGCATGGAGTAGACGCCCTTCTTCGCGCTCGGCCCCGGATACAGGTTGTAGGCAAAAATCTCCTGGTGCGTCGCCGTCCTGTCGTGCACCACCACCTGCCGCCCGCCAAAATGCGTATGCCTGAACGGAGGCGCAACAAACAAAACTCCGCCCGTCACTTTGAAATCCGCAGGCACCCGGCTGCGCGGAATCATTCCCTGCAAATCCCCCAGCGCCGCCGCAAAAAACGCCGCCTGTCGCGGCACAATCAACAGCGACCCATACCCCGGCGCGTCCGTCCCTGCATAAAACGGCATCGCCACCAGCTCCTGTGTCTTCAGCCAATCCAGCGTCGCCGCCCGCGTCTTCTCAAACCCCTCGCCAAACCGTTCCTCATAAGTTGGCTTATCCGTCGGCAGACTATCCCCAATCACCATCGCCTCCGGATCGCGTCTCCTCATTGCAGGATCGGGAAAATTGATCGCCAGGCCGTTCCGAGCCTTGGTAATCACCGCCTCCACAACGCGCCCCAGGCGCGGCGTCTGAAACACCGCCTCATACACCCCGTGGTCCTCGCGATTGCCCAGCGTCCAATCCGTCTCGCCCGTTGCCCGTCCCAACGCCCAGTCCAGCAACTGCTGCCGCGTCTCCGGAGCCTGCACCAGCGGCGCCGCGCTCAGCACCTCGCGCACATGCGCCGGCAACTCCAACTCCGCCCAGCAAGCCTGAAAATCGACAACGCCGCCAACACCGGCCTCAGTAATCATTCCTTCTCGCTTTCTAAGGGGAACATCTCGATACAATCCAGATCATTCAAATCCCGGTCACTTGTATTCAATCCAGCTCACTCAAATCCAGTCGCTCCATGCCGCGAAAAATTGGCCGGCGAGCAACTTTCAATCGCTTTGTATCAGGGCATGACTTCAGTCATGCCAATAAAGCCCATAAAAACAGTCGGGCCTCAGCCCCTGCGGAATGCCCTTAAGACTCCAACAACGAATCCCTTCCCCTTTTCCGCAATCCCGCTCGCCCCCGGTTTCAACCAAAACTTGTCCACTCCTCTTATCGCATTCACCGCCACACCTGGCAGTGCCCATCGTCACATTCCGGACACACCGACTCCCCACCCCAACCAAACGCTCGTTTGATCCACCGCTCCTCCGTGACTTTTGCACACCAGCAACATCCCTTTGAACTCCCATTCACAATTCGTGGCTAGGCTGGGAATCGCACCGTTCACCCCGCATCCCCTTTGCTGGAAACTCGCTGAATCACACCCAAAAACTTTCCCGAGGATGGTCGACCATGACACGCAAGTTACTCATTTCCGCCGCTGCAGCGGCTATGGCATTAGCCCTGGCTGGCTGCTCAAGCACCACGCCTATCTCGAGCGCCGTGACCACTACGTCCAGCTCTTCCAGCACCTCCGCGCTGGGCACGCCCGTCACTCCCATCCAGCATGTGATTGTGATCTTCGGCGAAAACATCTCCTATGATCACTACTTCGCCACCTACCCCTCCATCGCTTACAGCGCGGCAGACTCGGCGAATGCCGGTGAGATTTACCAGACCAACTTCCCCAAAAGCGCAACTGCGCCCGCAAATAACAATCTCGTCGCACCGCTGAACCCCAGCACCTGGGCCCCGTTGGCAACCCCAACACTGCTGACCGACAACCCCAACGGACCCACCGGTTCCGGCGCAACCTACAACGGCGCCAATGCCGTCAATCCCTTCTTGTTCTGGAACAATCAGGCCGCCACCGCCGATCAGAACCACTCCCCCAAGCCTGAACAGATTGCCTATGACAACGGCGCAATGGATCAGTTCCCCGGCTCCACCGGCTCTGCGGCATCTGTTCCCTCCTCCACTGCGAGCGATATCTCCGCCGACCTCGGCAAAGGCCAGGTAATGGGCTATTTCGACGGCACCACCACCACCGCCGTCTGGAACTACGCGCAGAGCTTTGCCATGAACGACAACGCCTACACCTCGCAGTTTGGCCCCTCAACGCCCGGCGCCATCAACCTGATCTCCGGCCAAACCAATGGCCTGTCTGCCACCCTCAATCTCATCCCCGGCACCACCGGCGTCCAGGGCGGCACCTGCACTCCAACCCCCACCAACACCTGCACCACCAGCGCCGGCACCGCGGTGCCCGATGGCAACGGCGGCTTTACCCTGGTCGGCGATGCCGATCCCATCGGCGACGTCTGCTCCACCGGCACGGTTGAAGTCTCCATGGCCGGAAAGAACATCGGCGACCTTCTCAACGCCCAGAACGTCACCTGGGGCTGGTTTGCCGGAGGCTTCAATCTCACCGCCCAGCCCAACCCCAACGGAAGCTATGGTTGCAACCGTAATACCCCCGGCACTCAGGGCAACTACGAAACCGATCCCGACTACATCCAGCACCACATGCCCTTCCAGTACTACAAGACGACGCAGAACCTCAAGCACCTGCGCCCCAGTTCTGAGCTCGCCATCGGCTATACCAACATCCCGGGTACAACCAATCCCGACCCCGCCAACCACCAGTACGACACCAGCGATTTCTTCACCGCCCTGCAGCTCAACAACCTTCCCGCCGTCTCTTTCCTCAAGGCTCCGGGATATGAGGATGGGCACCCCGGCTACTCCGATCCACTCGACGAGCAGCGCTTCATCGTCCAGGTTGTCAACGCTGTGATGGCCAGCCCCGAGTGGTCCTCGACGGCAATCATCATCACCTATGACGATTCCGACGGTTGGTACGACCATCAGATGCCGCCCATCGTCAACCCCTCCTCATCCCCCCTCGTCGACGCCCTCAGCGGCGCTGGAAGCTGCACCGGCGTAGCCGGCGCTGCATCGCAGCAGGGCATCACCACCCCGTCCACCATGTTGCTCGGCAACGACGGCAATCCCGCTCTCGGCCGCTGCGGCTACGGCACCCGCGTTCCGTTCATGGTCATCTCGCCGTATGCCAAGACCAACTACATCGACCACACCCTGCTCGATCAGAGCTCGGTCATTCGCTTCATTGAAGACAACTGGCTCGGCGGTCAGAGAATCCAGCCCGGCGGCTCGTTCGACACCATCGCCGGCTCCATTGAAGGCATGTTCACCTTCGCCGCCACCTCGCCCAACGACGTAAAGTCGATGGCCGAAAAGAAGAAAGTTGTCCTCGATCCCGAAACCGGCAAAAAAATCGACCAGATCCAGTAGCGGGTGCCCACGGTCCCTCGCACCTGGCGACCGTGGACATCAACCGACCGAGCTTCTGCCCACTTGTCCAGCGCGCAAAAAGCGCAAGGCAAAGTGGGCAGAACAATTTTTGGATAGACTTCTAACAGCGTGGCGTCTCAAAGTTCAAACTAGAAAAATGCTGTCATCCTGAGCACCCACTAGAGGGCGGTCATCCTGAGTATTTGTTAAGAGGCGGTCACCCTGACCATCCGCTAAGAGGCGGTCATCCTGAGCGAACGGGGCCCCAAACGTTTTTCAGTTTGGGGGTGGTGAGTCGAAGGACCTGCATTTGCTTTTGCTTTTGCTTTTGCTTTTGCTTTTGCCTTTGCCTTTGCCTTTGCCTTTGCCTTTGCTTTTGCCTTTGTCTTTGCTTTCACTTTTGCCTTCGTCCTTGCCGTGCCCCAACCCCAATCGCCCACAATCAATGCATGCACCAAACCACCAAAGAACGGAAACGGCAAACACTCTTGGATCCCTCGCGCAGAAAGCTTTTAATCGAAGGCACCCGCTGGGCCGCCACACTAGCCGCCCTCAACAGCGGCCTTCTTCCCGCCCAGGAAATTACGCCCAAATCCGCCCACAGCATGGCCCCCACGCCCCACCCCACGCCGCCCAGCAATGCCCCGGTCCATCGCCCACTCCTCGTCGATCGCCTCCAACCCTTCGTCGACCCGCTCCCCATCCCGCCCGTCGCCAAACCCCTCGGCCTCCGCCCCAATCCCGACACCACCGTATCCAAGCCCCAACCCATCCCCCACTACCGCCTCGCCATGCGCCAGGTCGATGTCCGCATCCACCGCGACGTCCCACCCACCCCCATGTGGAGCTACGGCGAAACCGTCCCCGGCCCCACCATTGAAGCCAAAACCGGCCAGCCCCTGCTCATCGAATGGGTCAACGCGCTTCCCGAAAAACATTTCCTCCCCATCGACCACACCCTCCACGGCGCCGGCGTTGATCAGCCGGAAGTCCGCACCGCCGTCCACGTCCACGGCGCCAAAGTCCCGCCTCAATACGATGGCTTCCCTGAGAATTGGCAGACTCCCGGCCAATCTATCCAGGCCGTCTACCCCCTTGATCAGGACGCAGCCACACTCTGGTATCACGACCACGCCATGGGCATCGAGCGCCTCAACCAGTACGCCGGCCTCTACGGCTTCTTCAACGTCCGCGATGAAGCCGAGCAGCAACTGGCCCTCCCCAGCGGCCCCTATGAAATCCCCCTCGCCTTCGCCGACCGCCTCTTCTCCGCAGACGGCTCGCTCTACTACCCCGACTCCGGCGACCCCGCCGCCCCCTGGATCCCTGAACTCTACGGCGATGCCATGCTCGTCAACGGCAAAATGACTCCCTATCTCGAAGTAGAGCCGCGCCCCTATCGCTTTCGCATGTTGAATGCGGCTAACTCACGCACCTTCGTCTTTTCGCTCTCCAACAAACAAAGCTTCTACCAGATCGGCTCAGACCAGGGTCTCTTATCCGCCCCAGTCGAACTAACCCAGGTCTCCCTCTCACCCGGCGAACGCGCCGACATCGTCATCGACTTCACCAAATCCCCCGCCCAGCGCATCACCTTCAACAACCTCTCCTGGGAACTAATGCAATTCCGCGTCACCAGCCCTTCAGTCCCTAAGTCCCAAAGCCCCTCCGCACCTGGGCGCTCGTCTTCAGCCGCTGTTCCCTGTTCCCTGTTCCCTGTTCCCTGCCTTCTCCGCCCCATCACGCCCATCCCTCAATCCGCCTCCGTCAAATCCCGCCTCATGATCCTCCGCGAGTACATGGACCGCGAGCCGAAGCGCATGTTAATGCTGCTCAACGGCACCCGCTGGCACGAGCCCGTCACCGAACGCCCCGAGCTTGATTCCGTAGAAATCTGGGGTTTCGCCAACACCACCGCGGACATCCACCCCATCCATCTCCACGCGGTGCGCTTTCAGGTCCTCGACCGCCAAAGCTTCGACGCCGATGAATATCTGCTCTCCGGCAAGCTCAATTTCAGAGGCGCGCCCACGCCGCCCCCGCCCGGTGATCGCGGTTGGAAAGACACCGTCCAGACTTATCCCGAAACAGTAACGCGCATCATCGTGCGATTCGAGGGTTACACCGGCCGCTATGTCTGGCACTGCCATTTACTCGAACACGCCGCCAACGAAATGATGCGCCCCTTCGAAATCATCCCCAAAGCCACCACCTAGCGTCAGAGCCCAAAGTCCGTACCCAAGCGCACAGAACAAAACGATGGCGGTCATCCTTTCACTAGGAGGCGATCGTCCAATCACAAGGAGGCGGTCATCCACTCACTAGGAGGCGGTCATTCACTCACAAGGAGGCGGTCATCCACTCACAAGGAGGCGGTCATCCTGAGCGAACGGGGCCCCAAACGTTTTTCAGTTTGGGGGTGGTGAGTCGAAGGACCTGCATTTGCTTTTCGGGTGTCTTACAAAGCACGTTAGGCACACTGCGCTCGCCTGCCCCACAACACACCCCGCAAAAAAATCCGCACTCTTCCCCGCCATCAATGCACATCCACCGACCGATTCCCCTCATACTCCATGATGTGGAAATACGCCTCCCATCCGCTCCAAACCACCGGCGCCGGCAACGGCGCCATCGGATCGCGAAGGTGATCCGCATAAGCCTGCACCAGCTCCCGCGTACGCGCCACGCCAGTCAGCCAGTCACCGCGATACCAGTTCTTCCACTTCCCATACTCAGCCGCAGCCATCGACTTCTGCATCGTGTCCAGCGCATGCAGAGCCTCATCGGCCTCAGCTCTGGCCTTCTCCGTCTCGCCCGCATGGTCATCCTCAATCGCCTTCGCCACCAGCATCAGCGTCCTGTTGCTCTCACGATTGATAGTGATCATGGTTAAAACTTCAGCCCGGTAGTATTCTCGCCGATCCGGATCAACCAGGCTCTCTGCCGCCTCAGCACGCTTACCCACCGCATCCCACCGCGGCTGTGCCGCTTCACACTCCGCAATATCCCGCTTCAGCGTCGCGCTCTCCATCTGTGCGCCGGGAGACGGCAACAGCCGCGGCAGCGTCCACTTCGGCGACTGGCTTGGAACCGAAGCCACCTGGTGTTCACTCAGCGTGTCGAGAATCAGTCGCCGCACCTCCGAGTGATAGTGCTGATCCCCCTCTTCACGCGGCACGCTGCTCAAGTTTGTCGGCGGCGGCGGAGCATTGCCCGCCGAAGTCAATCCCGGCAACCCAGAAGCCGTGCGCAGAGACGGAGCAGCAAAATAATCCTTGTAAACTCCAGCCAGTTCGTCGGCAGACTTCGCGCCGAATTCCTCCGTCGCCCACCGCCGATAAAAAGCCCCATCCGCATCGCTCGTTTCCGTCGGAAGTCCGCCCCATGCAATATCCATCACTGCGCGCGTCGTCATCGCCACCGGTCTCAAGTCACTCGTGTTCACCAGAAAATACGTGGTGGCTCCCGCCTTGATATAGCGCCCCAGTTCCGATTGAATAATCGAAACCGGAACCATCTCAGACAGCTGATTCGCGTTTCCGTTCATCATCGCGACGTGAAAATACGCGCCCTGTCCGGCGGCAACCTTTCCTCCGTCCTGCATGTCGCCATACCCTGTATCGGCCCACACCAGCGTCACTTCCGGCGGAATCTTCAGATAGCCTTCCTGCATCAGGCGCGCGCCCTCCTGCCACAAATCGGTAACAAACTCAGCCTTCGGGTACCTGGCCCGCACAATCTTCATCTGTGTCGCAATCGCCTGGCTCACGCGCTCGCCCAGCAGCGGATCGTTATCGCGCACGCTCGGATCAAGCGATGCATAGCTCGAGTCCGAAAGCCCTCGCAGCCCCACACTCCACAAAATCTCTTCGTCCGGCTTATAGTCTGCCACTGCGTTCGTCCAAGCTCGCTCAAGAATCTCCGGATGAGTGGACAAATTGTAGGACACGTCCTTTGGCCAGCGCGCCACGTTCACGCCCAGCGGAATCGCATGATGCTGATTCACTATCAGCCCGCGTTCAGTGGCCGCGTGAATCTGCGCATCATCCGGAAAAATCCAGGTTCCCGGAACCACCATGTTGCCCTTCAGCCGAAGAGTTGTTTCGTAGATGTTGTCCCAAACCTTCAGCGAGATTCCTGTCTGCTCGCCCTTGGGCGCGGGAGCCCATCCAGTGAGCAAATCCTCGTCGTTCGGAAAAAATCCCCGATACCGAAACACGGGCTTCGGAAATGCCCGTGCAAAATCAGCCGGCAGCTTGATGGATGCGCGCTTCACCGGCTCCTTGTCCGTCCATAGATACATCGGATCGATGCCCAGATATCTTTGCGAAAACTCATAGATCGCAAAGATCGTTCCTCGCATGTCCGCACCAGTAAGGCACACCACGCGTTGTTTTGCTTTTCCATTCCCCGGCACGCTCGCCGTTGAAAACGCAAAAGCCTCCGGCTCCGTCGTAGTAGCGCATTCAACTCCCGAAGGAATCTTCGAGCGCTCCGCAATCAAGATGGCAACTGGACCCGCCTCCTTCAATTCGCCAACCATCACCGGCGCCTTCCCGAAGACCCTGGTGAAATCGCCGGCCAAATCCTGCGTGGCCCGGTGCACCGGTCCGGATTCCTGCGCGCTCTCCACGATAGTTACCGAGCTGTCTATCGTGATGTCAGGAATCCCCTTCGATCCCTGCGCAACAGCGCCCGAAAGGGCAGCAAGTGTGAAGATGCCGAATGCCGCGGCTGAGTGCGGAAACTTCTTCGAGGCGCAGGCAAGACTTGAGAGGAACATGATCTCTCCTCATGGTCGTCGAGATTAATTTCGCACCCCGAACAATAACGATAAATAGACAGCGCAGTCAAGCAGGCTCCCCGGCCGTGACCCTGTTCGCGTGCCAGGAGAGTTGGCTTTGAAGGACCATTTCCTTTGATCGCGCGTTCGTCCAGGCCGGGTATCAAAGTGGAGCACCTATCGTCGGAAGAGTCATCTCAGGTGGTCTTCTTGCGTCCAGGTGTATATATCATGCTAATGTTACGTGCTTCGGGGAAAGTGCGGTCGTATCCGTGATTCGATTCGGCGGCAGCTTTTCGTCCAGGAGGAGTTCCGGTGCAGTCGCAGCAGCGCGCAAGGGGCATGAGACACATCGATCTGACTGACGTTCAGCTCGCTTCGAGTGAAACCGCCCGTCGCATCAATCGTGACATCGTGCTCGAGCTTATCCGGGCCAATCAGCCCATCTCGCGGGCCGATCTTTCCCGCCGTTCCGGACTGCAAAGAAGCACCATTTCGCAAATCGTTGAGCAGCTCATTCGTGAGAAATGGGTATGCGAGGGCGCTATTGCGTCCCGGCCCCGCGGGCGTCGCCCTACCCTCCTCGGTTTGAATGAGGACCTGGTGGTGATCGCGGTCGATATTCACCCTAAGCAAGCGATTCTCGCCACAGTGGACCTTCACGGTCGCTTGCTTTCGCGATCAATGGTTTCGCTCAACCTCGACCCGGCCGACTCCACCCGCCGCATCATTGACGGCATGATCCGAATGCAGCACGCTCTCAACCACAAATCCATTGAAGGGATTGGTATCAGCCTCCCCGGCAGAGTCGACCCCGCCACCCAGCGGTTGATCTTTGCGCCCAATCTTCACTGGCCCGACTTCGACCTCAAGAGAGTGATTGAAAAAAAGATGGGCTTGCCGGTGCAGATGGAGAACGCCGCAACCGCATGCCTGCTGGCGGAACTGACGTTCAGGCGCATCGACGGCATCCGCGATGTAGTGCTGTTGACCGTGTCGGAGGGCGTCGGAACTGGCATATTCGCCAACGGTCAGCTCATCACCGGCCATCACGGAATGGCTGGAGAATTCGGACACACCTCGCTCGATCCGTCGGGCCTCCTCTGCACTTGCGGCCAGCGGGGTTGCTGGGAAACATTCGCCTCCTGCAATGCGGCGCTCCGATATTACAAGGAACTCGTGCCCCAGGGCCGGGACGTTACGTTTCAGGAATTGCTGAATAGGTCCGACAACGATGAACACGCCGCACAGGCGCTGGCCAAACAAGCGCTATACATCGGTCGCGGACTACGCTTGATTATCGCCGGTCTCGCTCCCAGCCTGATCCTCGTCGCAGGCGATGTCACCTCGGCCTGGCACCTCTTCGGTCCGGTCATCGAGAAAGAAATTGCGGATCGCCCACTTGCCGGAACGCCTCCGCGGATTCTTCCCACGCATGAAGGGGAAATCGCTCGCCTGAGGGGCGCGGCGGCGCTTGTGTTTCAGCGCCGGCCCGTCCGCTAACAACTTCAGGTTCCGAGCCATTCAGGAACGCGCCAGTCCTGACTGGACCAGAACCTGAAACGGTCCAGGCGGACAGAGCCGCAATTGTCTTTCCCTGAAATTGCCCTGCGTACAAGCGCCCATGTCGCCTCCAGATTGAAGCTGGACCCAGATCAAAGGAAAATTGATAAAGCGATTCTCTTAACTACTTTTCAACTTTCTCCTATTGATCGATTCGTTAACCCCAGGTCAGCCTTTTTGATGAGTCGCTTTTCTGTCTTGACAATTCTGCTGAAATCACCCTATAGTTCGTGTCGCCAATTAAATTGATCCCATTTTCAGATTTCAATCCGGAACCTGGTCGGCTGGCATGGGCACGGTGAAATTGAGCACTCGGGCAAATTCAGGGACAGACACCCACAAGATTGCCCGTCGAGTTGAAGAAGAAATACTCAATCAAGAATTTTTCGGAGGAAGCTATGCAAGGAAGGCCAGGATTCAGTCATCGGATCATTGCACGCGCGGCCAGTACGCTGCTGATGGCAGTCGCGCTTCTTACCATTTTGCTTGCAACCAGCTCTGCCAATGCACAGGTACTCTACGGCACCATCACCGGAACCGTCACCGATAGGACCGGCGCTGTCATTCCCGGTGCAGCTGTAAAGATCGTCAATCAAGGGACTGGCGAAACCCGCGGCACCTCGACCAACGGCTTGGGCGCGTACGTGTTTCTTGATGTGCTGCCAGGCACTTACACCGTGTCCGTCCCCGCCAAGGGAAACTTTGCCGGGTTCACGGAAAAGGATCTCGAGATCGAAGTCAACCGCGAAGTGCGTGCCGACGTGACGCTCCAGGCGGCAACAGTCAAGACGGAGGTTACGGTCAGCGAGGCGCCGCCTGAACTCCAGACCGAAACGGCCGAAGTTAACAACGAGATCAGTCAGACGGAGCTAACGCAACTGCCCCTCACTTCGTCGGAGGGCCGCAGCTTTCAGTCCCTGTACACCATCATTCCCGGCGCAGCCGACGTGCAGGAGAAGAACTCGGTTGCCGGCAACCCGGCACGCGCCATGAGCGTGAATGTGAACGGTAACAATTACAACGGCAACACCACGCGCATCGATGGCGCGGAAAACTCATATGGATGGCTGCCCTACCTGATCGCCTACGTTCCTCCGGCGGATTCGATTGAAAACGTTAGCTTCACCACCAACGCCTTCAATGCCGAGCAAGGCATGGCCGGCGGCGCTTCCGTAAAAATCACCACCAAGAACGGAACCAGAAACTTCCATGGCAGCACCTGGGAGTACTACCAGGACGGTGCAATCAACGCACGCCCCTATACAACCATCAGCGGAGTGCTTCCCAAAAACATCTATCAGGAATATGGCTTCAACGTCGGCGGCCCTGTCTATCTTCCCTGGATACTCACCAGCAAAAAGAAGCTCTTCTTCTTCACCAATTTCGATCGCATCACACGGCGCCAGTTGATCAGCGGCGACCTGTCCGTCCCAGACACCAACATGATCGGCGGCAACTTCTCGGAAGCAGCCGGAGTAAACAATGGCATCCTCTACGATCCGGCGCCAACAATCCCATCGGCCAGTTGGATCGGGACCATCAACACAACTCTCTGCCCCACCCTCACCTACACCAGCGGCTACCTCAATTACTCATGCCGCCCCAGCTTCACCAATGAGTACGGAGAAACCGGATCAAATGTAAACACCATTCCGGCGTCGAGAATTGCGAACGCCGCATCCATCATGATGGCCGACCTGGCCCCCATCGCTGCAAAAGTGGGCGCAGCGGGCGAACCGACTGCTTCCTTTACCAACCAATTGTCCAACGATATCTTTGGTACCGGAACCTTTGGCTACAACCGCAACGCATCGGACACAAAGATCACCTACATCCCCAACGACAATACGCAGATCTATGGGAAGTACGGCATTTCACCGTACACCGGAACCGACCCGCAGGAACTCGGCAAGGCAGGCGGCGGAACGTTTGACGGCGGCCAGCCCGGCGCCGCGGCCGGCCGGGCTCAGAACGTTGGCCTGGGCATGAGCCACGTAATCTCCGCCAGCCTGGTTGTCGACGCCGACTTCGGCTACACCCGCCAGGTCACAGGCGCGCAGTCCACTCTTGATCAGACACTGGGCGACTACGGAACCAACGTGCTCGGCATTCCCGGCACAAATGGCCTGGGGCCAAACTATGAAGGACAACCAGCCTTCGACTTCACAACCTTTAACGGCTTGGGAAATACCAATGGCTCCAATCCGTTCCTCTTCCGCGACAACCAGTTCACCGGGGATGTGAACCTGAGCTGGGTAAAAGGGAAGCACTCAACAAAGTACGGTTTCTCCTACTACCATTTCGACCTGAATCATTTCCAACCCACCAGCGGCAGCGGGATCAACGTTCCCCGCGGCGGCTTCCAGTTTCAGGGTGGAATGACCTGCGGTATCTCGGCAACGGCAACCAAGGCCGCGTGCGGTGTCACCAGTTACACCTCGCTTGCCGACTTCCTGCTCGGTCTGCCAAACAACGGCACCGGTTCTGCCGTGTCCCATCCTGAGCAGGTCTTCAATCCGAACTCCCTCCGTTGGACGACGCTTGGAGCCTATGCCCAGGATCAGTGGACCGTCACGCCCAAGTTCACCGTCAACTACGGCCTGCGCTACGAACTCTATCCGCCGGCATACCGCGATCACACCGGCGTAACCGTTCTCATTCCTGGACTGCCTCAGAACGCCAACGTTGAGGTAGGTGGCAGAAATGGAAATCCGGAGAACGCAGGCATCAATATTGGGTACGGGTTCTTTGCTCCGCGCCTCGGTCTCGACTACCGCCTGACCGAAAAGACCGTAGTGCGTTCAGGGTTCGGCCTGACCTCCGACCCGGATACCATGCGCTATCTGCGCGACGAATTCCCTGAAGACCTGGCGCCGATTTACGTTGGCACCGGCACGGGCACCATCGCAGTCGATCCAGCGAATACAAGCACCTACGCCAGCGGCCAACCGATGCCCCTGACCTACGGCATCCCTGTACCGGTCGCGCCCAACCTCAACGCCGGTTTTGTTTCGCTGCCGATCTCCGGATCCACAACCACGGTCGCGCAGAACTTCCGCCGCGGCTACATCGAGAGCTGGAACCTCTTCGTCCAGCGGGATATCGGCCACAAATGGGTCGCAAACGTCGGCTATGTGGGCACGCATTTTGTCCGCCAGCAGATCGGCTGGAGCCCCTACAATGCCGCTCAGTTTCCCAGTGCCGCCTCCCCCTGCATGGCGAACGGCCAATACAATCCGTCCACCGGCTTGACCGGAGGGTGCAGCTTCACTGACAACGAAGTTATTAACGAGCAGTTCTGCACCGGAACCGCGAAGCTGGCCTGCTACAACACGGGCGGCATCACCTACACTCAGCCGCTCGCCAGTTCAATGTACAACGCACTCCAGTCGCAGTTGACCCACAACGCGGGTAAGAATGCCTCCCTGGGCGTGGTCTACACCTACTCGCATGCCATCGACTTTGAAGACAACGGCGCCGGCTCCGGCTCCGGCGGCTTGACATTCAACTACCCGGCACAGTTCCGTCTCAACCGGGCCACCGCGGGGTACGACCAGAAGCACAACGCGCAGGTGTATGGCATCTATAGCCTGCCCTTCGGGTACGGCCAGCAACTAGCAAACCATGGCCTGATCGCCGAGATTATCGGTGGCTTCCAGTTGAACGGGCAATTCAGCCACTATAGCGGTCTCCCGTTCTCGGTGAGCGCCAACAGCAACCTCATTGGAAACGTGGCGCCCGGCTTTGGCACAACCTACGCCCAGTTGGTCGCGCCTTACCAGCAGGAAAGCGGCCACAACAGAACGCCGAGCAGCGGTGCTGTGTCCGGTGGCAAACCCTGGTTCAATCCTGCGTCGTTCGCGAACCCGGCCGAGCCTACCGCCAGCGTTGCCGGAAACCCGAACAATGCTCCTCCCACCCTGCCCAACACCGGGCGCAACGAGTTCCGCGGACCCGGAGTTTCGGTTTTCAACGCAAGCCTTTTCCGGGCCATCCACATCTATCGCGAGAGCGAGTTCCAGATTCGCTTCGAGGCGCTCAATCTCTTCAATCACGCGATACTTACCTCCAACCCCAACACGACGGTTGGTGGTGGAACTTTCGGATACATCACCAGCTTTGGCCCCGGCTACTCTCCAACACAGGGTGCGCGTTCACTCCAATTCAGCGGCCGCTTTAACTTCTAGGTTGATCCTCCATTTCCTGCCCGCGCCTGAGGCTTTCTCATGAGCCTCAGGCGCGGGCATTTTTCTTTAGCGGCAAAATACTCATCACCGGCAATTCTCAAATGCTTTGTCTCAGTCCCCACCTGCGAAGCCAACCAAGTGAGATGAAACTGGGTGCCCCCGGGTCCCTCGCACTTGGGGACCGGGGAAAAAAGCCAACAATCGGAATGAATTTCTCCGCACCTACACGCCTGACCTGCTCGCCGCCTGCGAACTCCGCAGCCCATAAATAATCCCACCCGCCAGCATCACCGACATCGACATGACAAAATACCCAGCTCGCGAATTCCCCGTAAGCGCCTGAAGACCACCCACAATCCATGTCCCCGCGAACCCGCCCAGCGCACCGCAGCTATTGATCAGCGCCATCACTTCACCCGCAACATTTTTCGGAAGCATCTCCGGAATGATCGAGAAAAATGGACCATAGGGCGCATACATGCATGCACCCGCAACAATCAGACCGGCGTACGCCACCCAGAAATTCGTTCCCGCCGTCAAAAACGAGATAAAAAACGCAACGCCGGCCACCACCAGGAACGGCCAGATAAACTTCTTACGACTGAGCGCGCGATCGGAAAAGTGCGCGACTCCCAGCATCAGAAAAATCGCCAGCAAAAACGGCGCCGCGCTCAGCAGTCCAACAATTTCAATCCCTCGAGCCGATCCAGCCTTGATCATCGTTGGCAGCCACAGCACAAATCCGTAAACCCCCGCGCTCCAGCAGAAGTACTGGAAGCACAGCAGCAGCACCCCGTGCACGCGCAGCGTCGCTCGCAGATTAGCCATGCGCGGCAGCCACGTCTGTTCCAGCGCAAGCTCGCTCTGCAGGTGATCGCAACAGTCCTTGCTCATCCATCGCGCTTCATGCGGATGGTCCCGCACCACCAGCACCCAGACAAATCCCCATAAAATCGAAGGAACGCCTTCGAGAATAAATGTCATCTGCCAGCCGAATGCCTTGATCAAAAATCCGGTAACCGCCGACATCCACAAAACCGTCACTGGATTTCCAAGCAGCAGAGCCGCATTCGCCCGCGACCGCTCAGCGCGCGTAAACCAGTTCGTCAACAAAATCAGCATCGAAGGCAAGATGAAGCTCTCCGCCACGCCAAGCAACAGCCTGTCGAGCGCCAGCAGCCAGAATTCCCTGATCACGCCCGTCAATGCCGCCAGCGCGCCCCAACTCACCAGCGCATAAAACACCAGCCGCGTAGCGCTCTTCTGCCGCGCATACGCCGCACCCGGAATCTGAAACAGGAAGTAGCCGAGAAAAAAAAGCGACCCCAGAAAGGCCGACCGCGAATCGCTGATATGCAGCGTCTGCGCCAACCCGGCCGCTGCCCCAAATCCGTAATTCGCGCGATCGAGATATGCCAGGCTATAAGTCACAAACACAGCGGGCATGAGGTACACCCAGCGTCGCCGCAACCCCCGCTCCCGCTCCGCACTTTGCATATCCGGCACACAAGGTTTATAGCATCTCTTGACTCAACTGACTCAACATAACTGCCTCAGTCCAAGGTCGCTCTCTATACTTGAATCTGCATGGGCCTTCCCTTCGCAAACATCGCGCTCGCATCGGTGCTTGAGACAACGGACTCGAGTCTGCTCAGCGTCTCGACGCACGCCCCCGGTCCCGCCGGACTCCTGCCGCTCTCTGCTGAAATGTTGCTCACTCAGCCCTCCGGAAATCTCTTCGGCCTGAGTCAAAGCGCCGGCATGGGCTGGGACCCCGCTCGCCTCCTCGACCCTGAGTTTCTGATCCTCAGCACCCATGGCGGCCTGCGCGCCGACACTGGAGAGCCCATCGCCCTCGGCTTCCACACCGGCCACTGGGAAGTCGGCCTGCTCGTCGCCGAAGCCGCGCGCGAATTGAAAGCTCTCCACGCCGTCCCCTTCGCCGGAGCCTGCACCGATCCCTGCGACGGCCGCACGCAAGGCACAACCGGCATGATGGACTCGCTTCCCTTTCGCAACGATGCCGCCATCGTGCTCCGCCGCCTCATGCGATCTCTTCCCACCAGCAAAGGCGTCATCGGCATCGCCACCTGCGACAAAGGTCTGCCCGCCATGATGATGGCTCTTGCATCCGCGGGATCGCAACCAACCGTTCTCGTCCCCGGCGGTGTAACCCTTCTGCCCGAGTCAGGTGAAGATGCAGCAAAAGTTCAAACCATCGGTGCGCGCTTCGCCCAAAATCAAATCACGTTGGAATACGCTGCCGAAGTTGGTTGCCGCGCCTGCGCATCTCCCGGCGGCGGCTGCCAGTTCCTCGGCACCGCCGCAACCAGCCAGGTCGTCGCCGAGGCCCTCGGACTCGCCCTTCCTCACACCGCGCTCGGTCCCTCAGGCCAGCCCATCTGGCTAGACGCAGCCCGTCGCTCCGGCCGCGCCATCATGCGCCTCCACCATCTCGGCATCGGCACCAATAAAATCCTCACGCAGTCGGCAATCCGCAACGCCATGGTCCTTCATGGCGCGTTCGGCGGTTCCACCAATCTCCTGCTCCACATCCCCGCCATTGCTCACGCAGCACGTTTGCAGCGTCCCACCGCATCTGACTGGGCCGCAGTGAATCGTCAGGTCCCGCGCCTCGTCGATGCACTTCCCAACGGCCCTCGCAATTTCGCCACCGTGCAAGTCTTCCTCGCCGGCGGCGTTCCTGAAGTCATGCTTCACCTCCGCGATGCGGGCTTGATCGACACCAGCGCAATGACCGTCAGCGGCGAAACCCTCGACACCTGTCTCGATTGGTGGCGCGACAGCCCCCGCCGTCATGAGCTGCGAAGCGTACTTAAGAAGCGAGACGGCATCGACCCCGACGACGTCATCATGTCCCCCACGCGCGCCCGATCCGCGGGCCTGACTTCGACCATCTGTTTTCCCGTAGGCAATCTCGCGCCTGAAGGCTCGGTCATCAAGAGCACCGCCATCGATCCCTCACTCGTCGATGAAAAAAATGTGTACCGCCATCTCGGCCCGGCCAAAGTTTTTGTCACTGAAGAGTCCGCCATCCAGGCCATCAAGAGCGGCCACGTCGCGCAAGGCGATGTCATCGTTCTCATCTGCGGTGGCCCCGCCGGCGCCGGCATGCAGGAGATTTATCAGGTCACCGCCGCGCTCAAACAGCTTCCCCATTGCAAGCATGTAGCGGTATTGACCGACGCGCGTTTCAGCGGCGTATCCACCGGCGCCTGCATCGGCCACATCTCTCCTGAAGCGCTCGCCGGCGGCCCCATCGGCAAAATTCTCGATGGCGACCAGATCGAGATTGTCATCGATCGCGAATCGCTGGCCGGCTCCGTTCATCTCGTAGGTGGTGCGAATGAGATCTACGGCGCTGAGGAAGGCTCGCGCCGACTTTCACTTCGCGACCCTCGCCCCGACCTGCATCCCCATCCCCAACTCCCCGACGACACCCGTCTCTGGGCCGCACTCGTCAACGCCAGCGGCGGCGTCTGGGGCGGCTGCATTTACGATGTCGACAAAATCGCTTCAAAGCTGAAACAGTAAACGTTAAAGGAATCAACCGTGAAACTCTACCGCACCAGCAACGGTTTCTATGTGGAAGAAGCCGCCAATTATTATCGCGTCCCCTCGGCCTCCTGGGATGCGCTCGTAACCCACGACGATCTGCCTGCGTTTCTTCGCGCCATCATCAACAAAGACGAAGCCGCGCAGGATTTTTCATCGGCGACGATCGAAGCCCCCATCGGCAGTCAGGAAGTGTGGGCCGCGGGCGTCACCTACTACCGCAGCCGCAGCGCGCGCATGGAAGAGTCGAAGTCCTCGGGCGGCGGCAACTTTTACGACCGCGTCTATTCCGCGGAACGTCCCGAGTTGTTCTTCAAGTCCACGCCACACCGCGTAGCCGGCCCCGGTCAAGATGTCCGCATTCGCAAAGATGCTTCGTGGTCCGTGCCCGAGCCCGAACTAACCCTGCTCATCAACAACCGCGGCCACATCATCGGCTACACCGTCGGAAACGACATGAGCTCCCGCGACATCGAAGGCGAAAATCCGCTCTATCTTCCCCAGGCAAAAGTCTACGACCAGAGTTGCGCCCTCGGTCCCTGTGTCCTCATCTCGAATGAATCACTCTCACCCTCAACGCCCATTCGCGTGGAGATTCAGCGCAACGCCCACACAGAATTCTCCGGCGCAACAACGCTTGCCGAGCTGAAGCGCGCGCCCTCCACTCTCGTTGAATATTTGTTCCGCGACAACAGCTTCCCCACCGGCGCATTTCTAATGACCGGCACCGGCATAGTCCCACCAGATAACTTCACGCTAGCCAGCGGAGACCAGATTCGCATCACCATCGACCCAATCGGCACCCTGGAAAACAAAGTAGCGCCGCCAACTTGCTAACTCGCTATGTGCGCGCAGCGCACTCTCTCAAATTCACGATAAGAAAAAGGCGCGTTGCCAAAAGCGGCGGTCATCCCTGTATCTCTGCGCTCGGAGCCAATTCCCCCGAGAGGCGGTCATCCTTGTATCTCTGCGCTCGGAGCCAATTCCCCCGAGAGGCGGTCATCCTGAGCGAACGGGGCCCCGAGCGCTCTTCAGCTCGGGGGTGGTGAGTCGAAGGACCTGCATTTGTTTTTGTCTTTGCGGTTGCGGTTGCGGTTGCTTTTGCCTTTGCTTTTGCATTTGCATTTGCATTTGCATTTGCATTTTCTCAAAGTTTCGTAGCACAAAAAAAGGCGGTCATCCTGACCACCCCCAGAAGAGGTCATCCTGAGTCGAAAGCCTGCCTTGAGCGGAGCCGAAGGGGACCTGCATTTGTTTTTCAGGCATTTTCCCACACCACATCAGCGACGAGGTACCCCCGGAAACCGCTCCCGCACCATCCGCAGCGCCTCTTCCTCCGTCGCAATCGTCCCCTCCAACTGCGCATCCTCAACCGCTCGCAGCATCTCCTTAAACCCCGCTCCCGGCGCATACCCCGCGGCAATCAGTTCCCGCCCGGTAATCAGCGGCTTCGGCCGCACCGTCTCCTCCGACATCGCCTCAAACCGCTCCCGCACAAACTCCCAGTGCTCCAGGTTCTTGCTCCCCGCCATGCAATCCATCCGGTGCAGCGCCAGGTGCTCCGGAAAATCCGGCAGCCTGAAAAACCGCTTCAGCGTGGAAGTCTTCATCCGCCCCGCATCCGCAAACCGCATGTGATTTTCAATCAGTGCCAAAATCTGCCGCGTCTCCTCATTTGAAAACCTGAAGCGCCGCAAAATCTCCGCCCCCATCGCCACCCCAACATCCACATGCCCGTCAAATCGAATCCGGTCCGGCGCCCGTCGAAACGTCGGCGGCTTCCCCACATCGTGCAGCAGCGCCCCCCAAGCCAGCGTCGCCGAACAACCCTCCTCCAGTTGCCCCAGCAACCCCAGCGTATGCACCCAGACATCGCCCTCGGGATGGTACTGCACCGGCTGTTCCACGCCCTTCATCCGCGCCACTTCGGGCAACACCTCAGTCAGCAGCCCAGTCTCATCCAGCAGCTCAAACGCCCGCCGCGCGTGACCCTCCGTCAACATCTTTGTCAGCTCATCCCTCACGCGTTCGCGACTCACCGCGGCCAGCCTGCCCGCCAACCCCCGCATCGCCGCCTTGGTCCCGTCCTCAATCGCAAACCCAAACCGCGCCGCAAACCGCACCCCGCGCAACATCCGCAAGTGGTCTTCCTCAAACCGCAGTTCCGCCCTCCCAATCGCCCTGACAACCCCCGCCTCCAAATCCGCAACCCCACCCACAAAATCCAACACCGTCGACCCAAAACGACCGTCGTCCTGAATTACAAACCGACGACTGTCATCCTGAGCGCAGCGAAGGACCCGCTTCTGTTTTTCTTCTTGAATTACAAAAAAAAGACTGTCATCCTGAGCGACCGCAGGGAGTCGAAGGACCTGCGGTTGTTCTTCGGGCTTTCGCAGCGGATCCATCAACAACCCATTAATCGTGAAATCCCTTCTCTTAACATCCTCCTCAGCGCTCGTCGTATACCGCACCGCATCCGGATGCCGCCCATCCGAATAAGCCCCATCCGACCGAAACGTAGCGACCTCCGTCACCACATACTCCGGCTCGCCGCGCTCCTGTCCTGCGGCGTAAGCCGCGTCTGCCGCACCGCAGGTGCCCACCAGCACCACCCCAAAATGCGCCCCCACCGCAAAGGTCCTCTCAAACATCCCCAGCACCACATCCGGCGTCGCAGAAGTAGCCACGTCATAATCCTTAGGCTCTCTTCCCAGTATCAGATCCCGCACGCACCCCCCCGCCAGGAAGGCCTCATATCCCTCCGCGCGCAGCCTCGCAACCACCCCCACCGCCGCTTCAAATTGTCGCGATCCCGTCACCATACCTGCATCCATTCTCACCCAACCAACCGAGCTGGCAACTAACCAACCCGCAGACTTGCTGACTCGCTGACCCGCTGACTCGCTGACCTGCTGACTCGCTGACCCGCTGACTCGCTGACTTGCTGACCTGCTGACTCGCAAACCCCTCCACCAGCCGACTAGCTACACTAGAAGAATGCCCGCCTCCGGTCTAATCCTCGCCATCGAATCCTCCTGCGACGAGACCGCCGCCGCCATCGTCCAGCGCGGAGCCCACACCCTCAGCTCCGTCGTCGCCTCGCAAATCGCCACCCACGCCCGCTATGGTGGAGTCGTTCCAGAGCTAGCCTCCCGCGAGCATCTCCGCGCCATCGTCCCCGTCGTCCGCACCGCCCTCGCCCAGGCCAACACCACCCTCGCCGACCTCGACGCCATCGCCGTCACCAGCGGTCCCGGCCTCGCTGGCGCGCTCCTCGTCGGCATCACCTACGCCAAAGCCCTCGCCTTCGCCAACAACCTTCCCCTAATCGCCGTCAACCATCTCGAAGGCCACATCCACGCCGTCCTCCTAAACGAGCGCGAATCAATAAAAGATTGTCATCCTGAGCGACCGCAGGGAGTCGAAGGACCTGCGTCTGCTCTTCAACCACCACCCGACCCAGCCCTCGCCTTAGTAGTCTCCGGCGGCCACACCCATCTCTACCTCGCCAGCCCCATCAACAACACCTGGCACTACAAGTTAATCGGCCGCACCCTCGACGACGCCGCCGGCGAGGCCTATGACAAAGTCGCCAAGCTCCTCGGTCTCGGCTACCCCGGCGGTCCCTGGATCGACGCCCTCGCCCAGCACGGCAACCCCCTCGCCGTCCCTTTCGCTTTCTCCCACATCAAGACCAAGCTCCATCTCGCCGGCCGCGCCCCCCGCACCAAGGCCGCGACCACCGCACCCATCGCCAACCTCGACCCCCGCTTCCTCTTTTCTTTCTCCGGCATCAAGACCGCCGTCCTCCGCTACGTTGAACTCCACAACCTCCGCCCTGAAGCTGAGTCCCGCCGCGAAGCCCTCTTCACCGGCCCCGACGCCCCAGCCCGACCTACAATCGACGACGCCCTCGCCCACTGCGACCCCCAAACCCTCGACCTCATCGCCAGTTTCCAGCACGCAGTCGTCGGCGACCTGCTCAAAAAGACCTTCGCCGCCGCTGAATCCCTCGGCGCCCGCCGCATCTTCGTCACCGGAGGCGTCGCCGCCAATCGCGAACTCCGCGCCCGCTTCAATGTTGAAGCAGCCCGCCGCAATCTCCTCGTTTCCTTCCCCACCCTCGCCCTGTCCACCGACAACGCCGCCATGATCGCCGCCGCCGCCTGGCCCCGCTTCCTTGCCGGCGACTTCGCTCCCGAATCCCTCTCCGCCGACCCATCCCTCGCCCTGGGAAACTGAAAATCCAACTCCTCGTTCTACCCTCTGTTCAGCCTCCCCTCAAGATGGCATACTATCTAAACAAAACCACAACACATAGGGGATGATCAGATGAAATTGGTTGGCAACATTCTGGCTTACACTCTGCTGGCGCTCGGCGTACTTTGGGTCGGCCAGGGCTTCGGTCTCATTCCCAGCACCTTTATTGAGATTCGGTTTAACTGGGATCTCCGCGGCTGGGTCGCTCTTGGCTTGGGACTGTTCCTCCTGTTCATCATCAACTTCGAAGGCGCCCGCCGCCGCTGAGCTTCTGACTCGCCAGCCCTGTCTCCAGTCCCTATTCCCTAATCCCTATTCCCTAATCCCTGTTCTATCCCCCCTTGCTACAATCGAAAGGGCTCAAAGCCCCAGATTGCGATTGTTCCCATTAGAGGAATCCAGACCAAAGAATTCAGAACAGGACCAATGCCTCTCCGCCTCTACAACACCCTTTCCGGAACCATCGAAGAACTCTCGCCCCAAAACGGCGACCCCCTTGGCATCTATGCCTGCGGCCCCACCGTCTACGACTACGGCCACATCGGCAACTTCCGCACTTTTCTGCAAGTCGACATCCTGCGCCGCACCCTCCACCTGCTCGGCATCCCCGTTCGCCACGTCATGAACATCACCGACGTCGACGACAAGATCATCCGCAACGCCGCCGCCGCCGGCATCTCCATCCACGACTACACAGCCCCTTTCGAAGCGGCATTCTTTGAGGACCTCGACTCCCTTCGCGTCGAGCGCCCCGAAATCATAGCCCGTGCGACGGAACACATCCCGCGCATGGTTGCCCTGATCCAGAAGCTAGCTGAAGCCGGCGCCGCCTACCAGACTGAAGACGGCTCGTGGTACTTCCGCCTCGCGTCCTTCCCCGATTACGGCAAGCTCAGCAAAAAAGATTTGAGCGGCATTGAAGACGGCGCGCGCGTCGATCTCGATGAATACGAGAAGGACTCCGCCCGCGATTTCGCCCTCTGGAAAGCCGCCAAGCCCGGCGAACACTCCTGGGATACCCCCATCGGCCGTGGCCGCCCCGGCTGGCACATCGAGTGCTCCGCCATGGCCATGGAATATCTCGGCGAAAGTTTCGATCTCCACGCCGGCGGCGAAGACCTGATGTTTCCGCACCACGAAAACGAGATCGCCCAGAGCGAATCAGTCACGCACCGCACCTTCGCCCGTCACTGGATGCACGTCCGTTTTCTGCTCGTCGACGGCCGCAAGATGTCCAAGAGTGAAGGCAACTTCTTCACCCTCCGCGACCTTCTTCTAAAAGGCTACAAGGCCTCCGCCATCCGCATGGCGCTCATCTCGGTTCCTTACGGCCACCAGCTCAACTTCACCTTCGACGGCCTCATTGAAGCCACAAACGCCATCGACCGCCTGCGCACCTTCTCGCAGCGCTTGACCCAAGGCAGTTTTGTCGAGGGTGCCAATCCCGCGCTTCAGGACGCCGCTCAAAAAGCGCAAACAAACTACATCGCCGCGCTCTCCAACGACCTCAACACCGCTGAAGCCCGCGCCCCCATCTTCGATCTAATCCGCGCCGCCAACACCGCCATCGACCAGGGACAGTTGCTCCTCGCAGACAAGGCCGCAATCCTCGCCGTCCTTGCCAGCTTCGACTCCGTCTTCGATGTCATCGAAGACCACGACGCCGAGCCCACCAAACGCGCCCTTGAATGGGCCGAGCAATCCGGCCGCCTTGACGATGTAGCTCCCGAGCTCCGCGCCCGCCAGGGCCTCACCGATGAAGCCATCGACGCATTAGTAGCCGAGCGCACCCAGGCCAAAAAGCAGCGCAACTTCGCAAGAGCCGACCAAATCCGCAACGAACTAGCCGAAAAAGGCATAGTAATAGAAGACTCCAAAGAAGGCGTCCGCTGGAAGCGAAAATAGCTATATCTCGCGTAGACTGCTAACAGTGGGATTTCCGGTTCCCCACGGAGGTGTTGGCCATGGATTTTGAGATTGTCTTCGATCGCGAGGAAGACGGCCGCTGGATTGCCGAGATTGAGAGTCTGCCCGGAGTGCTTGCTTATGGAGCCACTCGCACAGAAGCCCAATCGAAGGTTGAAGCGCTCGCATTGCGAGTGGTTGCCGATCGCATTGAAGCGGATCAAAGTACGCCAGGGCAAGTCCGCTTTGCAGTTGCATGAACGGCTACGCCGCGTCCTTTTGATTGGTTTTCCGCGCTACCACTATCAACCAACATCCTTGGTGTTATACCCCGTCCTTGGAATTGCGTCGTGAAACGGCGATCATTGCCCCATGAGTCAGTGGCCCTCAACAAGCTCGAAGAAAGTCTATCGTGCATTGATTCGCATTGGCTGGCAGGAAAAGCCTCGCATAGGCAAGGGCGGCTCGCACAATCAACTCGAAAACCCCAAGTTCCCCTACGAATTCACCTGGGCCTTCCATGAAAGCGAAGAAATTGGCCCTAAAATGCTCGCCCGAATCGCAAAACGAACAGGGCTAAAACCCGAGGACCTCTAATCCCATGGAATCCAACGAAGCCCAGGAACTACAGGAAAACGCCGAGCACGGCGACCGCGAATCATCGCTCCGCCCCGTCGCCTTCACCATGAGCGTGCTGGCCGTACTGGTGGCCGTCACCACCGTCCTCGGCCATCGCACCCACACCGAGGCCATCCTCTTCCAGACCCGGGCCGCAGTCGAGCAAAACCGGGTCACCGACAACTGGGCCTTGTACCAGGCCAAAAATATCCGGTCCACTGACACCGAACTGGCCGGCAAACTCCTCCACGATCTCTCCGTCGCGGACAAGGACAGCGCAAAGAAAGATGCCGCCGATTGGGCCAAAAAGCAGGAAAAGTGGGCTGGGGATTTGAAGGATGCGGAAGAAAAGGCCCATGAGCATGAGAACAGCGTTCGCGAATTCGAGCAGAAGGTGGGAGAAGCCGAAGACCGCGCCAATCGCTTCGACCTCGGCGAAGCTCTGCTCGAGATCGGCCTGGTCGTCAGTTCCGTCACGCTGCTCACCCGCAGCCGCATCTACTGGTACCTGGGCATTGTTGCCTCATTCGGCGGCGTAGCCTCAGTGCTCTGGGGCCTGTTCATCAAGTAGAGCCTGTCTCCGCTTCACCAACCGCATCCGAGTCTGCCGCAGAGGCAACAAAATGAACACCGTTTTTCAACCAACGGCGATCTGTCAAAATACAGACTGTCTCACCCAAGGGGTGCACCCCAGGAAAAGTCAAGTGCAGGAACCTCCATATTTTCCCCAAACACCTCATTCCATTGCAAATAGAGTTTTGCCCGTTTTGCGTATTCTTTCCCCGCCTTGGCGCAAAATGGAATAGAGTCGCAAATGGGCCAAAAGCAGCTCCACAAACCAGCCTCCCCCTTACGCACCTGAATTTCGCAACCCGGAGGCTGGCGGGAAAAAAAGGTTGTTTCATCTTCTTCGAACCTTCGCGTTAAACAGTCCTAAGCAACACTACTTAAACGGGTTAAGAGGCTCCATTTTGGTTCGCTTTTCCTTCCCCTACCTAAGGTGCTCGTCCCGCAGGGACAGGGTGAAAATGTCCACAGGTGAAACCCGTGGACATCAACCGCACACAGGCCTCGCGTCGTCAGACCTCGCGTCCTGGAGGTACGCGGTGAATACGCTTGCGCCTTTTTCTGGGCCGGCGGCTGCGGTCTCTATCCGCAAAGGGTGCTCCGTCCATTCCGACAATGAGGCTGTAAGTCGTTTGTTTTCTTATGTATGAAAATAACTCCTTTGTTATGTCATGCTTACAATGTAACCGCATGAAAACAAAGCACTTTCTTTTAAGGGGGGGAGGGGGTACGGACAGGCCGCCGCCCGCCGCTTACTCCGCGGGGACCCGCTCCAGTTCCTCGATCGCCGGCTGCTTGCCCTTCACCTGCGCCGTGGTCAGCAGGAACACCGCCACCACGATCCCCGCCATCCCGGCAAACTCCGACGGTGCGGGCCGCTCGTGCAACAAGAAGATTCCCAGCAGCACCGCGACCACCGGATTCACATATGCATACGACGACACCTTCCCCACCGGCACATGCTCCAGCAAATAAATGAAGCATGTATATCCCATCAGCGATCCGCCCGTAACCAGCCAGGCCAGCGACCCGACCGAGGTACGGTCCAGGTGAAATTGCGGCCATTGCCCCAGTGCCGTTCCCAGCAGCGTGTTCACAAACCCCGCCGCCAGCATCTGCCAGGCTGCGGCAACCAGGCTGTTCACCGGCAGCTTCGACCGCCGCGAGACAATGCTGCCCACGGTCCATGACAACCCGCCGGCCAGCAAAACGCCCAGCGCCACCAGCAACGTCCGATTTCCATCCAGGCCAATTTGCAGTGATGGCCACACCAGCAGCCCCAGCGCAAACGAACCCAGCGTCATGCCCAGCCATCCGCGCGCCTTCAGCGGCTCGCCGCCCGGCAGAAACATCTCAATCAACGCCACATACAGCGGCGTAACAGCCAGCACCAGCGAAGCCAGCCCGCTCGGTACCGTCCGTTCGGCATACACCAGCCCCACGTTGCCGCCGCCCAGCAGCAGCAGTCCAATCAGCGCCAGCCGCAGCATGGGCCGCGCCGGCCACCACAGCCGCAATCCGCGCCACCGGCACCACGCCAGCAAGATCGCCCCGGCAATCAGAAACCGCGTCCCCGCCAACAGCAGCGCCGGCATTTCCTCCGCGCCAATGCGGATGGCCGTATACGTCGAGCCCCAGAAAAAGTAGACGCTCGCAAATGCCAGCACGATTGAGGCTCGTGTAGCCGCTTTCTTTCCGGGATGCGATGTATGCGTCGCGCTCGTCATGAAGATGATTCCATCGTAGCGTGAGCGGGGTACCGCCGCTTCCCACTTCTTGCTGCATCCTCAACAGACGCCGCGATATCAACGCGTTCAGACGCTCTCCAAGCCATCGTCCGCGTAAAGGAACTATACAGAAGATGTAAATATAGGCTATCCTCGGCGTAGTGGGATTCCATGCACCAGCACACGTCCAACGCGATCATGATTGCACCAGCCAACAGACGCTGGTCTCGGTCGCGCGCGCGCATCATCTGCCCGCGGAAGCACCTGCGCGTGCTCCCCACCCGCACTCGACCTAGCCTCTTCGGCGGCGATTAGTACCGGACTGCCGAAGACCCTCGCCTGCACTTCCCTGGCTTGTACTTTTTTGTTCGACCCCATCCGTTCGGGGTCGCTGGCCGCGCCCTATCTATATCGCGACCCACAACCGCATCTGCCGAGGAGACTAGACGATGACCAATCGAGAGTTACACGCACAATACGGACCAAAGCTGATCTGTCCCCTGCCCGGCCCCAAAGCCCAGGCTGCCGTTGCGGCCGACACCCGCCTCATCTCGCCCAGCTACACCCGCTCCTATCCGCTGGTTGCCAAGCGCGGCAAGGGCGTCCGCGTTGAAGATGTTGACGGCAACGAGTTTCTCGACTTCGCCGCCGGCATCGCCGTGTGTTCCACCGGCCACTGCCATCCTGAAGTTGTCGCCGCCATCCAGCAGCAGGCTGCCGAACTCATCCACATCTCCGGCACGGACTTTTATCACGAGTTACTCACCGACCTGGCTGACCGCCTCTCCGCCGTCGCGCCCATGCCCGGGCCCCACAAGTTTTTCTACGGCAACTCCGGCGCCGAAGCCATTGAATGTGCCCTCAAGCTTGCCCGCTATCACACCGGCCGCCAGCAGGTGATCTCGTTTTTTGGCGCATTCCACGGCCGTACCATGGGCGCACTCTCGCTCACCGGCTCCAAGCCGCAGCAGAAGCGCCGCTTCTCGCCGCTGGTTCCCGGCGTCACCCACATCCGCTACCCCTATGCCTATCGCGGCTGCTCAGGTGGACCGCAAGAGGAAGAAGCCTTCAGCCTGGGTTGCGCGCGCTTCATCGAAGAGAAGCTCTTCAAGACCACCCTCGCGCCCGAAGAGGTTGCTGCTATCTTCGTCGAACCAATTCAGGGGGAAGGCGGCTACGTGGTCGCGCCTGACAACTTCCTGCACGAACTGCGCGACATCTGCAACCGTCACGGCATTTTATTGGTTGTCGACGAAGTCCAGTCCGGAGCCGGTCGCACCGGCAAGTGGTGGGCCATCGAGCACTCCGGCGTCGAGCCCGATATGGTTTGCATGGCCAAGGGCATCGCCAGCGGCATGCCTCTGGGCATCTGCATGACCCGCGCAGAAATCATGGATTGGGTTCCCGGCTCCCACGCCTCCACCTTCGGCGGCAACCCCATCTCGCTTGCCGCGGCACTGGCCACCATGGATGTGCTGGAACGCGAAGGAATCGATAACGCCGCCCGTGTTGGCGAGTTCATCCTGGAACGCGTGCGCGGCTGGAAGCACTCGCACCCGCTGGTTGGCGACGTGCGTGGACGCGGCCTCATGATCGGCATCGAACTGGTAAAGGACAAGACCACGCGCGAACCTGTCACTGCCCTGCGTAATCGCGTGGAGACTCTAGCCTTCGAACGCGGCCTCATGATCCTCGGCTGCGGTGAAACCTCGCTCCGCCTCTGCCCTCCCCTCATCGTCAACGAACACGAAGCCACCGTTGCGCTCGACATTCTTGAAGAGGCACTCACGCAGGTCGAAAAAGAACACGAGCACGCCAACACGCTTGAGGTTGTAACCGCCTGATCCACGATTTCTCGCTCTCAACCTGAAAACAACGACGAGGGCTGGCAGTTCGCGGTGATTCTTTCACCCTGCGCTGCCGGCCTTTCCCCTTCCGCTCAACTGCATTCCCTTCCCAATTCCTCTCACTCGATCTTCTCGTCAAGACGCATATTGGCGATCTCCGACGTCCGGTGTGCCGCCCGCTCAAGATTCTGCGCCATCTCGCGCGTGGCCAGGTGCTGTTCCTCCGCCGCGGCCGCCATCTGATGCGATAGTCCTGAAAGATCCTCCGTTTGATTGGCGATGCGATCGATTGCCGACATCGCAGTTGCCACATCGCCTCCAATCTCGGTCACCTTGCTCTGAATCTCGGCTGTAGCCGATGCTGTTTGCTCAGCCAGTTTCCTAACCTCGCTCGCCACCACGGCAAAGCCCCGGCCGTGAACGCCGGCTCGTGCAGCTTCGATGTTCGCATTCAGAGCAAGCACGCTGGTCTGCGTAGCGATCGAAGCAATCAGTTCCGCCACCTTGGCCACACCGGCACTCGAGGCCCGTAAACTCTCGACCGAGGTCTTGGTCTCTGCGCTCGCAACGCGCGACTTCTCCGCGGTCTGCGCCACATCCACGGCGTTCCTGGCAATCTCCGCAATGCTGGCCTCAATCTCGTGAGTAGCCGTGGCCACCATCTGCAGGTTCCCGTTCAAATGCTCAATGTCGGCACGCTGCACCTCCTGGGCCTTGCGGATTGCTTCCAGCTTTTGCTGCGTGCTTACCCCCCAAATCACCACCGCGCCAATATATCTCCCGCGCCCGTCAATCATCTGCTCAATTTGCAAATCGAGCTTCATCGGTCCCAACGGTATGGTCGCCTTATGAGGCAGATGATGCGCACCCTTATGCTGTCCCGCGCCCAGAATCATGTCAATATTCGGCGGAGACTTATGAAAGACATGAATTGACTTGCCGACAATCTGATCCACAGGCACCGGTAGGTACTGTTGCAAAGTCTGCAACGTCTTGCGCGACGACCGGTTCAGATAACGCAAAATCAGATCCTTGTCGCAGAACATTGCGTTGCAAGGGAGCGCATCCAGCGCAAACTCAAAACTGCGATCAGCCTCCGCTCTGGACTCGACCGGCAAAGGCGCGTGAGCACCCGAAGACGCCTGCGGTGAACGCGAGTCGCGCTGCGAAAACAGCCCTTCCAATAATCCGAGAGACATAGTCGGCCTTTCATGCGTTCCGGTCTCCAGTCTCACTCAATCAGGGCTGCGTCGAAGTGAATTCGTCTCTTGATCTAACTTTCAGACACGTGAAATTCCCAAATCGCTGATGGCCGTTCCAAATTGGTTCAAAAGACCCATTCGCTCCTTTGCAACCACCGCAAAAAACAGCAATCTTTCTAGAATCACCAGCGCCCTCATTTGCACCTTTCGCTCATCAAGCCGACAATGGTCTCCCATGGGATGGTTGGAGCAATTGCGCATCGGCTGCGAGGAACGCACACTCGCCGGGCTCAACAAACTGGCTCGGCGTCCCGGCCACACATCGAGCCTGCCAGCACATCTCATCACCGGCATCGACGGCGAAGATGCGGCCTTCTTTTTTCTGCGGCGCAAAGGTTACACCGTGGTGGCGCGCCGCTGGTCAGCGGGAACCGTGGCCGGCGATCTCGACCTGGTTGCGTGGGATGGGCCGTTGCTTTGCATCATCGAAGTGAAGACCCGCACCGCGCATGACATCGCGCCCGCCGAAGCCGCTGTCGACTCTCACAAACGGCACACCCTTCGCCGCCTGGCTCGCCACTACGTGCGTCAACTGCCGCAGGAGACCGCTCCACCCGTCCGTTTCGACGTGCTCAGCGTCTATCTTGTGCCGGGAAAGAAGAAGGAGTTCCAGCATTTTGAAGGATCCTTCGGCTGGAGTGATCGCCAGGATTATGAAGACCGATAATCCAATCGAATGATTGTGCGGAGGGAATAGACGCGATAGAACAATAGCCCCTGTTACTTCGCGTCCTCAAATTCCTCATGCCACGCCATCTGAATCGCCTCGAGCCGCGACTCGTTCGACTTCGCCGGATCGTCTGCAAAGCCCGGCAGCTCCGTCACGTAGCGATGCAAATCGGTGAACCTCACCGTCAACGGGTCCACATCAGGAAACTTTTCCTGAAGCTGAATTCCGATCTCCTCGGCATCGGTCCACAATATTTCGTGCGGCATTTTTCTCTCCCTACTTACCTTCAGCCAGCGTCAGCGGCTTGCCTTCAGAGACGTAGTTGCGATTCCACTTTGGAATCTCTACTTCATACAAACCCGGCTTCGTAATCACGGCCTGGCAGCCCAGCCTCGAGTTCAACTGCTGATCGGCAGCCATGTCCATGCGGTCAATCTCGTCGTCGTCCGCCTCGCTGATGCCGCTCTGGTCCTTGATCCACAGGTGGCAGGTGGTGCAGGCGCAAACACCGCCACAGGCGTGATCGAGAAAAATATTGAAGTTCTCCGCAACATCCAGGAAGCTCATCGGCTTGCCGTGGTGTTCGTAAGGCAATGTGCCGAATTCAAACTCCACAGTCCTGCCTTCCGGCTGAAACGTCACCTGCACCAGCTTATCGGCCGGAATGTTCTTTGTGTTTGCTTCGCTCATATCATCACTTTCCTTTGCAGCAATCCGCTGACTCGCTAACCGGCGCAGCGCGCCGCTAACCAACGCGAAGCGTTGCTATCTCCGCTTCACTTAAACTCTGCCGCAGCCATGGGATGAGGAGCGGTGACGGAATCGCCCAACTCCTCACCGGCTTCCCCCATCGTCTTACCGCGAATAGCCGTGCTGACCGCGGCCTCCATCATCAGCTCCGCAAATCGCCGCGTAGCACGATCCAGTGCCAGCGTAGCATCGCGAATTGCAGTCTGATCCTCGCCCAGTTTGACGCTTGCCAGGTGGTCGCGCGCAGATGCAATCTCAGCTTGCTCTTCGCCACTTAACTGATTCCACGCCGGGCTCTCCGGAGCGCGCTCGACGGCTGCAAGAATCGTCTCTGCCTCATTGCGCGCCTCAATCAACAGCCGCTTGACAAAATCCTCTTCAGCGTGATCGAACGAGTCGAGAATCATGCTCTCGACCTGCTCATCGGTCAATCCATACGTCGGCTTCACTTCAATCTTTGCCGCCTGGCCGCTGCGCTGCTCGCGGGCCGTCACCTTCAAAATGCCGTCCGCGTCGATCAGGAATTTCACTTCAATGCGCGGCAGCCCAGCACTCATCGGTGGAATCCCCTTAAGATCAAACCGCGCCAGCGACCGGCAGTCAGCAGCCAGTTCCCGCTCACCCTGCACCACGTGAATCGCCACGTTGGTCTGCCCTTCGACGCCTGTCGTGAAGTGCTCCGTAGCCGAAGCCGGTATCGTCGAGTTGCGTTGAATAATCCGCGCCACTGTCCCGCCCAGCGCCTCAATGCCCAGCGAAAGCGGAGTCACATCCAGCAGCAGCATCTCTTCGGTTGTCTTTGAAGCGCCCGCCAGAATATCCGCCTGCACCGCCGCGCCCAGCGCCACCACTTCGTCGGGATTCAAGTCGATATGCGGCTTCTTGCCGCGCGCCGCGAGATGAAACAGCTCATCCACAAGCTGGCGCACTGCGGGAATCCTTGTTGACCCGCCCACCAGCACCACTTCATCAATCTGTTCCGGCGTAATCCCCGCATCGGTCAGCGCCTGTTTGCAAGGCCCCACGGTCCGCGCCAGCACCGGTTCAATCAGCAACTCGAAAACCGCTCGTGGAATCTCGCGTTGATACCGATCGCCGTTCGGCAATTCAATATCAAACTTCGCCACATCCTCAGTGGACAGGCTGATCTTCGCGTCAATCGCGGCCTTCCTCAGCGCCTGCACCGCGCCCGGATGCCCGCGCAGATCCACGCCGTGTTCCGAATAAATCTCATCCAATGCAATCGCCAGCAGCAAATTGTCAATGTCGTCGCCGCCAAGATGCGTATCGCCATTCGTCGACTGGACTTCGAAGATGCCGTCGCGCAATTTCAAAATAGAAATGTCGAAAGTGCCGCCACCAAGGTCATAGACAGCAATCGTTCCCTCTTTGGCGCGGTCAAGTCCGTAAGCCAGCGCGGCCGCGGTGGGCTCGTTCACCAGTCGCAACACTTCAAGGCCCGCCATGCGGCCCGCATCCTTCGTGGCCTGACGCTGCGCATCGTTGAAGTAGGCCGGCACAGTAATCACCGCCTGCGTCACCGGCGCGCCAAAAAATCTCTCCGCATTCCGCTTGAGCTGGCGCAAAATGTAAGCCGAAATCTCCGGCGGAGTAAAACGCATTTCACCCAGCGTGATGCGCGGAACTTCGCCCGCCTCAACATCATCCGCAAGGCGAAATGGAAACAGCTTCAATTCGTTCTGAATCTCTTCAAGCCCGCGCCCCATCAGCCGCTTCACTGAATAAATGACTCGTTCCGGCGTCTCGATCAGCGCCTTGCGCGCGGTGTTGCCCACCGTCACCGTAGGCCTTCCACCATCCGCTGCAACCGGATCGAGAGCCACCACCGATGGCACCAGGTTCGAGCCATCCACGCCGGGAATCACCACCGGCGCATCACCCTGCATATAAGCGACCAGCGAATTGGTGGTGCCGAGATCGATCCCTACCACGCGGCCTGTCGAGTTAGATTCCGCCATGCTTCTCTTCTAAGCTCCCAAAACTTCATTCACGTCGCGGACCAGGTTGCTCAAATAGCGCCGCCGATCCAGCAGCGCCACCATGGTCTTTTGCGCAGCCTGCCGCGCCGCCGCATCGCCCACGTCCCACACCTGCCACTGCGCGCGCAGGTCTTCATCCACCGCGCCAAGCAGCCCTTCAAATTTGCCCTTCGCTTGTCCCAGATCAGCCAGGAGCTGCGGATCTTCTTCACCCATTTTCCGCGCCATGCGCATCTCTTCCAGCTGCATGTTCAATTCAAAGACTTCTTCCAACAGATCGGCAGGCACTCGCGAAGGATCTTTCTGACCCTTGCGATCTTTTCCCGCATGCTCCTCGCCAATCTCCGCGCCTTCCAATTTCAGCAGATACTCGGTTCGGTGCAGCGGATCTTTCAGCGTGCGATAAGCGTCATTCAGCAGCGCCGTGTCAGCCAGGCTCCACTGCCGCTCATTCTCGCCTGCGCGCGCAAAGCGGTCGGGATGCACCTTCCGGCTGAGCCGATGAAACTCCGTCTCCAACGCGGGTAAATCGATAGTGAACCGACGCTCCAGGCTGAATACCTGAAAAAAATCGCCTCCCGGCGGAGGCTGGATCTTGCTGCAATGTGGGCAAAATAACGTTGAGTCGTTATGCCCGATCGAGCAGGACCAACAAGCAATCGGAACCGCGGAATCGAGGACCTTAATCATAATTTTTTGAACTCTTGGCGATTCGGAAGCCTGAGCGTTGCTACGACGAGAACGACGAACCGCAGCCGCACGAGCGCGTGGAGTTCGGATTGATGAAGTTGAATCCCTGCCGCATCAGCGTCTCCTCGTAGTCCAGCGTCATCCCATGCAGATACAGGAACGACTTCGGATCAACAAAAACCCTGACGCCGTCAAAGTCATAGATGCGGTCCCGCTCGCGCGGCCGCGTGTCGAACTTGATCGAATACGAAAGCCCCGAGCAACCGCCGCCCATCACGCCCAGCCGCAGTCCGCCTTCTTCAGGCGAAACGCCTTCCTTGGCCATCGCAATCCGGACGCGCTTGATAGCCCGCTCCGTGAGCTTCAATCCGCCGGCCGAAACACCTGCCGCGCCCACAGAAACCTGTGGTGCAGCTGGCTGCGGCGGCGCCGCAAAGGCGCCTTCAGGCGGTCTCGATTCGATGTTCACCATATTCGACATACTTGCCTTTTCACTCGCAGTTCCCCTTAAGCTTGGGGTCGCAGCGTGAACCGCGACCCCTTTTCAGGAAAGGGGAAGCCTCCTAGTGCGCTACGACCGCGGCATCTGCCGTTTCCGCTACGCCATTCTTTTTCTTCCAGTCGCCGATGGCCGCGCGAATCGCATCCTCGGCCAGCACCGAACAGTGAATCTTCACCGGCGGCAGCGACAACTCTTTCACGATGTCGGTGTTCTTGATCGCCAGCGCGTCCTCAACGGTCCGCCCCTTGATCCACTCGGTGGCCAGTGAAGAGCTCGCAATCGCCGAGCCGCAGCCAAAGGTCTTGAACTTGGCTTCTTCAATCACCTGCGTCTCGGGGTTCACGCGAATCTGCAGCCGCATCACGTCGCCGCACTCCGGCGCGCCCACCAAACCCGTGCCCACTTCCGTCGAGCTCTTGTCCAGTTGGCCCACATTCCGCGGGTTGTTGTAGTGGTCAATCACCTTGTCGCTGTATGCCATTTGTCTGTCTCCTCCGCGGGGAAGCCGCGTGTTAGCTCTTAACTTCTAGCTGCTAGCCTTTACATTCCTTAGATTGCGCTTGAATGTCTATCGATTCAACTCACAAGCTGAAGGCTAAAAGCTAACAGCTAAAGGCTGTTCTTAATGTGCCGCCCACTGAATCTTGGTCAGATCGATGCCTTCCAGCACCATCTCGTAGAGCGGTGAAAGCTGGCGCAGATGCTTCACGATGTCAATCACCTTGGCCGCCACATAGTCCACTTCCGCCTGTGTATTGAAGCGGCCTAATCCAAACCGAATCGAGCTATGGGCCACATCGTCGCCCAGGCCCAGCGCCTTCAGCACATACGAAGGCTCAAGCGTAGCCGACGTGCAAGCCGAACCGCTCGAGACCGCCACATCGTTGATGCCCATCAGCAGCGACTCGCCTTCAACATACACAAAGCTCATGTTCAGGTTGCCCGGCAAACGATGCTCCCACGACCCATTCACATGAACGTAGTCGAGCTCGGACTCGAGCTTCGCCTTCAGCCTGTCACGCAGTCCGCGCAGATAAGCGGCCTCGGTATCCATCTCCTGGTAAGCAATCTCGCAAGCCTTTCCCAGGCCAACAATCCCTGGCACATTCAGCGTGCCTGACCGCATGCCGCGTTCGTGCCCGCCGCCGTCGATCTGCGCCGCAATCTGCACCCGCGGATTCCGCCGCCGAACATACAGCGCGCCCACTCCCTTGGGTCCATAAATCTTGTGACCGGAAATCGAAGCCACATCCACATTGTCTGCAATCACGTTGAACGGCACTTTACCGACAATCTGCACCGCATCGGTGTGAAAGATGACACCCTTCTCGTGACAGATCTTTCCAATCTCGCGAATCGGCTGCAGCACGCCAATCTCGTTGTTCGCCGCCATAATGGTGACCAGGATCGTCTTGTCGTCGATAGCCCGCTTCAAATCTTCGAGATCGATCAGTCCATCGGCCTTTACTGGCAGGTAGGTCACGCGATAGCCGTTCTTCTCCAGCCGCTTGCAGGTGTCCAGAATCGCCTTGTGCTCGGTAACTTGCGTGATGATGTGGTTGCCGCGCTCGCGGTACATCTCCGCAATGCCCTTCAGCGCCAGGTTGTCGCTCTCCGTCGCGCCCGAGGTGAAAATGATTTCCTTGGCGGTCGCCCCAATCAGCTTGGCAATCTGCTCACGCGCCGTCTCCACAGCCTGTTCCGCTTCCCAGCCAAACGAATGGTTGCGGCTCGCCGCATTCCCAAACTTGGTCGTGAAGTAGGGCAGCATCGCCTCCAACACCCGAGGATCAAGCGGGCTCGTAGCGTGATTATCCATATATATCGGCAGGCTTACCCCGGCCGGCGCTTCAACCTGGCTGGCAAATGTGCTCATCGTCTTCTCCATCCTCATCAACGCTCCGCTCATCGCGGAGAGGGAAAATTGCTGTTAATACGTCACTTCCGTTACAACGTCAGCGAAACCAGCCCGTGAGCCGCGCGGGCCTTTCCAACAGGCTGTTCAAACTCGGCCAAATCGTGAATGCTGATGCTCTTCAACACTCCGGCGATGGTGTCGTTCACCCGCGCCAGCGGTTCTTTGATGGTGCAACTCGGCGTCAACTCACAACTCTTGGCGCCCTTGGTGCACGAAGTAATGAAAAACGGCCCGTCAATCGCCAGAATCACTTCATAGGCCGAAATCTCGCGCGCGTCCCGGGCCAGCGCATAGCCGCCATTCATCCCCGCATGCGAACGCAGTAACCCATGCTTGGTCAGCAATTGCAGAATCTTGGCCAGCAGTTGTGCCGGAATCCCGTAGGCGTCCGCCACATCCTTCGCGCTCAACGCAGGCGTCTCCGGGTGCTCGGCGAGGTACTTGAGCGCCATCAACCCGTAATCCGCCTTTTTGGTCAGCTTGAGCATTGAATATCCGACTGCTTCGGTCCGTGTTTAGTATACGACCGTTTCTGTCGGGATTTCAAGCCCACTCCGGAATCCCGTCCCCCTTGCTGGGAAATGTTGAGAAATGTTGGGGAAAATCCACCCGGAAGGCAAAAGATTCAACAAATACCCGTTTTCATTTGTCGAAAAGATCGCTACAATCTGGCGGAAAGAGCAGTTTATTCACCTCAGTCAGAAGCGATGGCCACCATCTGCAAACACCCTAAAGTACGAATCGTTTCCCGGCACGAAGACACCGAGTTTGTCGAGTGCATGGAGTGTGGCGAGGTCTTTGACTCCGACGAATTCCGAGACATGGAGCTTGAAGAAACCGCTGAACCGGAGGAAGCCGAAAACGAACGATAAATCCGGTTCCTGAGAGCTGTTCTCCACTTCATAAGAGCGTCGCCAACCCACAGCGCATCAAACTGTGTCCCATTCATCGAGCGTTTTTGCTCGATGAGTGGGATCGTACAAACCTGGCGATTGTTTTTGTTATGTTAAGCTTGCATTTCTATTTCTTGACTAGAATTATTGTTCGAATTCGAAATCAGGCTCTTTTTCCGCAGTCTGCATAACCCGCCTCTGCCGGCCGCCTCACTTGGCACCGTGCCCGTTGGCCGCCTGCACACCCACCCGCCGTGACGCGGTCCACGCGTAATGCAGGCCGGAAATCACGGTCAGCGCCATCGTGCCATCCAATGTCAGCATCCGCACCTCCGCAACCCACCTTGCCGTAGTCAGCTGATACAGCAGCACAGCCGCCACCGCGCTCACCTGCACCAGGGTATTGGCTTTTCCAAGCAGGCTGGGGATGAATTCCCTTCGCCCCACCGCGGCATAAAGAATGGCCGACACCACCAGGATCCCCACGTCCCTGCCGAAAACCAGCACCGTCACCCGCGCCGGAATCAGCCCCATATGCGTCAGCACCAGGAACAGTGTGCTCAGCAACAATTTGTCAGCCACCGGATCAAGGTACTCGCCCAACTGGGACCGCTGTTTCAACATCCGCGCCAGCGTCCCATCCAGCGCATCGGTCAAGCCGGCCACCACAAACAGAACAAAGCTGAGCGTAAAATGGCTCTCCAGAATCGCCGCCACCAGAAACGGGGCCAAGCAAATGCGCAGCAGCGTGAGCAGGTTTGGAGCAGTCCGAAATGGGTTCAATCGGGTGTTGGATTCGTCGGCCATGGGACGTTCTTGTCACCGGAAATGCATCTGTCGCGCCTCGAGCGGAAAACGTTCCCCCCAAGGACATTCGAGCCTGAACGATCGAACAGGCCACTCGAAGGAACTGCGTTTTGCCGGCAAAGCGGACTTCTTCGTTTGCACCCGATGGTACAGTATGACCCACCCCTGAGACAGCCCCAACTTTCCCCGCCGCCCCGATCCTGATAAACTACCTGCTGTACCTTCGCAGGCGCGTAGCTCAGTTGGTTAGAGCGCTTCCTTGACACGGAAGAGGTCGCTGGTTCGAATCCAGTCGTGCCTACCATATTTATCAAGAACTTAGACGCATTCTCCTCCCTTCGCTTTGTCGCATTTTTGTCGCAAACTCCAAAACCACCCCGCACCCCGCGAGCAGGCGTTGAAGCTGCTCTTTCCTCGCCCGAAGCGCTAGACCGCTCCCGAGGAAATGCTCTACCGTTTTGCATTGCCACAGCCTGGCGAGATTCCTCGCGGCTGGACTGAGCCTCCGCTGGCGGCGTCGGCTCCGTTCCCGGCGTTGGGATGCCGCTCAACTCCTCGTGAATGGAGTTGACCGTAGACCGGACGCCGCTTTCGAGCGACTGCATATAAACATCCGTGGTTGTCGCCAAGCGGGTGTGGCGCAAAATTCCCTGGATGTCCTTGACGTGCCCTTTGTCCTTGGCCAGCGTCGCGATGGTGCGGCGGATGACCTGGAACGTCAGCTTTGGTAGCCCAAGTTCTTTGGCCAACTTGTGCAGCACCCGATTGCGGTAGTTGCTCGAATCGATGAATCCGCCCCCGCGAGCCGGAAAAATGAACGCATTGGGATTGTCGGCGGATGGTCCGCGCACGTGTTTCTTTCTCTGCTGCGCCTCACGGCACTGCTGACGCCAGGCAACGAGTTCCTCCGCGAGTGCTGGTGCAACCGGGATCTTTGTGAGACTCGCCTTGGTCTTGCCCCAGGGGCGTATTTTCCCCTTGTACGTGGTCTCTCTGATCTCGATCTGGCAGAGTTCAGGATCGAAGCAACTCCACCTCAAGCCAAACAACTCGCTTGGTCGAAGAGCATTGGTCATGTCGAGAGTGAGCAGAATCCGGTCCCGCAGCGGCAAACTGGACAACGCGGCCCGCAACTGATCCCAACTCAGAATCGTCTTGTCCGTGTCGCGCAGCGCCGAAGGTGTCTTTACGGAGCGCGCTGGGTCTTTGAGAAGGAAGTCCTGTTCGACCGCCTCCCGAAAGATGGCCCGCATGTAGGTTCCAGCGTGCAACACTCTGTCCTTAGACCGGGTTTTGGCCAGCCGATTGAGGTGGGTCTGGAGAGCGAGCTTATCGATGTTTTCGAGCCGTATACCCCTGAAAGCATCGACGAGATCGGCCTTGATGAGATACTTTTTCGTCTTGGCCGTTTCTTCTTTCCAGTCCGCTTCTTTCAGCGGCAGGTAGCGGTTTTGGACAAACCAATCGAAGGTGACGCTGCCGTTTCTTACAACCCCATCTTCTGCAATCTGTCCGGTGAGCCTCTTGATTTCGAGTTCCAGCTTTTCGCGCGCCTCAAACTTGGTCATCTCGGATTTCAGTCCGAGCGCAACCGGATTTGAGACGGTCTTCGGTTGGTTTGTGCTGGGGTCGATCACCGTGCGGCGGAAGTATCCGTACCATTTCTTGCCGCGAATCGACACCCATCCCTTCTGATGCGATTTACCCATCGCTTCCTCGATTTCTGTGTGGGAGGAAAACGGGCTACCTCTATTTTACCGGCGTTTGCGCCGCAAATTGGAGGTCAGTTCCCGCTCTCGCAGAAATTCTTCGATCCCGCTGGCGCGGTAGCGCAGCACACCGTTGCTCATGCGAATGACAGGCAGATAGGGAAGTTTTCGTGAAGAATGATCCCATACCCAGTCCGTGCTGACCTTGAGCTTCGCCGCGACTTCCTCCGCAGTCAGAAGTGGATCTCCTGTTCCCACAGATTGAATTGCAGGCATTGAGTTCATGCAGTTGCTCCTCCTTCACCCTCTCTCGATCCAGAGAACCCAGTAGTGCCCGGCTCAGTTCATAGGTTGGTTGAGCATCGGCGATCTGTCTAATGAATTCCACGGAGAGCGTTATTCCAATCAGGAATAACGCTCATGAAAAATGGTGAATACTACAGGGCTTTGTAGCTACTTGCTCCCCCTAGAAATTTCCTCCAGTTACAGTGCCGGCAGAACGCACAAAGGCGACTCTTACGAGTTTTGATTACATTTCCGCAACTTTCTTTTCGCTTTAGCGTCAAAAGGGGAAAACGGCGCGGATAATCTTGCGTCGAGAGCGGTACACACGCAGTTCAGGAGCGAAGTAAAGATACATGCAGCACCGATCACCATTGTGTTGCTCGGCACAAACCCATTTCTTGCCCTTGGTCATTGGCTTGGAGGACGGGTATGGTGCTACCGGAGATTCGCCTCCTGCAAGCAGCAATCGCGCTGGCGGAGGAACTGAACTTTTCTCGTGCAGCCGCGCGGCTGCGCATCGAGCAATCGACGCTGAGCAAGCGGATTGTCGAGCTTGAATCTCAGATCGACTTGCGCCTTTTCGTGCGCAATCATCAAACCGTGGAACTGACCGAAGC
>JBEKET010000045.1:0-85779 GCA_050013695.1 Occallatibacter sp.
AACTTCTCTGCTCCAAGCACGCTGATCATCCATCCTCAGCTTGCCCGCTCGGACTCCTTCAGGCTCATCTTGAGTTGGAATCAACTTCCTCGCTCAGGCTCATCTTGCGTTGGACAAGAGTCTAATTTGTACAAAATGTACATTTTTGATAAGATTGCATCATGCCTACTGTTTCCGCCACTCACGCTAAGCAGAACTTCGCCGCAGTGCTAGATCAGGCGCAGCGGGAACCGGTCCGAATTCAGCGGCATGAGCGGGATGTGGCTGTGTTGGTGTCGGCCGAGGAGTGGGAAAAGATTCACAAGTTGCGGGTGCAGGAGTTGCTCCGCATAACCGAAGAGAATGGACGGTATGCCGCGGCGCAGGGTATGACGGATGAGTTGCTTGAAAAACTCCTGGCCGATGAATAATGGCACGGCGAGTCGTCATTGACACGAATGTATACGTGAGCCGCTTCATTAACCCCAACGCAATACCGGGGCAAGCGATCACCAAGGCGCTGGACCAGGATCGGACACTGATTTCCAGTCCAATCTGGGAAGAGCTTCGCTCAGTTCTCCACCGCCCGAAATTTGCCAGATACATCAAGCCAGGCTTGCTGGAGCCATTCCTTACTTCCGTGTTGCTGGCAGCCGAACCGGTTGAGACCAAGACTCGCATTCGCGCCTGCCGCGACCCAAAAGATGACATGTTCCTTGAACTGGCGGTCGATGGGCATGCCGATGCGATTGTGACCGGGGATCGCGATTTGCAGGCGTTGCACCCGTTTCGAGGGATCGCGGTTCTTACCCCGGCGGATTACCTGATATTGAAATAGTCTTCGCCGTCTGCGATTTATCCTGAAAACATCATGGCATCGAAAAGCAAGCCTACGCGTCGGGTTGCGGTTTACTGCGGATCGGCAAACGGGAACGATCCCGCATTTCTTGTCGAGGCGCGGGCGCTGGGCCGGGCAATTGCGGCCGCCGGGCTGGGGCTGGTGTATGGCGGCGCCAGCGTGGGCCTGATGGGCGCGGTGGCCGATGCGGCACTGGCCGGCGGGGCCGAGGTGGTCGGCGTGCTGCCGGATGTGCTGGCGGGGAAAGAGATTGCACATACGGGGCTGACGCGCATGGAGCTTGTATCCACCATGCACGAGCGCAAGGCGCGGATGGCGGATCTGGCCGACGCGTTTGTGGTGTTGCCGGGCGGGTATGGGACGCTGGAAGAGCTGCTGGAAGTAGTGACCTGGGCGCAACTGCGTCTGCACGCCAAGCCGGTAATCCTGGTGAATACGGCGGGGTATTGGGACGGGCTGCTGACATTTCTGGATACCGCGGTGGCGGCGGGATTCTTGAAAGTGACGAACCGGGAACTGCTGCTGGTGGCTGGGAACGCGGGTGAGGCGGTGGGGATGGTGATCGATGGGTGAGCCGGCGATTCTCGATACTTTGAATCGGCTGGAGCCGGAGGCCGAAGGGCTGCTGCGCGATATTGCCAAGCACATTGATGACGAGATGCTGCAGGAGATCGCTGCCGCGGACTACGGACAGGACGTCGATAAACACCTGGTCGGCTTGCGTCAGATTCGCGATACAGGGACGTTTCCGCCGAACATGGTTTGGTTTCCGATGGAGGTGCTGGAGCTGATTCGCTGGTCGCAGCCTGAGGACCCTGAATGGAAGCCCGGAAGGACCGGCGAATTTGGTCATTGGATCCGGGCATTCTCTTGTGCTGCAATTCTGCGTGCAACGCGCGAGCCATGGAACTATGGCGATGGAATTAGTACTAACGAAACAACGATTCACCTGATTCTAAGTTTGAGGGTGTTGCCGGTAGATTTCACTCCGCAGGCAGTGAAGTTCTTTGCTTGGTTGCTGGCTAATTCAGAGCCAGAGGGCAGAGATGATCAGGTTTGCGCCTACGGAATTACCCTGCTTTGGTTTGCACTACACCGCACCCCGTCTGTTGAGGATGAAACTCTAGTATCACTGGTGAATTGGATCGTTAGGCGGGCTAGGGAACTCTACCTCAACCTCATCTTCGAGCCCGGTCCGCTTCCAATTCGGATGGGCGTTGGGAATCCGCCGCCATCGCCGTGGATTGCGTTGGGAAGTGCGCTCTTCGATCTGGATTTGAGTGATCGAACGCCTGAGCTGCGAGCCCTGGTTCAGGAGGTCGGATTGGAACTGGGGCAATGACGCTTGGCTTATCGGCAATGCTCCTAATCGGCTCCGAAAAAGAGCGGCTCCTTTGATTTAAGGATTGTTGGAACCTTAAGCGAACGCGATTCGTAGGTGCACCCCAGGAGGTCTTCCCATGATCGACAAGCACAAGAGTCTCAGAATTCTTTTGGCGTCGGCGTTCGGCCTGCCGATTGGGGCATTCGCTGTCTACGTGGCCTGGCTGGTGGTTCCTGAAGTGCTGCGGGTGGCGGTTCCGTCGGTGGTCGAGAGCGTTGCGACGCAGTAACAGCTACGACTCTGAGCCCTTTGCCTTTCACGCTGCTTCGAAGAACTTCTCTACTTTGGGTCGCTTGCGCTGCGCTGCGTGCCACAGGTCGTACTGCTGCTGCAAGTCGAGCCACATGCCCGGCTCCGTGCCAAAAGCGTCTGCCAGCCTGAGCGCCATCGCCGCTGTGAACGATGCCCGCCCGTTCAGAAGGCGCGAAAGCGTTGACCGCGCCACGCGCAGTTTCTTGGCCGCCACGCTAACCTGTACTTCGCCGAGATACTCGCGAAGAATTTCGCCTGGATGGGCTGGGTTGTACATCGTCCTCGCCATAATCGCCTCCTGTCAGTGGTAATCCTGATAGTCCACAAGGATTGCATTCTCGCTTTCAAATGCAAATGTCATGCGCCAATTTCCATTAACCTTGATCGACCAATGATCCGTGAGCTTTCCCTTGAGCGGATGCAGGTCCCAACCGGGAACATTCATGCGATTCGCGTTCTTGGCTGTATTGAGCAACGAGAGTTGTCGGCGCAATTTGGCTTCATGCGCAGGTTGAATGCCAGCCTTGCTTCCAGTCAGGTAGAACTTCTCCAGACCGGCATGCCGGAACGACTGAATCATAGTTTAACTGTAGCGCGTAGCGCCTCGCGCGTCAAGAATTCAACAAGCTTGATGACCGATGCCGACCTGGCTAGTTGAGTGCTCCGCTGGTTTCCTGGTCGGCGAAGGTGCATTCGCGGCATTGGCAGACGCGGCGGAGATATTCCCACGAATAGATGCCGGCGGTGTGGCCGTCCTGCCAGTTGAACTGGAGGGCGTAGCGTCCCACGGCGTGGGCGCTGGCCGGTTTAGGTGGCGGGGTGTACATCTGTAAAGGATTGGCAGGTTTGGCTTTGGGCTGGCCGGGTTTGCGGCCCTGGTTTGCTCGCTCCTCGTTGCAGGTGGCGCAGGGGCAGGCGTCACGGAGCCATGCGAAAGTCCATGCGCTGCGATGGCCGTCCTGCCAGTCGATCTCCAGGCCCTTGCCCTCGGAGAGCAGGACGCGCACCTTCTCTGGTGTGACGGCGATGCGGGGCAGAGGGCGGTTTTCCTCTGCGTCGCGCGCCGCGTGTTCCTTATCGACAAAGCGGATGCCTTCGTGGCTCATGAGTACAGTTTACAGGGACAGTGAGGAAGTGAATCAGTGAAGAAGTGAGTGAACCAGTGACTGAGTGAACAAGTGAAGAAGTGAAAAATGGCAGCTGCGCCTTTGATTCACTATTTCACTACTTCACTCATTCACCGTTTCTCGTCACTGCTTTCTGTCGTATCGCAGCTTCAGCACCAGGATGGTGAGGGCCAGGGCAAGAGTTACAGCATTGGCGGCGATGATGGGTGCGGCGCCCATACCGATGCCGTAGATCAGCCAGCAGAATACGCCGAAGCTGAACAGCAGAAACATGGAGAGGGAGATGTCGCTGGCGCTCTTGCGCCGCCAGACGCGGATGAGCTGAGGCACGAATGAGATGGTGGTGCAAAAGGCGGCAATTGAACCGATGGAGTTCATGACCCAGGGCGGGAAGAGATTGATTGTCGGCATGACTTACGGGTTTCTCCAGAAGAACCACGCGGCCATAGCCAGGCCGATGAAGACAACAAGGCCGCGTAATACGGCTTGCGGAATCATGCGGGCGAAGCGTGCCGAAGTGTAGCCGCCTACTGCGCAGGTGACCATGGCCAGCAGGCAATAGCGCCAGACAACCTGGCCATCGAAAACGAAGATAAGAAACGCGATGCCGTTGGCCATGGTGGTGGAGACGACCTTGAGGGCGTTGATTTCGTTCAGGTCCTGAAAGCCGAAGAGCGAAAGCAGGGTGATGATGAGGAATCCGGCGCCGGCGCCGAAGTATCCGATATAGAAGCAGACCACGATGGTGAGCAGAAAGACCGGCAGGCGGCGGGGTGGATGGGGCTGGCCGGCGGCTGCGCGGGCCTTACGGTGTTCAAGCCAGCGGGAGACCGGGCCGCTGAGGGCGAAAATGATCGCTGCCACCAGCAGCAACCAGGGCACCAGATGGAGAAAGGTCATTTGCGGTGTATTGAGCAGGACCACTGCGCCGGCAGTGCCGCCGATGAAGCCGGCTATTCCCATGGGAACGGCAAGGCGGCGGTTCTTGCGGATGTCGTCGCGGTAGGCGGCGATCGAAGTAAGCTGCCCGGGCCATAGGGCGACCGTATTGGTGGCGTTGGCCTGCACGGGAAGCATCTTCATTCCCAACATGGCCGGAAACAGCAAAAAAGAGCCGCCCCCAGCTACGGCGTTGAGCACGCCAGCCAGGAAGGCGGCCACCGAGAGCCACATCCAGCGCCAGTCGACCAGGTGCAGAAGGTTGGAAAGGGAAGACATCCGAACTCCATTGTAGAGGACCGGCTGAGACCTATCTGGCATTGGATTCAGGTTGGATTTGAAGCGGGGGAGCGAATGAATCCCGACGCTTTGTGAGGGATTCGTGGAGGATTTGAGGTTTGGTTTGCCTATAAGATCATTTTGAATCAAACAGATACAAGATTCCTTTAATATATGAGTGTAAATCACGCATATTTTCTGAATCAATTGTGCTATAGTGTCATCAGATTGATTGAGTGGCTGGGACTCGAGGTCTCGGCCCCGTCAAATCAGAATCCATCTGGAGGATATGAATTATGGCAATTACTCGTTGGGACCCGTTCCGGGAAGCAGTAGCCTTGCAGCATCGCGTCAACTCTCTGTTTCGCGATTTGAACGATGGCGACGACGCGTTGACGACCGCGAGCTTTGTGCCGGCGGTCGATATCTATGAGGACGCGCAAAAGGTCGTGTTGAAGCTGGAAGTGCCGGGAATTGAAGAGAAGGACCTGGACGTGCGGGTGGAAAACCACACCCTGACCGTCAAGGGCGAGCGCAAGTTCGAGGCTGAGGAGAAGGAACAGAACTTCCATCGCATCGAGCGTCGCTACGGCAGCTTCTATCGCGCGTTCACGCTGCCCTCAACCGTGGACACGGAGAATGTGAAGGCCGCATACACTGCGGGCGTGCTGAAGCTGGAGCTGGCCAAGAAGGCCGAAGCGCAGCCCAAGCAGATCAAGATCAACGTGGCCGCATAACGGCAGGGACTAGGGCTAGGAACTTGTGTTGCGAGCAAGGAGGGGGCCTCGGCTCCCTCTCGCTCTAGCAATGCATTGGTCGGGCCTGATTTTCTTGCTCTCATTTTACAAAAATGCAGATACTATGTACTAATACGTAATAGTGTGTATTTTTTGTAGTGAGGGATGAGGATGCAAACGATTAGTGCTTCTGATCTGGCGCGTAACACGAGCGCGGTACTGGAGCGGATTCTTTTGGGAGAGACGGTCCGCGTACTGCGTAATCGCACAGAGATTGCCCATATTGTTCCTGCTCGTCGTACGATGACCGCTGCGCAAGCCATCGCGGGCCTGGAGGGAGGATTGCGTCCTGCCCAGGGTGAGAGCTGGCTGAAGGACAGCCGCGGCGAGTTTGATGAAGAGGTCAGAAATCCGTGGGAATGATCTTTGACACCTCCATCTGGGTTGGTTTGGCTACTAGCCAAATCTCCGGTCAAGCCGTTCAGCAGGCTACCGGCGACGAGTCTGTGTACATTTCAGCTATTTCGCTGGGAGAGCTGAGCTTTGGCGTTGATTCCTGCAACGATCCAGTGCAACGGATCTTGCGGATGCGTTTTTTGCGCAGCTATGAGCAGCGGCCGGTGCTCGACGTGACCGCCAGGACGGCCTCCGCATTTGGTCTTCTGGCCGCTTTCATGAAGCAGTCGGGCCGGTCGCCGAGAACGCGGGTCAACGATCTCTGGATCGCCGCGCAGGCAATTGAAAATGATTTTGCTCTTTTGACGACGAATAGCAAGGATTTTGAGGGGCTGCCGGGGTTGCGGATGGTGGGTTTGTGAAGATCGAGGGCCCAGCTGAAACAGTTTGAAATCTTTCAGCGGGGGCGTCGCCAGGAAAGCAAAATGGGAGTTCCGGTCAAGATTATGAAGAAACCGAACGAGAAAAAACCGAATGAACTGAACGCACGCGACGCGTTTATTACTATTCTGAGATCAATCACGGGGATCGAAGACTGGAGGTCTGAATCGCCTGATGAGTTAAATCGAAGCACTCGTGACGTTGACTTCATTCTGTTCCCTAGTAGCAACAAACATGACAATATTGCGGTTGAGCATACAAGGGTTGAATCTTTTGAAGGGCAGATTAGGTATGTGAAGAGATCGTACGATATCGTCGATTTGATCAATGCTGGCTGTAGAAAACGACTTCCTGAGGATCATTTTTATATTCTTGCTTTTCCTCCTGCAATAGAGGATTTCCTTGAGGAGAAAAGTAGTAGGAACCTGTTTGTTAGCCATCTAATTTCCTGGGTAGTGGAAACCGCTCCAAAGTTATTACGGGTGGACGATTTCGAACACACTGAATATGGAGGGCATGAGATAACACTTAGGTGTGGTGGGGATGGCGCGCAGATGAATGGAAATGTCGGGCGCATACCTCAACAACCAGAGAACCAGAAAGCTCTTCAACAAGATAGGCTTGTGCGGGCAGTTAAAGATAAGATTCCTAAATTGACGATGTACAAGAAGGATGGCTTCAAAACCGCGCTCCTTCTTGAAGACGTTGCCGGTACCCTGTACAGAAGCACATTGAAAGACTGTGAAAATCGTTTAAAAGAATTAGAAGACGTTGACTATATCGTTGTTTTTGTATCGAACGCAGATCAGATGATTGTAGGTAATGTACTGAAGGAGAAGTCTGTTTGGTATTCGTTCGTCCCATTTAATAGGAGATTTCAATTTCCTACAGAAACACAGTACAAGTCTGCAACCCGTTAACTGGAGAGTGAAAATGGCAATTCGTTGGGACAAACTTACTGTGAAGTCGCAGCAGGCTGTGGCGCAGGCGCAGGAGCGCGCCGCGGAACTCGGCAACCCCGAGGTGCAGCCTGTTCACCTTTTGCTGGCGCTGGTGGAGGATCGCGAGGGCGTGATCCCGGCGGTGCTGGAGAAGATTGGTGTGCCGACTGAGCGGCTGGAAAGCGATCTGCACCAGATCGAGGAAAAACTGCCTCGAGTTGCAGGCTCCGCGAGCCAGCCGGGACTGAGCCAGGCGCTAAACAAGACGCTGGAGCAGGCTTTTCGCGAGGCTGCGCGCGATGCGTTGCTGGCGCTGGGTGCTACCCACGAGGCGATTCTGAAGGCGTTGACGGCGGTCCGCGGATCGCAAAGGGTGACGGACCAAAACCCCGAAGGCAAGTTCCAGGCGCTTGAAAAATACGCCAAGGACCTGACCGAGCTGGCGCGGCGTGGCAAGCTGGATCCGGTGATCGGGCGCGACGAGGAGATTCGGCGCGTCATCCAGGTGCTGAGCCGGCGCACCAAAAATAATCCGGTGCTGATTGGCGAGCCGGGCGTAGGCAAGACGGCGATCGTTGAGGGCCTGGCGCGACGTATCGTTTCCGGCGATGTGCCGGAGAGCCTGCGCGACAAGCGCGTCATCTCGCTTGATCTTGGGTCGATGTTGGCGGGCGCAAAGTATCGTGGCGAGTTTGAAGACCGGCTGAAGGCGGTGCTCAAGGAAATTGAAGAGTCGAACGGCGAGATTGTCCTGTTCATCGACGAGCTGCATACGCTGGTGGGCGCGGGCGCGGCGGAGGGCGCAATCGACGCGAGCAACATGCTGAAGCCGGCGCTGGCGAGGGGCGAGCTGCGGGCCATCGGCGCGACTACGCTGAACGAATACCGCAAATACATTGAGAAGGATGCGGCGCTGGAGCGGCGTTTTCAGATTGTGTACGTCGGCGAGCCGAATGTTGAGGACACGATTGCGATTCTGCGTGGACTGAAGGAGCGTTACGAAACGCACCACGATGTGCGCATCAAGGACTCTGCGATTGTTGCCGCGGCGACGCTTTCGCATCGCTATATCAGTGACAGATTTTTGCCGGACAAGGCGATCGACCTGGTGGATGAAGCAGCGGCATCGCTGGCAATTCAAAAAGGATCGAAGCCAACGGTGATCGATCAACTGGAGCGCGAGAAAACATCGCTGGAGATTGAGCGCGAAGCGCTGAAACGCGAGACCGACCGCAACAGTGTTCAACGTCGCGATGAAGTAGAGCGCGAGGTGGCTGAGCTGAACGAGAGGATCACCGCGTATTCGGCGAGGTGGACAAAAGAGCGCGACGCGAGCAGCCGCATTACCGACGTGAAAAAGCGGATTGAGGCTTTGCGGTTTGAAGCCGAAGAGCAGACGCGCAAGGGGATGTTGGAACGCGCTGCGCAGATTCAGTATGGCGAGTTACCGAAGCTTGAGACCGAGCTGAAACAACTCAGCGCTGCGCAGGAAGGGAATGCGGGTGTGGCGCGCATGCTCAAGGACGAGGTCGACGAGGAAGACATCGCCGGCATCGTGAGCAAGTGGACGGGGATTCCTGTTTCGCGGATGCTGGAGGGCGAGGTAAAGAAGCTTGTCCAGATGGAGACGCGTCTGCGCGAGCGCGTGGTTGGGCAGGATGCTGCGCTGACGGTTGTGGCGAATGCGATTCGTCGTTCGCGAGCGGGTTTGAGCGATCCGAAGCGGCCGATTGGGTCTTTCATTTTTCTTGGACCGACGGGTGTGGGGAAAACGGAGACAGCGCGTGCGTTGGCGGAGTTCTTGTTTGATGACGAGCAGTCCATGATTCGCATCGACATGAGCGAGTACATGGAGAAGCACGCAGTGGCGCGGCTGATTGGCGCGCCGCCGGGGTATGTGGGCTACGACGAAGGCGGGCAGTTGACCGAGGCGGTGCGGCGCAGACCGTATGCGGTGATCCTGTTCGACGAGATCGAGAAGGCGCATCCCGATGTGTTCAACATTCTGCTGCAGGTGATGGACGACGGGCGGCTGACCGACGCTAAGGGACGCACTGTGGACTTCAAGAACACGGTGCTCATCATGACTTCGAACCTGGGCGCGGCTCTGCTTACCGGCGACACGCTGAAGACGGAGCACGATTACGACATGGCGCGCGAAAGTGTGATGCGCGTGCTGCGTGAGCACTTCCGTCCGGAGTTTTTGAATCGCGTAGATGACACGGTGATCTTCCATTCGCTGGGACACACGGAGATGTCGCGCATTCTCGATCTGCGGTTGAATGAGGTGAGCAAGCTGCTGGAAGACCGGCAGATTTCACTGGAACTGACGGAGCCTGCGCGGCAACTGATTCTGATTGCCGGGTCGGATGCGGCATACGGCGCGCGGCCGCTGAAGAGGGCGTTGCAGAGGATGGTGCAGGATCCGCTGGCTATCAAGATTCTTAACGGCGAGATACTGCATGGGTCGCACGTGCGCATCACCGCGGAGCGCAACTCGAACCAGTTGCACTTTGAGGCGATGACAAAGGAAGCAATGGCCTGAGGCCAGCCAGTCAGCAAGTCAGCTAGCCGGCAAGTCAGCAAAAAGCGAAGGGCCTTGGAGGATTAATCTTCCGAGGCCCTTTGCTTTTTAGATTGAGTGCCGAATTCCCGGCTACTTAAGGGCGGATTCGATGGCGGCTGCTACTTCGGGTGAGTCGGGCGTGACCTTGGGCTCGAAGCGCGCGACGGGGTTGCCTTTGCGATCAAAGAGGAACTTGGTGAAGTTCCACTTGATGTCGCCGGCGAATTTGGGATCGGTGTCCTTGCCGGTGAGGAATGTGTAGAGGGGCGTCTGGTCGTCGCCGAGAACGGAGACCTTGGACATCATGGGGAAAGTGACGTTGTATTTGTTGCTGCAAAACTTCTTGATCTCGTCGTCGGTGCCTGGCTCCTGCTGGGCGAAGTTGTTGGCGGGCACGCCGACGATGACCAGGCCACGGTCTTTGTACTTCTCATAGAGAGCTTCGAGGCCGGCGTATTGCGGCGTGAATCCGCATTTGCTGGCGACGTTGACCAGGAGGACAACCTTGCCGTGAAAGGCCTTCAGGCTGACCTTTTCGCCGTCAATGTTTTTAATTGTGAAGTCGTAGATGCTCTTCGGCTCCGCGGACAAGCTGGCGCAGGCAACGCACAGCATCAGGATCAGAATCAGTTTGCGCATGGGACCTCCCCCAAGTGGTTATTTTTGGATGATAGCGGATGGGGGTGCGGGAATTGTTACGGAAATGTCATTCAAAGGGGATGGAACATGGTCTCCAATTTGCTGGATTATTTTCAATCCGCGGCCCAGCACATCACCGATCCCGGTAGAATCCGGCTTTTGAATTCGGGGACCGTGACCTCCACCGAGAAAGAGACTACCGAAGGATCGCGTAGATCATCGGTGCCATAGCCCTCAAGCCTGTTGAAGCCGTCATACCCAATGCATTTCGGCATGGTCTGTGGAGTAAGCCCGGTAGTATGCAGTATCTGCTTCCAGCATTCTGATTTTTTTAGTGGCAATGAGCATTCAGCGGCGACTACGCGTGGGTAGCTCATCACGAGATTGCTGCCGCTTTTGGCAAAGCGTATCTCCGCGATCTGGCCCTTCGGACTCAACCTTTTCTGATCTTCAAAGAGTTTCTTCTTTGTCAATGCATCGTAGACTCCAAACGGACAGCCTCTATCGAAACAATCCGCGGCAACAAGAAAGACAAACTTCCCTTTTACGCCGCCGAAATATCCTGCGTCCCCATCTTCATGCGGGATAACGGTTTCGCCGTCGGCGTGTTCCTGAGTGCATGGAGTCAAATGGGCGGGATCATTTGGGCCGATCGAAATCAAATCGTCTCCCTTTTGCCCCCAATCGACTTCCTTCAAAACAAAGCTCTGGAAATAGTGGCAGCGAAGTTGACCATGGCGTCCGCCCGGCCAGGGGTAATACGGAGAAGGCCCCAGATCGACCACAGTCTCTTTAGTCGCCTTGTCGAAGGAATCCGATTGATCTCGCGCTGCCGATGAGACGGATACGAGAGGCAAAGCACACAGTGAGACAAGAGCCAGGCGGGCGATGGATGCCGTTCCCTTCATGCGCGGTCCCTCGACTGCAATCCTAAACTACTGGCGCAACTCCACAAGCGTAGCACCCTGCCCACCTTCATTTTGCGGCGCTTCGGCGAGCGTGGCTACGTGGGGATGGCCCTTCAGAAATTCGCGGACGCCGCGGCGGAGGATGCCGGCGCCGTGGCCGTGAATGATGCGCACGCGGGGAAGGCCCGCTAGAAATGCGCGGTCGAGGTATTTCTCCAGCTCCTCGGTAGCCTCGTCGACGGTGCGGCCGATCAGGTTGATCTCCATGCGCATGTCGTCCGTGTTGGCGCTGGTGACGGTGACGTGCACATTCTTCTGGCTGCGCGCGGCGGCCAGCGGATCGGGCTTGGTGGCGGCTTGCGCAGCGGGCGATGGCGCCGAAAGCTCATCGCGCTTGACGCGCATCTTGATGGGGCCGAGCGCTACTTCGAACAGGTCCTTCTCAATCTCGCGCTGCACGACTGCGACCTTGTTCATGGATTTGATGCGCACCTGGTCGCCGACTGCGATGTGGCGGAGCAGATGCGGCTGTGCGTTCGCGTCGCCCTGATCGGCGCCGGTGCGGTGAGCGACGACGGTCTGGTTGAAGCTCTCCTGAAACTCGCGGCGCAAGCGGGTCATGCGGCGTTCTGCTTCTTTTGAGAGCTTTTGCTGCGCGGCGCGATCTTCAATGGCACGCACGGTTTCGCGCATCTGAAATTCGAAATCCTTGAGCAGCGAGGCGAGCTTCACTTCCAGTTCACGGGTGCGGTTGCGCAGTTCGACGTCGCCTTCGCGGGCAAGGCGGGCGCGCTCCTGATTGAGCGCGTACTGCTGCTCGCGAGCGGCTTTGCGATCGGATTCAAGTTGGGCGAGGTCGTTGTGCAGCTTGTCCAGGAAGCGGGAGATGTCGACTTGCTGCGAGCCTAATCTCTGGCGCGCGGCGGTGATGATGCTGGCGTTGAGGCCGAGGCGTTCGGCGGTTTGTATTCCCGCTGACGCGCCGGGTGCGCCGAGCCGCAATTGGTAGTTGGGTGCAAGAGTCAGTTCATCGACACCGGCCGCGGCGTTGAGCACCCCGGGGGTGTTGGCGGCGTAGACCTTGAGCGAGGTGTGATGCGTGGAGATGAGCGACCATGCGCCCGCGACGAGGAAATGGCTGGCGATGGCGACGGCGAGCGCGGAGCCTTCTTCGGGGTCGGTCGATGAGCCGAGCTCGTCGAGGAGAACGAGAGAGTGCGCGTCGGCAAGGCGCGAGAGCCGGTCGAGATTGGTGATGTGCGCGGAGAAGGTGGAGAGCGCGGCCTCAATGGATTGCGCGTCGCCGATGTCGGCGAGAAAAGCAGTGAAGACGGGGAAGCTGGCGGCTGTGGCGGGGATGGGCAGGCCGGCCTGAGCCATCATGGCGAGGAGCGCGGTGGTCTTCAGGGTAACGGTTTTGCCCCCTGTGTTGGGGCCGCTGATGATGAGTTGGTGCTGGGCGGAGGTGAGTTCAAGCGTTAAGGGAACGATGCGACCACTGGTTGCACGGAGACGTTTTTCGAGCAGCGGATGACGGGCAGCATCGAGGCGGAGGAGGTCGGGTGAAAGGCTTGGCGCAACGCATTCAAAATCGCGGGCGAATCGGGCGCGGGCCTGAAGGCTGTCGACCAATGCAAGGACGCGGGCGCCATCGACGAGACTGGCTGCGTAGGTGCCGACCTGGCGAGTGAGCGCGACGAAAATGCGGTGAATCTCGGCTTGCTCCTCTTCGATCAGGCGGACGAGTTCGTTGTTTTGCTCGATGGTCTCGAGGGGCTCGACGTAGACCGTTTGCCCGGACGAGCTGGCGCCGTGCACGACGCCCGAGATGCGGCGCTTAAGCTCCGCGCGGACGGGAATGACGAAGCGGTCGCCGCGGATGGTGATGAGGTCTTCCTGGGTTGCGCCATCGCTGGAGAGCTTGCGCAGGGCTGCGCGGAGGGATTCTTCAATCTGGCGCTGCTGGCGCTCCTGCTCGCGGCGGATGCGGTGAAGTTCGGGCGAGGCGTTGTCGGCCAGGGAGCCGTCGGGCTGGATAGTGCGCTCGATGGTTTCGGCTAACGGGCGGAGGCTTGTGGTGAGCGAGGCCGACAGCGCGCTTAGGCCCGGGAGTTTGCCGACTACGCGGGCTGGCGGCGATTGCAGCAGCGACTGCCAGGAGGCAACGTCGTTGGCGAGGCGGGCGACGGCCTGGAGTTCAGTGGCTTCGAGGGCTGCGCCGGGGATTTGCGCTTTGGCGGCGTGCTGCGTGGGGTCGAAGAGGCCGCCGAGGGGGATGGAAATTTGTTCGCCAAGAACGAGGCGGATTTCGCCGGTTAACTGATGCTGATGGGCGATCCAGGCTTCGTCGGTGGAGGGCTTTAGATCGAGGATGGCGTGGCGGCCTACGGGGGATGAGGCGAATCCGGCGACCAGGGCGAGTAGAGGCTCCCACTCGAGAGCGGCGTAGTCGGCGTGTTCTGCGGGGGACGGGATGGGATCGAGGAGGGGCACTTCTCTTATCTTAGCTTCGAGGGGAGTTGGCTCGGGAATCGTGGATCTCAATTTTCACTCGGGCTTAGCACTTCAGATTGCGCCCTCTGTCCCTATTCTTAAGAGAGCAGCCAGCAACGGCTCAGCCGAGGGATTTTTTTCTAGATTTTCGAAACGTATCTTGAGGTCGCCGCTGATGCTGTAATTACGATGGTCCGTCCAATACCAGTACTCCCCAGCTACCTACAGGTACGAATCAAGTTCAGCGCAATTGCAATTCAAACATGCGACTCGCTTGAGCTTTTCGATGTCTTCGGTGAACCTATAATACCGCCTCGGCTCATTGGACTGCATCTTGCCACCGAGGTGCTTTCCAAGCATCCACTCTGCAAATGAGTCCAGGATCGGAAGCGTCGGATCGACGAAGAAATGAGCATATTTGGCGGCAAAGCTGTAGTTGCTCCTCTTCGTAACCTCTCGAATCTTACAGACCAGTTGCTCCACCAATTCCGGACCTGTCCACTTATCAGCGCCCAACACTTCTTCGATGGGCTTGGCAACTTGTGCGATCGCAATAATGTTCGTTCCATAAAGAGCATTGAGCACAATCGCCTTGATCTTGACGGCATCAAGAGGATTTGGGAAAGCCGTCCTCAGTTGTTCGAATTCGCTGCTTTCCCAACCCTCCGCCCAAAATGTCTTCGCCGCGTCAATTTGGCTCTGTTTCAGCGGTATCGCCAGTTGCTGGATTGTGTCCATTGTGGTGCCTCCTCCCTTGTGTCTGCAGTCCGGCCTAGGGTGTTGCTATTCTGATGAACGCTTAAACCCGGCGACAACCCACCCGCCTATGAAACCGACTATCCGAGCAGCGCCCCAAAAAGCAAAAAAGCCAATTGCGGGATAAATCACCATTAGGAGGTACCTCGACACCCCCGGTTCCTCCGTCGCTAGAAGGAGCTCGCCATCCATGGTTTTTATCATCGAGACCTGAAGGTCTTTCTTCCAATCGATTTCGCTGATTCCTCCTTTGAATATCCTTGAAGGCAAATCGGCGAATTCTTCGTCACGAGCTTTTTGTGAAACCAGGTATTTTATGTCGATGTCGAGCATGGTGCCGGTAGCTGGGTCCTTCTGAAAGCGGCGAGTGCGCTCCTGCTGCACGACCTCAGAATTCGCCAACTCGTCGAACTTCTTGTGGTTTGCCCTTTGGGTAACGATGAGGTTCCATTCTTGGTAGGAGACAAAACCGCCGAGAAGCACGCCAAGCAAACCAAAAAGCAGGGCCAGTCTCCCTGCGCCTTCCTTCGAACCCATTCCCCCTCCTGCCTCAGTCTGGATTGGCACTTCAAGCCAAGAATACGACGGCGGTATCCGAGTGTTCAGAAATCTTACACCTGTCCGTCCCGATGATGCCGATTGGCTGATCTAGATAAGTATTTGGCCGCGAACGAAGCTTCGGCAAAACTGCCATCGGTCGTGCACCTCGATCATTCGGTTTGTGCTTCAGCGGGGCTCAGTTCGCCTTCCCACCTTGCTACTACGGCGGCGGCGAGGCAGTTGCCGATTACGTTCATGGCAGTCCGGCCCATATCCATGAGCGTGTCGATGCCGAGCAGCATGAGGACGGCGGCGGCGGGAATCTGAAAGCTGCTGGCGACGGCCATGAGAATGACCAACGTGGCGCGGGGAACGCCGGCGATGCCCTTGCTGGTGAGCATGAGCGCAGCGAGCAGGACGATCTGCTGCATGACGGAGAGATGCAACCCCGCAGCCTGCGCGGCGAAAAGCGCGGCCATTGAGAGATAAATGCTGGAGCCGGTCATGTTGAAGCTGTAGCCGGTGGGGATGACGAAGGAGACGATCCAGCGCGGCACACCGAACTCTTCCATGCGCTCCATCGCCAGTGGTAACGCGGCTTCCGACGATGTGGTTGCAAAGCCCAGGGCAGCCGGCTCGGCTACGGCGGCGGCAAATTTGCCAACCGGGATTCGCGCAAACAACAAGATCAGCGCAAGCACTGCCGTGAAAATCAGCAGCGCAACGTAGCAGGTGACGAGCAACTTGCCGAGGGGCAGTAGCGTGGCGATTCCCATGCTGCCGACGGTATAGGCGAGGGCAGCGCCGGCCGCGACAGGCGCCATCACCATGATGATCTTTGTAAGCCGGAACATGGTTTCTGTGAGCGATTGCAGGACGGAGAGCAAAGGGGCGCGCTTGGGTTCAGGCAACAAGGCAAGCGCTGCGCCAAAGAGCAGTGCGAAGACGGCGACTTGAAGGATCTGATTTTCGGCAACGGCTTTGGCGATGTTCTCGGGAAAAATGTTGAGGAGAATTTGCTGCCAGGTCTCTGGATGCGCGCTGGGCGCGACAGTCTCAATCGCGGGCAGCGTGACTCCTGCGCCGGCCTGCGTGATGTCGATTGCGACCGCGCCGAGGAGGAGGCCGAAGGTGGTGACTACTTCAAAGAAGATGAGGGCCTTGACGGCGACGCGGCCCACGCCGCTGAGCTGGTTGTGGCCCGCAATGCCGGTGACGATCCCGCCGAAGATGAGTGGCGCAACGATCATGCGGATCAGGCGGAGAAAGATATCGCCGAGGAAGTGGGTTTGTGTGGCAATGTGAGGCGCGTCGATGCCAAGCTCCGCGCCGGCCAGCATGGCGAAGAAGGTCCAGAGCAAGAGGGATCGGCGGTGGACGGCATAAGGAACGAAGAGGCCGAAGGCGATCCAGCGCAGGGCTACGGCGAGTTGCGCCGGCGCATGCAGAAAGCCTGCGGCGATGCCCGAGGCGAAGAGCACGGCTGCCGCCGCGGTGAGCAGGCGCAAGGGAACGCGGCCTGAGGGCTGCTTTGTTGTATGACCCTCGGATGGGACGGTGGGCTTCAAGATTTCCATTATCCTATGAGTATGCCAAGGATTGCTTTTCTTGAATGCTCCCGCTGCCATCTTCACCTCGACGCCACCACTCCACAGACGGTTTGCACGGCTTGTTCGGGAACGCTTTATGTCCGCTATGACTTGTCCGGCGCGGCGGGACTGGCGCAGCGCGAGCTGATCGCGCAGACCACAGCCAGCGGGCGCTGGAACGGGATGTGGCGATACGAGCAGGTGCTGCCCGACGTAGAACCGGTGACGCTGGGCGAGGGATGGACACCGATGCTGAAAAGCCGGCGATATGAAAATGTCTGGCTGAAGGAAGAGGGCGCCAATCCAACGGGAACGTTCAAGGCGCGCGGGCTGGCAATGGCGGTAACCATGGCGCGGCATTACGGATTGAAGAAGCTGGCCGCGCCTTCGGCGGGGAATGCAGGTGGGGCGCTGGCGGCGTATGCGGCGGCGGCGGGGATTGAGGCGCATATCTTCATGCCCAAGGATGTGCCGATGGCCAACCAGGTGGAGTGCCTGGCGTATGGCGCGCATTTAACGCTGGTGGATGGGCTGATCTCCGACTGCGGGCGCATGGTGGCGGAACGAAAGCAGGCCGAGGGCTGGTTCGATATTTCCACGTTGAAGGAACCCTTCCGCGTGGAAGGCAAGAAGACGATGGGCTACGAGTTGGTCGAGCAACTGGGTTGGGAGTATCCCGATGCGGTGTTTTATCCCACCGGCGGCGGCGTCGGCATGATTGGCATGTGGAAGGCGTTTGAAGAAATGGAGCAGCTGGGCTGGGTGACGGGAAAGCGACCGAAAATGATCGCTATCCAGGCTGCCGGATGCGCTCCCGTAGCGAGGGCGTTTGACCAGGGCGAGGCGGTGAGCCAGATGTGGCAAAACGCGCATACGTTTGCCTCGGGGCTGCGCGTGCCGAAGCCGTACGGCGACTCGATTATTTTGGAGATCGTGCGCGCATCGGGAGGCACAGCCGTGGCGTTGACCGACGATGAGATTTTTGCGTCGCTGAAGGATTGGGCGGCGCATGAGGGGCTGCTGCTTTCGCCCGAAGGCGCGGCGGCTACGGCTGCGTATGACCATCTGCTGGGGACGGGGTTTTTGACGGCGCAGGACCGCGTCGTGCTGTTCAATACCGGGTCGGGGAATAAATATACAGACGTGCTGGCGTCCAAGTTCAGGGAGCAAGGCGCATTCGCGGCGCTTCAAAGCTAGCTGGTGGAGCTTGTGGAACTTGGCGTCGAACTGGGCGTGGAAGCAGGCGTGCTGGACGAGCTTTCACTTGAACTGGAAGACGATTTGGATTCTGCCGGCGCAGCGGGCTTGCTGGATTCAGGCGAGGAATCAGACGAAGATTCAGAAGCGGAGCTGGGGCTCGCGTAGTCGTTCACGTACCAGCCGGCGCCCTTGAAGTTGAGGCGGGGCGCGGTGAGCGGGCGCTCCAGCACGCCATGGCACTTGGGGCATTCGGTCTCTTGCTTGGCAGAGAAGTTCTGGATTTTTTCAAACTTGTGGCCGCACTGGGTGCAGCGATACGCGTACAACGGCAAGGTTGCTGACCTCCAGGGTTATTTCGACCCTGGGTCTATTGTATCGGCTGGGCGGCAAATGGTACGCAAATGCCGCCCTTGCCAAAACTGCCGTGCAGGCCTGAGCTTACTTGACTTTGTAGGGGACGCTGGCGATGTGGTCTTCCCAGGCCAGGGTCAGCTTGCCGCCGGTGAGCGAGTATTTCAGATTCTCAATGGTCTCAGCCGGTTTGCTCATTTTCATTGGGACGCGGCCCAGGTCTTTGGTCTTGTCGTAGACCGTGCCCCACTGGCCGGTCTGCGTATTCACGACCAGAACCCAGTTATCGGGATCGGAGACGTCGGCGTAGAGAGTGTAGTCGCCCGCCGGAACGGCCAGGCTGCCGATGGTCATGGCGCCGTCGGTGTGCAGCTTGGTTGCAGCATTGGCTCCGGCACGCCAGACAGGGTAAGTAGGATCATGGCCGATCTGGCCGTCCTTGGTGAAGAGCTTGCCGGCGCGGCCCTTGACGCCCGGCGAACTGTAAGTGATGCTAATGGCCTTGCCGGATACTGTCGCGGATTCTGTGACGGTGGGGCTCTTCGGTGGGGGCTTGGGCGCGGGCGTCTGGGCTGAGATGGTTGCTGCCGCAATGAGCAGCCCGGTACAGGCGAGAAGGGATTTCATGGCGATGTTTCTCCTTTGGGGCGTGGTCCTGGGGATTTGGACGTGCCGACGGGATGATTGTCGCACCTGGCGGCGGGGTTGGGAAATGGGGGTGTTTGGGCTGATATGATGCGGCGTGATGGAGCAGAAACAGAATCGAGTATCGGCCGGTGAGAGATTTCGCGCGGCGATGAGGGAAGAGCAGCCGCTGCAGGTGGCTGGCGCCATCAACGCGTATACCGCGCGGATGGCGGAGGCGACGGGGTTTCGCGCACTCTATGTATCGGGCGGCGGCGTGGCGGCTAACTCGCTGGGCATGCCGGACCTTGGCATCAGCACCATGGAAGACGTGCTGACGGACGTGCGGCGAATTACCGATGCTACCGCTTTGCCGCTGTTGGTCGACATCGACACGGGATGGGGTGGGGCGTTCAACATTGCGCGGACCATCCGTTCGATGATCAAGGCCGGTGCTGCGGCTGTGCACATGGAAGACCAGGTGGGTCAGAAACGCTGTGGGCATCGACCGGGAAAAGAGCTGGTCTCAGCGGACGAGATGGTCGATCGCATCAAGGCGGCCGTGGATGCTCGCACCGATGAGCAGTTTGTGCTGATGGCGCGGACCGATGCGCTGGCCAATGAAGGGATGGCCGCGGCGATTGAACGCGCGCAGGCCTATGTCGCGGCGGGCGCGGACATGATTTTTGCCGAAGCTGTGACGGACCTGGCGCAGTACGCTGAATTTCGCAAGGCTGTGGGCGTTCCGATTTTGGCTAACATCACGGAGTTTGGACAGACGCCGCTGTGGACGAGGGATGAGTTGAAGGCTGCGGGCGTGGATATTATTTTGTATTGCTGCGGAGCCTATCGGGCGATGAACGCAGCGGCGCTGAAGGTGTATGAGGCGATTCGTGCGGAAGGTACGCAGAAGAGCGTGGTGCCGCTGATGCAGACGCGGGCGGAGCTGTATAAGTATCTTGACTATCACGCTTATGAGAAGAAGCTGGATGAGTTGTTTGCTAAGGGGAAAGAGTAGACAGTCCAAATGTTTGTGAATTAGGTTGATGCTCGCGGAGAATAAAAATGAGTGAAGAATCAACTTCCACCACTGCTTTCAAACCGAAAAAATCGGTGGCGTTGTCGGGCACGCCGGCTGGCAACACGGCGTTGTGCACGGTAGGTCACAGCGGCAACGATCTGCACTATCGCGGATACGATATCAAGGACCTGGCGCGGCGCTGCGAGTATGAGGAAGTAGCGCACCTGCTCATTCATGGCAAGCTGCCAAACGCGGCGGAGTTGGCTGCGTACAAGGCGAGCCTCAAGCCGCTGCGCAGTCTGCCGGCGTCGGTGAAAGAGGCGCTGGAACTGCTGCCGCCTACAACGCATCCCATGGACGTGCTGCGGACCGGCGTGTCTGTTCTGGGCTGCGTGCTGCCTGAAGCTCTGGACCACAATGATGCCGGGGCGCGCAAGATTGCGGATACGCTGATCGCGGCGCTGGGTTCGATGCTGCTCTATTGGCACCACTACGCGCGCAACGGGCGGCGGATTGAAGTGGAGCGTTTCGAGGATTCGATTGCGGCGCACTTTCTGCATCTGCTGCATGGAGAAAAGCCCAGCGAGCAATGGACGGCGGCGATGCAGGCTTCGCTGATTTTGTATGCGGAGCACGAGTTTAACGCGTCCACGTTTACCGCGCGGGTGATTGCGGGGACGGGTTCGGATATTTATTCGTGCGTTGCGGGGGCGATTGGTGCGCTGAAGGGGCCGAAGCACGGCGGCGCAAATGAAGTGGCGCTGGAGATTCAACAGCGTTATGAGAATGCCGAAGAGGCAGAGGCGGATATTCGACGGCGCGTGGCTGAGCGCGAAGTGATTATCGGCTTTGGGCATCCGGTCTACACCATCAGCGACCCGCGCAGCGACATTGTGAAGGAAGTGGCGGGCAGGCTGGCGACGGAGGCGGATGACACGCTGCTGTTTCAAGTTGCGGAGCGTATCGAGTACGTGATGCACGAGGTCAAGCGGATGTTTCCCAATCTCGATTGGTACTCGGCGGTTGCTTATCATCAGATGGGGATTCCGATCGATTTGTTTACACCGCTGTTTGTGATTGCGCGAACGGCGGGGTGGTGCGCGCATGTGATTGAGCAGCGACAAGATGGGAAGATCATTCGGCCGTCGGCGAATTACACTGGGCCGGAGAATTTGGCGTTTGTTCCGATTGAAGAGCGGGCATAGCACCGGTGTGTTGATCGAAGAATTGGTGGAACAATCGTGGTTTTTCCGGAAACTTTAACGGTCAACGCAATCGACTCGGCGACCGGTGAACCAATCGCTGGGGTTGCACTGTTGTTGAAACTGAGAGCCCAGCAAAAAAACAACTATTCGATTGGCCCCGTGTTCACAGACCGGAACGGTCAAGCGACCTTCACGAGGATTGCATGTGAAAGCGGCATCGCGCGCGACCAACAGATGTTTGTGATGGATTATTCAGGAGATTTGCTTTCTTGCGGTCCCGAGGCGGAGGTTCAACTCCACGATCCGGAGAGCATTGCAAGGATGATTCACAATTATGAGCAATCCCCGAAATCCGGGGAAGTGGTTTGGATGATGCCGAGCGCCTTTTCGCTGGGTTAAGGAATGCGCAAAATGCCGCCTACGAGCCGGCAACCCTGACTGTGCGCGAGAAAGATATTCTTGCACAGTCCACGGTCATCTTGTATCTGAAGCCCAAGTCGCATTGAGGTAATGAGGGAGGAAGTTCGATTGTCATCGCATATCAGTAATGAGCGCCCGGCGCCGGATCAGGTCTTATCCGACATCGCCGATTATGCGCTGAGTTATGAAGTTAAGAGCGAGTTAGCTTACACCACTGCGCACCATTGCCTGCTGGATACGCTGGGTTGCGGGCTGGAGGCGCTTGAGTATCCGGCATGCACGAAATTGCTGGGGCCGGTTGTGCCGGGGACGGTAGTGCCGCATGGCGCAAAGGTGCCGGGTACCGCATTCCAGCTTGATCCTGTGCAGGCGGCGTTCAACATTGGCGCCATGATTCGCTGGCTGGACTTCAATGACACGTGGCTCGCGGCCGAATGGGGTCATCCGTCCGACAATCTGGGAGGCATTCTGGCCACTGCGGATTGGCTTTCGCGAACCGCTCTTGCAAACGGCCAATCTCCGCTCACGATGCGCGATGTGCTGTCGGCGATGATCAAGGCGCACGAGATACAAGGGTGCATTGCGCTGGAGAACTCATTCAACAAGGTCGGGCTTGATCATGTTGTGCTGGTGAAGGTGGCTTCGACCGCGGTGGTTTGCAAGCTGCTGAGATTGACGCGCGAGCAGACCATCAATGCAATTTCATTGGCGTGGGTGGATGGGCAGAGCCTGCGCGCTTATCGCCATGCGCCCAACACCGGCTCGCGCAAAAGCTGGGCCGCGGGCGACGCGACCAGCCGTGCGGTGCGACTGGCGCTGATGGCGCAGGCCGGCGAGATGGGCTACCCGTCTGCGCTGACCGCGAAGACCTGGGGATTCTACGATGTGTCATTCAAAGGCCGCCCGTTCAGCTTTCAGCGGAGTTACGGCAGTTATGTGATGGAGAATGTGCTGTTCAAGATCAGTTATCCGGCGGAGTTTCATGCGCAGACTGCGGTAGAGGCCGCGATGAAGCTTTTTCGGCAACTAGCCGAGCGCGGGCTGAATGCGTCGGCGATCAAAGCGATCACGGTGCGCACGCATGAAGCCTGCCTGCGCATTATCGACAAGAAAGGTCCTCTGGCGAACCCGGCGGACCGCGACCATTGCGTGCAATACATGATTGCGATCCCGCTGCTGTTTGGACGGTTGACTGCCGGCGACTACGAGGACGCAGTGGCTGCCGATCCGCTCTGGGGGCCGCGCATCGACGCCGTTCGCGAACGCATCACATGCGTGGAGGACCCCGCATTCACGGCCGATTATCACGATCCGGAGAAGCGGTCGATTGCCAACTCACTGCGTATGGAACTGAGCGACGGGACAGCGCTGGAAGAGACAGTCGAGTATCCCATCGGCCACCGGCGGCGTCGCGAAGAAGGCATGCCACTGCTGATTGAGAAGTTCAAGACCAACCTGCGGCGGCGCTTCGACGAGGATCGGCAGGAGCGGATTCTGGCACCTTCGCTTGACCGCGAGCGGCTTGCCCAAATGCCGGTGAATGAGTACGTGGATTTGTACGCACTGTAACCACGGGTTTGATCGTGCTGAATTAATCACGGCGCACCAGCGGTGATTTCGCTGATAATGATTGAACGAAAAACTCGTTCATCAAACTCGTTTTTTCAGGGAGCCGCTCAGTGCTGATTCGTGTTCGCGCGTTTTCCTTGCCTCTTGCTTTCTTTCTCATGATGTGCGGGCTGCCGCTGCCAGCGCAGCGCGCCGCCAACGCCAACGCCTATTATCAGCAACTGCGCGCCCTCTTACCGGGCGGCGAAGTAATCGCTGTGAACAACCTGGAGTTGAAACGGGATGCGGCCATCTTCACATTTCGCCACGGCAATATTGCGTTTTATGGCGAAGTGAACGGCAAGGTGACAGGCGCGATTTTCAAGGGTGACGGCCACTTGCACATTACGCCGCCTACAGTAGAGGAGCGGCATAATCTCGAGATTGTTGCGCACGTAAAGGAGTTCGACGAGGACTTCGATCAGGTGGTGATGCGGTTCACTGACTCGACTGCTGCTGAGCTGCACAAGGGCTCGGCAGGCAAGGGTGACGCGGACTCGGTCTATGCAAGGAACGCCCAGGAGTTTCAGAGTTTCGCGCGTGTGCATCTTCATCAGAACTACGATCTCCGCATTTTGCAGGATGTGCTGAGTCCAGCGCCGGGCGGATTCTTTCTTGCCGCGATTCACGGCAAAAAGAACGGGCACTTGATATTCACCTTCGATCCCAACGGCGTTCCTGGCGTATCTCCTGAAGAGGTCGGACTGTTGAATTGGAGCGACTGGGGTGAAACGTTTCCGCTTGCCTTCCATCGCGCAGCGGAATACACCAACGGCTCGGCTAGTGGTAACGAGCACAATGCAGCGTATCGGATTCTGAACGAGAAACTCGATGTGTCGATCGAGAAGAGCGGATTCCTTTCCAGCTTTGCCACGGTGGAGGTCCGCGCGGAGCAGGAGGGCGTGGCGGTGATTCCGCTGGATATTTATCCGACACTTCGCGTGAGCCGCGCAGAGACCGGCAAGGGCGATGCGCTGGATTGGGTGCAGGAAAGGAAAGAGGATGATCCGCAATTTGGCGTGGTGCTGGCGCAGCCGTTGAAAAAGGGCGAGACCGCGACGCTGAAGATCACCTATGGCGGCAAGGATGTGGTGATCAATGAGGGCAACGGCAACTACTATCCCGTTGCGCGGGAGAATTGGTATCCAAACGCGAGCCAGGGCCTGGGTGACTATGCAATGTACGAGATGGTCTTCCATGTTCCCAAGAATTTGCAGATCATTGCCACGGGTACGAAAGTGAACCAGAGCACCGACGGGGGCATCACCACTTCAGAGTGGAAGACGGAGGTGCCGCTTGCTGTGGTGGGCTTCAGTGTGGGCGACTTCACAACCAAAGAGGAGAAGTTGGGCAACCCGCTGGCCGGCGAGCTGACCATCGATGCCTATGCCAACAAGGAGCCGCCTGATATGGTGGCGCGGATGGCAGAGTCGGGGCCGTTTGGCACGCTCAGCACAACGCCGATGCTGGCTACTGAGCTGAACGAAGGGGAGGTCGCCGCGCAGCTTTATACCAACTACTTTGGCGCGCTGTCCTTCGCGCATATTTCGCTCACGCAGCAATCGGCCTGCAACTACGGCCAGAGCTGGCCGATGCTCGTCTATCTGCCGATCTGCGGATTCTTTGACGACACGCAGCGCCATTTTATGGGGCTGGGTGCGGAAGACATGTACTGGAAAGTCGTGACCCCGCACGAGGTGGCGCATCAGTGGTGGGGGCAGACGGTTGGTTTCCGAGGCTACCGCGACCAGTGGATGAGCGAAGGATTTGCCCAAACCTCGGCGTCGATCTATCTGCAGGCCACGCGGCCCAAACCGAATGAGTTTCTGGAGTTCTGGAAACAGCAGCGCAGGCTTATCACCGAGAAGAATGCTTTCGGCTTTCGGCCCATCGACGTGGGGCCGGTGACGATGGGCTTCCGTCTCATGTCCCCCAAGGCGGGATGGGACATCTATCAGAACCTGGTCTATCCCAAGGGTGCATACATTCTGCACATGGTGCGCATGATGATGTGGACGCCGCAGGAGGGCGATTCCCGCTTCAAGGCGACTATGCACGACTTTCTCGACAGCCATCGGATGCAGGCGGCTACCACCGAGGACTTCAAGGCGGCAGTGGAGAAGCACATGAGCCAGGCGATGGACCTGGACGGCAATCATAAGATGAACTGGTTCTTTAACGAATATGTTTACGGGATCGAGTTGCCGGCTTACCACTTTCAGGGGCAGGTGACGCAAGACGGCGATAAGGCGACTCTGCACTTTATCCTGGCGCAATCGGGCGTATCGCCGGGGTTCAAGATGTCGGTGCCGCTTTACCTGGAGTATGTTGACGGCAAAGTCTTTCGGCTCGGAACGGTGAACGTCATCGGCTCCAATACTGTCGAGAAGACAGTGCCGCTGCCCAAGCTGCCAGCGGCAGTGAAGCGGGTTTCGATCAACTATTACTACGACGTGCTGTCGATCGACAATTAGGTTGAGCCAGTGCGAACAGGCGTGCGGTATACTCCGATACGCAGTGGAAAGCAGGGGTTTTGGGATGCGTTTACCAGCAATTTTGACGATGGCAGCGGCCGGAGCAATGACTCTGGCAGTGATGGTGGCGCCGGCGACGGCGAGATCGCAGGGCAACGATACGGTTTTGAAATCGGCCGATGTGCAGAAGCTGTTGCCGGCCAGCGTGTATTACAAGGGGCAGTCGGCGACCACGCAACTGCGGAATTCCGGCGGCGTGAAGTTTGCCGATGGCTCCTATTTGCTGACGACGCTTGTGGACACGAGCGGATATTCGACCGGCGTGGCGGCCAAGTACCAGGCCTATTTCATCACCGAATCAGCCATCAAGATTAGCGGGCAGAGCCTGCCTGCGGGCATCTACGGCGTTGGATTCATTGCGGATAACAAGTTTGTGGTGACGGACGTAGGCGCGCATGACGTGTTCACGGTGACCTCGGGCGACGACGCGGGGCTGAAACGGCCGATGCCGCTGCAGATTGTGGCTGATCCGAAGGGCGGGTTCAGGCTATATGCGGGGCGGAAGTATGTGAGTTTCAGCCGGTAATTTGCCAGGTGGCGGGCGTCGGATGCTAAAAATTCGTCGCCCGTGGCAAAATATGTTCGTTTTCCTCAAACAAGTGTGACTGTCAATACAACTTTTGGGGCAGATATGGTTCTAATATGCATATGGAGCCAAGCCATGTCTGATCGTTTTGTTGCATTGCCCCCCGATTTGGACGAATTTGTCCTGAGCAGCATCGAGAGCGGGCGTTTTGAAAGCACCACCGAACTTGTGCGTGCGGCGCTGGTTGCGTTCCATCGCCAACAGACGGGTCATACGCCCCACACAGACACGAGCTTCGGCGCGGCAATCGCTGAGGGCGACGTGTTCAGGAAACTGTGGGAAGTTTCGTCGCAGTCGGCCTTTTCGCTGTCACGGCAGTAGCGCGGATTCGATTCATCTGAGACCCGTTCCTCGGTGGACGGAAAGCAAAGCCAGCCATTTGGGGCTGGCTTTGGCGTTTCAGGGGTCTGCGGGTGCTACTCAGCCTTCACTGTTTCGGAATCGGAACACGGCCAACTGCTGGGGTGATAACCTGGCCTGCAGGTAACCCGACTCGCCTGCATGACTTCTTTTTATAAATCGAGCGTTGAGGAATTCCTTGCACAGACTGATGACTTCATCATTGCGCGGCTGGAAACTGCATACGCGCGCCAGGGCTACACGAACCTCTTCACGGATCAGACGCTGACCTGGGAGCGGGACATTCGGCTGCTGCGCAATTCGTTAGAACTGTGTGTGAGAAGATCTGAGACTGCTCGATTGTGGGGACTCATTCTTGAGTTTTCGATTCCGCGTAAGGAATCGCGGATCGATATTGTCTTATTGATTCGTGAGGTTGTTGTTGTCCTAGAAGCTAAGACCACGCTTGCTGCTTCGCAGGCTAAACGTCAGATTGAAGAGTACGCACTTCTTCTCCATTACTTTCACAAGGCGTCAGCGGAGTTGCGGATTGTGCCGGTGATTGTGTCGCCTGAGGCCGTAGAGGCGAACTATGACGCAATCAACCAGCGCGAGCTTTTTCCGCAGATGCCGGGGCATTGTGTGGCTGCTGTTTCACGCAGTTCCTGGGACGGACTGCCAAATCTGCTTCTCGAAGTCGAGCGGTCCTCTTCCGGACAGGTTGATTTCGACTTATGGGATGGCAGTCCCTATTTTCCGGTCCCCAACATTTTTGAGGCTGCATTGGCTTTGCGCACAGGCCTTACTATCCGCGAAATCGCACATTCAGAGGCTTCGGAGCACGAAATCGAAAGTGTGCGAGCGGCGATCCAAGGATACGTAAACATCGCACGCGCTGATTGTCGTCACGTGATCTGCTTTCTGACTGGCGTGCCAGGCTCAGGAAAGACACTGGTGGGGCTGAGCCTTGCGCACTCAAGTGAGAATAGTTCGAATGCGATCCACTTCATGAGTGGGAACGGGCCGCTGGTAAGTGTGTTACAGCATTTGTTTACACACGAGAGTATGCGAAAGGGTGCTGGAGCATCGCAGGCACGCGCGGAAGCAAAGACGTTGATTGAGAATGTTCACGTCTTTGCGCGTTACCACACCAACGATAATCTCGGAGCGCCATCCAACCACGCCATCATCTTTGACGAGGCCCAGCGAGCATGGAATCGCGCACAGCACATGAAGAAATTCAATCGGGATTATTCTGAGCCTGAAATGCTTTTGCGCATCATGGAGCGGCATGAGGATTGGGCAGTGGTGGTTGCGTTAGTGGGTGGGGGACAGGAGATTAATGATGGCGAAGCCGGCCTGGAAGAATGGGGTACGGCACTTGTTGGCGCTGCGAAGGATTGGGTGGTTTATGCTTCACCCGAAGTGTTGGATGGTGGACCGTCGACCGCCGGACACAGATTATTTAGTGGTGACAAGCAGCGACAGGTAAATACAAGCTCGACGCTTCATTTGCGAACCTCGAATCGGAGTTTGCGGGCGGAGAAGCTAGCGACATGGGTTAACTGCGTGTTGGATGGAGATTGGGAAGGAGCCGCTTCATTGCATATTACAGAGAAGTTTCCCATTCTTCTGTCACGCGACCTCGACCAAACGCGCTTGATGTTGCGCGAGCAGGGAATTGGCGTGAACCGGTACGGTCTCGTCGGGTCTTCGGGTGCGGCGCGATTGCGCGCGGAAGGTCTGGAGCCGAGTTCTACATTTCATGCGGATTATGCGTGGGAGCATTGGTATCTTGGCGAGAAAACTGATGTGCGATCGAGCTTTCAGTGCGAGGTGTTTGCAACGGAGTTTGAAATTCAGGGGCTTGAACTCGATTGGATTGGGCTCTGTTGGGGCGGTGACTGCATTTGGAGTGAGCCGCGCGGTTGGTTGTTGCGTGCGCTGCGGCCGGGTACGCAAAGCAAATGGAGATTGATCAAGAACGAGAATAAGCGAGAGTTTAGAAAGAACGCGTATAGGGTTTTATTGACTCGGGCGAGGATGGGCATGGTTATTTTTGTTCCGCGAGGCGATGCCAGCGACCCTACGACTGCGCCCGAGGAATTTGATGCGACTGCGGATTACCTGGTTCGGTGCGGGGTTACACCTCTCAGCTAGATTTGGAGAGTGAAAGCAAATGCCGAACGCGGACCTTGCGGTCCGCGTTCTCATGTTCAATCTGATTGTTGTGGTTTTTCGGCACGACTTTAGTCATGCCCTGATACAACGCTATGGGCGCATGCATGCTGCGCTATTGCTTGTTGGCTGCGAGGATTGCGTCGGACCATTGCTCGCTGGTTTTTTGCAACCAATGGACTGTGTCTTCGTCTTTATATGCGCTGTAAAGGTAGATGAAGAGTATACGATTTTGAATCCTGAGCACCGTCAATCCCATCGCCACCTTCAACGTAACTCCCTTGGCCGCGACCGGAACCATCAGGCCGAATCCGTAGGCGTCCGGCTTTGAGAAGAGGGAGCCGAGCGGGACAGGTTTATCGAAGGTGATTGCGGCAGCATCCGCGTTCATCGCCTTCAGCCTTCGATTGAGATCCTCTTCCTGGCCTTTGGTTGCGGTATCCAGATTGGTGTTGAATTGCTCGGCTACGCTGGCGGCAACTGTCTTGAAATTCTCTGGGTCGACATCAACGAACTCAGCCTGGCGCGGAACTTGGACCATTGCGTATCTGGAAAGTGATTTCTTCTCTCCCGACAGAAGACCCGGCAGTTCATCCTGGAGTACGAACCCGGCAATGAGCCGATTGGAAGAGGGAACAAACGTTTCGAGCAGCACGCGATAATCCGAGCCGATCTCGTTGAGGTCGCTGCTGGGCGGGGGAATGACGAAGGACTTTTTACCGGCGCGGTAGGTTGGAGGGGCGGAGGTCTTTGTCGAGGCGGCCGCTGGGTCCTGCGCGTTCGCGTAGGTGAGCCCCATCGGCGCAATGAAGATTATCAGAAAAGACGAATAAATGAGCCTGCGAAAGATGGAACGCATTTTGGTTGTCCTCTGGAACGCTTGAAGGATAACAGAGTGGGGAGAAAAGAAAACGCGGACCTTTCGGTCCGCGTTCTGAGTGTTGAGGCTGAGTTATTCGGTTACGCCTTGGCCAACACGCCGCCGGTTAGGCGTTCCTTTAGCAATTCGTGGGCATTGGTCAGGAAGTCGGCTAACGGGATCTTGCCGGCGTCTACTTCTGCCAGGATTGCTTTCTGGGCGGCGTATTCCTTGTTGACTATGCCGGCCTTCGATTGCAACATGCGCCACGCCTTACGACGCTCGACGCAGAACATCACTAATTGGCGAGAGAGGGCCCGATACTCGGTTTTGCCGTTCTCTTCATAGGTGATGTAGACGCCGAAGTCGGGGATGAAGGCGCGGTGGCCGGGCTGCAAATAGCGGCGATAGACCACGTCCTGCTGCGTGATGCGGACCAGCATATTGTCAAGGTGAATGAGCTTGGCCGCGGCTTCGGGCTTCAGCTTCTTCAAGTGGTTGCGGAAACGAGCTTCAGTGGTGCACCAGTGAGCTACGGTGTAGCGCTGGGTTTCGCCGGTGGTCTTGGACTTGGTCTCGTACCAATCAAGATCGATGGACGGGTTGCCCTTGAGGTCCAAGGCCTCCTGATAGGTTTCACCGAGGCGGGGGTTGAAGACGAACTCCGGTGCGCCGCGGCTGTCACGCACGCGCTGCGCCTGGTGGAGAGCCATGTCGTCGGGCACGCCGTGTTCGGGCTGGCAGGTGGTGAAGGCTTGTATGAACGAGGTCCCGCGATACTCGAGCCCGTCGAGAATTGCCCGGTAGAGCTTGGGCGCGTTGGCCATGGAGACCTGTCCGACGAACGGCGAACCGTGGCCGGCGAGGAAGGTTTCAGCGACCGTCTTCTTCTCAGTGTTCTTGCCCTGCGTGGCTGCGCCGAAAGTGTTCATGTCGCCGCCGCCGAGCATGGGGGTCGAGTCGGAATTTTGCCCGCCGGTGTTGGAGTAGACCTGGGTGTCGAGCATGAGGGCCTTGATGTTGGGTCGGTTTTGCAGGACGACCTTGGACATGTTCTGGTAGCCGATGTCGCCCATGCCGCCGTCGCCGCCGACGACCCAGACCTTGGGGAGTTCGATGATTTCCTGGTCGGTCATGAGCGCATCTGTGAAGTGCGAGAGGTGGTAGTAAGACTCCTCGTTGATCACGTCCTCATCTTTGGTGAGGAGGATGTCGGCGAGGCGCTCGGGGATGACGGAGCGGCGCGCGTGGTCGACGATGAAGCTCTCACCCATGAGCCAGCCGACGGTGATGCCGTCCTGGAAGAGCGAGTTCATCCACGGATAGGGGTGGGGGTTGTTGGGCGATGTGGAACCGTAGACCGTGTTGCAGCCGGTGTGCGCGGCCATGGCCATCACACTCATCCCATTTGCCAGGCGGCCGTCGATGGGCTGAAGGCTCTTGTGGTTGAAGGCCTCGGTGAGCAGGACGGCGGCGATGGCCTCGACCAACTGCGCGTCGGTGAGATGGCCGTTGTGCTTTTCGTATTCCGCGATGCGGGCCTTGGTGTCGGCGACGTCTTCACCGCCGAGGCCCATGACGAGGTGCGCGATGGCCTGGCGGAGGAGCGCGTATTCACCGGGGTTGCGCTCGTTGAGGGCCTCGAGACGGGAGACGCCGGTCTTCTCCAACTCACCGGCCTTGGCGACGAAGCGGTCGCTCTTGGCGTGATAAACGGGGCGCATGTAGGCCTCAGTCACGGCGGCGATGGAGCGAAGGACGGATTTTTCACCGCAGCCTGCGCAAGCGCCGTCACCGGCTACGAGCGCGTCGTAGTTGGTGCGGACCATCAACATGTTGCGCAGCGTCGCGGTCTTGGAGTCGGCGGGGTTGGCGGCGTTGAAGAGGCCGAGGTACTTTTGCGAAGTGTCAGGGAGCAGGTTGAGGAAGCCGGTGCCGGTTTCGTGCTCGGCGTTGACTTCTTCTGTCTCCTGAACCATCTTGAGGGCTTCGTGATCGCCGCAGGCAGTGACGCAGGCGGCGCAGCCTTTGCAGAGATCGCTGACAAAGATGGAGAAGATGCCGCCGGAGCCGGGCGCTTTACGCTCGGGCGAACTGAAGATGGCGTTCACTTTCTGATAGGCCATCGGCACCTTGGCGATGATGTCAAAAAATTGCTGCTTGGATGCTTGGGAGAAGCCGTCGATGCTGTCGGTGACATCGCGGAGGATGGTGGGCAGCGGGGTTCCGGTTTTGATTTCGGCATTCATGCGCTGACGGGCGGCCTTCTCGATTTCCGGAAGGGCCTTGAGGAGCTTGGTGCGCTCGACGGGGTCGGCGATGTAGTACGAGACCGCTGTAGTGAGCAGCGTGCTTAGATCCTGCGAGGTGTTTGGCAGGGCGGTGTCAGGGCAGACGCTGATGCACTCCATGCACTGGGTGCAGTTTTCGGGGATGTAGAGCGGGGTTTCGCGGCGGGCTACATATTTTGATGCCGTGTCGCCCGTTGCGGCGGCGATGACGCCCATGGCCGAGAGCGGCGTGGAGGGCTGGTCATAGCCGAAGCTGGAGCGGAACTCGGCGTCGAAAGCGGCGATGCTGCTGACCGGAGTGCGCGGGCCCTGGCCGGCGGGAACGGGAGTGGTGCGGCAGCCGCAGGAAGCGCCGCCGGCGGTGGCGAGTTCAAGGATGGGGAGCAGCGCCTGGCCGCGGAGGGTGGAGCGGTCGGCCGCGGAGAGCGCGCCAATCTTGATTTCCTTGACCTGCTCGAAGCCCTGGGTCATGACTTCCATGTTGGACTTGACGACGGCGTCGCCGAGCTTGCCGAACTTCTTCACATATTGCTTGTAGACGACTTCGCGGTACTGCTCCTGGGTGATGCCGAACTCTTCAAGGAGGCTGCTGACGGCGAAGAACGCGCCGAGGAAGGCGTTGCCCTGCATGCGGAGTTGGAGGTCGCCGCGGTCAGTGGCTTTCTTCGCAATGGCGAAGCCGGGCAGCGTGAAGACGCGAATGTTGTTATCGATGATCTGCTTGCGGGCCCAGAGCGGCAGCCGCTCCCAGGCCTGCTCGCCTTCCTCGTCGGACTCCCAGATGAGCGCGCCGCCGGGGGCCATGCCGTCGAGCGGGTTGCAGTGGGTGAAGGCCTTCGGATCGCAGCAGAGAACGACGGTGACGTGGCGCAGATCGCAGTTGACGCGGATGCGGTTTTTGGCGGCGACCATAAAGTATGAGGTCGGCGCGCCCTTCTTTTCAGAGCCGTACTTGGGGTTGGCCGAGACGTGAATGACTTCCTTCGGATTGCCGAGGTCGTCGACCAGGCCGTCGCGATCGTAGAGCAGATCGTTCAAGTCGCCGATGATGGCGCCGAGGTTTTTACCGGTGGTGATGGCGCCCCATCCGCCGATGGAGTGGAAGCGGACGGCGACTGCGCCCTCGGGGAGCAGCGATGGGGTTTCATCGCCGCAAACCGCGTAGGGGTGGTCGATGCCGAGGACCATGAAGGAGACGCCGTCAGCTGCGGTCTTGCCGTCTTTGCGGGCGCGGCCGGCGGTGGCGAACTCGTATGCGCCAATGACGTGCTCGGGGCGGAAGTCGCGCGAGCCCAGGCCGTAGGTGCCGGCGAAGATGCGGGGCACATCGCTCAACGAGAGGGTGGGAAGACCTTCTTGCGCGGGGCGGCCCTCGGTCTGGATGGCCTTGGAAATCGCGGTGCGGATATCTTTGCCGAGCGGGTTGTCGGGCGACAGGGCTTCGTCGGTGCGCTCCAATATGATGACGTTCTTCTTGCCCTTGAGGGCTTCGACGATGGCGGCCTCAGGGAAGGGGCGGATGACGTTGACGTGGATGGAGCCGACAGTGACGCCGCGGGTCTGGCGGAGGTAGTCGACGGCGGCTTCGATGTTTTCCGCGGCCGAACCCAGGGACACGAAGACGGTATCGGTGTCGTCGGTCTTGTACTTGGTGATGAGGCCGTAGTGGCGGCCGGTCAGGTTGCCGAAGTCCTTATAGGCTTCTTCAAGGAAATGCAGAATCGGCTCGGCGAAGTTGTTCCTGCGGGCGACGATGCCCTGCATGTAGTGTTCCTGATTTTGGACGGGGCCGAGGAGGATGGGGTTGGTGAGGTCCATCATCTTGGGAACGCGGCGGCGGGTGGGTCCAAACAGAACGCGCTGCGCCTCGGTAGGGCAGTCGATGATGTCTTCGGGGGAGCCGAGGTATTCGCGGATCAGGTCCGACTCGTGCTTATAGAAGGTGCGCTCGAGGTGGGTGGTGAGGAAGCCATCCATGATGTTCATGCCGGGGGTGAGGGATAGCTCGGTGACGCGGCGCAGGATGAGGGCCTGGTCGGCGGCCTGCTGGGCGTCTTTGCCCATGATCATGATCCAGCCGGTGTCGAGCGCGCCGTAGATGTCGTCGTGTCCGCAGTGGACGTTGAGGGCGTGCTTGGTAAGGGCGCGCGCGCCCACTTCAAGCACCATGGTCGAGCCTTTGCCGGGCGCGTGGTAATACTGCTCCACGCCGTAGACAACTCCTTGTCCAGAGGTAAAGTTGACCACCCTCTTGCCGCAGACGGAGTGGGCAATGGCGCCACCCTGGGCGGCGTGTTCGCCTTCAGTCTCAATGGCGATGGTGTTGTGGCCAAAGACGTTCAGGTGTCCTTCGGCGTAGGCCTGCTGGAAGAGCTCGCCACCCTCGGTGGAAGGCGTGATGGGATAGAACACGCCGGCGTCGGCAATGCGCGTCTCGGTGTGGTAGGAGACGAGCTGGTTGCCGTTTGCGGTAATTCGAATGCCAGGATAACGAGCTGATTCCGTCATATAACCCTCTCAGTGAACTCAGTTCTTGCTTCGACCGGTTCGATGTGCGACCTGGCCGGAAATCGTGGAAAGGCGCGTGCGTCGAATTCGAGCAGCGGTGTGCCCGGCTGCGTATTTGTGCAGGTGACGCATTCGTTCGTGCGCCAATCCAGACGTGATGGGATAACCCTGCAAGTGTACTGGCCGCGGTGGTCAACAGGGAACCCAAGGGGAGGGTTGTCCTGGCGAAAATCGGCCTATGTTTCAGTATGCACCCGTAGAGGAGAGACGGTGTACCAGTTGGTGGGATTGGGGCTTCTTATCGGAAAATCGCGGGGCGGGGGTGGGGTAAATCGGTTGATTGCGGGGTGGCGTGTCGCCGGCTGTTGGCGACCGTGAAACTACCAGATTGTTGGTCATTCAAGCAGAATAGATCACTTCCGCAAAGCCGACTTTCGGGTAGTAATCCGGCCCAGTGAGTGCATCGGCGAGGGAGGCGCGTTTGAAGTAAACCTCAATGTGGCAGACGCTACCTCGCGGACTCGCCGTAGATTGACGGCTGTTTCCATGACGAGCAGCTCCAAAAGGGCTCGTCGCCTCACTCAGTCGCCGCCCACCCCCCATCCCGGCGAAAGGCAACATGTTTACACCCGCCACGAAGAGGCGAATCTAACGTCAAAGCTGGACAGATGTTGCAGCATAGAGTACGCGAGATTAGGACGGAGCGTTTTCAACAGCTTTTGCACATATAATGGTGCAGGGGTTCAGGTGGACTTTACTCGCCAATTTAGGAGCATTGATGCGTGGCGTAAGGCGCTCGGATTGCTACCTGTCCCATTGAGGGACGACGACCGGGCTATGCGCTTCGCTCTTCTTAATGGGGCTTCGGGGAATTTCTGTTTAGATTTCGAAGGCGGTAACACCCAGTCTGCCCGGGCAAGTGCAGCTTGGTCCACGGATGTCGGTCATTATGTGACGCTAGATGGTGACCGCCTGCTACTCACGAAATGGGATCGTCCCTCGTCTGAAGAGACTTACTCGCTGAAGAGCGTCCTCGAAAAGCTTCACGAATTTCATCGTTACCTTGAAAAAGAAACTCCGAATCGCGCGAAGAGCGTTGTTGCGCACTCCCTTCGGCTGTTCCGAAAAATTCGTGCAATCTGTTTAGAGGATACAGACGGCAGTAATTCACTCTTGATTTTCCTTCACCTTCTCGCGTCTTCCGGGGCTAATATCGAGCGGATAGGCGAACAAGAGGCAGTTCGATGGGGGCTGTCCGCTGAAATCGTCCAGTTGTCACGCACGCTGATCAGCGATGCGACTTGGTCTGCCTTGCAACGTGATTTCTATGGCCTCGGTGAGTTTGATGTTCTAAGGCCTGACGTTTCACTTGTCCTCAGGCATGCCGCAGGGACAGTTTTTGAAGAGGCCCATCGTGCCGCCACGTTGTCGCCAACAATGTGGCTTCCGGGCTTTGAAAGACCAGTGGACATAAGTAAGCAAAAGCTACACACCGCAGTTGGAGTGTTTTTCACCCCGGCAGCACTGGCTCGCACCCTATCCGAGGAGTCCATACTGTCTCTCGGCGACCTCAATGTGCCGGAGATCGCGATTTTCGACCCGGCGTGCGGGTCAGGTGAATTGCTGCGAGAGGTGTTCCGACAGATTCGCCTGAAAAGCTACACGGGGAAGATACGGATTATTGGATGGGATGTGTCGCGAATTGCCTCACAAATGGCCCGTTTTATTCTCCATTGGGAACAGCGGTCGTGGACCATGTTCGAACTCAGCGTTGAAATCGAGACCAAAGATTCCCTTGTGGCCGGGCCTTGGCCCGATGCTATCGATCTTTTGATAATGAATCCTCCTTTCTTGGCTTGGACCAGGATGAGTGCCGATCAGCAATCGGTAGCTAAAGAGATCCTTGGCGACATGCAGGTTAACCGTCCTAACCTGGCGATGCTCTTCTCCGCCAAAGGGATAAATGCAGTCAGAAATGGTGGAATCCTTGCGAGTATAGTCCCAAATTCGTTTTTGGAATCAACATCGACTTCTCCGCTTAGGAGGCGAATTTCTGAGCAGGCATCTGTCGAACTAATCGCGCGGCTCGGAAGTCAAAACGTATTTTCAGACGCTTTGGTAGATGCTGGCTTTTACATCGCCAAGAAAGGCCACACCAAGTCCACCGGGGCGGTCGTTGTCTGGTCTGACTCGCAGCCAGCCTCATACAGCCGTGCTTTGAGGGGGCTACGCCAATCCCACGACGAGACAGGGACTAGAGTCCTGTCGGACTCCGGTGCGTCGGACGAGTATTCCATTTACGTCAGAGAAGACGCCGCCAAATCGGGAGGACCTTGGAAAGCCCGCGAGTTCAGAGCTTGGCAGTTCTTTTCTCGTTTAACTGAGTCTAGAAAAACGATTCCTGCTAAAAAACTCTTCGATATAAATCAGGGCGTCCGGATGGGCGACGATGTCTTTATCGTTCCTAAGGAGTACTTCCAAAGCTTGGGAAAACAAGAGAGCGAGTTCTTCCGCCCCGCAGTAATGAATCCCTCATTCCAGGATGGAAAACTAGTTGATTCCCATTACATTTTCTATCCCAATACGACTGGTTTGCCGCCGATCGAGAATGATGGGGATCTCGCACTCTTGCTCCCGCGATTCTTCAACGATGTGTTAAGCCCAAATGAGGCGCGTCTCCGGGCGCGAAAGAGCCTTCACGTCAAAGAGCGTTGGTGGGGCCTGAGTGAGCCCAGACGCATGTTCGAGAATCAAGCGCCTCGCATAATCTCCAAGTACTTCGGTCGTGAACGGCCGTTCGTATTTGATCCCGAAGGCAGGTTCGTGGTCGTGGTCGGTCATTCTTGGAGCATTCGAAGCGACGCCATTCCGGTGAAAGCAATTACCGGCAACGAAATCTATTTAGCTATGATTGCTTTCTTGAACAGCAGCATTTTTACTGCTCTGGCTAGTTATGCGTCCGTGCAAATTTCCGGCGGCCAAATGGATTTATCCAACCGGTATGTCGATTTAATACCACTGCCAAATCCCGGTAAGCTGACAGACAAAACCCTGCACCGGCTTGTGGATGTCGGTCAACATATACTCACCGCCGAAGCGACGGATTGGAGGTTTGTGGACGAGGAAGTATCTTCTATCGTGCTGAGTTTGTGATGATCGAATACTCTGACAATCTAATCAAGAATCTCGAGGAAATATTGAGGGCTGGATTCGGGCAGCCGATGTTGGTGCTCAATCGTCGGTCCGATAGGTCGATCGGACCATTTCATATCACTATCCAAGAGTCCTACGCTGCTGGTACCCGCGAAAAAGGCGGGCGATATATCTGCCAGGTCGGCGCTTCAGGTGTTTCGGCAGAAGCTTTCTATTTTGGGCTCGTCCTTCGCTTTGGCGTTTCTCAATTGGGTGAAAAGATGAATGCATATGTATTGGATCACTCAAGTCTCAGTATTTTTCAGTCGTATCCCGCAGGTGACCTCTATCCGGTGATCAGAGCGGAGTGGGATTGGAATGTTGTTTCAGATCCAAAATCCGGTCACGCGCAACCGCATTGGCACTTCACACAAAGCGCCCCAGAGATAGAGAGAATTGTGAGAACACTCGGCCCCGAGATGGTCGAATTTGGTTCAGATCTCGTGTTCGATCGATTGATTTCATTAGCTGACATTCACTTCGCCATGAATCATTTAAGACGGGTAGCCGGAGTCCCAGATTACAAACACAATTTCGCCACCGGCGATGACTTCACCGAGTGGTTTAGGGAGCTAGTTGTTTACCTCTCGTCTCAATTGGCGCATGCATGTGGAGGAAGGGCTCTTGCAGTCGCCGATTTTAAGCCCGCAAATAGCCTCTCGCAGTAGGGTGGAGCGGTACCAACAGGCCGAGGCACTCATTGATAGCCAAATGCGTGCGACTGGCGCGATTACTCCCCGAAAAACGCCCCAGGGTCCAGGAATGAAGTAGAGCCTTGATGGTCGCCGATCCGGACAGAACTCCAGTTTCCGGGTTACTTCCGGATTGCCGATGAATCACGCGGAACTCGGAGGTCTCGGATTCTAACGCCGGGATTGATCGACGAGCGGCTCGGCGGTTTATAGCCGCTCCAGGATGGCCATACCCCAAAGGCAATCGACCCCGGTCGACTCCACTCCAGGCAGAGACGACCAGAAAAGTGAAAACCTCCTGCGAGCGGATAGCGAGCGTCTTCAGCGCCGCAGGTGCCGTCCACCGCAGGGGTCCTTGGCCCTCTCGCGAATGGCCTGAAATAAAAACGCCAGACTCGACTCCGTTTTGCCGATAATTTCACCCTTTTGGCGCACAATGAAACTAGCTGATTTCTGAGCCGGTGGGCGCCGCAAGATCATCTTGCAATGTGGGACAACAAATTCGAAAACCGCTCGCAACTCTTTTGTTTTCTTATATCTGTGAATAACTCCTTTGTTATGTCATGCTTACAGTGTAAAAACATGAAAACAAAGTACTTCTATCTAGGGTGGGGGGGAGGGGGGGTAGCAGTTCAGGTCGTTCCTCCACCGGCCGAAAGCGGGCCATGAGGGCCAGAATCAGGAGCAAAAACCGAGAGCTAACCACTGAACACTAACCACTAACCACTGCTCCTCTAACTCCTTTGTTTTCTTATGCATACAAATAACTCCTTTGTTATGTCATGCTTACAGTGTAACCGCATGAAAACAAAACACTTCTATCTAAAGGGGGGAGGGGGGTACGGACCGGGGACATACCTGACAGATTGAACCATGGACAACCTGGCGCAAAGAAAATAGAAAGGGTATGTCAATCCGAGAACCGCTCTAAAGGCAAAGCGGATTCTTATGCCGTGAGTGGCCGATGAGCGACTCGTCTGTTGGGCGTTAATGGGCGCAGCTCGGAATAACGGGGTCGCTCTATTGGCCCGGATGATACGTCCGTTCCGAGTGCCCCTTTAGCTGCTCCGGGTAGAAATAAATGTCGCGGAGATTGCCTGAAGCATATCGTTCCGCCTCGTCGTCGAAGTGCTTCGACTCCGGATGGCCGCTCTCGCCGCCGGCTGTTACTGCCTTCGCCCGCACCTTGTCCCCGAACTCCACCACCGCGACAAAGCTGTTGCCGCTGGTCCCATACCAGCGCTTGGTTCCGGGATACTGCCGCGCCGCGAACGAGGCCAGCGATCCCCATTGCGAATATGTGAAGGGAACTGGGATGCTCGGTCCGGCATCGTTGAAAGGCTGCATGATCGCGCCGCTGAGCCGCTGAAACCGGTTAATGTTGCCCCAGGGCGTGCGCCAGGTCCCGAAGTCAGCGGCCAGCTTGTCAGAAGCCGCGGCCAGTGCGGCGAGCAGGGCGTCCGCAGGGACTCGCGTCGCGACCCATTCCTCACTCGGCACCAATGCTTCGCGTGCAGGGCGAGCTGCGGATTTCATTATTTCCGCACCCCAATAGACAGCAACCGAAGTCGCCATCGAATCCGCGCCCCAGCGGAAGTTCCATGCACGCAAGAGCGCGATCTGCTCAGCAAGGCGCGGCCGGAGCGGCGCATTCGCCGGAAGCGCGTCGTACGCAGCTGTCAGCGCAGGAATGGTGCGGGCGAACCACGGCAGATAAGAGTCGTACGCAGAATGCATAAGGCTATCGAGCGTGAAATCGCGGCGCGGCATTCCGTCGGGAGCCAGCACGCGCATGGCATGGAGCCCGCGCGCCGACTCGATTCCCTTCTCCACATAAGCAGGGAAATCAGCCTTGCGCAGCGAGTCTGCGCCTGCGCCGTTCCAGGGCGAGTCGTTGACGTTGAAGAGGAAGCCGCTGTGTGGATTGAGCAGATGCGGCACCTGATCGACGGTCATCAACTGCTGCCAGTTGGTGGCCGGATCGCTGCCGTCGACTGGCTTGGTGTAGTCGAAGCGCGTGTCGCGAATGGGAATGAAGTTGCCGTGCCAGTAAGCGATGTCGCCATCGGCATCGGCAAAGACGGTGTTGTTGGAGGAGTTGGCGCGCAGCTCCATAGTCTTCTTGTATTCGGCGTAGTTGTGGGCCTTGGTTCGCAGATAGCTCTGCTCCAGGGCCGGCACAGGAATATTCATGAGCTGGATGGTGACCAGGCGATCGCCGTCCTGCGCAATGACGGGCCCGTGCAGGGTGTACATTGCCGTGAAGGTTCGCGAAGTAAGGCCTTGGGGCGTTTTGTACTGGAGCGTGATTTGGCGGGTGGTGAATGGACGGGTCTCGCTGCCGTATTGGTAGCTGAGCTTGTCGCCGTCGTGAACAACTTTCTCAAGATACTCATCCACCGCGTCGACGTTGCTGGAGGTATGCATCCAGCCGGCGCGGTCGTTGAACCCCTGGTAGACGAAGAACTGTCCCCAGGTCACCGCGCCATAGGCATCGAGGCCCTCATCGCTGGACATTTGGAGTTCGCTGCGAAAGAAGAAGGAGGTATGCGGGTTGATGAGCAGCAGAGCATGATGAGCCGCTGTGTTGCCGGGTGCGATGGCAAATCCATTCGAGCCACCCGGTTCCGGTTCTGACCATTCCGTATCAACCTGTGGTTTCATCAGTGGCCGCTCGATGTGGCTCACCGCAGGGGTGCGCGATTCATAGAAGGCTTGCAGCTTCTTCACGTCGACACGCTCAATGTCGCCGCCGACGCTGCCCTCGGTGAATGACAGTGCCATCCATGGTTCAAATCGTGTCAGCACCTTCGGTTTCGTCTCGGGGTGTTGGGCAAGGTAGAAGTTAATCCCGTCTGCCCAGGCGTTCATCAGGCGTTTTAACCAATCAGGGCTTTCAGAATAATCGCGTTTGAGGACTTCAGGATCGATAAACAACTGCTGGCGGAGATCCTGCCAGATTGCGCCTTCGCCATCGGATTGAGAAGTGCGCCCGAGCGAGGTGAGGTAATTCGTCTCCACACGGTTGAAGTCGTCTTCGCACTGCGCGTAGATCATGCCGAAGACCGCATCGGCATCGCTCTGGCCGTGGATATGGGCGATGCCCCAGTCGTCGCGCACGATGGTGACACGCGCGGCCTCGGCCTTCCATCGGGACTGGTCCGCCGCAGTGGGCTCCTGCGACGAAAGCAACGCTGCACCCAACATCCACATGCTTGCGAACAGCAATCCTTTTCGCAATCGATTTCTCCCGTCGAAACGCGCAATGTGCGTCTTCAATTTTCCCAAAATAACATTCAGCCGGGCCTTTCGTCGCCTGGAGTGAATAACATTGTCTCAATAGGCGCGCGGCAGCTCCGCTGTTCAGGATGGACATGAGGATCGGATTTCTGGGACTCGGTAACATGGGGACGCCGATGGCGTTGCGGTTGCTCGCTGCCGGACACGAATTGGCGGTGTGGAATCGGACCGAAGAGCGTACCAAGCCGCTGATTCACGAAGGGGCGATTGCCGCAGCGACGCCGGCTGAGGCGGAGCTGGGCGCAGACGCCGTGATCACCATGTTGTTGGACGACGCGGCGTATGAGGAAGTGCTGTTTGGCGTCCACAGGCTGATTGATGTGCTGTCGCCGGGCGTGCTTCACATCTTGTGCGGGACTATCACCGTGGCTCTTGCCGAGCGGCTCACCGTGGAGCACGCGGGGCGGGGCATCGATTTTGTTTGCACGCTGGTGATTGGAGGGCCGAGCGATGCGGAGAATGGTCAGCTGTGGATTGTTGCAGCAGGCAGCGACACAGCAATTGACCGTGCGCGACCTTTGCTCGAGGCATTCTCGCGTGGGATCACAGTGGCGGGCAATGAGCCGCGGCTGGCTTATGCGATAGATTGCAGATGACAGATTTCAGATTACAGTGACGACTCGCTCCTCGATGTTGGGCAGGTCCGCTGTCAATTTGCCGCAAGGCTCATCGTGCTGCGAGATTCGTTCCGCCGCAAGCGTGACCCATCCCGGCGGGGTTGGTTGCACAGGAGCGGGCCACGATGAGCGCGTCGATCTGGTTCCAGACCGCAAGGTCATTCTCGATCTCAATGTGCTGCTTCATAAAGGTGCGGGCAAACCAGGGAAAGCCGGCGAGGGACACAGGCGTCGTTTCGTAAGTGGACTCGAAGCTGCCCAGGATTCGAGTGCGCGTGGGATCGACGGCGCGAATGGAGCGTCGGCCGTGGAGAATGCCCTCGGTCTGGAAGAAGTTGATGGCCTCGCGCACGTTGCCCGGTATGCTGCCGTCGTGCTCGCCGTGCTTGCGCACGCTATCAACCTGGATCGTGAGGAGCACCGGGATGCCGCGGCGGTCGAGCTCCTGGGCAAAGTTCACGGTCTCGGATGCGCCCCAGCTATGGCCGTAGAGGACGATGCGGGCCGCGGTCTTCTCGCTGTCGCTCAGGCTGCCGTCGTGATCGGTGTCGAGCAGATTGAGAACGGAATGAAGAGCGGATGCCTCGTCGTGGTTGGCGAAGGTCAGGGCTCGGACAGCATTGGGGTAACGTCGATCGAGATCGCGGGCCAGCTGCGCTTCGCGATGGAGGAGATTGCCGCCACTGACATTTCCGCCCATGAAACCGATCACGATCAGTGGCGCGCGGGTGACCCAGGGCAACGCCGGTGCGATTTGTGCGGCAATGCTCGCCGGGCAGCTTGAGGCGAGTGCGGTGACTAACGATAATGCGCCGCATGCCAGGACACGGCTACGAGGATTGATGCGCAGGGAAGATCCTGCGGAGAGGAACAACGACAGAGGCCAGCGACGCTCGCGCGTGCCCCTCGCAAAACAAACAGTACTGCTCATTTCCAACTACTCCACGGCGCCGAGGGTGGTTCATTGAGGTACCCAGCCTGCCAACGGCCAAGGAGAGTTGGATATACCCAATTTGTCGGTGTTTGCTTCATGGCATGGGAAGTGCAGGGACCCTGCTCACTGTGGATAGCATATTCCTTTGAGCGACGTAATTGAACGCACGTCTCCGGATTATTGGCGGTATGAAAAATCAATTCTATTTGGCAGGTGCGATGGAGTCGCGGATGTGTTGGATGCCGGGGATGATTTTCTTGAGGCCCTGGCGGGTGGCGATGCTCAGAGCCAGGTCGGCGAGCAGACGGGCTTCGGCGGTGCGCTTGGCGGATTTCAGGATGCCGGCCTGGTTGGCGAGCGAGATGGCGAGGCCCTCGGGGTGGTTGACTTCGCGACAGATGCGCTCCTGTTCCTTGAAGCGCGCCATGGCTCCGTTAAGGTCGCCGCGGGCGGAGAGGATGGCGGCCTGGTTGCCCAGCGAGTTGGAGACTCCCGCATAGTGGCCGAGCTCACGATAGAGGCGCTCCTGGCTGCCGAGCAGAGCCATGGCTCCGTCCAGGTCGCCGTGTTCCCTGACGATAGGCGCCTGGCTGCCGAGCGATGTGGCCTGGCCGTATTTGTCGCCGATCTCGCGGCACTCACGCTCGTAATCCTGGAGCAGGGTGAGCGCTCCTTTAAAGTCGCCTCGGGCGTAGAGGATAGAGGCCTGGCCAGCGAGCGCACTGGAGGTACCCTTATTGTTGCCGAGTTCGCGGCAGAGACTCTCCTGCTGTTTGTAGAGTCCCATGGCGCCTTTGAGGTCGCCGCGACTATAGAGGATTGCAGCCTGTCCGGCTAAGGAGATTTGCAGACCTTTCCGAATGTCGGACGTAAAGTCCTCAGAATTGGCGCTTCTGTTCCCAGGCGCCAGCAGCTCGCGGCAAATCTGCTCTTGTTCCCGGTAGAGCTTGAGTGCGCCATCCAGGTCATCGCGGGATTGGAGGATGTGGGCATTCGCACCGAGCGCGGCCTGTAGATTGGCAGGATCGTTTTCTGTTTGATAGTGCTTGACCAGGCCGGAGAAGATGCGCAGCGCGGCCTGTTGCCTGCCCATCGCTGCGAACAGGTCGCCGATGTGGCCTGGGTGATGCGGATCGATATTGAGCCTGCGGACGGCGGGAGTGTAGATGGTCTCCATACGCAGCGGGGAGTTGGCTTCGATGGCCGTCCAGAAATTTTTCACATCGAGACGGTCTTTATTCCAAAGTGCGGTGAAGAAGCCGGGCTGCGCCAGCAGGAAGGCAAGGCTCTTCCATTCTTCGGCCTGCTGCCACTGCCAGGGAAGTTCTTCAAGCTGGCGAGGGCCCTTGGGCTGGCCGTAGAAAAATGTTGCGAGGGTGAGGTGGATGCTGTGCCGATCGTCTGGGTTGGCCAGGTAGGCATCGCGAACTGCCTGACGCATCAGAGGATGTGCGAAGGTCAGCAGTTCGCGGCGTTCAACGAGAGCGTCGCCCATGGCGGCTCGGAGCGGTGTCCAAAGGGAGCGCGGAAAAGGCGCGTTGCGGCTGCCGAGCGATTCGAGCAGTTCAGACTCGGAAAGGCCGCGGTGCGCAGCCCACAGGCGCGTGAGGCATTCACCGGCAAGGTCTTCACCAAGCGCACCGCGCTGCGCGGATTCATGTTCCCATCGTTCAATGGCTTTCACGAAAAGAGCGAGCGGGTTAGCGGCCTCAAGGAACCAAGCAAGGCGGTGTTCAAATCCGTCGGACTGATCGAGTTCTTCGCCTTCCCCGAGCGAACGCAGCTCGTTCAAGAGCGTGTTGAGATAGAGCGCATTGCCGGTTGGGCGGGCAGAGGCGATGCGCTTGACGAACTTTGCGCTGAGCGTCTTTTCAAAACGGGCAAGATAGGCAACGATCAGAGACTCGCGCTCCACGGCTGTGAGCGGCTTCACGGCCAGCACGGGCCAGCCGCGCTTCTGCAAATCGATAAATGGACGGCCAGGAAGTGTGGACACGACCAGGCGCACGTTGGCGGGAATCACAGGCGGCAGCCAGTCGAGGTCAGGCGCTCCGTCGCGGTCTTCAAGCTTGTCGAGCGCGTCGAGCACCAGGACCAGGCGTCCGTGCGCCGCAACCATGTGGAGCGCGTTAGCAAAGGCCACGCGCAGGGCAGCGGGATCTTCGGGAAGTTCAGTGGGAATTGCGAATTTGCGCCGAAACTCGCCGAGGAGGCGGCGCAGCATCGGCATCCAGCCGGCGGTATCTGGCGCAGCGCCGATGAAGTGAATCAGGATCGGTGTTTCGGGATTGCGCTGACTCCAGAAGTGAGTGAAGTTTGCGAGCAGCGCCGATTTGCCCGAGCCGGGGTCGCCAGTGACAACCAGCGGCGGTCCGTCCCCTTCAATGTGTGATGCAAGCTGAACGGCGTATTCTTCGCGGCCAAAGTAGAGCGTGCGCCGGCTGGCCGCGTACGCCTCATGATCGGCGGCGGCAATATCCAGCGCGTCGGGCATGCCGTTCTCTGGATAGAGAGAATCGGCATCGGCGCCGCTCGCGTTGACTTCCTCTTGCAAGAGCTCTCCCATTGGTCGCCTTCTTCAGACTAACTTGCGCAAAACCCTGAGGCAATCTTCGCGCTGACTCTTTGGTGGGATGGAGGCTGTCACTCTAGGGCTAGAGAGGCCGCAGAATAAGGAGAATCGCGAGAGAAGGACCATGAGCGAAAAGTTCCCGGACAATATAGGAGTGCGAATAACTCCTTTGTGTGTCGAAGTCAGTGAGGAGTTAACCAGGCATGAGCGAAGGGCTAGCCATGGAGCAGATTGAGACTCCGGAGGGGCGGCGGACGGGGGCTTTGCCGTAAGATACTGCCGAGGATCTCTGGACCATGAATTCAACATTGAAAAGCCGCTACCGTATTTCTGTATTTCTGTTGATCTTTGCCGCGATGTTGGTGTTTTCAGAGCGCATCGGCGCGCAGAACGCAGCTGAGGCTGCGAAGATTGCTTCCGCTTTGCCGCAAGAGTCGCGTGCGGTGATTGAACGGCTTACGGGATTGCGCGAGTTGCCTGATGGCGTGTGGAAGATGCATGCCGGCGATCTGGCACACGGTGAGGCTGTGGGCCTGGACGAGAGCGGCTGGCAGCCGATCAAGACCGGGTCAAAGGCGCCGAACGATGCGGAGTGGTTCCGGCAAACGTTTCAAGTGCCGGAGACGCTCAATGGATACGACCTGACAGGGACGCGGATCTGGTTTCAGTTTCACGCAGATGCGAATGGGCCGATGCCGGAGATTCTCTACTTCAACGGGCGGCGCGTGGCGATGGGCGACGACCTGGAGCCGGTGGTGTTATTCGATCAGGCTAGGCCAGGCGATAAGGTTACGGTTGCCGTTAAGCTGCTGCACACGGTGGACGCGAAGAGTTTTCGCGGCGCGACCATGCGTGTTGAATTTGCGGAGAGCAGGCCGAATCCCGAAGATCTGCGTTTGGAGTTCTTGTCGGCGGCGCTGCTGGTTCCTTCGCTGGCGCCCAGCGATCCGGCGCAACTGGCTACGCTGAACGGCGCGATTGCCGCAGTGAATCTGAAGGCGCTGGATGGGCATGACCAGGGTGGATTCGATACGAGCCTGAAGGCGGCGCATACAAAGCTGGAAGCGCTGCTGCCGTTGATGCAGACGGCGACGTTTCACCTGACCGGCAACTCGCACATTGACGCGGCGTGGCTTTGGCCGTGGACGGAGACGGTGGACGTGGTGAAGCGCACGTTCGGGACTGCGCTGCAACTGATGTATGAGTATCCCGAGTACACCTATACGCAATCTGCGGCGCAATACAACGAGTGGATGGCGCAGAAGTATCCCGACATGAATGCGGAGATTGCGCGGCGGATTAAAGAAGGCCGCTGGGAGGTGGTGGGCGGCATGTGGGTTGAGCCGGACCTGAACATGCCGGATGGCGAGTCGCTGGTGCGGCAGTTGCTGGTGGGCAAGCGCTGGTACAAGCAAGCGTATGGCGTGGATGTGCGCATTGGATGGAATCCGGATTCGTTTGGGTATACATGGCAGTTGCCGCAGATCTACAAGAAGAGCGGCGTGGATTATTTTGTGACGCAGAAGATGACGTGGAACGACACGAACCAACTGCCGTTCAAGCTGTTCTGGTGGGAGTCGCCGGATGGATCGAAGGTGTTGGCGTATTTTCCGCACGACTATGCAAATGACGATTTAAACCCGGTTCGGTTGAGCCGCGACCTGGCGACGGCGCGGACGCGGGCTACAGGCGAGACGGAGATCATGGATCTCTATGGCGTGGGCGATCATGGCGGCGGGCCGACACGGGCGATTCTGGATGAAGGATTTCATTGGGCTGGGCCGAACTCAAATGGCGCGGGACATGTAATGCCGAAGTATCAGTTTGGGATTGCGCAGACGTTCTTCTCGTCGATTGAGAAGCAGATTGGGCCGGAGAGCCCGGAGTGGAATTACCAGTCGATTGCGAAGGGTTATACTGCGCCGCCGGCTGTGGCTGGTGAGGTGAGCATTCCGACGTGGAAGAGCGAGCTTTATTTTGAATATCACCGCGGGGTGATGACGACGCAGGCGAGCCACAAGCGGAATATGCGGGACGCGGAAGTTGAGGTGCTGGACGCGGAGAAGTGGTCGTCGCTCGCATGGCTGGATGGGAAGGCGTATCCGGGGAATGAGTTGACCGAGGATTGGAAGAAGGTGCTGTTTAACCAGTTCCACGATCTGGCGGCGGGGTCGGGGATTGGGGTGATCTATAGGGATGCGCAGAAGGATTATGACGTGGTGCGGTGGTCGACGAATGAGATTTCTGGCAACGCCCTTGGGGCGGTGATGGACCGAATCGATACCAAGTCGGAGGGTCCAAATTCCAACTCGTTCGTTGTCTTTAATCCGCTTGGCTGGTCGCGATCGGGAGAGGTTACGGTGAAAATCCCGATTGGTCACTTTGGAGCGACCTTGGATATCTCTGATGGGTCGCACGAGATAAAGCGGCTGCCATATGAGACTGTGTCCCTCGGCGCCACTCCCTCTGATCCGTCGGAATTGAGGTTCGGCGTCTTCGATGTTCCGGCTTTCGGTTACAAGGTCTTCCACTTGCACGTGGGTGGAGGCTTGGCAGGTACGGTTTCGCCAGTCAAGAAAGACGCAGCGGCGCATACCTTAACGCTCGAAAATAGTTTCATTCGCGTCTCGGTGGACGGCACCAACGGATGTATTACCAGTCTGTTCGATAAGAGGGCGGGATTCGAGACGCTTTCCCCTGGGGGCTGCGGGAATGAACTGCAGGCCTTCAAGGATACGCCGAAGGATTATGATGCCTGGAATATCGATCCTGGCACGTTGGACAAGCCTCCGACGATTCTCTCTAAGGTTGACCTTGTCGGCGACACCCAGAATGGTGCGATATGGATCAAGCGTACTTGGCAGAACTCAAAGTTTGTCCAGACAATCACCCTGCAAGGCGATCAGGTTGACATTGAGAACGACATTGACTGGCATGAGTCGCATGTGTTGCTGAAGGCGGCGTTTCCGCTGGCGGCTTCGGGGCCGTTTGCTACTTACGAGATTCCTTATGGCTCCATCGAGCGGCCGACTACGCGCAACAATAGCTGGGAAAAAGCCCAGTTTGAGGTTCCCGCCATGCGCTGGGCGGACCTGGGCGATGGCAAGCATGGCCTATCTGTCATCAACAACTCGAAGTACGGGTATGACGCGGCGGGGAACGTGCTGCGGCTGACGCTGCTGAGGTCGCCGAAGTGGCCTGACCCTGACGCGGATATGGGGCATCATCATTTTCATTACGCGCTCTATCCTCATGCTGGGACTTGGAAGGATGCGCTGACGGTACGGCATGGGTATGAGTACAACTACCCCTTAACCGCGGTAGTCACTACGGCTCATGCGGGGTCGCTGCCGGCGGAACACTCGTTTGCTTCCGTCGAGCCGGAGAACGTGGTGTTGACGGCGGTGAAGAAGGCAGAAGATGCCAACGGCCTTATTTTCCGCGTGTATGAGTGGGCGGGGAAGGCGTCGACGGTGGAGTTTCACGTGCCGCCGGGGGCGACCGGGGCGATGGTTACCAACTTGATGGAGACGCCGGAGGGTGGGCCGCTGGCGGTGACGGGGGACGTGGTGAAGGCGCCGATCAAGCCGTATGAGATTCTGACGATTCGGGTGGATTATCCCCAGGGTGGACCGAAACAGTAAGGCCCTCCTAAGAGAAATGAATCTGAACCTCCACGGTCCCCAATTGCGAGGGACCATGGGCACCCACTTGGTTGTTCGGATTGGGTGCCCAGCTTTCTGCTTGTTTTTGGTACTCTAACGATGAGGAGTATGCATCATGTTCATCACTTCCCCGTTCTTCGTGGTTCCGGTCATCGTGGTGGTCTTCTTTGCGTGCATCTGGTTTGGCGCGACAACCCAGGAAGATGGGGCTGAGAAGCATTGATTTGGCGAGCGAGCGCTTAGAAGGGATCTTCCGGCGCTGCTTTCATCAGCTTCTAGTTCCTGCAGGTTGATGGTCAGACTCTGTGTCGCTGCATTCTCAGGCGAATCAGCATGACTCCCTGCCGCGGAAGAGTTACGGCGAGATTGACCTTGCCATCCGACACTGACGTATGAGGGTTCGGCGTCACCTCTTCCAGCCCGCCTTCTTTTTGCAACTGCTCAATTTGTTCCGCGGTGGGATGTGCGGGGCTGCCCATCTGCTGCCAGGCGGTGTAGGCGTTGCTGTGGGCGGCGTCCATCAGGAATTCATTGACAAATACCTCGGAACCGCTCAAGCCGTCTACCGTGATGGAGACAGGCGCGGCCTCGGCGGGAACGTCAGCGTCGTGGTAGTTCCACACAAGGACATCCACCACGTAGCCATTTCTTGTTGCGACGACGTTCACGTCGGGATCGGCGGCGACACTGTGGGCGACGATGTCATCGAGCGGCAGCGCGCCGCTGCTCTCGCTGGCGAGCCATGTCGCGTTTGACATATGATTGCGGCCTTCCTCCCATACAATGTGGCCGCCGCCTAACATGCCCATCATGCGGAAGACGTTGAGGACCGGCTTGTCGATGCCGTCGGTGGCCAACGAGCGAAATCCGGCGAAGGCGGGCTGGTCTTCAAATTCAAAGGCCCAGGTGACTGCGCCCTCGACGGTGACGCCGTATTTGCGGGCCAACTCATAGGTGCGCATGGTGGCTTCAGCAACACTTACGCCGTAGAGCGGGCCGTTGCGATAGCCGTTCTGACTGCCCTGGCAGGCGGCGCAACCTTCAGGATCGCTTTCGCCGAGAACGATGGGGATGTGCTTCCACTCGGGATAGCTGGTGATGACTTTCATGCCGCGTTCAACGGCGCGCAGCTGGGTGCCGACGCTCATTACCACGTGGCCGTCTACAAATTTTGGACTGCCTTTGGGGTGGTAGCTGATGAAGTCGAGTGGCGCGCCTTTCTCGCCTGTAGCCGCGTTGACGCCGTGGGAGCAGTGCTCGAGGAACTGGCGGAGAAACGGCTCGGAGTGATCGCTGACGCCGGTGGCTTCAGGGCCTCCAATCTTTGCGTTGGGCAAGGCCTGGCGGATGGCGGCGGCGGTGAAGTCGTAGAGGCGATCATACTCGGCCGGGGTGCCGTGCCAGTAGGGGATGTCGGGTTCGTTCCAGACTTCCCAGAGCCAGGTTGCGGTCTGGCTGCCGTAGCGGTCGCGAAGGTGAGATGCATAGGCCAGGACCAGCTTTGACCATTTGGCTTCATCTTTGGGAGGGTAGGTCCAGCCGGTCCAGATCTCGCCTTTGGGGAAGGTGTGGCGATAGGGTTCAGGGTGAGTGGAGAGCGCCTGCGGCATGAAGCCGATTTCAACGATGGGGCGGATGTGCGCGGCGACCAGAGCGTCGAAGATGCGGTCGGTGATGGTGAAGTCGTAGACCGGCGTGCCGTCGGGTTTTTCAGTGTAGACGTTGGTCGATCCCCACTTGAGCGAGCCGTCGCCGTTGCCGGTGGTGAACAGGTTGTGGGGGCGAAAGTAGACGGGAACGGGGCTGAGGGCGGCGAGTTCACCGAGGAGTTTTTTGCCGTTGGGGGCATAAAGAAAGTTGGGTTCGTCGGCACCGTAGAAGTTCCAAATGGGCGTGTAGGCGCCGGTGGGCTGGGCAGCGTGGACCTGAATAGTGACGGGGGCCGGCGGCGGGGCTGGGGTTTGGGCGAAGAGAGAAGTAGCGGCGGGGAGAATGAGAGCCAGAAGAGCCGAGCCGGAGCGGGTAAACGTCTTCTTCATGCATTTCACGATAATGGATGCCGGGCATGATGGGCGATTGAGGAAGAAACAAAATTGCAAATTCAACACGATAAGGAAGAATCATGAGATGTGCGGGATCCCACTCCTCGCAAAGAGCGCAATACATGGGGCACAGTTTCATTCCCTGTAGATCGACGAGGCGGGTGGGCGAGTAACAAGAAACGGGCCGCTGCGTGAGATGCGCAGCGGCCCGCTTTGTGTTCATTAAAGATTCAGTTTGCTATTCGGGCTTCTTTTCCTTCTCGGGCTTCTTGGCGGGCGGAGCGGCCTTTGGAGTCGGAGCGGGCTTTGCAGCCGGAGCTGGTTTTGGGGCGGCTGTTGCGGGCTTTTCTGCCGGCTTTGGAGCAGGCGCGGTTGCCGGTTTGGGCGCGGGCGCGGTTGCCGGCTTTGGAGCAGGCGCAGTCGCAGGCTTGGGTGCGGGCTCGACAGCCGGTTTAACTGGAGCTGGAGTCGCAGCTTTTTCAACCGGCCTGGGAGCGGCTGCGGGAGGCGCCGTTGCGGGTTTGGTTGGCGGCGGAGTCGCAGCTTTCTCAGCCGGTTTTGGGGCGGCTGCCGGGGGCGGCGTTGCCGGTTTAACTGGAGCTGGAGTTGCAGCTTTTTCAACGGGTTTGGGTGCGGCTGCTGCCGGCGGAGCTGCGGGTTTGGGTGCTGCCGCAGAGGCTGGTTTGGGAGCCGGCTGGGCCGGGGGCGGAGGCGCGGACTTGGCGGCTGTCGCGGTCTTTGTGGTTGCCGTTTTGGCCGCGGCTATGGTGGCGGGTGGCGCCTGGATCCGGGACAGTTCCGCGGGCGGCTTGGGCGGTGGAGGCCTGAAGCCCGCTGGAGCCGGATGGCTTTCGGCCTGGAGCGGCTTGGTTTCGGCCAGCGTGGTTGGATGCCCGCCGTTGTTCTTGGCCAGGTTGCTGGGTGCTGCCTGGGCCGCCTGGACATGCTGCTTCTGGAAGGTGGTCGGTGGGGTATGGGTTTCGTGCATGGCGACCTGCTCGTCGGGCGTGGGCTGATGCTGTATGCCGTTGGGTCCGCCGTTGAAGGCCACGTGGTTGACGTTGACGATGGTGGTCTGTTCGACGATGGTGCGGTTGATGTAGACGTTGGTCACGATGTTGACATTCACGTGGACAACCGCGGTGTTATAGGCGAAGATGCCGCCATTCCATGTGCCGCCGGCAAAGCCGATGCCCATGAAGCCGCCACCGTAGTTGACGCCGCCGTAGTAGCCGACGTGTGGTCCCCAGTATCCGACATGGAAGCCGTAGTGTCCGCCGGCAAAGCCCCAGTAGCCTGGGGTCCAGAGCGCGCCGGTGTAGGGCGCAGGTACCCAAGCACCGGGAACCCAGTAGTAGCCGAGCGGGCCAAAGCGCCAGTTGCCGGGGGTCCAGATGAGGTTCGGTTCAGGGCAAGGGGGCTGATCGTAGTCGGGCAGCGGGGGCGGCGCGGAGTCGGCCGTGATTTCCACGTCGACTGGAGCGGGGCCGGCATCCTGGTCGACATATTGGGGGGACGGCGGAGGCTGATAGGTTTCAGCGGGTATCCACCTTTCGCCGTCCCAGATAAAGGTCCCGGTCCTGGTGGTACCGACGGGTATTTGAGCACTGGCCTGAGCGGCTGCTCCAAACACGATGAGCGCCAGCAGAAGCCAGCGCAGAGAGCTCATGATTTTCATAAGAAGTACCTCGTGATCCTTTCGTGCCCACCCAGGCAGCTTCATCCCATCGTTTCCCGGGGGTGGCATGGCTTGGTGGAATTGCCGCAGGTTAGGTTATCGCTAACCAGAATTCGCGTGAGAACGACCGGTATCCGGGGCGACTGCTTGGGTCCCTCCATGGGAAATCAGCTACCGGTTCCGGTAATGTTCAAAACAGCACATTGTCAGGTGGTGGCGATCTTTGCCCCCAACAGATATTCGCTTTGGAATCCGATTGGCAGAGGGCCGGATCGGGGAAGAGCGGGCTGGAGATTCAGCGCGCGCGAATGGGCAGGGGAGATTGCCGGGGGGTCGGCGATGGTAGTCGCCGGGAGCAGTTTTCGGGCAAAAGAGACAGCAGGGAAGTGCATGGGATTGATCCCTTTCTTGTGACGCTGATGGTCAACAACCAGGCAAGGAATCAGTGGGTGGAGCGATGGACTTCAAACATCCTTTGCCTGCCCGGTCTGGGTTTGCCGGTTGTGCAGACTTGAGACGGCCCTTCCTTGCGCGGGCTTTACTGTGGATTCTAACCCGGTTTGGTGTGGAAAGTAGCTAAGAGGGTTGTGAGGATCTCGGCGATTCAAGGAACAATTCAACATTTGCGGGCGTATAACAGGGCAAGAGGGCGATGGCCATGGTGTTTAACAGGATGACGAAGGCGGCGGGCCTGCTGGCTGCGCTGGCGCTTGCGGCGGGGATTGCCGGATGCAGGGTGCATGTGGACAAGGGCGCCAACGGCGAGGATAAGAATGTGCAGGTGGATACCCCTTTTGGCGGGGTTCACGTGAATACGGACCAGACCTCGGCCGCGGATCTGGGGCTGCCGGTATATCCCGGCGCGCAATCGGCGAAGGGCGACGATGAGCACAAGTCGGCGGATGTTCACATGGGTTTTGGAGAGTGGCAGTTGCGGGTGCGGGCGGTTAGCTACTCCACGCCGGACGCGGAAGACAAGGTTGTGGCCTTCTATAAGAAGGCGCTGGGCCGTTACGGGGACGTGATTACGTGCCAGGGAAATACAGCGGTGGGATCGCCGGTGGCGACCTCGGAAGGGCTGACCTGCGAGGACGACAAGAAGGGCGGCCATGTCCAGATTAACCACCAGGATTACGGCAGTGGGAAGAACAGCCTGGAATTGAAGGCCGGGTCGCGGCGTCATCAGCACATTGTTGGATTTGAGACCCCGAGAGAGGGCAACACACGGTTTGAACTGGTGGCGCTGGATTTGCCTGCGGGGATGAGCGGTGACTCGGATAAGAGCGACTAAGACGAAATACCGGAAGGCGCAGAAGGACGGCGCAGAAATGGGAAGCGTCGAAAATGGGAAGCCTTTGGGGGCTTCCCATTCTTTTTGGGCGGGAGGGGAGTTGGATAGCCTACAATTCGAACCAACGGAAAGCACACCCATCTGACCGGAGATTCCATTCATGTCTTTGAAAATGTTTCGCCTTTTGCCCGCGGCTTGTCTTGCCACGGCATTGCTGGTTCACGCAGCTGAAAAACCCAAGGCCGCTCCATCCGCGCCCGCAGTCACAGATCCATATGCAGAAGTACAACCCGCCACGGAAACGCTGGACCTGGCCATGTACCAACGGATCCGCGAGGAGGGGCTGAACCACTCGCATGTGATGGAGTTTGGCACGGCGCTGATGGATGGCATCGGGTCGCGGCTGACTGGTTCACCGAACCTGGCCAAAGCCAACGCATGGACGCGGGATACGCTGACCAAGATTGGCCTGGAAAATGCGCACCTGGAAGACTGGGGCGAATTTGGCCTGGGTTGGACGCAGCTGAATACTTGGGCGCGCATGACGGTACCGGACACAGCGCCGCTGATTGTGCAGGCCACGCCGTGGTCACCTTCAACGCCTGGGCCGGTAACGGGAGATGTGGTCTTCGTCAGCATTCAGACGGAGAAAGACTTCGATCAATATAAGGGCAAGCTGGCCGGCAAGGTGGTGCTGTTTGGCGCTATGCGTGAAGTTCCGCCGGTGGACAAGGCGCTGTTTGAGCGCTATACCGACCAGGAACTGGCAGACATGGCCGAGTTTCCGGTGAGCGCGAATGTGGGTGCACCGGGTGGTCTGCCGCCGGAGATGATGGCTCGCCTGCGGGAACGAATGGAGCGGCAGCGGCTGATCGACAGGATTGCGCAGTTTTTTGCTGACGAGAAAGTAGCCGCGGTGATTGAGCCGAGCCGTGACGCGAAGAATGGCGGCGGATCGGGCGGGACGTTCTTTGACGACAATGGCGCCACGCTGGGGCGCACACCTTACATCGCGGAAAAGGCAGTGAAGGTGCCGGTCGTTGTGGCGGCAATTGAGAGCTACGGACGCCTTTATCGGCTGACGCAGGCGCACGCGCCGGTGAGCGTGGAAGTGGACGTGGAGACCAAGGTCTCAGGCGAGCATGAGCACGGGTACGACACGGTTGCCGAGATTCCCGGCACCGATCCCAAGCTCAAGGAGCAGGTGGTGATGGTTGGCGGCCACCTTGATAGCTGGATCGCCGGCACCGGAGCCACCGATAACGGCGCGGGAACCATTGTGGCGATGGAGGCAGTGCGCATCCTGAAAGCGCTGGACGTGAAGCCGCGGCGCACCATCCGCGTTGCGCTGTGGACGGGCGAGGAGGAAGGGATTTTCGGCTCCAAGGGATATTGCACCATTCACTTTGGATCAGCGAAGACTTCGACCGCGCCGGACCAGATGCAACTGCCGGAGTTCATGCGGCGGACGGCGGGACCGCTGGAGGTGAAGCCGGAGCAGAAGCTGATTTCCGGTTATTTCAACGTGGACAACGGAACGGGCAAGATTCGCGGCATTTATACGCAGGGAAACACGGCTATTGCGCCGATTTTTGCGCAGTGGATTGCTCCGCTGAAGGACCTGGGCGTGACCACAATTACCAATCGGAACACGGGCGGCACGGATCACCTGAGCTTCGATGCCGTGGGCATTCCGGGGTTCCAGTTCATCCAGGATCCGCTGGACTACGAGACGCGCACGCACCACTCCAATGAAGACGTAGTGGAGCGGCTGCAACCGGCCGACCTGAAGCAGATTGCGACGGTGGAAGCGATCTTCCTCTACAACGCAGCGCAGCGCGACCAGATGCTGCCGCGCAAGCCGCTGCCGCAACCCGACCAGGAAGAAAAGAGGCGCGCGCCGCTTGATGTATACCCCGGTGCGGCGCCTGCTGCGGACAAAAAGTAACGTTTGAATAAGAAGTAGTGTTTGGAGCTTAGTCGCTTCAAGTTCAAGAGGGCCCGCCTGGCGAGCGCTGCGCGCTGCGCGGGCCTTTCTTGTGCGCGGATGCTACGTGAGCGCGGATGCTACGTGAGCGCGGATGCCGCGAGAAAATGACTCATGCGGATGCGGGTCTGGGCTGATCTTTCGGCGACGGTAATTCTGCTACACTGGTTGGAGCGCAATCAAGGGGCCAAACGCGCCAGGCCGCTCCCCAACGATACGCTCTGCAACCCATGTTCGGGGAGTGGCTCAGCCTGGTAGAGCACCTGGTTCGGGACCAGGGGGTCGGAGGTTCAAAATCATTGAATCCGAGGCCCGTTGATTGCGGGCTTCGCTGCGTTGGGATTGGTGCGCACTGCGCACGCTCTTGTTCCATGCTACGGTTGCTGGCATGGCTCGCCTTGGCCATCTGTTCCAGAGCCGATTTGCTTCGGTTGTGCTTGACGATCTGCACCTGATTCGCGCCGCTCTTTATGTAAACTTGAATCCGGTGCGCGCCCGCCTGGTCACCCGGCCTGAAGAGTGGAAGTGGTCGAGTATTCGAGCGCACCTTTCCGGAGTCGACGATGGGGTAGTAACGGTGCGGCCTGTGCTGGATCGAGTTCCGTACTTGAGAGAACTGCTGGAAGGGCGCACGGAGGACGGCTTCAGCGAAGTGCGCCGCGCTGAAACTACCGGCCGACCGCTCGGAGCGCCAGAATTCGTGACTGGCCTTGAAAACCTTCTGGGACGCAGGATCGCACGCCGCGCGCCGGGGCGCCGTCCCGCAAGCGAATTCTCGCCAGATGATCAGCTGGAATTGCTGGCACTGGGTTCCCATCCTGTCATGAGGATGTAGTTGGGATCTCCGCCAGTACGCTCGAATCCGAGGCGCTCCCAAAGCGGCATAGCGGCACGCAAATCGTTACTCGGAACAATGGCGAACGCGCCTACAGTCTGAGGGATGGGCATGTGCCAACTCCTCTGTGAGCGAAACCTCGCGTCCGTTCCAAAGCCTACAACAGTGCTCAGGTCGAGATGATTTTTCGAGCTTCTCCCTCTGGGTCATTGACCATGCGGCACTCGTTATCCCAATTCATCGTGTTGTTCGTTCCCGGATTGGTGGGTGACCAATTCAAGCCCGGTATGCTCGGATTTCCGGTTGCGGCAAACGCGGCCCACGACGCTGCCATCTTCTTTGCCAGCGCCTGTGCCTCGGGAGTATTGCCCGTCCCCTGCTCGCACCGCTTGGTGTTGTCAAAGCAGAATTGAAGCTCGGCGGTGTGCCACGCCCCCGCCACGCCATCCAGAATCTGCGTCTGCCACGTGAAGTAGTAAGCATAGGCCGGCGCCGCGCTCAGCTCATGCTTCAATCGCGCCATCTTCACCACGTTGTTGCGCATGCCCAGTCCATTCAGACCGGGAGTACCGCTGCAGATGTACGACAAGGTCTGGATCTTCTTTTGCGGATAGGCCTTCTTCAAGGCGGCAATAATGGCCGTCGCTTTTTCATCACCGTAAGCTTTGCTCAGACTGGCACGCCACTCTTCTTCCGTAGGCCTGGAGGACATTCGATTGCCTTCTTCACTCACCGAGCCCACGAGCATCGGCACGTTCTTCGAGATCTCTGGAGCTGCATCGAAGAATGAGCGCATGTTGATCACCTTCCCATCAACGCAAGGCGACCACCCGACCCGCGGCGTGCCCGGCGCTCCCGGTCCCATCATCGGCGGCCCCGCTGGATTGATCTTTGCCGCTGCCGCATTGCCGGCTGCAAAGAGCTTCGCCCATTCCATCTTCTGCAGGGTTCCGATGTCATTGGCCGCGAGCCCGAGCTCTTTCATTACCTGCCGGGCTAGTTCTTTCTGCTGATCCCTGCTGGGAATATTCCCGCCTCCACCCGATTGCGCCGAAGCACGATGCAACAACCCCACCGCAGAAGGCATGCCCATCAGGGTAGTCACCTTCGACCCGCCGCCCGACTGCCCATAGATCATCACGCGATCCGGGTCACCGCCGAAATTCTCAATATTTTCGTGAACCCACTTGAGCGCCGCCACCAGGTCCGTCATTCCCACGTTCGCCGAATCCTCGTATGCCGAGCCGCCAATCTCCGCAGCATCGAAAAATCCAAGAATGTTCAGGCGATGATTCACTGACACCTGCACCACATCATGATGACGTGCCATCTGTGCGCCCTCGTGCGATGGCAACTCGTACGACGATCCGAAACTGAACCCGCCCCCATGCATGTAAAACATGACCGGCCGCTTGCCCGTCAGGCTCGGCGTCCAGATGTTCAACTTCAACATGTCCTCGCTCTGCCAGCCGTCGTCCCAGTCGAAGAGAAACGTCTGCTCGATTCCCGTCCATGTATGCAGATTTTGTGGGCAGTTTGCACCGTACACCAAAGCTGGATACTCGTCCGTCCAAGGCGTGGGCGGCTTCGCTGGAAGCCAGCGATTCTCACCGGCCGTAGTTGCGCCATACGGAACACCTTTGAACGTAAGAACACTGCCATCGACATACCCGCGTACTTTGCCATACTGCGTCTTCGCAATCGCCGAGCGCGGCGTTGAGACATTGCCCGGTTCCTGGTGCGCCGCGGTCTTGATGCTGTCCGATGCGAGTGCAGATTGGCCGGCAACGACACCGATTCCCGCGGTGGCCGACAGAAGCAGTGCCTCGCGGCGAGTGAGCATGGGCTTTGAAAATTCAGACATGAATATCTCTCCTTTGCTATTCGGGCAATGCATACTGGCCGTCGATGTGGAAGTGGCCAGTCGCAACAGGCGCTGCTGTCTCAGGCTGACCTCCGCCGATGCTGATCGTGTAATCGCCTTGAGCGATGATCGGATTGCCATCCTCCGTCACCATCTCAAGATCGCGCGGCTTCAAATCGAAATGGACCTGCTGGCTTGCGCCCGGTTCGAGATGAATGCGTTGAAAACCGCGCAGAGCAACGCGCGGAGCTCCCTTGACCTGGGGAAACTTGAGGTAGAGCTGCACCACCTCATCCCCCGCGGCCTTGCCAACATTGCTGACCGTGACACCAGCGCTCAGGGACTGTCCGGCGGCAATTGCCGCAGTGGGAACATTCAGGTCGCTATAGCTGAACTTCGTATAACTCAGACCATAGCCGAAGGGATAGAGCGGCTTGCCGCTGAAGTAGCGATAGGTCCGGTTCGTCATCCCGTAGTCTTCGAAGTTCGGCAACTGATCGACACCTTTGTAGAAGGTGACGGGCAGCCGGCCGGCTGGGTTGTTCTTGCCGCTCAGCGTCTCGGCGACTGCGGCGCCCCCTTCTTCACCCGGATACCAGGCATCGAGAACGGCATTGGCATGCTCGTTGATCCAATTGACAGCCAGAGCGCTCCCGTTTATCAGGACCAAGGCGAGAGGCTTGCCTGTTGAGGCTACCGCTTCTACCAAGTCCTCTTCCGGCTGAGGCAAGTCGATGCTGGTGCGGTCTCCGCCCAGGAATCCTGGTTCACTGACCGGCATCTCTTCTCCTTCGAGTTGGCTTGTGATGCCCACAACGGCAATTACGACATCCGCATTCTTTGCGGCCGTGATCGCTTCCGGCGATGGAGCGTTGTTTGCCTTGCTCCAGATCAACTCTGCCTGCGCTCTCCCCTCTCTACCTCCATAAGTGAACTCAATCGCAACTTTGCGGCCCTTCTCCAGGTGTACGCGGCCGACCTGGGAAACAGCTTCTTTGCCACCGCCGAATGTAAGCGTAACCTGCTTGCCATCCGCCGTGAGACGGCCAAAACCCTTGCAGCGAATGCCGAGGAGGAAGTCACCCGATTCATTCGGCGTCAGGAAGCCCGACCATTGCACCCCAAATGTTTTCCTCTCAGCCACCTGCGACGGCAGGCTTTCCTTGGTGAGCTTCACATTCGTCTCGGTGCGGCTCACAATAGGGACAGGCTTAACCTCAGACCCTGGTCCTCCACGCATGCCTTCGTTGTAGTCGGCCTTCAGGCCTGGTTGCCCGTCGGGAGTCGTCAAGAGAGTGTCGGGCACTGCTGTCCCATCCGTACGGAGGAATTGCGTTCCGGGGACAAATGTGATCGTCGCGTTTGGAAACTCAGCCTTGAGCCCATCGATGATCGAAACGATGTGCGTGGGCTGACCGGCATAGTTGCCGATGAGCGGCCGAGTCTGGTCGGCCAGCGGTCCCACAACGGCGATCTTTTTGATTCCGGATTTCAGTGGAAGAAGACCATCATTCTTCAGCAGGACCATCGATTCATCTGCGAGCTTGCGCGCGTGCTGACGGTGCTCGGTGCTGTCCAGTTCCTTTTCATCGATCTTCGTGTAAGGGACCATATCCGGCGGATCGAACATGCCGAGCTTGATCCGCGCGGTGAAGAGTCGAATGAGAGCAGTGTCAAGAACGCTCTCCGGGAGATAGCCCTGTTGGACCGCGTCGATATATGCTTTCTCGACTGGGTCGCCGAAGCGCGATGTGAACGTAACGCACTCGTTGTCCATGCCGCGGATGACCGAAATCGCCGCGCCCTGCGCCTGCGTCGGACGATAGCGATGATTGGCCGCAACATCTCTTACCGCGTCGCAGTCGGAGACCACATACCCCTGAAATCCCCACTTGCCGCGCAACTGATCCTGCAAAAGATATTGATTCGCACACGCCGGCTGGCCGTTGATCGCGTTATAGGCGCACATCACCGATCCCGCCTTGCCCTCCACAATCGCGGCGCGGAATGCAGGCTCATAAGTATCCACTTCATCGTGTTTGCTCACGTCTACATCCGCAAAGTGGCGTGTAGGTTCCGGTCCGCTATGCACGTCGTAGTGCTTTGGCGTTGCGATGGCGAGGTAGTACTTCGGGTCATCGCCCTGCAAACCGGTCACGTACGCGACGCCCATGCGGCCGGTGAGGAAAGGATCCTCGCCATAGGTCTCTTGTCCCCGGCCCCAGCGCGGGTCGCGGAAGATGTTGAGATTGGGCGACCAGAAGTCGAGGCCGCCCATGATGCCGGTGTGCCCCTCGCGCAAATTCTGCACGTGCTTGATGCGGCCTTCAATGCCGATCTGCGCCGCCATGGTATGAATGCCCGGCGTATCGAAAGTCGCCGCCAGGCCGACAGGCTCCGGATATTCGGTTACGCCGTCGTTGATGACGCCGTGCAGAGCCTCGCTCCACCACTGATAAGCAGGAATCTTCAGCCTTGAAACCTCCGCGGAATTGTTCTGCATCTGCGTGGCTTTCTCCGCCAGCGTCATGCGGTGCACCAGGTCCATCGCGCGCTGCTCAGGCGAGAGTTGCGGATTCAGGTAAGCAGGTTGCTCTGAATCTTGGGCAACTGCTTGTTGAAGGACCGAGCCAGAGATAAGCAGTCCAGAGCAGGCAAAGATGCACTTCATGATTCGCGTCACATGGTTTTTCATGCTTCTTCTCCAAATGAAACAATGAACGGGGACCTGCGGTTTCAGAGGTTCGGACCTGCTAACGGCAGCCCTCTGTAAAACAGAGATTCTTGCTGAAGAACGGCATCACATGGTTCTGGAAGCGATCGGCCACTGCGCTGGTGTGGGTGCCGGAATAGATTTCAAAGCTGTTCGCAATCCCGTAGTTATCGAGGATTTCGTGCAGCTTCGTGGCATCGAACCGCAGGCCATCCTGGTCGCCCACGTCCATTGCGATGGCGCGGTACCGCTTGAGATTGCCTATGTATTGATCGACAAAGGCCAGTGGTGAGTTGGCTGCATATTTCGCCACGATCTCCGGCACGGGTACTCCATCCTTGGTCGGAAGATCGAAGTAGAGCGGTGGGTTCTTAGGATCGGGAGCCCAGGCCGCTGCCGTCGCGTATTGCGCCGATTGAAAACCGGGAGATTGCGCTGCCAGGTCGCCTGGAGATTTGACCGCCGCAGCTTTCTTCTCGCTCGCAATCGCGCGCTCTTTCATCTGATCAGCCGGCCCTGGGCCTCCACCAGCCATCGGTGACAGGCAGCAGGGGCTCATGATGTAGAGAGCACCGAATACATCAGGATGCTTCATGCCGATGCGCGACGCACCATACCCGCCCATTGAGTGACCGACCAATCCTCTGCTCTGCCGATCCGGTATGGTGCGGTAGTGCGCGTCGATGTAAGCAACAACATCGTGCGCGACGTAGTTCTCAAAATCGCCTGTCGTCGCCGAGCTTGAATACATTGAGCCGTTGTAGATCGTCTTAGAATCGGGCAAGACGACGATCATCTCTTTCGCTCCTTGCGCAAACGCTCCTTCAGCGGTCTGCGGAACGTGGATTTCGTGGGTCCACTGTTCGGCTCCAATGAAAAAGCCGTGCAGAGCGTATACGACCGGGTAACGGCGCTTCTTGTCGTTCTCATAACTCGGCGGCAGAAAGACTATTGCATCGCGATCGACAACCTCGCCTTCGAGATTTCCTTCCAATGCCGCGCCGTGGATCTTGATGTGTTCCACCGCGACGGGCTTTGCGCCCGGCACCGGGTCGGGAACAATGGTCTGCACTCTTTCAAAGCACGTCGGCTATTGCACCGGGTAGGAGTAAATGTTCACGCTGAAGGGGCGAACGGAAAGCGTTTCGGGCAGCGCTCCGAGCGATTGCTCCTCAACTTTCACCTCGGGCGTCTTGTCCACCTGCACCGTCGCGTCGATCTTGTCCGGAGCCATGCGCCACAACTTGCCTGCGCTTGCTAGTTTCGTTCCGTTGATTGTGAGCTGAATGCTCTGTTCGGAGTCCGAAGGGTTGAGCACTGCAATGGAGAGAGACTTTCGATCGTCACTGAAAGCCGCGACTACATCGAGCGGATAGGTCGGACTGCCAGGATTGACTGCCGGTTGGTCACCGCCGGCCGGGAAGGCAGGCTTCGGTTGTGGAGAGTCGCCCGTGACCTCAACAGGAATCGTGCCGAAGTGATCGCGGTACATCTTGAAAAGCATGCCCGTGGGGTTGAGGATTGCCTCGGTCCGGTTGGAACTCATCGTTGCAGTCGCAAAGGTCAAGGCGCCCATCTGGAAAATGTCGGCGTGGCGGAACATCTCGTGGAACGCCCACGCGTAGGCCGGCACCGTCTTGTACGAGTTGGGGACGCCGCCGAAGTAGGCCCACTCATCAATGGCAATCGGGACCGGCTTGGCGCGGAATGCGGGGATTCGCTTCAGATACTCCTGGTAATGTTCATACTTCGCTCGGACCTGCACTGCCGGAGCGCGCTGCCACTCGATGAACGAAAGGGGCGGATCGATGGGAACCTTCTTTTGCAGCTTCATGTCGGTGTGCTGTGTGCCCGATGCATAGTAGTGCTCGCTGATCATATCGATGTTATCGAGACAGTTGAGCAGCAACTGACCGGTCCAGTCGGCCGAGGATAGATAGTCAGGCACATACTGGCCGTTGATCCGGCGCGCTTGATCTGCGCCCTCCATCACATCGGGCATCGCGCCGCCGGCAATCAGTTTGATGGAAGGATCCACCTTGCGCATCTCTTTGGCGAAGAGGTTATGTTTAAGTTCGAATTGCGGCAGCGACATGGACCCCATCTGGTAGTCGCCCCACGGCTCATTGCCTACGCCCCAGAACTTCACGCCATACGGCTGAGGATGTCCGTTCTCGGCTCGCCATTTGCCCATGGGCGTTGTGGCGGCACCATTCGTGTATTCGACCAGCTCGCGCGCCGACCATGCATCGCCGAACCCCGCGTTCACCGTGATGTAGGGATCGACGCCAAGCAAGCGGCAAAGCGTGAGGAACTCGTCGGTGCCCACGTCATTCGGCTGCACTGCCGACCAGACCGGATCGAAGATCGGCGGCCGCTTGTCAATGTCGCCGACCCCATAGCGCCATTCGTACGATGAAACGAAATTCCCGCCCGGAAACCGCAGCACGCCGAAGCGCAACTGTTTGAGCGCGGCAATCACCTCGGCGCGGAATCCGTCGATGTTGTCAGCAGGCATCAGCGAGACCGTCCCTACATGAAATGAGCCCGTGCCTGTGCCGGTGATCTCAAGCGTCGCGTCATCGCTGTCTGCCAATGCAGTGAAGTGGAGCGGAAACTTCCGATAGGCGGAGCCGAGCGGATGGATCGTGATCAACTGGCGATCGGCAGCGTCCTTTCCCCAGATGAGCGCAACCTTGACGACCGCGCCGGGACTGCTGGCCAGGACGATGCGTCCCGTGTAGGCCTTGCCCTTTCGAACAGCGATACCTGACTCGCTCAGCCCATGCGCTTCCTTCGCGTCCAGCTTGACGAGCGGGGTGTGCTCACCGGTATAGGGCGACTTTGTATCCATCGTTACGACGCTGTCGCCGCCGACGGGCGCCCACCAGCGCGTAGGAGTCCGCCGAAACCGTGGATTGCCTCCAGCATTGGCAATCACCGGCGGCGGTGTGGGCGCACTCGAGGCAACCGGATAGAAAAACTTGCGATCCGCCAGCATCTCAGCCCACACGCCGTTATTCACGATGTCCCCGCCGTGCTCGAGAAACTGACCATAGATGTTTTTGGAGATAGGTGCGCCCGTCTTCGACGCGTCAATCGTCGCTCTGATCGGGTGCGGCTGGGAGAATGCCACCGATGACACGAACGCTACAGTCAGCAGAAACTTCAAATTGGCGCACGCGCGTAAAACAAGGTCAACCTTCCGGAGAGTTCCGGCATTCAACCGGCTCATCGCAGAAACAGACCCTTGTAAACTGTGAACCCCGAAATCCGAGTGAAGCATTTATCCCCCATGCACTGCTGGGCAAACGTTTACTATCTCTTGCGGCAACAGCCACATTTCAATTCGTCGCTGTTCCTACAAAACGGAACCAATCGACTATATAAAGGAAATGGTAAGAAAAACAATCTAAAAAATCGCTTTATTTAAACAGGCGGGCTGGTATGCGATTCCGGTGCTTCAACTTTTCCGAGCTGCTTAGTTGTGAAATCGCGAATGTTCGGGCGCCTGGCTTCGCGTCGAACTGACGTTGGAGAGCTTGCAGAGTCGGGAGGAGCGCTGGGCTATCGTCCAATCCTTGTCAGACCGCCTGCCTCACGAGGTCTGTGATAATGAATTCGGCGCAAATACCCGCGAAGGGGGAGGCATGAACCCGAGCGAATGTCTTACTCTCATGGCGGCTACTGCATTCGACATGACCGCCCCAAATGGCAATGGCACTGCATTCTCCGATGCAGACTACGCCCGCGCCATCGTGATCGACGGTCAGGGTGGATTCGACGATCCCTACGGCGACCCGGCTGAGTCGCATCTCTCGGCTCGCGTTGTGTCCGAGCTGCGCCAATCCGGTGAAACAGCATGCAGCTTCACGGTCAACGAAGTTGGCAACTCCCCCGAAGTCTGGACGAATACGATCAGGAATCTCTCGAATCTCGACCAGATGGTCTCCGATAATCCGGACGTTCTGCTGAAAGCGATGAGCAGCGCTGATATCCGCCGTGCGAAGGCCGAGAAGAAGACCGCGATCATCTGCAACACGCAGGATACGTCGCTCATCGGTGCGGATCTTGCCCGGATCGCGTTGCTTAAGGGTCTCGGCGTCCGGGTAGTTCAACTTACCTATAACAATCGCAATTTATCGGGCGATGGATGCCTCGAGCCGGGCAATGGCGGCCTATCGAAGCTCGGGCGCGCAACCATCGCAGAAATTGAGAAGCAGAAGCTGTTGCTGGACCTGTCCCATTCCGGCCAGCGCACGACAGCGGAGGCGATCGCGGCGGCAACGCGCCCGATGACGATCAGCCATACTGGCTGTCGTTCGCTCAACAACTATCCACGGAACCAGTGGGATGCCGAGCTGAAGGCGTGTGCGGACAAGGGTGGCGTCGTGGGAATTTATTGGGTGCCATTTCTGGCAGCGAACGCGCACGCAACCAGCACAGACCTTGTTCGCCACATGAACCACGCAGTCAACGTCTGCGGGCAGGACCATGTCGCGATCGGCACTGACAATCTCCTGTTCAAGACCGAGATCAACGACAAATCGCGTGCCGAGCAAAAGGCGTTCTACGATCAGCGCGTCGCCGCCGGCGTCGCTGCGCCGGGTGAAGGAGCGGACGTCTTCAACATCGTCTGGGACTGGGACGGGCACATGCGTTTCAAAATGTTGGCAAATGGGCTTTCGGCGGATGGATGGAGCACCACCCAGATTGAGAAGGTGCTCGGTGGCAACTTGATGCGCCTCTACGCCGATGCATGGGGAGAAGCGAAATGAGCGATCCGGCCGGCCATGTAATGGCGTCCACACGGGAGGGGCTGATGAATCGTCGTGATTTCATGACGCTGCTCTCAGCGGCGCCACTCTGCCTGTCCTCCTTTGCGCACGGCGAAGGCGCATTTTCCGATGCAGAGTACGCTCGGTCCATCATCATCGACGGCTGCTGCGGTTTCTACGATCCCTATGGTTCCGAGATTGAGACGCACTTCTCCGCTCGCGCGATCAGCGAGATGCGCCAGTCGGGTGAGACGGCTTGCGCTCTGACGGTCAACGAGGTCGGCAACGGCTCCGGCGTCTGGGAAAAGACAATCAAGAACATCGCCGACCTTGACCAGATGATCTTCGATAATTCGGACACCTTATTGAAGGCGACCAGCGCCGCTGACATCCGCCGCGCTAAGGCGGAGAAGAAGATCGCGGCAATCTATCAGGCGCAGGACACATCGCTGATCGGCGAGGATCTTGACCGGCTCAGCGTACTGAAAGGGCTTGGCCTGCGGGTTGTGCAACTCACCTATAACATCCGCAACCTCTCGGGCGAGGGATGCCTCGAACCCGGCAACGCCGGCCTCTCGAAGCTTGGCCGGGCGACAATCGCCAGGATCGAGAAAGCAAAGTTGTTGCTGGATCTCTCCCATGCCGGGCAGCGCACGACGGCAGAGGCCATTGCGGCGGCAACCCGGCCCATGACGATCAGCCATACCGGCTGCCGCGCTGTGAACGACAACCCGCGCAACCAGTGGGATATCGAGTTGAAGGCCTGTGCGGATAAAGGCGGGGTGGTCGGGATCTTCTGGACGCCGTTCCTTGTCGCCAACGGGCACGCCACCAGCGCCGACCTCCTCCGCCATATGAACCACGCTGTTAACGTCTGCGGCGAAGACCACATCGCTATTGGCACCGACGGTTTTCTATTCAAGATGCTCATCGATGACAAGGCCCGCGCCGATAGGAAGAAGCGATTCGAAGAGCGAACCGCCGCCGGCATCGCCGCGCCCGGAGAAGGCCCCGACGTCTTCAACATCGTATGGGACTGGGACGACTTTATGCGCTTCAGGCACCTGGCGGATGGGCTCGCATCGCAGGGATGGAGCGCTACGCGAATCGAGAAGGTGCTCGGCGGAAACCTGATGCGACTTTACGCGGATACATGGGGAGCATAAACGCCACGCACGTGCCGCCAGTCAGCAATATCTGTCAATTGTTGAGCCTTTGCGTTGCAGCCAGGAGAGTAATGACCAGGAATGTGATGATCAAAATGTTCGCGTTGTTCTTCGCCGTGGCGACGATCACGGTCGTTGCGCCAGCCAGATTCTTTGCTCAGAGCAAGTCCGCCGAGATGGCTGCCTCGGCAGTTGAAGCCTGTCCGGCGCATGAAATAGAAAGCTCGGTGACCCATCATCACCTTGGTACCGGTGCCAGGAGCTTCGACTATACGGCGACGGCTGGCATGCTGATCGTCCGTGACGATGACGACAAGCCGATCGCGAAAATTGGTTATATCGCGTACACGCGGGATGACCGTGGCGACGCCACCCAGCGGCCCATCCTGTTCGCCTTCAATGGAGGCCCTGGTTCGTCTTCGGTCTGGCTCCACATGGGCCTGTTAGGACCGAAGCGCGTGGTCGTCGCGGACTCAGGTCCCACGCCGCCTGCGCCTTTCAAGATGGTCGATAACGAATTCAGCATGCTCGACAAAACCGACATCGTCATGATCGATCCTGTCAGCACGGGCCTGAGTCGAGCCATTTGCGGCAGGAAGGACAGCGATTTTTGGAATGTCGATGCGGATGTGGACTCGGTCAGCCGTTTCATTGCGCAGTATGTGAGCGACAACAATCGCTGGACCTCCCCCAAGTACCTGATGGGAGAAAGTTACGGCACTACGCGCGCAGCCTCGGTCGTGAACTACCTTCGCGTGCATCGTTCCCTCACCTTCAACGGACTTGTGCTTGTCTCCATGGCAACGGACATGGAGTTGATCTTCACCGAAATTCCCGGCAATGAGCGGCCGTACGCCATGTACCTTCCAGCCTTCGCCGCTGTGGCGTGGTACTACCACAAGGTTCCCGGTCCGCAGGTCCCGCTTGAACCATTCCTGGACGAAGTTCGCCGCTACGCGAATGGTCCCTTCGTGTCAGCTTTACTGCAAGGCAACGCACTGTCCGATGACCAACGGCACGCGGTTGCAGAGCAGGTTGCGAAATACACCGGCCTGTCTCCGGACTATGTTGAGGCCGCCAATCTCAGGATCTCCGAGTTTGCGTTCGCACAGGAACTGCTGAAGTCGCAACATAAGACCATCAGCCGGCTTGACGCGACCTTCACCGGAGTTACCCAGGATAGTCAGCAAAAGATCGTGGATTACGACCCACTTCTGAGCGATGTTGGTCCCGCATTTACCGCGGCCTTTCAGGATTATTACCACCGCGATCTGAAGTTCGGGGTGGGACAAACCTACAAGGTGATGAACTCCGACATCAGCGAACATTGGGACTATTCGCACAAGCCGATCGGAGTGGACGGGGAGCCGCAGACACTGGTTAACTCCGGCGTGGACCTGGCGCAGACGATCGTCCAGGACCCAAACATGAAGGTACTCGTCCTAAGCGGCTATTTCGATCTTGGCTCGCCATTTACCTCCGCGGAATACATGGTGTCCCATCTCCCGATACCGCGGGAACTGGTCTCGCGCATTCAGATCAAATACTATGACGCAGGCCACATGATCTACATCAATCTCCCCTCGCTCAAGAGCATGAAGCAGGACATCGACAGCTTTGTCGATTCCACTCACTGATTCGGCCGGCGCTGAGCAAAGATCGCGAAAGAGGAACCATGACTTCAGAGACCAGAAAGGAATTGTCGCGACGCGAGATTCTCAAAGCCGCAGCCCGCGTAGCTCCCCTTTGCCTGGGGATTGGCGTACCGAAGCTATTGCATTCTGCCGCGACCCACACACCGGCTTCATATCTGTTGGATCTCGGCGCTCGCGAGGTCACGCAACACATCCGGGAAGGCGATATCAAAGCTGAAGTCTATTTCTCCGCACTCATCCAACAATGCCAGGATCTCAAATTCCTTAACGGCATTGCGAGCCTCGATGGAAGCCGCATGCTGGAGACAGCGCGCGCTGTTGATCAGGCCCGCCTGCGCGGAGAAACGCTTGGCCACGCCGCCGGCCTCCCTGTCGCAGTAAAGGATCAGCTCGCAGTCGCAGGCTATCCTGCGGCGAGTGGAAACCCCGCACTCAAAGCCTATCGCCCCACCCGGAATGCCGCGATTGTGGACGCCCTGGTCAAAGCCGGAGCCGTGGCATTCGCCAAGACCACCTGCCCGAACATGACTGGCAACTCCAGCCTGGCCGCCCAGGAAGACTCCTACAGTCCGGCCTATGGCGTCGTGCGGAATCCATACGATCCGGACCGGATGGCGGGAGGAAGCAGCGGCGGTAACGGCGTCGCCCTTGCGTCACGAATGGTCCCCGCGGCGCTTGGCGAGGACACCAACGGCTCAGTCAGAGTCCCCGCCGCCTTCTGCGGCATCGCCGCGCTTCGGCCGTCAACCTACACCCTCGACAATGCCCTCCATGGAACCAAACGCAAGCGCTACTCTGACGACGGCTTCGTCATTTCCGCCACGCGCCTTGACACCATAGGCCCCATGGCTCGAACCGTTGCGGACGTGGCCTTCCTGGATGAACTGATCACTGGCGAGCGCGCCCCGTCATTCGCAATCAACGGCGTCCGCATCGCCATCCCGCGCTCCGGCTACTGGGACCAGGAGTGGGTCGACCCCGACGTCGCCAAAGCCACGCAGGATGCCTTCGCCAAACTGCGCGAGGCAGGCGCGCACCTGGTTGAGATTGACTACGTTGGCCTCCAATCGACGGTGGGCAGCCTCCATGGCTTGTCCGCGATGGCAATTGCCGCGCAGCAGTTGCATGCGGAGCCAGACCCGCCCGACACTCTCACAAAGTGGCTGTCGACCAACATGCCGCAGGTCACTGTCGATCAGTTCAACGGCGTTCCCGTCTCCACCCAGGAAAGGAGATACGGCAAGGTTCCTGACCTTTCCATCGAACAGCAGACCAGGCTGCTCCAGGAATGCGCACACAAATATCAGGAAATCTTCCGCTCCAATAATGTCCTTGCGATTGCCGCTCCCACTGTGCCGGTGCTGCCCCAGATATTCACGCCTGGCGGATCCACTGACTTCGAAACCATTCGGGTCAAAGGGAAGACGCTGGATCGGGGCTGGGTGATCATCGCCCAAACCATCATCGCTCCGCGATACGGCGCTCCTGCTCTCAGCCTTCCCGTGGCGCTCGCACAGGGCCTTCCGGTTGGCCTCGAACTCACTGGCCTGCCGGGGAAGGATACCCAGATTTTGGGACTTGGTATCGCAGTCGAAAAGGTCCTCGGCCGCTTGCCGCAGCCAAATCCGATCCATCCATTGGTGCGCAGTCCAGCCAATCGCTAAAGCACCCTCTTCGAGACGGAAGCGGGGAGCATGGCTTCGGCTTTGCGCGACCGGGCCTTACAAATGGACAGAAACATCCAGAGTCGCGCTGCCGAGTTTTTGCCCTTGGAGTTCGGGACCAGGGATTCGGAGGTTCAAATTCTCTCCCCGGCCATTTTTCCTGAGATTTCCATTCGATTAGAAGGCTGTTGATTGCGGCGGAATCGGTGTTGGGATTGCGTGCGCACTGCGGTCGTTCATATTCCATGCTGCGTTTGCCGGCATGGCGCGTCTTGCACTCGGAGCGCACGGGTTCATGGCTGACCTGGGGTTGGAGGGGACTGCTGACACGGCAAATCCCACGCCGTGCTCCGGGTCGCAAACCAATCATCGAAACTCGAGTTGTTGAGCAACTGGAATTGCCGCGAATGGGGTATCATCTCCTCCGATTTTGATTTCCGATTTTCCCCGAGCACGCCCGGCTTAACCAACGCACGCAGCATGCAAAGCACTCGGCGCGACAGGGTGTATCATACTGCGCATGACCCGCCGGATTCTGATCTTCCTGATCTTTGCAGCCGGGAGCTTTGCGCAAACTCCCAAGCCGCTGACGCTCACCGATGTCCTCGCCTGGAAGCATATCCAGGAACCCATCGCTTCAAACGACGGCAAATGGTTCGCCTACAAGCTTTCACCCAACGACGGCGATTCTACCGTCGTCCTCAAGAGCGTGGGCGATGGCAAAGAGCAGCGTTTTGCCATCGGCGAAATCCCCCGAGTCGACCTGGACCCGGGTGCACCGCCTCCTCCGCCCGTCCACGACCTGACATTTTCAGAAGACGGGAAATGGCTTGCGTTCAATATTTATCCGACTGTGACCGAAGCCAGGGCTTTGAAGAAGGCGCACAAGCCGTTGCAGAAGAAGGTCGCGTTGATCGAACTCGCGACCCTGAAAAAGACGGAGTTCGAAGGAATCAAGAAGTTCGATTTTTCCGGTGAACGATCGACCGCCCTGGCGCTGCACCGCTATCCGCCCACACCGGCCGGAACTGCATCCGCCGGAGCCGCACCCGCCACCCCGCCCGCCGAGGACGCGAAAGCTCCCGAGAAGCCATCAGGCTCGGATCTTATCGTGGTTACGCTGGCTACATCGGAAGAGCTGAATCTCGGGAATGTGTCGGAATTTGCTTTCAACAAACCGGGCACTCAGCTCGCCTGGATCGTGGACGCGCAGGATCAGATGGGCAACGGCATCTCCGTTCTCGATCTGGCGACGGGGAAGGTGACGACCCTCGACAGCGCCAAAGCCACCTACAAGGGCCTTTCGTGGACCGAGAAGGGAGATGCGCTTGCGACCGTCCGCGGCATCGAAGACAAAGCCTGGGAAGACAAGCTCTACTCCATCGTTGCATTTCGCAGCTTCACTGCAGGCGGCGCGCCCACGGGGTTCGTCTTCGATCCATCAAAAATCGCAACGTTTCCAAAAGACATGACCGTCAGCCCGGAGCGCGCACCAGCCTGGCTCGCCGATCTCTCCGAGGTGACATTCGGCATCCACGAGATCAAGCCCAAGGCGCCCACCCCGGATAAGAATGCCGAAGACAAACCCGACATGGTGATCTGGCACTACAAGGACCCGCGCCTCGTCTCGATGCAGGTGGTGCAGCAGAACGCCGATAAGAACTTCAGCTTCGCCTGCGCCTGGAATCCGGCGACGGGAAGCTTTGTGCGGCTTGCCGATCCGGCGTTGAAACAAGTCCGCGTTACGCCCGACAGCAAGTTCGGCATAGGCACGGATGTGCGCGAATACGAGCTCATGGGTAACCTCGATGGCCGTCGCTACAGCGACATTTACAGCGTCGATCTGCAAACCGGCGAACGGAAGCTGGCGGTGAAGAAGGTACGTTGGGAGTTTGGCGCATCGCCCGACGCAACGCACGAGCTTTACTACGACGACGGTAACTTCTTCACATGGGATTTCACCGCAAGCGAAGCGCATAACCTCACCAAAGGCCTGCCCGTCAGCTTCATCGACAGCGAGGACGACCATAACGTGGTGAAGCCGCCCACTCGCACTTTTGGCTGGTCGAAGGACAGCGCCTACGTTCTGATCTCGGATAATTGGGACATCTGGAAGGTGCCGGCCAACGGCGGCGCCGCAGTCAATCTCACCAACGGCCGTAAGGACAAGATCCGGTACAACCTGATCTATCGCCTGGACCCCGACGAGAAAGGCTATGACCTTTCCAAGCCGCTCTACATTCGTTCTTATGGCGAGTGGACCAAGAAAGGCGGCCTTGCGGTGCTCGACCCCGGAGCCACTTCTATCCGCGTGCTGCACTACGACGACGCCGCGTATACCAATCTGATCAAGGCGAAGAATGCGTCCGTCTACTTCTACACCCGTGAGACCAATCAGGAGTTTCCGGACTTCTACTCCGCCGACGCTTCACTGAACGGCACAAAGATCACCGACGCCAATCCGCAGCAAAAGGACTTCGCCTGGACGAAGGGCGCGAAGCTGATCGAATACACGGGCGCTCGCGGCGACAAGATGCAGGGCGATCTCTACCTGCCGGCCAACTACGAGCCGGGCAAGAAATATCCGACGGTCCTGTACCTCTACGAGAAGCTGACGCAGGCCACCAACGCCTACCCGCAGCCCGGATTCAACGGCTTCAGCATCAGCTTCTACACCAGCAACGGGTATGCCGTGATCGAGCCGGATATCGAGTACAAGATCAACGATCCGGGCATTTCTTCAACGGCATGCGTACTCGCCGCGCTGAAATCGGCCGTCGCTACCGGAGTGGTCGATCCCGCGCGCGTGGGAATGCAGGGCCACTCCTGGGGCGGCTATCAGACCGCCTTCGCGGTGACGCAGACCAATGCCTTCAAAGCCGCGATCGCCGGGGCACCGCTCACGGACATGGTCAGTATGTACAGCTCCATCTACTGGAATACCGGCTCAACCAACCAGCCTATCTTCGAGAGCAGCCAGGGCCGCTTTACGGGCGGGTACTGGGACGAAAACAGCGAGGCATACATTCGCAATTCACCGGTCTATCATGCGCAGAACGTGCAGACTCCGCTGGTGATCCTGAGCAATGACAAGGACGGAGCTGTGGACCACACCCAGGCTATCGAATACTTCAACACGCTGAGACGGTTGCAGAAGCCTGTGATTATGCTCGAGTACAAAGGCGAGAATCACGGCCTGCGCAAGCCTGAAAACATGAAAGACTACACGGCCCGCATGAAAGAGTTCTTCGACTTTTATCTGATGGACAAGCCGGAGCCGCGATGGATGAAGGACGGCGTCCCGCTGCTGGAGGTCAAAGACGAGTTGGACGAGCGCGCCAAATCTCTCATTGCTCCGGAGCGGCCGGCGGCCCCGGCGACGAGCGGGTCGAATCAGTAAGAGATCTGGGACAGACTCCATTGATTTAAACCGCTCCACCAAACAGCGCGGTGCAAAAAGGTTTCCATGGTGGGGTTCCCAATTGAGGATGACTGGAAACTACCTACAAGCTTCAAAGGAGCTTATGCGATTGAAGCACCACGATTACGATTCTCCCTATTTCAAGCTGCTCTTCATGAGCTGCATCACGGCGTTTCTCTTCACGGCAGTTTCTGGCATGACCGCAAATCTTTGGTCTCAGACGGTAACGCCTGGCGCGCTTGAGCTTACTTCCGACCTGGGCCGCAAACTCTATGCGCTGCCCGATAACAAAGGTATTCAAGACGCTCGCAAGAACCTGGCGGCAGATCCGAAAAATGTGAGCCTGGTGCTGCAGCTTGCGCACGCGCAGGCAGCACGGCGTCAATATAGGGAAGCTGTAGCCACAGCTACGGCCGGGCTCGCGTTGGCACCGAAGAACGCGGATCTTTATCTGGAACGGGGTCACCGCGAACTGGGATTGCGTGAGTTCAAGGCGGCAATGACGGATCTGGAGAAGGCTACACAACTTGCTCCAGAGATGTTGGACGCTCACTATCATTTGGGCCTCGCACACTATTTCCTGGGCGAGTTCAATGCTGCGGCAGCGTCGTTTGACCGAGCTCGATCTTTGGCCAAAACGGATGATAGCTTGATTGATTGCTCGAACTGGCTTTATGTTTCGCTGCGGCGAGCCGGCAAGGAACAGCAAGCGGAGCAGGTACTGACGCGCATCACGCCCGAGGTCAAGAACGCCGAACCGCACCTTTATTTTTATTTGCGCCTGCTGCACTTTTATCAGGGAAAGCTCACCACGGAGGCCGTCTTGCCAAAGCCGCCCGCTGGACCGGAAGATCTTGAAGGTGAGTTGGCCTTCAATACTGTGAGTTATGGCGTAGGAAACTGGCGCATTTACCATCACAACCGATCTGGCGCGACAGACCTGTTCAGAGATGTGGTCAAAGGCGAGGCATGGAACTCATGGGGATTTATCGGTTCGGAGCAGGAGCTTCTTCATGGGAAGCAGTGATCGAACATTTGTGAGGGCGTGTCCATGAAACAGATCCTTCGCGTCAGTTTGGCGTTCTACCTCGCGCTCGCGGCGCATTCGGTTTTGCATGCTCAAAACGCGGATGCGAAGGATGCGGTGTATTATCCGGCCTCGTCCGCGCTACAAACGGAGACCGACGAATATACGCGCTATGAGCTGCTTGCTCCGGAGACGGCGAGCTTCAAGATTTACTACGAAGTGACAGCTACGACAGCGGGAGCCAGGTTTTTTTACAACCCGATCCGCAAAGGCAGTGTGGCCAGCGATGAAAGCGTCAATGACGCGATGAGCGGCAAGCCGTTGCACTTTGCAATTGTGAGCGGCGCCGAGGCACGCAAGGATCCGCTGATGGCGGACGCCGATCCGGACACCGAATACATCAAGGTGACGCTGGCGCGCCCAGTGCCGGAGAACGGGCAGGGGCGCATCATTATCATCAAAACCTACAAAGACGCCAAGAGCTATTACGTGGATGGAAAGACGATTGTCTTCAAGCGGCCGTTGGGAATCCAGCGGGATAAAGTTGTGTTGCCGGCGGGATATGAAGTGGTGAAGTCGTCTGTGCCATCGCAGATTTTGACAGAGAAAGACGGACGAATTGCGATCAGCTTCCTGCACGCAGGTGCGGGCGAGGCTCCGCTTGAAGTGCGCGCGGTGAAAGATGCGCAGACAGGCGCAACCGCGCTGCCCAGGGAATTGACGAAGGAGCGAAGCTGGGAGTCGCCCTTTGAGGGAGAGATCGAGCAGAACCGGCTGTCGGAGCGGGCCAGGCAGGATCGCGACATTGTGTACTTCCTGCAGCAGCCGGAGACTCACTCATTCAGTCTCTATCACGACTATACCGAAATGCGCGTGGGCGTGAACGGCTATGCCAACGTGGTGCGCACGGGGAGCGTGGCAAGTCATCCTTCGGCATACATCTTAGATACGGGCGAGCAGTTGAAGGCCGAAGAGATGAGTGGCGCTGAGATGATCGCGTCCAAGATTAATACCGGCGAAAATGTGGATGCGAAGGATCAGGTGGTGGTGATTCCCTTTGCGCCCGTACAGGCCGGACAAACGCTGCGCCTGCGCATTGCCGAGACGTATACGGCGCCGTTGAGCTACAGGCTGGTTGGCGACGAGCTGGTCTTCGATCGCAGCCTTGGCCGGCCGCGCAATGCGGTGGTGTTGCCTTCGGGCTGGTATTGCACGGCCAGCGCGGTTCCGGCCACAGTGAGCCAGTTGCCGGATGGAAGAATACGGCTGGACTATTGGGATGATCGCCCGGAGCCGGTGGATGTGCTGCTCAAAGCAAGGCGGCGCGCAGGAGCCGAGTGAGTTATATCCAACACAGGTCAGCACAGGATGGTTTCTCAAGAAGATGTGTCAGTCCGGCCATGGTCACGAAAGAACCTGGCCGGACTGACCAACACTTGCTGCGGTTGTGCGCGATTGGTCCCTATTTCTTTGCCGGCTCAAGATTGATTGCCGGGATGTTCTGTGCCTGAACCAGCTTGTTGAAGTCCTGAATGCCGCTTGTCTCAACCTGATGCAGATGGTCGAGCTCGACCTGGAGCTTGCCTGATAGCTGGTCATATACTTCGACGGCCTGGGCGGTTGGGCCAATATCGCTCAACTCCACTACGCCGCCGACGGCCGCGATTTTGTTGTTGAGGCGAATGGGGAAGTTGAGCGCATCTTCATCGGCGTGGAGCTTGGTCTGGTAGATGTTCTCTTCGATTGCGGTCAACTGATCAGTGAGTTGTTTGGCACTGGACTTCACCTGCTCATTGGCGCTGGCGAGGTAGGGCTTGAGCTGATCCTTTGCGGCGCGGATATGGATAACGGCGCTGTTGGCTTCAGTCACCCGATCGCGAATCTTGAGACCAAGAGCCAGTTCCTTCTCAAATTGTTCCGGCGTGGTGGGTGCGCGGGGATCCTTCACAATTGCAAAGTTCTCTGACTGCGTTTTGCCGTCGACGACCAGTTCGACTTTGTAGTCGCCGGGAATGGCGAGCGGGCCATCGAGAGAGCCGCCCCACATCAGCAGTCCCGGAAAGCCGGTCGCTTTTTCATAGCGAAGATCCCAGACGTAGCGGTTCAGGCCTTCCTTGGCGGGGAGCAGCGAGTTGTGCGGTCCTTCGTCGTCATCGCCTGGTTCATCGGGATGCGAGGGTGGCTTCGAGGAGATTTCGCGCACCAGTTTGCCGGAGGCCGTGAGGATGCGCAGCTTGGCTTCGTCCTTGGGCTTCTCTTTGAGGAAGTAGTAAAAGACGCCATCGGCGGGGTTTTGTCCCGCCACTGGGTTTCTGCCGCCGTATTCACCGGGTCCCGGAATGCGCAGGACCGTTTTTACGGGAAAGAGCTTGGCAGGATCGTCTTTGTGGAACGTGGCTGGATTGAGTGCGCGAACCAAAGGCATGTCATCGAGCACATAGAAGCCGCGACCCTGCGTGGCGAGAATCATGTCGTCGTCGCGCTTCTGGAAGGTTATATCTGTGACTGGTGTTTCAGGGAGGTTGAGTTGGAACGGCAGCCACTTGTCGCCGTCGTTGTAGGAGATGTAGAGGTGCGACTCGGTGCCGGCGAAGAGCAGGCCCTTCTGATTTGGATCGGGGCGAATGGCGCGGGTGAAGTCGTTGGCCGGAATGCCGTCAACGATTTTCTTCCAGCTCTTGCCGTAGTCGGTTGTCTTCCACAGGAACGGATGGAAGTCGTCAGAGAGATACATCGTCGCGGCGACGTAGGCTGTGCCCGGATCGAAGGGAGACGCGGCGATGCAATTGATGCGAATCCATTCAGGCGCGTCTTTGGGTGTGACGTTCTGCCAGGTTTTGCCATCGTCAGTGGTGATGTGAATGAGCCCGTCGTCTGAACCAACCCAGATGAGGCCGGCCTTGAGCGGCGATTCGTCCACGGTGAAGATGGTGTCGTAATACTCAACCGCAGTGTTGTCTTTGGTGATCGGTCCACCGCTGGGACCTTGCTTCGATTTATCGTTGCGGGTGAGATCGGGACTCATCGCGGTCCAGTGCTGGCCTTCATCGGTGGTAGCCAGCAGGACATTGCTGCCGGCGTAGAGGCGCTTTGGATTGTGCGGCGAGAAGAGCAGCGGGAAGCTCCACTGAAAGCGGTACTTCATGGTTTCAACACCGGAGCCCATGGGATTGTCGGGCCACGCATTGACATCGCGCATGGTGCCGGCCTTGGTGTCGAGGCGGGTAAGCAGGCCGTCGTAAGAGCCGGCGTAGACAAAGTTCGAGTCGAGCGGGTCGGGAGCGATCCAGCCGCTTTCGCCGCCGCCTACATCGTGCCAGTCGCGCTCACCGATGGCGCCATCGTTGCTGCGGCTGAGAATGGCAACGGTTGAGTTGTCCTGCTGTGCGCCGTAGATGTGGTACGGGAAGTCGTTGTCCACGGCAACGCGGTAGAACTGGCCGGTGGGCTGATTGTCTTCAGTGCTCCAGCTCTTGCCGCCGTCGAAGGTGATTTGCGCGCCACCGTCACTGGATTCGATGAAGCGGTTGGGATCTTCCGGCGCTATCCATAGATCGTGATTGTCGCCGTGCTGGTTGCGAATCCTTGTAAAAGTTTTGCCGCCATCCGTGGAACGAAAGAAGCTGGTGTTGACGGCGTAGACAGTGTTCTCGCTCTTGGGGTCGGCGAAGATCTGCGAGTAGTACCATGCGCGCTGCTTGATGGAGTTGTCGCCGTTGAGCTTGGTCCAGGTGGCACCTGCGTCATCAGACCGGAACACGCCGCCCTCCTGGGCCTCGATGAGCGCCCAGACGCGGTCAGGATTGGCGGGCGATACGGTGACGCCGATGCGGCCCAGAACGCCCTTGGGCAGGCCGGGGTTGTGGGTCAGCTCTTTCCATGTGTCGCCGCCGTCGGTCGACTTCCAGATGCCTCCGTCGGGGCCGCCGCTCTCGAAGGTCCATGGCTTGCGCACTACCTGCCAGATTGCGGCATAGAGGACGCGCGGGTTACCGGGGTCCATGGCCAGATCCACCGCGCCGGCATTGTCGCTTTTGTAGAGAACCTTTTGCCAGGTCTTGCCGCCGTCTTTGGAGCGGAAGACGCCGCGATCGGGATTGGGGCCGGCCATGTGGCCCATGGCGGCAACATAGACGAGATCGGGGTTTTTCGGGTCGATACAGATCTGACCGATCTGCTGCGTCTCTTCGAGGCCGACATGGGTCCAGGTCTTTCCGGCATCCGTGGTCTTGTAGACGCCGTCGCCATGGGATGCGTTGCCGCGGATGGTGCTTTCGCCGGTTCCGACGTAGACCACATTGGGATCAGAGGGCGCGACGGCAATGGAACCGATGGATCCAAAGTTGATCTGCCCGTCTGTCACCGGCTGCCAGGTGTGACCGCCGTTCACGGTCTTGAAGACGCCGCCGCCGGTGCCTCCGAAGTAATACACGAAGGGCTGGCCGGGAACACCCGCAACGGCACCGACGCGGCCACCGCGAAAGGGGCCGATCTGGCGCAATTTCAGTCCGTCGAATGGACCGTCTGTTTTTGGCGGCGTTGGCTGTTGCGCGGCTGCGGCAACGGTGAGGGCTGAGAAGGTGCAGACGAGGGCGGCATGGCGAAAGAGGCTGGACACAAAAGAACTAGGCACGAGGGTACGCTCCCTATTGGCAAGGTGTGGGGTTGGCAAAGATCAGACAGAAAGGATTACACATCGTCATTGGTTTCCGAAGGAACGGGGCTTTGGTAGCAGGACGTGTGGGTGGGGCAAATGGTTTCAGGGAATACGATACATTCCCTGGCCCGTTCTGTGGGCTATTATTGCGGTTTCGAGGGCGGACTTAGCTATGGGGCCAGGAAAGCGGGTATTAAGTCCAGGGGGTCTTACCGACGGCTCGTTATACTGGTCAGCACAAGCACGTACGCCAGGATGAAGTTATGTACCCATTCGGAGGTGCGCCGAACTCCACGACTTCTATCTAACTCAAAGGCAACTATGACTCTGCTGGATCTTTGTTCGTATCTCGGTCTCGGAGCGGCAGGAGGCGCGACACTCAATATCCTCCTCGGGTTGCTGATCTCGCTGCGCTATAGCCCGGTGCGCTACTGGCCGCATCGGCGGATCAATCTCTTCGCTTTCCACCAGTGGACCGCCTATGCAACGATTCTGCTTGTGCTCACGCACCCGTTGGTGCTGCTGTTTATAGACAAGCCGCCATTTCGGATCTTCGATGTTCTGGTTCCCATTCAGTCGCCGCTGCAGCCGCTCATCAATGTCGCCGGCGCCGGCGCAATGTATCTACTGCTCATCGTCTTTGTCACTTCGCTGCTCAGATCGCGGGTGGGGCGGCCGCTTTGGAGGAATCTACACTACCTGGTTTTTCCCGCAGCGGTGCTTGTCTTTGTGCATAGCATCTTTACCGATCCGGATCTGAAGGATGGGCATCCCGATCTGCTCGATGGAGGCAAAGTCTTCGTTGAGATTCTGGCCCTGGTCTTTCTTCTCGCAATCACGATGCGCATTCGACTTCGCGGCAGAGGGCTGCGCCCAGCAGTGGATAGCGCGGCCAAGGCTGCCTCCATCAGACAGGAAAGTTGATCGCATTTGATGGAGTGCAGCGAACGTCTGCCGGCGACGCTCCTGTATACTACCCGCCAAACGGTCGAAAGTTTATGAGGTCATCACAGCGTGAAGCGAATGTTGTTGGCAGTTTACGGCGGTCTGATTTTTTCCTGCATTATGGCGTCTCCCCTGGACGCCTCTGCGCAAGCCAGTCCCAATCTCTATACCGGCCTCCAATGGCGTAATGTCGGGCCGTTCCACGGTGGACGCATTTCCGCAGTCACCGGCGTCGTCGGCGATGCGGGCACTTTCTACATGGGAACACCGGTGGGCGGCATCTGGAAGACCACCAGCGCAGGCGTCACGTGGTTTCCGATCTTCGATCAGGAGACCAGCGTGGACAGCTTCGGCGCCATCCAGGTGGCACCCTCGAATCCGGACATTGTTTACGCCGGAGCCGGCGACCCCATTCAGGGTAGCCTTGGAAACGGCATGTGGAAGTCAGTCGATGCCGGCAAAAGCTGGCAGCACATCGGCCTGGAAGACACGGTGAAAATCGGCAGCATTCTTGTCGATCCCGCCGATCCCAACCTGGTGATCGTCTCCGCCCTGGGCGACACCACCCGTCATGGCGGTGGCATTTATCGATCGACGGATGGCGGCCAGAGCTGGACCAACGTCTTGAAGCCCGCGGACTACGATGGAACGCGCGACCTCCAATATGCCTATGACGATCCGAGCGTGATGCTGGCAGCCACGCAGGGAACCGGCGGCGCCGGCCCAGGTGGGCCTCCCGGCGGCGGTGGGCAAGCCAAGGTCAAGCCGGCGCTGGCTTTCAAATCGACAGACGAAGGCAAGACCTGGACGCAGATCAAGATACCGCCATTCCAGGGCCGTATTGCGGTAGCAGTCGCCATGCACACCAATGGCCAACGCATGTACATTGTCGGCAATAACATCGAAAAGGGTTCCGGCCTTTATCGATCGGACGACGGCGGCGCGACCTGGCAGCATATGGCGGGGCAGGACCTCCGCATCAGCAACGGCCAGGGCGCTTATAGCAGCGGCGTCTTTGTGGATTCGCAGAATCCGGACGTTCTTTACACAGTAAGCACAGCGATGTATCGCTCCACGGATGGCGGCGTGACCTTTGAGCCATTCAAGGGAGCACCCGGCGGCGAGGATTATCACAAGCTGTGGATCGATCCCACCAACGGGAAACGCATGCTGGTCGGCTCCGATCAGGGCGCCAGCGTTACGCTCGACAATGGCAAGACCTGGAGCCTCTGGTATACCGAGCCCATCTCGCAGGTCTATCACGTCGCCACAGATAATCAGTATCCCTACCACATCATGGCTGCACAACAAGACACAGGCGCGGTGATGATCAGCAGCCGCGGCAACTGGGGCCAGGTCAACTTCACTGACTGGAGCCCGCTGCCCTCCTCTGAATTCGGCGTCGACACGCCCGATCCCAAGAACCCGAACATCATTTATGGTGTGGGCTATGGTCCGGGCGGCGGCGGCAGCGGCATGGTCAAAATCGATATGTCCACCGGGCAATGGCAAAACGTCGCGCCCAACTTCGGTTCCGACTCAACCAAGTACATCGCCGGCCGGGATTTCCAGAAGAAATTCGATCTCGCATTCGAGCCCGGCGCCCTTTACGTCGCGTATCAGTGCCTGCTGGTCACGCGCGATGGCGCTCATTCCTTCACGACTGCCAGCCCTGACCTGACCACGGCAAAGGGCGCGCCGCAGATGGCTTGCGGCACCCCGCGTCCGACTGCTCCGCCCGCTCCAGCTCCTGCACCTGCGGGCAGCGCCGCCACCGCTGCGGCGACTCCTGCGGCAGCTCCCGGTGCCCCGCCTATGGCCGCCCCCCCTCCGCCACCCCCTCCATCAACGACTTCTCCATCTCCAAGGTCAAACCAGGTGTCATGTGGACCGTCAGCAGCAACGGCCAGATCTACAACACCATGGATCACGGCAAAACCTGGAATAACGTCAGCAACATCACGGACGCGCCAGCCCATACCAGCTTCAACTCAATCGAGGCCGGCGACGACGCCAATACCGCATACGTCGTCGCCCGCATTGGCGGCCAACGCGGCGTAATCATACCGCCCGACCAGGACGCTGATGTGCCGCTTATCTGGCGCACCCTGGATGGCGGCAAAACATGGAGCAGCATTATGAATGGCCTGCCCCATGATGAGCGCACCGGAAGCTGGGTGAATATCCTGCGTGTCGATCCCAAACAGCCAGGTCTTCTTTTCGCAGGCACGGAGACAATGGTTTACGTCAGCTTCAACAATGGCGATCATTGGGAGTCGCTGCGCCAGAACATGCCCAGCACTTCCATTCGCGACATCGATGTCCACGTCGATCATCACCAGAACGACCTTGTGATCGGCACATACGGTCGCGGCTTCTGGGTTCTCGACGACATTACGCCGCTGCGTCAGATCGCTGTCAACGCACAGGCAATCGGGTCTTCCGTCGCCTATCTTTTTGAGCCCGAGGAGGCCATTCGCGCTCGCATCAACAGCAACTGGGATCAGCCGTTCTCCATTGAAATGCCTCATGTCGCGAACGTCCCCTATGGCGCGATCGTTGACTACTACCTCAGCCATGAACCAGGCGGCCCCATCCAGCTTCAGGTCTTCGACGAGAAAGGCAATCTGGTTCGCACCATGACCAGCACATTGCCCAAACCCATCGAAGGCGAGCTCTTTCCCCGTTACTGGCTGGCCCCTCCCGAGACGCGCGCCCTCAGCACCCACGTGGGTCTGAACCGCGTCAACTGGAATCTCCAATATGACGATCCTCCGGCTCTGCGCCACGACCTCGAAAACGAAATGAATATGGTGCCGGGCGCAGCCACTCCCGGTCCTCATGGGCCGCAGGTAATCCCCGGCGTTTATACGCTCAAGCTCACCGTGGACGGCCAGGTCTATTCCAGCAAAGTCACCGTCGTGAACGATCCGCGTGTCGGCGAGAGTCCCGAGTTGATGGCCGCGCTCAGCAGTCAAAACAAGCTGACGCTGCTTTCCGTTCAAGGCATGGAGCAGAGCTTTAAAGGCCACGAGGAAGTGAACGCCGTCAAGGACCAGCTGGCATCGCTCACAAAGGGCGACATTCCCGCCGATGTGGCCGCGCAGGCCAAAACACTCAACGCCGGCCTCACCAAAATTGGCGGCGCCATCCCGGCCGGTGGCGGCTTCGGTGGCGGTGGTCCCCGTCCGGACGCCGATCCCAAAGCGCTCCAATCCTTCATGGACGAAAACAATGCCTACAACACCATGGTCAGCATGATGCAGGTCGGCCTTGATATGGCGCCCACGCCGACGCAGATCGCCACATGGGAAAGCGACTGCAACAACTTGAACCGCACCACAGCCGCATGGAAGGACATGCAGAAACAGATCGCCGACTTCAACGCGCTGCTGGGCAAAAATCAGTTGCAGCCCCTTGCGCTCACACCCACCACGCTCACGGACGCGTCCTGCAGCTTCGCACCCGAAGCGGGCAAGAAGAGAAAGAAGTAAGCACCGAGCCAACCACGCACGGTTCGAAGTCAATCACGTCATGAGGAGTTTCAAGAGACTCCGTCCATTCCTTTGCGCACTTAGCGTGAACAAAAAGCGATCCACGGGACCGCACTGATAAACGATTCAGGGTCCCGGAGCGATTGTAAATTCAGGCCAAATCACCGAAACTCTCATCGACCAAAGATGGTGGAATAGAAAGGCCCTTGTCGTTAGCAGTCCCGAGCTCAGATATCCGCCCGGACCACTTTTTACAAACTTCGCCATACGTCGCAGCAGATATCTATCAACACAGAGAAAAATTGGACACTCAATCCACAAACAGCGAAGCGAATTGATTGACGCCCACAGTCAGATCTTCACCGTGACAAAAGGGTTCGAAATACTGCTCTGTAAGCCAAATTGATTCAATGGCCGGATCTCATCGATCCGCCCGTTTGAATGTGTGTTGGTTGCGGAGGGCGGCAGCCATCCGCAACTGACCATCGACGTGAACGTGTCTTCCAGCCCGACCGCGAACAGCGTCACTAACCTGATGTCGCTGACTGGTGCAGCCATCACCATAAGCGACTCGGGCTTCGGCACGCAGTCGCCCTACAACGGCGACTCGAGTTCCATCCTGTTCGCCGACCACACCGGAACCGCCTGGTACGCGGGCGACACCGGCAACGCAATTACCCTCTCCGTCATATCGTGGACCGACTCCCAGATCGTGCTCGCCGGCTTCACCGGCGCTTAAGGAAGCGATGCCCAGTGCATCAAGCCCGGCGATCAGCTCTATGTCAAAGTGTGGAATCCGCAAACTGGCAATGGCCCGGCATACTACCCGATAACCGCCGGCAGAAGCACTAATACATGCCCGTGAGAGAGGCTTGAGCGATGCAAGGGATTGGTGGGGCATGTGCGTATTCACAGGATGTTTAGAGCTTATCCGTAAATAGTAACGAGGTCGATGCGTGCGATTGAATCTCTCGTTTGCAGCGAATTGGAAGCGGCGATGATGGACTCAATATGGCCCAGATCAAGTCGTGGACGGTTTCG
>JBEKET010000046.1:0-62228 GCA_050013695.1 Occallatibacter sp.
ATCGTCATTCCATCCTGATAAACTCAGGATGGAATGACGACCCGCCCCCTCGACCAGGAAATCTCCCACTACTTCGCCGCCGGCCCCATCGCCGCCAGCGCACCCGGCGCAATGACCGCGTTTCTCGCCCTGCGCGCCGCCCTTGAAAGCGGTGAAGTCCGCGCCGCCCAGCCCGACAAGAACTCTCCCACAGGCTGGCGCGTCAACGCCTGGGTCAAGAAAGGCATACTGCTCGGCTTTCGCGTCGGGGCTATGGAGGCGTTTTCCGCAGGCGGCTTCTCCTTTGTCGACAAGAGCTCCTACCCCGCGCGACAGTTCACGCTCGCAGACGGCGTTCGCATCGTTCCTGGCGGTTCTTCAATCCGTTCCGGCGCCTACGTCGCCAAAGGCGTAGTCTGCATGCCGCCCATGTACATCAACGCCGGCGCCTACGTTGATGAAGGCACCATGGTCGATTCGCACGCCCTGGTCGGCTCCTGCGCCCAAATCGGCAAGCGCGTCCACTTGAGCGCTGGCGCACAGATTGGCGGCGTCCTTGAGCCCATCAACGCCAGCCCGGTCATTATTGAAGACGACGTCATGATCGGCGGCAACGCCGGCGTCTACGAGGGAACCATCGTTCGCAAAGGCGCAGTCCTTGCCGCCGGAACCATCCTTACCCGCGGCACTCCTGTATACGATGTCGTCAAAGGACAAATATTCCGCGCCACCCAGGAAACCGCTTCAGCTCCGGCCCAGCCCCTCATCATTCCTGAAAATGCGATTGTCGTTCCCGGCTCTCGCGGCATCACCAGAAATAGAACCCATCCCAATGCGGAATCCTGGGGCCTGAGCGTCTACGCCCCAATCATCATCAAATACCGCGATGAAAAGACCAACGTCTCCACCGCGCTTGAAGATTTTCTACGCTAACCTCAAAGGATCATTGCAAGAAGGAACAACAATCGGCCGGGCGTCGTAATCACCATAGACTGACCACAGAGGCCAAATGAGACCCAGCAAAACCAAACAGATCAAACCCGTCCCGGCCCCCGAACAACCCCGCGAAACCTTCTCTGACGGATTGGCCTCCAACCTGAGCACCGTCGCGGTCGCCCTCTTCATCTTTGCTTTCCTGTTCCAGAACTTCCTCATTCCCTCCTCATCCATGGCCAGTACCCTGCTCACCGGCGATCATGTGCTCGTCGACCGCGTCACCTTCTCGCCTGCCGCGCGCTGGGCGCCCTTCGTTCATTACCGCGACCCGCGCCGAGGCGATGTAGTCGTCTTCTTCAAGCCAGTCGCCGAAGCCAATGGGGAACACATCTTCCTCGTCAAGCGCGTCATCGGCGTCCCCGGCGACCGCATCCATCTCCGCAACGGCATCGTCTACCTCAACGGCATCGCCCAGGATGAGCCGCAAGCCGCCAAGCCAACTCCCGAAAGCTACGATCCCTACATCAATGATTTCCCGTCGATCGATCCGTCCACCGAGCCTGGCGTCACTGCCGCGTGGTCCGTTCAGTTGCCCAGTTCCATCCAGGGTGAAGATCTCGTCGTCCCTCCCGCCAACTACTTCGTCATGGGCGACAACCGCACCAACAGCATGGACAGCCGCTATTGGGGATTCGTGCCGCGAGAAAACATCGTAGGCCGCCCACTCTTTGTCTACTGGTCCATCGAGATACCCGACTCCGGCATCGAAGAAAAACCATTGTCCGACCAGGCCCAATCCACCTTCCACGAGTTCATTCACTTCTTCGATAAGACCCGCTGGACCCGAACCTTCCACGCCGTCAAGTAGTGCCTACACAATGGCGGTCATTCTGAGCGAACGGGGCCCCGAGCGTTCTTCAGCTCGGGGGTGGTGAGTCGAAGAATCTGCATTTGCTTTTTCCAGCCTATGCAACAGGCTGGGTGCCCCCTGTCCGGGGTCCCCGCGGACAGGTCCTCGTCCGGGGGGTGGATGTCCCTCGCACTCGGGGACGGGGAAGAACCCAAAGACAGACCCCAGCGCCAACGAGCGATTGCCGGACTGTGCCTCATTCAATCCGCAGCTCACTGCGGAATGAGTGGGAAGCAACAAAGCAAATGCGAGCCTCCCGCGAGCGTCTGCCCCACCGCAGGTGGCGGAAAGAGTGGGATAGCTCCACCTATCGATTGTTCATTATTGCCCTTTACAACCCCTCACCGGCCCCAAGCGCTACATTGAATCAATGCCCTTCACAGACCGACCCCAACCCATCCGCTTCGGCATCATCGGTCCCGGCCGCGCCGCCGCCCGCTTCGCACAGGGCCTGACCGCCGTCGAATCCGCTTCACTCACATCTGTCTGGGGCCGCAATCCTGAACGCACAGAATCCTTCGCGCAGAAATTCAGCGCCCCCCATTCTTACTCGTCTCTGAATCAGTTCCTATCGACTGACATCGACGCCGTCTACGTCTCCACCCATCCCGACACCCACGCCAGCCTCTGCATCCAATCCCTGGACGCCGGCAAGCACGTCCTCTGCGAAAAACCGTCCGCCCTCAACGAAGCCCAACTCGTCGAAGTCCTCGCCGCCGCCCGCCATCACGCCCGCCTGTTCATGGAAGCCATGAAGCCACCCTTCTTCCCGCTCTACCAGCGCCTCCGTGACCATCTCCAGGCTGACCCCATCGGCCCGGTCGGCTTCGTTCGCGCCGGCCACTGCGACTCGACGCTGCCTCCGGAATACCCCCTCCATTTTCCTGAATTGGGCGGCGGCGGCATCCTCGGCATCGGCCCTTATGAAGCATTTCTAGCTTTAGACTGGCTCGGCCCGCTCAAGCAGATCCAGACCATGGGTCGCCTCAATCCCGCCGGCGTCGATTCCATGGCCATCGTCCAGACCGAGCATGAGCGCGGTTTCGCCCAACTCCACACCGGCCTCGATCTGCTCAGCCGCGGCGATGCGTTGCTCTCCGCCCCGCGCGGCTACGTCCTCATCCACGCCAACTGGTGGAACCCAACTCGCGCCACCGTCCATTACGTCACCGGCCGCATCATTGAACTCCACGAGCCCTACACCGCCGGCGGCTTCAATTACGAGACAGCCCACTTCTGCCAGCTCATTCGCCAGGGCCTTCGCGAAAGCCCCATCATCTCCCACCAAATGTCGCTAGCCATGGCCCGCCTCCTCGAATCCGCCCGCAAATCCCTGGGCGTCCACTTCCCCACTGAATAATCTCGATAATCCAAATTCACTACTTCGCCATTTCACTCATTCACTTGTTCACTTCTTCACTCCTTCACTGCTTCCCTCGCCCACTGCCCTCCAGTGCTACCATCAAGAGGACAGATGCAAACGAAAAAACTGAAAATCATCCCCCTCGGCGGTCTTGGCGAATTTGGCATGAACTGCCTCGCCATTCGCTGGGAAGACGACATTATCGTGATCGACGCCGGACTCATGTTCCCCGAGTCGGAACTCCTCGGCGTGGATATCGTTGTTCCCGATATCACCTACCTCATTGAAAACAAACAGCATGTACGCGCCATCATCCTCACCCACGGCCATGAGGACCACATCGGCGGGCTGCCCTGGATACTCAACGAGCTCAAAGTCCCCGTCTATGCCACCGAGTTCACCCTGGCCTATGTCGAGGGTAAGCTTGAAGAGCACCACCTCCTCGACGAAACCACCCTCGTCGAAATCACGCCCAAGGAGAAATTCACCCTCGGCCCTTTCACCATTGAGCCCATCCGCGTCACCCACTCGCTGGTTGACTGCGTAGCCCTGGCCATTGAAACCCCCGTCGGCGTCGTCATCCACACCGGCGACTTCAAGATCGATCTATCCCCCATCGACGGCCACGCCTTCGATCTCCACACCTTTGCTGAATACGGCAAGCGCGGCGTCCTGGCCCTGCTCCAGGACTCCACCAACGTCGAGCGCTCCGGCTACACGCCCAGCGAACGCGCCGTCATTCCCCGCCTCGACGAAGTCTTTTCGCAGACCAAAAAGAAGCTCTTCTTCACCTGCTTCTCGTCTTCCATCTATCGCATTCGCATCGCCCTTGAGCTGGCGCGCAAGCATGGCCGCAAGGTCGCCATTGTCGGCCGCAGCATGATGGAGTCGACTGAGATCGCTCAGGACCTCGGCTACATCGACATTCCGCAGGGCCTGATCATCAATCCCGGCCAGGTCCGCGACTTCTCGCCCGAGCAGTTGATGATCCTGATCAGCGGCACCCAAGGCGAGCCAATGTCCGCGCTCAGCCGCGCCGCGGTTGACAATCATCGCCACGCCCACATCGACGCCGGCGACACCGTCATCCTCAGTTCGCGCATCATTCCCGGCAACGAAAAGAGCATTTTCCGGGTGATCGATCATCTCTATCGCCGCGACGCCATTGTCATCTGCGACGACGGCGCCAACGGCCTCATCCACGTCAGCGGCCACGGCGCGCAGGAAGAGCAGCGCCTGCTCATCAACCTCGTTCGCCCCAAATACTTCATTCCCGTCCACGGCGACTACCGCAATCTCCAGAAGCACGCCCGCGTGGCCATGGAAACCGGCGCAGTCGAGCACGCCATCGTGATTGAAGACGGCGACGTGCTCGAACTCGACAAGACCGACGCCCGCAAGCGCGACAAAGTTACCGCCGGCCGCATCCTGATCGACTCCGGCTCCTCAATCGATGTGGTGGAAGACCTGGTCATCAAAGATCGCCGGATTCTCTCTGAAGACGGCATCGTCCTGGCGGTTCTGGCCATCAACAAGCGCACCGGCAAAGTCGATCAGCAGCCGGAAGTGATCATGCGCGGCTTCGGCGGTTCGGACATCACCGAGCAAGCCAAAGAGCTGGTCCTCAAAACACTCGACGGCCTCAGCACCGAACAGAAATCCGACTACGGCATGGTCAAAGAAAAAGTCCGCTCCGAATTAAAGCGCCTCATTCAGAAAACCACCGGCCGCCGCCCCATGATCATGCCGGTAATATTGGAGATCTAAAGAATAGATAGTGGAAGGCGGTCGGCATGAAGGCACAGCCCGGCGCAGAGAAGGATATCTGCTCAGTCCTTCGAAGACATTATGGGGCCCGGACGGTCCTAGGCGTTGCCATACCCATCCTGGACGAGCACATTAGCAGAGTCAAGGCCGGGGAGACCCCGAGGGGCCTATCCGAAAAAGAGATTATTGAGGGATTCCGGCAGCTCGCAAATGAATTCCTTCACAGCGACTATCACTCCACCTATATCCTTCGCCCTCTTGGCAAAGGGGGCTTTCTCGATTTTGACAATGATAGATATTTTATGCGCCCGTCCTTAATCGAGAACACGGCGATTGATCAAATTGAGCAGCTTCGAATCGACCTCCTCGATTCGCTTCGTTCAGCGTATGAACAACGCCAAGCTGCGATCCGTAAATTGGACGAAACATGCGCTCTCCCGCCGGAGCGGCTCGAGGAACGTTCTAGCTTGGTGAAAGAATACCTCTCGCAATTAACTGGCAACCGGGGCGAGATGTTCGAAGTAGTCTCATTCGCCGTTCTGCGGGAGTATTTTCGCACCTTCGGCTTTTCCCTCCAGCGCTTCTCAACAACACACGCCAACGACGGCGGAATGGATTTTGTCGCATCCGACGCGATTTATCAGGTGACAACGGATGAAAGCGTAGAGAAGCTTCGGAGGGATTTGAGAAAGGCGCCGGGAACGAAGCGGGTCCTTGTTAGACCTACAGTGACGGAGGATATTCTCGGGCTCAGCGAAGATCGCGTACTAGAAATAATAGAGCTCAAGGACCTGCTGGGGCACTTCATCGTTTGGCTTCTTGGACGGGACACCCGCTCGCGGCGTTCCCATCACCTACAGCGTATCCTGTTAGTCGCGTTGGATGAATTCCGACGTGAAGACAAGGCTGAGATGGCCGATAAACAAGCCAGGAAGGCACCACAATAAGACAGATGCCCGCATTCGGCGCGCGGGGGAGCACGGTGGTCCCAATTCTCCTTTTATTCGGCGAATTCCCTGTTATCGAGTCAAGATTGCTGCGGAGGTGTGCGAGGTGAAAGTTAAAGTCTGGACAGCTGCCGCGGACGACCGCTGGGGTACCCGAGCAACAGTACATGTGACCGAAAAGGGCGCTTATGAGCAATGGCTAGAGTGGCAGTTTTCAAGCGCTGCCGACGATGAGGAAGATAGGGCAGACAGAGAAACGGCAAGGGCCTTTATCGAAGCGCAGGACTATGACGGCCTTTTGAAATGGAAAAGTGATGAGCTAATTGGGGAGCCCTTCGACACGTACGCCGTCGAGGAGCACGAAATTGAGGTATCATCCCTGGTAGCGAAATAAGATAGGCGTTCACACACGGCGTCTTAGGCGAAAGGGCTCGTTCTAATGACTTACGACAACTGCGGGGATGTGGTAGAACTGGCCAATCGCCATGGATTCCAAATTGAGAGAGTTCCAATGAAAAATACCCATCATGAGAAGAAGTACGAACTGTTGATATCCAATTGCGGGCGCACCGCCTGAGTTGTCCGCAGAAAGTGCCCGCATTCTCAATCCGTTCGGATATTGCGTATCAATCAAACCTCGAAGTGTTTAACGTCCGTCACCAACAGCACTTAATGCGACTTCGGAGGGCGTACACCGCACCTCACTTGCAACTAGGCAGAAAACAATAGCCGGTCCCAGTGAAACACTGTAAACGTTGTAAGTCAGCTCTGACCCAAGAACGGCATACATCTGCACACCCAGAGCGATCACCGCGATACCCAGGAAACTCTTGTGCTCACTTACTTTCTCCCGCACTCTTCGCCGCTTCACAATCACTGCGATTGCCGCGCTGCAAATGAACAGAATGATTCCCTGCGGCTTAATTAGCCGCGCAATAAGTGAGCCGCGCATTTCTTTTTGCGTGATTTGGTTAGCCATATGCAGGCGAAACAGTTCGGCATGATGGGCGATGTGAATTCCTTCCGATAACCAGCCCAGGAGGACAGCGGCCAGCAGCAACCACTCCAGCGCGTGGACTCGACGCGCGCCGCTCCCTCTCTGGCCAGCCGCCCAGCAGAGCACTGCATAACCCATCGCCGCCAACCCCAAAGCAGGATGGATCAGCAGGCTCCCGAACAGAAGCGCACCGGCGCCCACAAAATAGCCATTGAGGTGAAGCAGAAGCGTAACCGCAATCAACAAAAATACCGGCGCCTCCATTCGCACCATGTTCGCGGCGAAAACCACGGGCGGCGTCAGCAGCAATAACGTTGCAAGCGCGCCTGTCGTCCTTGATCCCGAAATGCTGCGAAATTCGAGAGCGAAGATCGCCACTCCCGCTGCAACCATCCATTCGCAAGCGGCCCGCGCAATCTCAATCGATTGCCCAAACATCCGCAACACAAGTCCAAGCAACACGGTGAATCCATCAGGGAGCCAGAAAATTCCATGGGGAGCATTCACGGTCACCGGGTCAAATGATCCGTGGTTCACCCACCACTGCGCAGGCAGATAAAACCTTGCCTCGTCATTCCATGGAAAAGGGAAGGTGAGCCGATTCGCTCTAGCCAACGCGAATAGAGCCAGGCCGGCCAACACAGCGAACGCCTCATACCAGCCCACGCGATTGGCCTCGTCCATTACTCCGTCCTATCCCCGTTTGTCGCACAAGGATGACTGTAGATAGTAAAACCATATCTTCCATCTGCTGAGAACCATCGATCGATCCTCACCCACTGATGTCTCGCGAAATTTGGATTGGGCATTGGTTTGTAGTTGAGGTTCTGCGGCCCCGGCGGCGTGATTTCTGTAACCAGCAGATTGCCGCAAGCCTCAGCCTCGGCATCCGTCAAGGGTGTCACACGGGTTAGACGAGCCACATTACAGTGGCCCAGAGTGCCATCCGCGCTCACAAAATAAGGTGTGATGACATCCTCGTCTTCAAACAGAATTGTCCGCGAGCTTGGAGAAGCACACGCTATGCCCGCGGCATTGGAAAACTGATTGATCATCGCTGCATAGTCAGCGCGATCGGTCCCCGCGGTCGAAGAAAAAATCCTGCACCTGCCAATGCTCGAAGCGCCCAGCCACTGCACTCCAAAGTAAACAACGGCGATCACCGACAACACGACAATTGATTTCGAATTCTTTGCGGCGAAGCTCATCCAACTTATCCCGCTCTCTACACCTCGATAGAATTCGGAGTCCACACCATTTCATAGGATTACCAGCACCATAACTCGCCACGACTGCCATCTTGTCACGCGATTGTCATTTGTTTCAAAGCAGAGAATATGTGCCGCGCAGACAGGCTTACGTCGGGTGCCCGATTTCGTCCACTCATTACTGTGGCAAGTTTCGGAGAGGAACAAAAGCCAGTGCGAGCGAATAGCGAGCGTCTGCCGCACCGCAGGTGCCTCACGCCGAGTTTCGTGATAATGTAACTCAGACGCTTCCCGTATCGTTCTTAAGAGTAGTCTCGCATTGCAACAAGAGCCTTGGAGCCCCTGAAATTGCGCAAAGATGCACATCAGGGAGATCAATCGGCGATGGTACGTATGACAATCGTGAGACTCAGCTTGAGACTTGCAAGCATTTTTGCGTTGACCGCAATCCTCTCAATTTCCATTGCGGCATCCGCGCAATCCCTCAACCCTCCCACCACCAATGCTCCCGGCAGCTCCACAGCGATCGGTTCGAGCAGTTCCGCCACAGGCGCCACCACGAGCAGCAGTTTGCAGGGCCTGATCTGGCCGGCTTCTCAACCCGACAGCAGCGTTGACTCGGCCGACCCGGCGCTTCCCCTCCCTGAAGCTCCTGACCCGGCAGCCTATGGCGGAAAGGAAAAATACAACATCCCCACCGACGCCACTGCCTATCAGGAACCCTTCTCGCGCATCGGCATCGGTGTGGATGTAAATACGCTTGGCTTCGGAATCAAGTCCGCCGTCGTCCTGAACCACGCACTCGACGCCCGGCTCATGGGCAATCTCTTCTTCCTGAATACCGGCAAGTTCGAGGTCGAGGGTTTCGACGCAATGGTGAACGTGCATATGGCTTCGGCCGCGGCCTCTTTGGACTGGTATCCATTCGCAAGCGTCTGGCGCATCAGCCCCGGGTTAATGTTCTATAACGCCAACCAGGTTACTTTCAGTTCTCAAATTGTCCCCGGAACCAGCTTCTCGTTGAATGGCCAGAACTTTTATTCAGCCAGTCCCAATCCGATTACCGGGGCAACACCGCTGACCGGGACCGGCATATTGGGACTCCATACAATCCGTCCCGCCTTCACCCTCGCCGGCGGATTTGGAAAATTCATTCCCAGGTCCCACCGTCATTGGTCGTTTCCATCGGAGTTTGGTGTCGCGTTTACCGGCGGCCCTTCAGCCAACGTGAACTTCTCCGGCTGGGCCTGCACCAACGCCCAACAGACCAATTGCAGCAACGTGGCCAACCCCCTCAATCCGGTTGCAGTTGCGTTCAACGATAACTTGCAGTCGGCGCTCGCCAAATGGAGATTCGATCTGAACAAGGTCCAGGTCTACCCACTCTTCTCCTACAGCGCCGTCTACAGCTTCAACATCCGATAGCTCCAAGTTCAGTGAAGAAGTGAATGAGTGAAATAGTGAACAAGTGAACTGCTTCACTCATTCACTTCTTTACCTCTTCACTGTTTCACCTCACTTCTTCACTGTTTCACTTCACTTCTTCACTTTTTCTCTTTTTCACTCCTTCACTTGTTCACTTCTTCACTGCCTTTTGTACAATTCCTCCATGCGCCAACCCATACTCTTTCTCGCCCTCGCCGCCGCCCTGCTGACGCCGGCCATCCAGGCCCCTGCCGTTAACGCCCAGGACACAATGGCCGCCGTCCCCTCGTGTCCCTCCACCGCTACGCTCGATCAGCTCATCAAAGCCATCGACTCCGCCATCACCGGCCCTGCCAACAGAGACCGCACCTGCTTCCGCGCGCTCTTTCTGCCTGACACGCGCCTGATCCCCATCCGCATCGCTGCCGACGGCACACCCACCGCGCACATCCTCACCGTCCAGGACTGGATCGATGCTGTCGCCAAGCGCGGCGCCGCCACGTTCCATGAACATCAGATCAACGTCCGCACCGAGTCCTGGGGCCACATCGCCCACCTATGGAGCACCTACGAAACCAAAATCGGCGACGACGACAAGCCCGCTGACCGCGGCATCAACAGCATCCAGGCCATCTACGACGGCAAGCAGTGGCATATCATCGAAATCACCTGGCAAGCCCAGACCCCCACCGACCCCGTCCCCGCCAAATATCTGCCGTAACCCAACAATCTTGGCGCCCCACCCTCGCCGAGCCTTTGTTCTTGTGGCCAGGGTGGGAGAACTTCGCATACATATAGCCCGTCATCGCTTTTCAAAAATCCCAACAAAGTCAATCGCGTAGCAGATAATGAGTCCATGGGAAAACAATTGGTTTCCATTGATCAAATCCGCGGCGCAGCCATGCGCATCAAGCCCATCGCCATCAAAACCCCGCTCATCCGCGCCCAGTTCCCGGGCCTCAGCGGCCACGGCCAGCCCCGCGAAATCTACCTCAAAGCTGAATCCCTCCAGCCCATCGGCGCTTTCAAAATCCGTGGCGCCGCCAACAAGATTCTCCAGCTAACCCCTGAAGAAGTCTCCGGCGGCGTCATCACTTATTCCAGCGGCAACCACGGCCAGGCCGTCGCCTACGTTGCCCGTGAAGTTGGCGCAAAAGCCGTGATAGTCATGCCCTCCAACGCCCCCGCCATCAAGCGCGCCGCGTCCATTTCCTTCGGTGCGGAGATCGTCGATGTCGGCCTGGCTTCTTCAGAGCGCCTCGCCAAATCCGACGAACTCGTCCGCAAGCATGGCTATATCGTTATCCCTCCCTATGACGACGAACAGATCATCGCCGGCCAGGGAACCTGCGGTCTTGAAATCGTCGAAGAGCTTCCCCAGGTCGACCTGGTGCTCGTCCCCGTCTCCGGCGGCGGCCTGCTCTCCGGCATCGCCGCGGCCGTCAAACAGCTTAGTCCGCTAACCAGGGTCTACGGCGTCGAACCCGAGCTGGCCGGCGACACCGCCGAAAGCTTCCGCACCGGCTCCATCGTCACCTGGGCCGCGGAGCTTACTTCGCGCACCCTCGCCGACGGCCTCCGCACTCAATCGGTTGGTGAGCGCAACTTCGCCCACATCCGGGCCTACGTCAACGGCATCGTCACCGTTACTGAAACGGAAATCCGAGCCGCCATGCGCGCCATCGTCGCCGCCACGCGCCTCGTCCCCGAGCCCAGCGGCGCCGTAGCCGCAGCCGCCCTGCTCTTCCACGCCGACAAGCTGCCCGCATACAAGACCGCGGTAGCCGTAGTAAGCGGCGGCAATGTCGACCCCGCCCTGCTAGCCCAGATCCTCACCGAATCCTGAAAAAACCAACCAGCCACCATCTTGATCAACAAAAAGGACTGTCATCCTGAACCTAAGAGCAATGCCGGTCATCCTCAGCGTCCACCAAGGCGCGGTCACCCTGAGCATCCACTAAGCGGCGGTCATCCTGAGCGAACGGGGCCCCAGGCGCTTTTCAGCCTGGGGGTGGTGAGTCGAAGGACCTGCATTTGCTTTTGTCTCTCGCGTTCTCAACAACTGCCCCGTGCCCCATCCATTCCGTTTCTTTCTACGGAATGGGTGTGAAGCAGTACGCTTACGCGAGCCTCCCGTGAGCGTCTGCCGCACCGCAGGTGCATCCAATATGATGTTGGTTGATATGCGAACACGCCTCCTTACCGCCGCGCTGCTGATTCTCGTCACCGCCATCCCCGCCGTCGCCCAGAAAAAACAGCCAAAGCTTGAAAAGCCCATGGCCGGCCCCCGCGCCGCCGCCCTCCGCATCACCCCGCTCTACATCGCCCCCGACACCAGCTCCCAAAAAGTCGACCGCGTCCAGATCGGCCGCGAAATGGTGGTTGCCGAGAAAAACGGCCCCTGGATTCGCGTCTACGCCAACACCGACATTCAGGAAGAAACCCAGAAAGACGCGCCCATCTTCGGCCGCGACGAAACCCCGCCCCCCATCTCCGGCTGGATGCAAGCCAAAGGCGTGGTCCAGGAAAACACTCCCAACGGCGACCAGATTCTTATGGGTGAAGCCGCCAACCAGGAGTCGCTTGCCTCCGATCCGCGCGGCCCCGCCAACGCCGCCCGCAGCGCTCGGCTGCTCTACCGCCGCCTGGTTGAAATGTTTCCCAATTCCCCGCTCGCCCCAGAGGCAGCCTGGCGCGCCGCCGACGACCTATGGCAAATCCAGAAGGCCGACGCCTCCAGCCGCCCTTCGGCCCATGAAAAAGAAGCCTACCTCCGCGATCAGATGGATGAAGACGAGCTGAAAAAGGTTCTCAAGTTCTATCCCAACACCAAGTGGGCCGCCTTCGCCGCGTTTGAACTTCTTGACAACAAGTTCTGCGGAGACTGGCAGGGCTCTCCCAAGTGCCCCGAAAAAGAAGCTGAATACTACGAGAAATACGCCGCTGAATTCCCTGACGGCCCCCGCACCGCCCAGGCTCTCTACCAGGCAACCTACCGCATGGCCGTGCTTCATGACATGTATGCCGCCGACGGCAGCGACAAGAAAGCCGAAGACGCCCGCAATCACGCCAAAGAGCTGGCCGCGCACCTCAAAGACAAGTTTCCTCAGTCTGACTACACCTGGCGCGCAGGTACCCTGGTGTACAAATTGGAAGAAGGCGTTCCCGTCTACGGCATCGACCAGGATTAGTCTCCGTTGTCCATTTTCGCCGTTTTGGCGACTTACTTAACCCTCATTCCGGAGGCCTCTTGAATCCCTATCTTCAATCCGTCCTGCTAGGCATCGTCGAAGGCCTCACCGAATTCCTGCCCGTCAGTTCCACCGCTCATCTCCGCATCACTGAAGCCCTCATGCACATCCCGCTCGACGACGCCTACTGGAAGATGTACACCATCGTCATCCAGCTCGGCGCCATCCTGGCCCTCTGCCTTCTGTTCCTCAGCCGCATCGTCGGCTTTATGCGCACCTTCCCTCAGGGCGAAAATCGCGACCGCACTTGGCTCACCCATCCCATCTCGCTCACCTTGATCGCCTTCGCCGTCACCTCGCTTCCGTCCCTGCTCCTGCACAAGTGGAGCGAGAAAAACCTCGGCAGCATCCAGATCATGGCCCTCGCGCTCCTGATCGGCGGCATCGTGATGTGGGCCATCGATATCTGGTCCACGCGCTATGAGTCCACTACCCTCCATGTCGAACAGATGGGCCTCGGCCAGGCCATCTGGATCGGCCTCTGCCAGACCCTTTCCGCCGTCTTCCCCGGCACCTCGCGCTCCATGTCCACCATTGCCAGCGGCCAGCTAGCCGGCCTCGATCGCCCCACCGCCCTTGAATTCAGCTTCCTGCTCTCCATCCCCACCATGATCGCCGCCACCTGCTGGGACCTGCTCAAAGAGATTCACCCCAGCAAAGCCGCCCTCGCCGAGGGAACCGCCGCCCACGTCGTCATGAATAGCGAACGCTGGATCGTCCTCCTCATCGGCCTGGTAGTTTCCTTCATCGTCGCGCTCGGTGTAGTCGAGTGGTTCCTCCACTGGGTCCGCCGCCGCGGCTTCACCGTCTTCGCCATCTACCGCATCGTGTTAGGAATAGTCCTCCTGATCTGGGGAACGAAGTACCTCGCCGGGTAAGGCATCCGCTGTCAGACTCATAAAGCATCTTTGAAAGGGCACGATTTTAATCGTGCCAAAATGCGCCGGAATCAGCGTCGGCTTTAGCCGCTGAGGGATGATTTTGAGCCCTTCCTGTTGCCGGGTGCCGCGACTATCGCCCAATAGGGAAATATCATGAAAAAACGTAAGTTGCTTCTTACACTGCTGGGCCTGGTTGGGCTTATAGTGCTCGCGCTCTACTTCGTATGGCCTCGGGATCACCTCGACGTTCAACTCAGACAATCCGAGAGGAGCGCGGACGGAAATTGGGAGGCGGTCGTCCAACTTGAGGTTTTCAATACAGCTTGGGTTGTCAACGATGCAGTATACGCAGTGCGCTTGAAGGGGCGGATGCAAAGGGATAACGCCGGGGGATCTGATTATAAACGTTCCGGTGAACTATCCCATACCCAGGCCCACCGTCGGCTGGCGAGACGGCACGCTTGTAATTACACTTGCTAAGAATCAAAACTATCAATACTTCAAGGAACCCGTAGATGGGGTTGCTGTAGTTGTGCAACGGGAGGAGTGGAGAACAACTCCACACCATGATACAAAAATCGTTTAACGGGAAAGGCTCGGTTAATCCACGATTACCGATCTTTATGATCCGGTGCAAGGACGGAAGGCCATCGCGACTGGGGTCCACCAATGGCGAACCTTCATGGCTGAAGTTACCCGAATCCTAATCGAGGTGGCCGCGATTCAGGCAGCTAAATCAGCGCAAGTCGAAATTAATCTCCCAGGAAGCCTTGCCATTCTCTTATCTAGCCTCCCGCACGTTGGATTGTGCGATGCTCAACACATGTTGGAGGGCACGATCACGAAAATCAATCAGGCAATCGAACAGCTTATCGACGAAGCCCGCCGCCTCGGCAATCAAAAAACCAGCGAGGAAGCTGCCACAGCCGCATTGAATGAATACATCAACCGCCGAAAGCAGCTTGAAATTCTAAAATTCTCTGGGACGATTGATTTCGATCCAACCTACGACTACAAAAGGAATCGCATGCTTGATCGAATCGAATTAGAGCCGTGAAGGTTTTTAAGTGTCGTCTTCGCACGCTCTCATTCCTTAGACGCCGCGAATCCAGACGCCAATACCTAACAGCTAGAAGCTAGAAGCTGCCCTTCCGCAGCTCCCTCTTCAAAATCTTCCCCGTCCCCGTCTTCGGCAGCACCTCAAGAAACTCAATCGAGTGCGGGCATTTATACCGCGCCAGGCACGCCCGGCAAAGCTCCAGCAGTTCGCCCTCCGTCACCATCGTCCCTGGCTTCCTCACGATGCAGGCCTTCGGAACCTCGCCCCACTTCTCGTGCGGCACCGCGATCACCGCCGCCTCATACACATCGGGGTGAGTCACCAGCGTCTTCTCCAGTTCCAGCGAAGAGATATTTTCCCCGCCGCTCACAATAATGTCCTTCTCGCGGTCCACAATCACGATGTAGCGCTGGGGGTCCATCGTGGCCAGGTCGCCGGTGTGAAACCATCCACCCCGGAAAACATGTTCCGTCTCCTCCGGCTGCCGCCAGTAGCCCTCCATCACGCCGTCGCCCCGCGCCACCACCAGGCCCACCGTCTTTCCATCCGCCGGCACATCGTTTCCTTCCGCATCCACCACGCGCACTTCCGAGCCGGGAATCGCAAACCCCGCCATCGCCTGCCGCGCATGCCGCTCGCTGTCCGTTTGTTCCATTCCTTCTTTGATGGATGAAAACGTCAGCACCGGCGAAGTCTCCGTCAGTCCGTAGCCGGAAATGCACATGCATCCAAACGTCTCTTCCACTTCGCGGACCAGTGTGGGCGATGAGGCGGCGCCCCCAATCGTGATCCTGCGCAGGCTGCTCAAATCAAACTTTGTCCGCTCCGGTGAATTCACCAGCGCCGTCGCCATCGTCGGCACCAGGCAGCATGCGTGCACCCGTTCCCGCTCGATCAGCCGAAAAACCTCTGCCGGAATGAACTGGTGAATCATCACATGCATGCCGCCGATCAGCGTTACCGAGTGCGCCTTACCCCAGCCGTTCGCGTGAAACAGCGGGATAGTGTGCAGATCCACCGTGTCGCCCGCAAGCTGCAGCGCAAAGCCGGTATTCAGCGCGTGCAGATAAATGTTGCGATGCGTCAGCATCACGCCCTTGGGATTGGCCGATGTCCCGCTGGTATAAAACAACTCGGCCATTGAATCCTCATCCACCTTCATCACGTCGCGCCGGTAAACTTCAGCGCCCGCCAGCAGACCTTCATAATTCTGCCCCTCCATCCACTCCGCATGCGGTTCGCCGTCCAGCAGAACAAAAGCCTTCACTGAACCAACCGCCTGCCGAAAGCCTTCCACCAACGGCAAAAACTGCCGCTCAAAGAACAGCACCTTCGCCTCCGAGTCATTCAGAATGTAAGCAAGCTCCAGCGCAACCAGCCGAATATTCAACGGCAGCAGCACCGCGCCGGCTTCCAGCACTCCGTAATACGCTTCCAGCAGCCGGTGGCAATTTGTGCTGAGAAACGCCACCCGATCACCGTCCTCCACGCCCAGCGCGCGCAGTCCGCCGCCCAGCCGCCCGGCCCGCTCCGCAAACTCCGCGTAGGTGAACCGCCGGTCGTCGCACACCACCGCCGTCTTGTTCGCAAACTGTTCTTCCGCATGCCGCAGGCACCGCAGCGGCGTCAGGGGAATGTTCATGGTGCGTCTCGTTCCCGCTGCGCGTGCCGGGAATTGCAGGAGCAACCCGGTCGCCGGCAGCTTGTACTGGTTTTTACGTGTAACTACCGAAACACTATAGCGACACCAAGTGCCGCTGGTCATCTCTTTTGTCGCGGGGTTCCCCATCCTTAGGCAGCCTTTGTTTTTTGCGCCAGGGGTGGGAAGGTATAAACAGGCGCGCACTGCCTCGACTCTTTCATTGATTCGCCCCTCCCCCTGGGCCATAATCGAACATGGCGCACGAAAACTCCTTCGTTCCCTCCTCAACCCTCACCGAGCCTTCCCACACCCTCCCGCGCGGCTGCACATTCCCTGAGCAGGACTGGCGCGCCCTCGCTCCCTTCTGGTACCCGGTAGCCTTTTCTCGCGAAGTCACCACCACGCCCTACGCCGCCCGCCTGCTTGACGAGCGCGTCGTTCTCTATCGCATCTCCGATGGCTCCATCGTTGCCGCGCGCGACATCTGCTACCACCGCGGCGTTCCCCTCAGCATGGGCCACGTTGAAGGCGACGAGATCATCTGCCGCTATCACGGCCTGCGCTACAACCCCCAGGGCCAATGCACCTGCATCCCCGCTCATCCCAACGGCGCCATCTCGCCCCGCCTCCATCTCGACATCTACCCCGCCCAGGAACGCTACGGCCTGGTCTGGGTTCGCCTCGTCGACAACGGACCGCTGCCCCTGCCCGTCATGGACGAGTTTGAAGACCCCGACTACCTACCGGTATTACCCGAGAGCGTCAACATCGAGGCAGCGGCCGGCCGCCAGGTTGAAGGATTTCTCGACGTAAGCCACTTCGCATTCGTTCACAAAGACAGCTTCGGCGAGCCCGACAATCCCGTCGTTCCCGATTACAAAGTGACCAAAACCGCCCACGGCTTTGTCGCCGACTACATCAGCACGGTCAGCAACTACGCCCACGGTTACAAGCATCTGAACCCGCCCGGATTTCAGTGGCACAGGCGTTTTGAAGTCTTCCTGCCCTTCACCGCCAAGCTGACCGTGACCTTCCCTGGCGGCGGCCTGCTCCACATTCTCAACGCGGCTTCGCCGGTCTCAGCGCGCAAGACGCGCCTGTTCGTGCCCATCTGCCGCAACTTCGACAAGGACGCACCCATCGATGCGACCCTCGACTTCAATTACCAGGTCTTCGCCGAAGACATTGTGATCGTCGAATCGCAGTTCCCCGAAGATCTCCCCATAGACCTCCACGCCGAAGCCCACTTCCCCGCCGATCGCAGCTCAGTCACTTACCGCAAATGCCTGGCGGCGTTAGGCCTTGGCCGCAACTACACGTCGTAGAAACCAGGGAACAGGGAACAGGGAACAGGGAGCAGGGCCAAGTGAACAGTGCGCAGCCGAACAGTCAAGCTTCGAAGGATCCAGGTCCCTAGTCCCTCAATCCCTATTCCCTGTTCCCTGTTCCCTGATACCTGATACCTGATACCTGACAAGGTTCCCCCCGCCCGTTTTCCCCCCGGAATCCCCCTCCCGCCCACCGATAATAGAGGCTGCTCTGGGACTCTTCGTCCGCTCCATCGGCTCGCTCGCGGCAGGTCCACGGGTAGTCACGGAACGGAAGCGCCCCTGCCATGAAGCCAATTCGCATTGTTCTCTCGCCCACGCGAAGCCGCCCCCTGAACGTATTTCTGGGGCTTGTGCTGTTGCTGGTCTCGCTCCTCGGCCTCCTCGCACTCGCTACCTGGCATGCCGCCGACCCCTCGCTCAACACCGCCACCGATACCAGTCTGCCCCACGCCGTCCACAACTGGATCGGCCTCTTTGGCGCCTACTTCAGCGATGTCCTGCTCCAGTCCATCGGGGTCACTGCCTTCTTTCTTCCCCTCTGGCTCGGCGGTCTAGGCTGGACCTGGATGCACTCCCGTCCCGGCGGCTCGGCCTGGTTGCGCTGGGCCGGAACCATTCTCGCGCTCATCTTTGTTCCCGCGGCTCTCGGGCTCATTCCCTGGCACTGGCGCTGGCTCCATGCCCTCCCCATTGAGGGCGTCGTTGGCCGCCTGATGTCCGGCCTGCTCGTCACCTACCTCAACTTCCAGGGCGCGTGGATCGTCGCCGCCGTGCTGGCCGTTGCCGGCATCTACTTCGCCTCCGCCGTCAGCTTCTGGGCGCTCGCTGAGGGCGTCCAGGACCGCTGGATCCACGGCCAGTCCCTCTACGACCGCTGGCGCAACTGGCGTGAGGAGCGCGCCGAGCGCAAAGCCGACCTGCTTGCCGAGCAGGAAGCCCTCCATCCCCACGATCCCGAACCGATGGATGCGGAAGCGGAGTATCGCCCCGGCTTCTTCGCCCGCTTCTTTCACCGCAAGCCCTCGCCGCTGGCCGACCCCATCGACGAAGTCCCCGCCTATCAGCGCGTCACGGCCGACGGCCAGTTCTCCCCGCAGCCCCGCCCCAGCATCTGGGAGCGCCCGCCTGCGAATACAACCGTGGGTGCCCCCGGTCCGGGGTCCCCGCGGACAGGCCCTGGTCCGTGGGGTGGTGATCCCGCGCACTTAGGGACCAGGGATTCCACAGCGCCGGGGACCGGGGAATCACCAATGCCGGCCGCAAGACCCACCCCACCCCAGTCAAGAGATCTCGACTTCGAGTCGTGGGCCACTCCCGCCCCCATCACCCCCCCAGTCCAGGAAACTCCGCGCTCCGTCCCCATGCGCCCCGTAGCCGAGGCCTGGGATCCAACCCCAACCCCCACTCCCGCCGCGCCTCAATCCATCACCATCCACCATCGCGCCGACGCCGATCTGCGCACCGCTACCGTCGCCCCCAAGCACGTCAGCGGTTTCAGGCTTCCGCCCAGCACCCTCCTCAACACCGGAGAAGGCCCGCAAATCGTCCGTGAAGACGAGCTCCGCGAAGAAGCCAAGGTTCTGGTCGAAAAATGCGCCGAGTTCGACGTACGCGGCCAGGTCGTCCGCATCAATCCCGGCCCCATGGTCACAACCTACGAGTTCAAGCCTGAAGCAGGCGTCAAATACTCGCGCGTCACCGGTCTCGCCGACGACCTCTGCCTCGCCATGCGCGCCGAATCCATCCTCATCGAGCGCATGGCCGGCCAATCCACCGTCGGCATCCAGGTCCCCAATCACGAGCGCGAAACCATCCACCTGCGCGACATCATCGAGAGCGATACCTTCGCCAAATCCAAGGCCCGCCTCACCATCGCCATGGGCAAGGACATCAACGGCCGCATCGTTACCGCCGACCTGGCCTCCATGCCCCACGTGCTCATCGCCGGCAGCACGGGTTCGGGAAAATCCGTGGCCATCAACGCCATGATCATGAGCCTGCTCTTCCGCACCACGCCCGCGCAGGTGCGGCTCATCCTCGTCGATCCCAAGCGCGTTGAACTCGGCATGTACGAAGGCGTCCCCCATCTCTTCACGCCCATCATCACCGAGCCGAAACTCGCGGCAAATGCCCTGCGCAATGCCGTTCGCGAAATGGAACGGCGGCTCAAGTTGCTGGCCTCGCGCAGCGTCCGCAACATCGATCAATACAACAAGCTCTTTGAAAGCGCGATGCCCTCGCTCTTCGACGACAGTGAAGACAATGAGCCGCTCCCCTACATCGTCATCATCATCGACGAGTTAGCCGATCTCATGATGCTCGACCGCGCCAACGTTGAGGAATCCATTACCCGTTTGGCCCAGATGGCCCGCGCCGTCGGCATCCATCTCATCCTCGCCACGCAGCGCCCCTCGGTCGACGTCATCACCGGACTCATCAAGGCCAACGTCCCCACGCGCATCAGCTTCCGCCTCGCTACAAAAGTTGACTCGCGCACCATCCTCGACACCAACGGGGCTGAGGCTCTGCTTGGCCGCGGCGACATGCTCTTCCTGCCGCCCGGAACCAGCCGCCTCATGCGCCTTCACGCGCCCTATGTCAGCGAAAAAGAAACCGCCGCCGTAGTCGCATTCTGGAAGGACCAGGGCCAGGCGGAATATGTGCAGGGCTTCCTTGAATCACCCAAGGATGAGCGCGTCTCTCCCGACGGCTCCAACGCCGATCCTGACGAAAACGATCCCATGTTCGACGATGCGGTAAGGCTGGTCTTCGAATTCGGCAAAGCCAGCACGTCTCTGCTCCAGCGCCGCCTGCGCGTAGGCTACGGCCGAGCCGCCCACCTTATCGATCTTATGGAGCGCGACGGATTAGTAGGCCCCGCCGACGGCTCCCGCCCCCGCGAGTTGTTAAAGGCCCCAGGCTGGCTCCATGAAGTAGCCACCGCCGCCAACGAATAGCGCTTGCCTAAGAAGCTGTGCCCCATTCATCGCAGCCTTATCGCGATGAGTGGGCGTCGGCCTGCCCCTCACCACCTCATCGTCGCGAATATCGCAACCATGCAATCCGCGGAATTCGGGAAAGCAGCCTAAGGCCTCAGCGTCCCATGCCGATCGATGCGCCCGCCTCGAAAAAAGCGGTGTTCCACCATACTCTGTGCCAGAAACCAGACACCCACCGCCAGCGCAATCAGAAACAGAAACTGCCCCACCATAAACCCGCGCGACCTCTCTCGTTCAGGGCCCGTTGTCCTCAATTCATTCGCCATCTGAACCACCTCTCCGCCAAGTCCAGTGCTTTCAGCTTACCCCTCCTCTATGATCGATGCTCATCAAGGCGCTTTGTTTCAACTCAATGATGGAGACCAGCAAAGCCGGTGCGAGCCTCCCGCGAGCGTCCGCCCCCACGGCAGGTGCTTACCACTTAAGAGTTGCGAACATCGCCACCGCAGCCGCGCCCATAAACACAAACGTCGCCCACACCAGCACATTCGACAGCATCCCGCTGCGATACTCACCCATGATCTCTCTGTTCCGGGCAATCCGCGCAATCAGAAAAATCAGCGGCACCGCAACCACGCCGTTGATCACCGCCGTCACCACCAGCGCCTGAATCGGATTGATGCCGATGAAGTTGATCATCAATCCCACCAGCGTGGCAATCGTAATCACTCCATAAAACCCATGCGCCCGTTTCAACTTCAGGTTCAGCCCCGCCTTCCACTCCAGCGCCTCTGAGAGCGCGTAGGAGGCCGACCCCGAGAAGACAGGCACCGCCAAGAATCCCAATCCAATAATCCCGATAGCAAAAATCAATTCCGCCAGAAACCCCGCATGAGGAAAGCTATGCACCAACGGCTCCAATGCCTTCGCCGCCTGCGCCGCACTCTCGATATGCGTCACCCCATTTGCATGCAAGACTGTCGCTCCCACCACAATCACGCACCACGCCGCAATTTGCGACGACACCATGCCCAGGAAGTTATCGATCCGCAACCGCCTCATGAACGGCCTGGTCAACTGCGGCACTCCCTTGCGGATCATGCCTTTGCTCCGCTCCTCTTCCACTTCTTCTGATGCCTCCCAGAAAAACATGTACGGTGAAATCGTTGTCCCGATTACGCCCGTAATAATGAAGAAAAATGCCGAAGTAAATTCAATGTGCGGAACAAACGTCGCACGCAAAATCGTCCCCCAAGGCTCCTTCACCAGGAACACCGTAATCACATATGAGAACAACGTCACGCAAAGCCACTTCAAAATGCCCGCGTATGTCTTATATGAAGTGAAGACCTCCAGGATCAATATCGCCGCGGTAAAAAACAAGACCCACACGGTGAAGCTCAGCGGCATAATCAGTTGTGCCGCCGCGCCCATCGCACCCAGGTCGGCGCCCAGGTTGATGGTGTTGGCCACCACAATCAGCGCCAGCACCCCATACAACACCTTCTTGCTGTAGCGTTCCTTCACCACCGCCGCAATGCCTTTTCCAGTTACCGCGCCAATGCGCGCGCAAGCCTCCTGCACCGCGATCAGCATCGGCAGCACCAGCATCGCCGTCCACAACTGCCCGTACCCAAACTGCGCGCCGGTCTGCGTATAAGTCGCAATCCCCGACGGATCGTCATCCGCCGCGCCCGTAATAATCCCCGGCCCCGCAATCTTAAGCAGTTCTCTTGCCTGTCTTCCGAACTTGGCCATCCGCAAAAGTATACGGGCGAAACATACCCGCAGATGGGCAATTTTGAACCATGCATCAAGCTCACATAACTCGGGCAACATCAGACTTTCATCCTGATCTTAAAAGCAATGGCGGTCATCCTGAGCACCCCAAAGGCGGTCATCCTGAGCGAACGGGGCCCCGAACGCTTTTCAGCTCGGGGGTGGTGAGTCGAAGGACCTGCATTTTCTTTTCGGCCATCCTAAGTCCGCACCCCTGCAAAGCCGCTGCCCCCTTGGTTTATAGTTTCTGCACAGGAACACGTTCCCCCCAAAAGCTCCTGAAAAGAGGCCACAATGCGCCGAGTTATCCTTCTCGCTTGTCTTGCAGCCCTACCCCTCGCCGCTCTAACTCCGCAAGCTCGCGCGCAAGCCCGCCCCGATCCCGCCGTCATCGATCACCGCAACGCCGTTGAAAAAGAGCTCGAATCCATCGCCATCATCGAGCGCAAAGTCATGGTCCCCATGCGCGACGGCAAGCGCATGCAGGCCGATATCTACCGCCCCAAAGATGAGTCGAAAAAGTATCCCATCATCTTTTCCCGCACGCCCTACAACTTCAATTACTGGGATGTAGATCTGGGCGCGCCCCGCGACATGTCCGCCGCCCTCGACGCCGTCAAGCGCGGCTATGCCTACATTGTGATGAATGAGCGCGGCCGCTATTTCTCAGAGGGCGACTACGACATTCTCGGCACTCCACTCACCGACTCCGACGACGAGCTTGACTGGATGGGCGGCCTTCCCTGGTCGTCAGACAAGGTCGGCCTCATCGGCTGCTCTTCCACTGCCGAATGGCAGCTAGCCGTTGCCTCGCGCGGCAACAAAGCCCTCGCCACATTCATCCCTGAAAGCTTTGGCGCCGGCGTCGGCCGCGTCGGCCCCTACTACGAGCAGGGCAACTGGTTCCGCGGCGGCGCCGTGCAAATGCTCTTCACCACCTGGCTCTACTCCTCCGGCCTTGAGACCAACGACGCCAAGCCCAACTTCCCTCCGGGCACATCGCAGCAGGCGCTGATCACCGCGGCAAAATCCTACGACCTTGCGTCGCATTCGCCCGCCGTCGACTGGAACAAAGCTCTCGCCCATCTCCCTGAAAAAGACATCCTCGCCGCAGTCGGCGCATCCCACGGCATCTTCGCCGACACCACACCATCCGGCCAGCCCGGCATGATTCTGCGCACGCCCAACGATCCCTCGTGGTACAAAGGCGGCCTGTGGAACGACAGCGAAAAGATCGACATTCCCGGCCTCTGGATGATGACCTGGTACGACGTCAGCACCGCGCCCAACCTGGCCGCGTACAACTACGTCCGCAGTACAGCCAGCCCCGCCGTAGCCAATGAGCAATACGCCATCATCGCTCCCACCGGTCATTGCGGATACAAGCGCGCCGCTGAACACACCATCGTCGGCGAACGCGATCTCGGCGACGCGCGCCTCGACTACGACGCTCTCACTTTCGCATGGTTCGATCGCTTCCTGAAAGGCGAATCCAGCCCGCTGCTCGACAAGACGCCCAAGGTGCAGTACTACACCATGGGCCTCAACAAGTGGCAGGCCTCTGAAACCTGGCCGCCCAAAGAAGCCAGGCCCGTCACCTTCTATCTCACCAGCGCCGGCCGCGCTAACTCGCTTTTTGGCGACGGCGCTCTAGCCGCAGGCCCGCAAGCAAAAGACTCCGCCGATACTTTCACCTACGACCCAATGAACCCCGTGCCCACTCACGGCGGAGGCTTCTGCTGCATGGGTGGCGACTTTAAATCCGGCGCGCTCGATCAGCGTGGCGAGGAGACCCGCAACGACGTCCTCGTCTACACTACCGGCCCACTTACAGAAGGTGTAGAAGCCAGTGGCCCCATCGATGTAACTCTCTATGTTTCGAGCGACGCCAAAGATACTGACTTCACCGTGCGACTTATCGACGTTCTTCCCGATGGCACCGCCTATAACATCGACGAAAACATCCAGCGCGCCCGTTATCGCGAAGGCTACGACAAGCCGCCCGTCTTCATGGAAAAAGACAAGGTCTACAAGCTCGCATTCCAACCCATGCAATCCAGCATCTACTTCGCCCCCGGACACCAGATCCGCATTGACGTCAGCAGCAGCAACTTCCCCCGCTTCGACCGCAACCTCAACACCGGCGGCGACAACGTCAGCGAGTCCCAGGGCGTAATCGCCCACAACGCCATCCACCACTCAATCCAATACCCCTCAAGCATCACTCTGAGCGTGGTGAAAAAGTAACCTTGTAACCATGTACACAAGAAAGGCGATTGTCATCCTGAGCATCCACTACCCGACAGTCACCCTGAACATCCACTAAGAGGCGGTTATCCTGAGCACCCACTAATTGACTGTCATCCTGAGCGAGCGGAGCGAGTCGAAGGACCTGCGGTTGCCTTTCGTTCTATCCAGCGAGATCGCACCATGAAACTAACCTTCACCAACGCCAGCGAATCCGACGTCCCCGCGCTGATCTCACTCCGCACCGCGGTCGCCGCAGATCTCGCCCGGCGCAACGGCAACGCCACTCCGCCCTCTCCGCCTTCCGAGCGCGCCGTGCTCTTCCAGATGCGCCACGCGCAGACCATCCTCGCGTACAGAGGCAAAACCCTCGCAGGCTCCCTCCGCCTGGCCACCAAAAAGCCATGGGCCATTGACGTCAAATACTTCACGCCCGTGAAAAAGCCTATCTATCTAACTGACATGGCTGTAACTCCCAAGCTGCAACGCCTGGGGCTAGGCCGAAAGCTATTAGAGCAAGCCATAACTCAAGCTCGCGCGTGGCCCGCCGACGCCATCCGCCTCGACGCATTCGACTCCGCATCCGGCGCCGGCCCCTTCTACGCCAAGTGCAACTTCCGCGAGACCGCCCGCGCCACCTACAAAAATGCTCCCCTGATCTACTACGAATTTCTCCTGAGTTAGCGCCCGCAACCGAGGTTCCCTATTCCCTAATCCCTATTCCCTATTCCCTGCTTTCCGCATCTATTCAACAGGTGCCGTCCCATGAAGAGTTTCCTCGCCCTGACCTTGCTGGCCTGCGCAGCCTTCCCTGCCAATCAGGCTCTGCGCGCCCAGCAGGTTCCCGGCGCAACCGAGCTGCCCGATCATCCTTACTCGATTAGGAAAACACTGGTCATCGGCGGCGCGGGCAACTGGGACTACCTCACCGCCGACCCCGCCGCCCGCCGCCTTTACATCGCCCACTCCACTCAAGTCCAGGTAGTTGACATCGATGCCGGCGCCGTCACCGGCCAGGTCACCGGCCTCCACAACGCCCGCGCCATCGCCCTCGACGACACAGGCGAATTCGGCTACATCAGCGACGCCACAGACAACCAGGTCAAAGTCTTTGACCGCCGCTCGCTTCAGGTTGTCGCCGCCATCGCCACCGGCCCCGGTCCCCGCGCTCTCGTCTTCGAACCGCAAACCAAACTGCTCTTCGCCATCTGCACAACTCCGATCGCCGATCCTCCACGAACCCCCAATTCCCCGCCCGCGCGGGAAAATGAGATCAAAACGTCGGTCACCGTCATTGACGCTGAGACCCGCGAGCCGATTGCTGAAATCTTCATGCCCGGCCGAGTAGGCTCTGCGCAGGCCGATGGCAACGGACAGGTCTTTGTCAACATCGACAACCGCAACCAGGTCGCCCGCATTGACGCCCAGTCCATCGCCGCATACCTGCGCGGACATTCCGCCACAGCGCCTGCGTCGAACCCGCTTGCCTCAAACCCGGTTGTCTCAAACCCGGTTGCCTCGAGCCCAGTTCCGCCGCCCACCACCAGCCCGGCAAAACCATCCGAATCAACCCATATCTTCGACTGGAGCCATGAGTCCCACCTGCCCAACTCCGCGCAAAGCAGCATGGCAATTTTTCCCCTCGGCCCTGACTGCACCAACCCATCCGCCCTGGCCGTCGACGGCAAACACGGCCGTCTCTTCGCCGCATGCACCAACATGAAGCTGGTAGTCCTCAACGCCTCCAACGGCGAGGTGGTCACATCTCTCAACACCGGCCCCGGCACTGAAGCCGTCGCGTATGACCCCGATCGCGGACTCATCTACGCTGCCAACGGTGGCGCGCAGGGCACCCTCACCATCATTCATCAGGACGTGACGGACACCCATGCCGTCATCCAGAACCTTGCCACGCGCCAGCGCGCCCGCACCCTGGCGGTCGATGCTTCCACCGGACAAGTCTTCCTTGTCACCGACCTGCTCGGCGTCGACCTCACACAACCAGGAAAAATCGGTTCCCTCAAACCCACCTCCGCCAATGGCAGCTTCCAGGTCCTGGTCGTCGCAAATTGAACCCAGACAATATCCGATCAGGTTCAATCGCATAATTTCAACCCATTCTGCCCATCGCGGTGGCACACTAAACCCATGCTGGACTTCGGAGCCAGGGAGAGTCTGCCCACAGTGCTGCTGATCGACGACGACCTCGTCAGCCGCGAGGTCATGGCCACCGTCCTCACCATGAGCGGCTATACCGTCCACACCGCTGCCGACGGCAATGCGTCCGTCGATCTGCTGGCCGCGGGAGAATGTGTTCCCGACGTCATCCTGATGGACGCGCAGATGCCCGGCCTCAGCGGAACCGAGCTCATCGCCCAGCTTCGCAGCCGCACCCATGCCGCCGTGTACGCCATCAGTGGCAGCCACGCCCCCGACGACGTGGTCGCCGCAAGCGACGGCTTCCTGCTCAAGCCCTTCGGCGCCAATACCCTGCACAGGCTCCTTGAAGAACACGCTGCCCAATCCAACCCCGTCCCCGGGCCCAGCCTCGCCGCCGATGAGCCGGTCATCAATATGGAGACCCTCGCCCAGCTCCGCGCCATCATGCCCGAGTCCGCGGTCCGCGAAATCTTCCAGGCCGTCGTCGCCGATCTCAAAAAAAAGCTGGCCACCCTTCAGCTTGCCGTTGTGCAGCGCGATGCCACCGAAATCCGCCGCATCGGCCACGCCATCAAGGGCGGATGCGCCATGGCCGGCGCCCAGCAGGCCGCTCGCCTCGGCGCTCTCCTCGAGTCCTGCGCCGCTTCATCCTCTCCCGGCAATTCGCCGGGCCTGTCGCCGCAAAAGGATAACCATTTGGATAACAGCTCGGCCCTGCTTAAAGATTTACGCGCCGCCACCCTAAATCTTGAGCGTATGCTGGAGGTTGAGTTTCCGGCTTAGGAAAGTTTCGTTTGTTGGAGGGTAAGCTCTCAAGTGGACCGGCCAATCCGCATAGTACTCGCAGACGATCATCCCGTAGTCCGTATTGGCGTGCGCAACATGCTCACGCTCAAAGACGGCTTTGAAGTAGTCGGCGATGCCTCTGATGGCGACGAGGCCATTACCCAGACTCTCGACCTCGAACCGGATATTCTTCTCCTCGATGTCCAGATGCCGCGCATGCCAGGCCTTGAGGCCATGCGCGCCATCATGGCCGGCACGCCCACCGTCAAGATTCTGCTTCTCACCTCCACCATCACCACCCAGCAGATCATTGAAGCCCTGCACATCGGTGCACGTGGCATCGTGCTCAAAGACGCCCTCGCCGGACATCTGCAAACCGCCATCCGCACCGTCATCAGCGGCGACTATTGGATCGGCGGCAAGCGCGTCATCAACCTGGTTTCCGCGCTTCACGACCTGATGCAACAGTCCGCTACGCCCCAGCACAAAACCTACGGTCTCACCCCGCGCGAGCTCGAAGTGGTCGGCGCCATCGTCGAAGGCTGCAGCAATCGCGACATCGCCAAGCAGTTCACGCTAAGTGAAGAAACCGTCAAGCGCCACCTGTCCAACATCTTTGACAAGACCGGCGTGTCCACGCGTCTCGAACTTGCCCTCTTCGCCATCGCCCACCAGTTGGTCACGCCCCAGTAGCAGCGCGTTCGCTCTCCATCAATATTGGTCCTCAAAAAAGTTAGGCGCGCAGGGAATAATCCTCGGCTGCTCCAGTTCTATTCATTGAGTAGAAGGAAGCTTTGCAGCCTGAGATACACTGTCCGTGCCGTGCCCGACCCATCAGGCGAACTCGGATCTTTTGAAGAACTGGCGATGCCCTATTTCGCCAGGCTCTTCAACTTTGCCTGCTGGCTGACGCAAGATCGCGCGTCGGCCGAGGACCTGGTGCAGGAAACTTATATGAAAGCCCTCAAGGGTTTTTCTTCTTTTCGCCAGGGAACCAATTTCCGCGCCTGGATCTACAGGATTATGCGCAACACGTTCCTGACATCGCGCACTGGACTCGCGGCAACCATCTCCCTCGATGCGGAGGATGCTCCTCCGGAACCCGCCATGGTTGAAACCCCCGAGTCGGTCCTCCTCGCGCACGTTGAACTCACCGCAATCCAGAACGCTCTCACCGAGTTGCCGGTGAATTTTCGTGAAATCATTCTTCTTTGCGATTTGGAAGAGATGAGTTATCAGGAAATCTCTCAAACGCTTGCAATTCCAATCGGCACCGTTATGTCGCGACTGTCGCGCGCGCGAAAGGCCATGCGCACCTTGCTCTCGGCCGGAACGGAGGGGGTTTCCCGATGAACTGCGGCCTGATAAGAAATCAGCTCGACGCCTATGTTGATGACGGTTGCACCCCTGAGCAGATTGCGGCAATCGACGACCACCTGCGCACCTGCGCCTCGTGCGCCGCTGAGGTTCTCGCGCGCCTCCAGTTGAAACGCGCCACGCGCGCAGCCGCGGCGGCGCAATTTGTTCCCTCGCCTGAGTTCCGTTTGCGCATCGAAAAAGCCGTCCGTAAAAGCCGCAAGCCAATTTGGAGAACCGCATGGATTCCCGGCCTCGCCGCCGCTCTTGCACTCCTGCTCATTGCCGTTCCAGCGGTGGTGATCACGCGCCATCAGGCACGCGAACAGGCCCGGGAACAGGCGCTGGATGAGTTGCTCGACCTGCACGTGGCCACGCTCGCCAGCGCCAATCCCGTCGATGTAATCTCCACCGACAGGCACACGGTCAAGCCCTGGTTCCAGGGGAAACTGCCCTTCACATTCAACCTGCCTGAGTTGCAGGACTCGCCCTTCAAACTGGTAGGCGGCAAACTGGTTTATCTCAACCACAGTCCCGGCGCTCAACTGCTCTTCGATTTGCGCAAGCACCAGATCTCCGTCTTCATCCTGCAAGACCAGGCGGCATCCGCATCGCAGCCGGAAGCAATCAGCAAAAGAGGCTTCAGCATGGAATCCTGGGGCCAGGCCGGGCTGCGCTATGTCATCGTCAGCGACACCAATCCTGCCGAAGTACATACGCTCGGCGAACTGCTCAGAACCGCCCGGTAAAGCTCCGTTATTACCTAAAGAGTAACAAGTGCTATAGACATTTTCTCCAAATAGTCATAGAGTCACGGGCATGCCAATAGATTTGGCCGCAGTGCGTCGAGCTCTCGATAACGATGAGCTTGAGCCCTGCTTCCAGCCTGTGGTTGAGCTACATACCGGCCGGTTGGCCGGTTTTGAAGTCTTGGCCCGCTGGAGACATCCGCAGCTCGGCCTCGTGCTGCCTGACAACTTTATCTCGCTTGCCGAAGAAGACGGGCTCATCGGACACCTCATGCGGCAGATATTGCGCAAAGCGTTTTTGTCGGCTCCCGCCATTCCCGCGCCACTGATACTGTCAGTCAATATTTCTCCCAGCCAGTTGCATGACCTGACCCTGCCCAGCCAGGTTCGCGAAGCTGCCGAGCAAGGCGGGTTCCCGCTTGAGCGCTTAGCCATCGAAATCACTGAGAGCGGACTGATCGGCAATCTGGAACTGGCGCAAAAAATTGCCCGCGAGCTAAAAGCAATGGGCTGCAAGCTGGCGTTGGATGACTTTGGAACGGGATATTCGAGCCTCCGCCACATTCAGGCGCTTCCCTTTGATGCGCTCAAGGTCGATCGCAGCTTCGTCATTTCCATGACCAGCAAACGGGATAGCCGGAAGATCGTGGCGGCGGTTGTTGGCCTCGGCCACAGCATTGGCATGAAAACAGTGGCGGAAGGGGTAGAAACCGAGGAGCAGGCAGATATGCTTCTGCGGCTCGGCTGTGAATTCGGGCAGGGATGGCTCTATGGCCGGCCAGTGACCGCAGACGGGATACCTCAATTGGTTGCCAACGCGCCGCGTACGCCTTCACCAGGTTTTTCGGGATATCGAACCGACCCGAACATCTCCAATCTCGAAGCGATGCCCTCGCAGCGCCTGGCTCAATTGCAGGCCATCTATGATGGCGCTCCCGTGGGCTTGTGCTTTCTCGACCGCGACTTTCGCTACGTCAGCATCAACCGCCGCCTTGCCGCCATGAATGGGGCTCCTGCGGAATCCTACCTGGGAAGAACAGTCCAGGAAATGATCCCCGATTTGTTTCCGTTAATTGAGCCTTACATGCGCCGCGCATTGCAGGGCGAGGTGATTGAAGAGGTGGAGTTCACCAGGCCGGCAAAGGGTTCAGAGACACCGGAAGCGACCAACCTCGTGTCGTATCAGCCGGCTCTGGATGAGGCCGGCGAAGTGATCGGAATTTCGGTCGCAGTCATGGACATCTCCGATCGCAAGGCCGCGGAACAGGCGCTCCGCGAGAGTGAAGACCATCTCCGCTACATGGTCGACCTCAATAAATCCGTGCAATGGGCCATGGACGCGCAGGGCAACGTCCTCGATGTGAACGCCGGATGGGAGCAGCTTACGGGATTGAGCAGAGAAAAGACCCGCAACCTGGGATGGCTCGAAGCCGTGCATCCGGAGGATGTGGAGGCCACTATGAAATCGCTCATGGAGGCCCTGCAAACCGGCAAAGACGTCGATATTGAGTACAGGGTCAAGAGTGTCGACCGGGGTTGGAGATGGATGCGGTCTCGCGGATCGCCGCGCATGGGATCGGCGGGAAAAATCATTCGCTGGTACGGAAACACAGAGGACATCGAGGAGCACAAGCGCCTGCAACCGACGCTTAACAAGGTTCAGGTCTAGCCCAACGTGTCCTTCAGCGCCCCGCCGGCTCAAGAGCGGATGCCTTCGGACCCGTTACCGCAACCATCACTCCCACCCAGATCACCAGGGCAAATGTCCCCAATGGCATAACCCACACTGGCAGCAGGCGGTGGATTTCGGCGACACTCGTTCCACGGGAAGCTGCCAGCCAAACATCCAGACGCAGATTCAAAATCGCCAGAACAACCGCCCAGTCCAAACAAATATGCCCGATCGCAGCGCGCATCGCCGATCGTTCGGAGCAGCTTTGCACATGAATGAAGTGCCAGATTCCCAGCACCACCGCGATCCCGGCAACGATGATGGCTGTCACCCAGTCGTGTGCCCGCCACGCAAAGTAAATGAGGCACGAAAATAAAGCGATATACACACCCGCCGTCATACCGATGTTTGACGCCAAAGTCGTTGGCGCTGCGGGAGTCTTTCGAATCCCTGCCGTTCTCTCGTCTTCGAGCCGCATGGCCACAATCCGCCTGAAAAAGACGATGGTAAATGTGGCGACAAAAATCGCGTAGATCCACCAGAAAACCATCATCACCGCGTAAAACGACTGTCCGCTCCAAGCGAAGCGATAGCGCAGATTGACCAACGCAGCCTGCCCGGCGATGGCCCAAATCACAACGAAGGCCCACAATCCGATGAACGCAATAGTCTGGAACCGCCGCTCGCGAGCCGTGGGAGCGGATCGAACAGAAAGCCAATTTGTCATAACGGCGCCGAGGATCCCCACAAACGGCGCCAGCGGCACCAGCCACATCGCCGCCGATCCTGACTTCGCCATCGCCACGCCCTTGCTTGCCATGCCGGCGGCCGCCGTTGCCAACGGAGCGGCTGGCAGCATCGCCAGCACCGCACTTGAGAAGTCCTGGCCCGGCGCTGACCGGCTCAGCGTGCCCTCTACGAAAGCAGCCACTTCTTCGTGCAATAGCTTGCGCCCGCGTGACAGCCTCTGCTTCACCGCGTCCTCGCTCAAGTCCATCTCGGCCGCCACGCGCTCAATCGACTTCTCTTCGCGATAAAACAGAATCAGCGGCTCGCGATACACAGCGGGGATCCGCTCCAGCGCCCGCCATAAGATCGCCTCTTCTTCACGGCTCACGGCTTGCACCGCCGGCGAAGCCTCCAGCGAGGCCGGCTCCTGAATCCCATCCAGCGCCTCGGCTGCGTGAATCGGCTCACGGCCCTGTCGCCGCAGCTCCTTGCCAACCAGGAAACGCGTAATACCGCACAGCCAGGACCGAAGCCGCGCCGGCTCCCGCAGTCCTGGAAGCTGCTTCCACGCCGCCAAAAAAGTCTCTTGCGCCAGGTCTTCGCTCAGGCTAAGACTGCCGGTGGCGTTATACGTGATTGAGCAGACCAGCGACTGGTACCGCTTGACGATTGTCCCGAATGCGGAGCGGTTCCCCGTCAGGCTTGATTCCACCAGTTGCGCGTCGCTGTGGCTTGCAATTTGCGTAGTCATCGTCGTACCTCATCGTATAAGTACCCGCGCAGGATGACGAGGTGACAAAGAATACAGAGAAAATGCCGAACACTGTCCACTGTTCACTATTCACTCATCACTGAGCACTGCGCACCTCTTCACTCCTTCACTCCTTCACTCCTTCACTCGTCTTCATCACTTGCTCACTCGTCTCCTTCACTTCTTTACTCGCTCACTGGTCTTCATCACCGTCCACTGAACTAATATGGAAGCATGAGCCTCAAGGGAAAACTTGTCTTCATCACTGGCGCCAGTTCCGGCATCGGTGCCGCCACCGCGCTGGCCTTCGCGGCTGAGGGCGCGCGCCTGCTGCTGGCAGCCCGGCGCGCCGGAAAACTCGCCGAAGTTGCCTCGCTCGCATTGCAGCGTGGCGCAGCCTCCGTCCATTCCATCGACCTCGATGTGCGCGACCACCGTGCTGTTCAGGAGGCCATCGACACGCTCCCCGAAACGTGGGCGGAGATCGACGTCCTGGTCAACAACGCCGGCCTCAGCCGCGGTCTCGACAAGCTCTATATGGGCAAACTCGAAGACTGGGAAGAAATGATCGACACCAATGTGAAGGGGTTGCTCTATGTTTCGCGCGCCGTGGTGCCCGGCATGGTGGTCCGCGGCCACGGCCACGTGGTCAACCTCGGCTCAACCGCCGGCGAGCTTACCTATCCCAATGGGGCGGTCTACTGCGCCAGCAAAGCCGCAGAAAAAGCTATCAATGACGGCCTTCGCCAGGACCTGCTCGGAACGCCGGTCCGCGTCAGCTCAATCGACCCCGGTATGGTGGAAACCGACTTCAGCCTGGTGCGTTTTCGCGGCGACCACGAGCGCGCCACCAGGGTATACAAGGGCCTTACACCCCTCACCCCTGAGGACGTTGCCGATGCCATCGTGTGGGCCGTCAGCCGTCCCGCACACGTGAATATTGCGCACGTAGTGCTGACCTCAATCCACCAGGCCAACTCCCTGCTCTTTCACCGGGACGTCTAAGCACCGCGAGCCCTAGCCCATCGCTGCGATCTGCCGCTCAATCTGCTCCAGCGCCGCTTCCAGCGCTGTGCGCCTAGCCGGGTTTGAAGTCTTTTGCGACAGAATGTTTTCCCGCTGCAGATTCAACGCCTGCTTCTGGCGCTCGCGCTCGCTCCGCACCTTGTCCGCCGCACGCCGCGCATCCTCGCTCACAAAGCCGTTGCTATCCTGCCCGTTGAGGTATTTGCCGGAGTCGACCACCGGTTGCTGCAAGGCATTTGCCATCTGTTCCTCCACGGATTTACTTTCCCAACCACGAGCCATATCTTCATTCTACGAGTGTTTTGCCGCGTTGCATCCAACGAAGTGCAGACGGCATCCCATCAAAAGGGGAGAATTTGACTATGTTCGCCTGGCAGATTTCGTCGTTTGGCATTGATTCCTTGGAGTTTGTCGAGCGTCCCAGCCCTTTGCCGGGGCCCGGAGAAGTGCTCGTCCTGATGCGTGCGATTTCTTTCAATTTCCGCGATCTGCTCATGGTCAAGGGCCTCTACAACCCCAAACTGGCCTTCCCCCGCATCCCCTGCTCCGACGGCGCCGGCGAAGTGGCAGCCGTCGGCGAGGGCGTCACCGCCTGGAAGCCAGGGGATCGCGTCGCCGGCATTTTCATGCAAAACTGGCTCGACGGCCCGGCTACCGCGGCCAAGGTCAAGGGCGCTCTGGGCGGCGACATCGACGGCACGTTAGCCGATCACGTCCTGTTCAAGGAGACCGGCCTGGTCCGCATCCCCGACCACCTCAGCTTTCAGGAAGCAGCCACGCTGCCCTGCGCCGCCGTCACCGCATGGAACGCGCTGGCTGCCGGCAACCTAAAACCGGGAGCCACCGTCCTGATTCAGGGAACCGGCGGCGTCTCCATCTTTGCCGTCCAGTTTGCCCGCCTTCATGGCCTGCGCGTGCTCGGCATCTCTTCCAGCGACGCGAAGCTCGATCGCGCCTGCGCCCTCGGTCTCGATTCCGGCCTCAACTACACAGCCAACCCCCACTGGGACCGCTGGGCCATGGAACAGACCGGCGGCGAAGGCGTCGACCTGGTCGTTGAAGTGGGCGGCGTGGGCACTCTGGCCCGATCCCTGCGCGCCCTGAAAATGGGCGGCGTAATCGCCCAGGTTGGAGTACTGGCCGAGTCCAAAGAGCCGCTGGCCATCACTTCCGTCCTTCACAAACAGGCCCGCATTCAGGGCATCTACGTCGGCTCACGCAAAGACTTCCTGGACATGAACAAGGCCATCACCCTCACCCATCTCCGCCCCATCGGCGAAAACTTCCCCTGGTCCCAGGCCCGCGAAGTGCTGACAAGGATGGAAGACGCCAGCCACTTCGGCAAGCTGGTCCTGACCGTCGAATAAACCCCTGCGGCGGAGCCAATCACTCGCTATCCGCTCGCATGGGTGATAAGGCTGCTATTCTCATCCCGTAAAAGCAGCCAATAATTCGCGGACTCGAAGAAAGACTTGATAAAATGTCAACAGAGGGGTATATTCCTCCTCACCTTGATGAAGCGGCCTTGAAGGCGCTTCTCCTGGAAGCGCTGGTTAGCGCTCCCGATTCGGGAAGGATGGAAACCTTCCATGCGCGCTTTGACCACCTTGAACGGGGCCTTTCAGCCGACGATGTAATACATGGGCTGGAGCCTGACTGGGTTTTTGAGAGGAAGCCGGAGTTCAACAAGGACGAGTGGCAGTGGAAATATCGAAATAGCCACCGAATCGATCGACGGTGACGAGATTGTCATCGTGATTGCTGTCGATACCGCAAACCGATCATTCGAGGTCGTCACGAGATGGAAATGATTCACAACTGCAAAAGTGCTCGCATCGAAAAGTTCGCCACTGCGGAAAGCCCCTTTCACTTTGTCGATAGCGGCCTGCCGAACGTGTACCTAGTAGGCATCAAGTACTTTGTCTGCGAGTGCGGCAGCGTTGTCGCGGAGATACCAGCTCTCAAACAGATGATGCAATTGATTGCGCGCGATATCGTCACTTCCCCATTTGACTTGACGGGAAACGAGATCAGGTTCCTCCGTAAAAGACTTGGGAAGAAAGCGGCGGATTACTGCCGGTACCTGGGCTTTACTCCAGAGTCGCTCTCACGGGTCGAGAATGGCAAACAGGCCGTCTCCATTCAAGCCCAAAAGCTCGCCAGGCTCTCCTATTGCGTATTCTCAGAAGATCCGCATCTGGTCGAGTGCGCAATCTCTATCCTTCAGTCGATTCTGGAAGAGATCAAGAGCGACAAAAAGCCCAAGCTCGTATTGGAGATGGATACCAACCAGGAGTGGCGAGAACTTGTAGCTGCCTGATCAACCTCATTACCTTCCTCTTCCTCTGTCGGCCCCGCCTCACCCACCAATCTCCCCGTCTATAATGAGACTTAACCCCGTCCAGCGGCCAGGCGCGCTCGGTCCCTTGTCGACCGGCTTTCACCTTGTTCCGATTCGGAGACTGGTTTCATAATGAGCACTGATGAACTCATCCTGGTGACCGGCGCAACCGGCTTTCTCGGGGTGCAACTGGTCGACGACCTGCTCGAGCGCTATCCGCAGGCCAAGCTGGCACTTCTCATACGCGACCGCGCCACTCAAACCGGCCAGCAACGCGCCGACGCCTTCATCCCTCCCGATCAGCGCTCCCGTGTCCAGGTCTTCTCCGGCGACGTAAGCCTGCCCAACTGCGGCCTCGACACCGCCGCATGGCAGCGCCTCTCCGCCGAAACCACCCGCGTAATTCACTGCGCCGCCACGGTCCGCTTCGATCACACGCTTCAGGAAGCCCGCGAGATCAACGTCGAGGGCACGCGCCGCATGCTTGACTTTGCGGCCGGCGCGCCCCAGCTTCGCTCCCTGGCCTACGTCGGCACAGCCTACGTCGCCGGCGAACGCACCGGCCTGATTCGCGAAGACGAGCTCGCCGTCGGCCAGACCTACCGCAACACCTACGAACAGACCAAAGCCGAATCGGAAGCCCTGGTGCGGTCCCGCCTGAACGCGAAGACGGGCTCGTTGCCCGGCGTAATCCTTCGCCCCAGCATCATCGTCGGCGACTCGCGCACCGGCGTCACTTCCAGCTTCAAAATGATGTACTGGCCGCTGAAAATCTACGCCCGCCGCCTGTGGCGCACCGTGCCCGGTTTCCCTGACGCGGTGCTGGACATTGTGCCGGTGGATTATGTCGCCGCCGCCACGGCGCGCCTGCTGTTTGACCCGGCAGCGCTCGGCCAGACGGTTCATCTCTGCGCCGGGCCCCGCGGCAGCGCGACCATCCAGCAGGTTGCCAAACGCGCGGCGGAGTACTTCAACGCCCCCGAAGCCCGCTATGTCGATCCCAAGTTCTTCTTCGCCGCCATTCGCCCCCTCCTCTTCATGGCGCTCTGGGGACGCAAGCGCCGCGTCCTCCGCGACGGCCGCGCCTATCGCGACTACTTCACCATGCGCATGCAGTTTGACACCACCAATGCCGAGCGCCTTTTGGGTCCCGTGGGCCTGACCCCGCCGCACGTGCTCGACTACCTCGACCGACTCTTCAACTACTGCGTGGCCAGTGACTGGGGCCGCAAGCCCGTTCCAGTCCAATGAATATCCTGCGCCGCTATCAGCTCTCGCGCGACCGTACCCTCACAGTAGCCAATCTTGTCGACGAGCTGCTCAGTCGCAACGGCGACTGCGAAGTCAGCATCGAGGACGGCATCCCCCGCCGCCTCGCCCAACTTCAATCTGAAATCGGCTCCATCGACGCGTTTCTCCGCCGCACCGTCGGCCTGCGCCCCGGGCAAACCGTCGCCATTTATCGCACCAACGATCCGGGCTGCTTCCGCTGGTTTCTTGCCATCATCCGCGCCGGGGGCATCGCGGTTCCATTGAACCCCATGCTCACGCTCGGCGAAGTAAGCCGCATCCTGGCCGACAGCGGCACAGACATCCTGGTCACCGACAAAGCCGTCTTCGAACGCACCATCCAGGACCGCGCCGCGCTCAATGTGCGCACCTGGATTCAAGCCGACAATGAGCCCGGCAAGCTCGATGGATTCCTGCGCGTCCCAGCCACCAGCGCCGACTCGCCATTCCCCCCCACCGCAATCGACCCCGGTGCAATTGTCGCCGTATTCCATACTTCCGGCACCAGCGGCTTTCCCAAAGGTGCTGCGCTTTCCAGCCGTGCCTTGCTTGGGGCCCGATCGACAACGGTCCTGGCCGGTTTATTTCTCGGTCCCAAAGATCTTGCGCTGGTCGCCCTGCCCTGGTCGCACATCATGGCCGTGAGCATCGCGCTCTACGGGCTGATGGCCGGCATTCGCGGCTGCTTCCTCGACCGCTTTGACGTGGCCCGCGCCGTAGACCTGATAGAGCGCTTTCACATCACGGCAGTCGCCGGCGTACCCGCCATGTTTGCCCGGCTGGTCAACAGCAATCCTGACCCCACGCGCCTCAAGAGCGTGCGCCTCTGGCTTTCGGCCAGCGATCATCTGCCCTCTGAAGTGCGGCTCCGCCTGCGCAACTTCGGCGCCCTCGTCCGCCTCCCCGGCAAGCTGCGCATTCCGCCCGTGCTGCTCAACGGCTACGGCATGGTGGAGCTGGGCGGCCTGGCCATGATGGGCATCGAATTGTCCTTCCTGCCCGGCAGCGGCGACCTCTGCTTCCCCATGCCGCCGTTTCAGATTCGTGTGGCGGATGAAAATGGGAAACGCGTACCAGCCGGCGCAACCGGCGAATGCCAGATCCGCCGCCGCGGCCTGTCTCCTCATTACTGGAAAGACGCTGCCAAAGACCAGGACCCCAGCCATGCCCTGCTCACTGAAGACGGCTGGCTGCGCACCGGCGACCTGGCCACGCGCAATCGCCTCGGCATGATCCGCCTGGTCGGCCGCATGAAGGACGTAATCAAGTCCGGCGGCTATTCGGTTTACGCGCTTGAGTTGGAAGAGGCGCTGCTGGCTCATCCTGCCGTGGCCCGCGCCGTCGCATTCGGCCTGCCCCACAAGGAAAAAGGCTCAACCCCGGTTGCTGCGGTTGAACTCCACGAAGGCGCCAATGCCAGCGAAGCCGATCTGCTTGAATGGGGCCACAAGAACCTGGCGCCCTACAAAGCGCCGCGCCGCATCTGGATCGTCGAGCCCGGTGGCCTCCCGCAGAATCAAAACGGCAAGATCCTCAGGCGCATTCTGCTCGAACGCTACGAACATGCAATGGACTAGGAACCTGCGGTGAATCCCGCCTACTGAACCGAAGTTCCCTCAGGAACAGATTTCCCCGCCGGCACAATAATCGGCGAAGACGCTGGCTGCGCCGTCGACAGCGGTGTGTCCCCGCTGGTGAGCAGCCGATTCAGCACCGGAATATGGGCGCGCTGTGTCTCAATAAAATCCACACCCTCCGCCGTCAGAGTGAAGTCGGCGTTGTCCGCCCGGATAATGTATGCCTTCTTTTGCAGATACCAGATCGTGAATTCGAGATACTCGCGGGGAAACCCCATCCGCGCCTCAACCTCGTAGAGCGAAACCTGCGGGTGCGCAGAGTCGGAGCGGCGGCGGAAATAAAGCAGCGCCAGCACCGCCAGCCGCCGGTTCATTTCACCTTCCATGCTGTCCATGAAATCGACCGAGGAGGAGAGCGGCGCGGCGTCAGACGCTTCCTTCGTGCATGCCATGTCGTATTCGGCCCGGCTCACAGGATTGGATAGGACGTCGTAGGCCTGCTTCAATAAGGCGAATTTGTCCGCATCGCCGGTTTCCGGATTGTCCGGATGGAATCGGGCCGCCAGAAATCGATAGACGCGATGAACCGTGTCCGGCTCCGCATTGGGGTTGATCTGGAGCAGCTCGTAGTAGTTCGGAATCTTCAAATAGGGCCTCCCCGGAAAGATTGCTCTTTCGCGGAAAGGTAGCGTATCGCACAAGGCAAACCAATCATGACGGACAAGGGGGTGAACGCCGACTGAACTCTGCTAGTCGCTACCTCTTGAAACAAAATCTCCTTCTTGTATCGACTCTGAGACTCAAAGCTTAAACTGCTATTGACCCGAATATCAAGATCAAACCTGCTCAGGTCCCGAACGGCACTCCAATTTTGGGGCGCAAATCCGGCCAATGTTTCATTCTGGGCCATTTTCTTTGGAATCAAAACGATCAAACACCATTTTACGCCCAGTCATTCCCCGGTTCCTGCTTCCGGCCCTTTGCGTTAGTCTGAAGACTGGACGCATCTTCCTCTTGAGCGCCGGGTAAACCCTTGATTGTTGAAATCGAAGCACTCACCAAAGTCTATGAATCCAAGCTGCGCGTCGTGGCCGTCGACGGCATCGACCTGGAGCTGAAACAGGGCGAAATCTTCGGCCTGCTCGGCCCCAACGGCGCCGGTAAAACCACTACCATCAGCATTTGCACCACGCGGGCACTGCCCACTAGCGGCGCCGTCCGCATCGCTGGAATCGACGTCGTCCAGCACCCCGCTCACGCCCGCCGCCACATCGGCGTCGTCCCCCAGTTCAACACCCTTGACCGCTCCCTGACCGTCTACGAAAACCTCTATTACCACTGCCGCTACTTTGGTTTCAGCCACTCCAGCGCCAAGTCCCGCTCGCTGGAGCTGCTGTCCCAGTTCCTGCTCAATGAGCGCAAGGATGTCTACCCGGCGGCGCTCTCCGGCGGCCTCGCGCAGCGCGTTCAAATTGCTCGTGCCATTGCACATAGGCCCACCGTCCTGTTTCTTGACGAGCCCAGCGCGGGTCTCGATCCGCAGAGCCGTATGGCCATGTGGACGACCGTCGAAGGCCTGCGCACCGAAGGCATCACCGTGCTGCTGACCACCCACTACATGGAGGAAGCCGACTCCCTCTCAGACCGCGTCGCCATCATCGACTACGGCCGCGTGCTGGCTCTCGGCTCCCCGGAAAAGCTCAAGTCGACCTTCGGTGCCCACACCATCTTCGACTTGAAACTCAAATCGAATCAGGGACTTGAGGCGGTCATCAGCACCTTGAAAGCGCGCGAAGACGTAACCAGCGCCGAAGCTACCCCCGCCGGTCTGCGCGTGATCGCAGCCAGCTCCGAAGGCCTGCTCCCCGACCTGGTCCAGGCCGCCTCCCGCTTTGGCCTGCGCGACCTCGAAATTACCGAACCCAGCCTGGAAACAGTCTTTATCCGCCTCACAGGGAGGGACTTGCGTGAATAATGCAGGGAATACGGAACAGCGAATAGGCACTAGAGAGCCCGGTGCCGGGCTCAACATTCAGCCCGGCGGGACGGCCATGTTTTTCAAGGCCTTCCTCGGCCTTTTGCTGCGCGACTTGCGCGTTTTGACCCGCGAATTCATACCTTTTCTGCTCCGCGTCGGCATGCAGCCGCTGCTGTTTCTCTTCGTTTTCACCTTCATCCTGCCGCACATGGCCGGCGGGAATCCGCTGGCCTCGGGAGCCGGGCCGAGCTTCGGCACCGTAATCCTGCCCGGGCTGATGGCCGTGGCCATCATGTTTTCCGGCATCGCCGGCGTGGCGCTGCCGCTTTCATCGGAGTTCGGCATCACCCGCGAAATCGACGATCGCGTCATGTGCCCGCTGCCGTTGTGGGCCGTCGCGCTTGAGAAAGTCTGCTTCAGCGCCATGCAAAGCATGGTGGCCGCGCTGCTGGTCATTCCCATGGCTTACTACATCCCCGCCGTACCCGTCCGCGCCGACGTCCATAGCTGGCCACTGTTTTTCCTGGTGCTGGTGCTCGCCTGCCTGCTTGCCGGATCGCTCGGCCTCGTCATCGGCTCAACCGTGAACCCCAAACAGATCGGCCTGGTCTTCTCCATCATCGTGGTGCCGATTACGTTTCTAGGCTGCGTCTACTACACCTGGGCGGGCCTGCTCAAAAACGTGACGTGGCTTGCCGTCGCCGTGCTCTTCAACCCCATCGTCTATATGAGCGAGGGGTTGCGCGCCGCCGTTACGCCCAACGTTCCCCACATGCCGTGGTGGGCCATCCTGCTTGCGCTGGCTTTCTTTTGCACCCTCCTTGGCCGCCTCGGGCTGCGCGGATTCCTGAGGAGAGTCGTCTCGTAACGGATCGCCCCAGGTAAGACCTCCCTTCCCGCCGCAACCCCGGTTCAGACGAACGCTACTGAAATTCGGTAGAATGGGAGCGCACCGTCGCCGGCCACCGCACGCAGGCCAAATCGCTTTCTTCAGTGCCGCTTAATGCGTCCAAGTAAGCAGCGCCCAATCAAGCAGCTGTCAATGAAGCAGCGGTAAACCCGGGCGTTCAGGAAAGTGCACAAATCGTTGCCAACAACAGCACAACGCGAGCAGCGCGGCTCCATCCCCCTCTCCAATTCCAGGGCCGGGCAGTCGCGGCTTCCTGTGCATCGGATCTTGCCGCTCCGAACTCTCGCAATTCTTCTGGCCCCTGTCCTGATCTTCGTCGCGGGTTGCGCCGGCGGGCCCGTCTCCGCAAATCCCTCGAACGCCACATTCTCCCTCTCTCCCGCCACCAATTCGATCGACACCAACTGCACTGGCTGCAACGCAACCAATTCGCAGGGCGCCACCGTCGAGCAGTTCACCGCGACCCTCTCCGGCGGCGGCGCGGCTTCCGTCACCTGGACAGTTTCAGGCGGCGATGCGAACAGCGGAGCCGGATCCATCAATTCAACCGGCCAGTACACCCCGCCCACCTATCTCACCGCCGACCGCGTCCACGTTGTCGTCACTGCGACTCTCGAGTCCAACCCCGCCACCACCGCCACCGCCGTGCTGAACATTACTCCCGGATTCCTGCAGCCGCTCACGCCGGAGAACGCGGCTCTCGGCGCCAACGGACAAGTCACCATCACCGGCTACCTCGCTGAAGCGGGAGGCACCGCCGGCATCAACTACGCTCTCTCAAATACCTCTACGGCCACCACCGGCGGCCAAGGCACGCTCGGCCTGGTCAACTGCGCGCGCAGCATCTCCGCCTTCACCTCCTGCACTGTGACTTACTCGGCCCCGGCCTCCATCGCCTCCACGGGCGCAACTTACGTTGTGGCCACCTCCGGCGATGTTTCAAAGGCCGTGGGTGAATTGCTCTTGAACACTGCGGGCGTTTCCAGCAGCCCAACGGCCCACCAGGCGCAAATCGCCACCCCGGTTTCGCTGGGCAGCTCCGGCGGCAACAACAACGACTACGACACCACCGGCAACCAGATCATCGATTGCTGCAGCGGTACTCTCGGCGCGCTCATCCAGGACACCAACAGCCATCAATACCTGCTCAGCAACAACCACGTGCTGGCGCGCAGTGACCATGCCAGCGTGGGCGACACCATCATCCAGCCAGGCCTCATTGACAACAACTGCACCCCCTACGGCGACGGCCCAGGCACCATGCCCGTCGCCTCGCTCACCGGCTGGCTTCCGCTCAGTTCCAGCACCACCAATGCCGACGCGGCTATTGCGCAGGTGAACTCCAACACCGTCAGCACCAGCGGCAACATTCTTGAATTCGGGACTCGTCAGCCGGATGGAACGCTGGCAGCGGCGCCTCCCGGCATCTCATCCACAGGCGGCAAAGGCGAAGCCGCATCGCTTGCCCTCACGGTAGCCAAGAGCGGACGGACCACCGGATTAACCTGTGCCGCCATCTCCGCCCTCGACCTCGATGTCAGCGTCGATTACTACACCGACTGTGCTGAAACCAAGCACTACCTGACCAGGACTTTCACCAACCAGTTAGCCATCAGCGGCAACGCGTTCAGCGATGCGGGCGACTCCGGCTCGCTGGTTGTCGATTCGTCCAACGCGGAGCCTGTCGGCCTCTTTTTTGCCGGCGGAACCGACGTGTCGGGAGTAAGCCAGGGCGTGGCAAATCCCGCAACCGATGTCTTGAACGAGCTCAGCGCGCAGGTGGGAGCGGGAACGACCTACACCTTTATCGGCACCACGGACCATCCCGTCAGTTGCCTCAACTACGGTGACAACACGGTGGCTCAAGCGCAGGCCCGCCTGCTCAGCGGCAATGAAACCTTGCGCGCCCAGGAGGCGCTGGCCCAGGCTCGCATGCTGGTCAATCCATCCGCCGGCATCCTCGGTGTCGCCGTCGGCAAAAGCAGCGACCATCCCGGCGAAGGTGCAGTGATCCTCTATGTGGATGAGGCCGTGAATGCAGCCGCGGCGCCCAGCGCAGCCCCGCCGGACACAGTCGACGGCGCGCGCACCATCGTCATTCCCACCACCGCTCGCGCAGTGGCATTCGGCTCGGCGCCCCAGACAGCAGTTGAATACGGTGTTCCCGTCCTGCAGCCTGCCGTGCTCAACGCCGCTATGGCGATAAAACAGCAAATCGCGCACAGCCTGATGCGGCAGAACCCAGCCTTCTTCGGCGTTGGCGTGGGCCAGAGCCTCGACAATCCAAGAGAAGCTGCGCTTGTGATTTACGTCGACCGCAAGCGCATTCCAGCCTCATTACCCGCCACCATTGACGGCCTGCGCGCGCGTTACATCGTGATGGACCGCCTCCACGTGACCCGCGCCTACGCCTCGCCCATTCAGTCCAGAAGCCACTGCGTGCCCCATGCGGTCCCAAGCCAACCCGCCGGCTTCGATCTGATCACCCCGGGCAAAATCAGCTTTTAGTTTTTGCTGAATGCTGAAAGCTTCCCACGCCCTCAAGGTTGGCTCTGGGGTGTCCCCGCATTCTTCCCGCCATTCGCCACAATCTCCGAGCTGGGAACCAGCAGTATCTGCGAATGTTGAAACACCATGACGTCGTGCTTCTTTGACTTGAGCACCGAAGTATTCGTTGGCCCCACGCTAATACTCAAGTCGCCGATGCCATAGACCTGGCCCGATTGCAGGTCCGGCCTTAACAACTCCCAGTACCTCAAATCGTGCGCGGCCTGCGCGTCGTCTGACGTTTCCGAGCGCAGTCCTCCGGCAATCGACCGCGGCATGGCGGTCTCCATCGCATCAGGATCCTCGAAGGGCGCCGAGACCACAACCATGATCAGTGAATAAGGCTTCAACGCGGACTTGCCGCACCCAGCCTCGTCAAACGAGAGCGCGACCTCGGATTCCTTCGACGCCTTTGAATGTGCCGTTACCGCGGTCACGTGGGCTCGCACAATCGACCCCGCCGGCAGTGTACAGCCGGGGCCTTTCCAATCGACCACTACCTTGGCCGACACGGTTGCACCCACCTGCAGCCGGTGTGCAAACATGTCCGCACTGAGTTCCGCCACCACCGGCGCAACTGCGGGTGTCGAAGCAGATTGAGCAAACGCCGCGCATCCGCAGACGCACCCTGCGAGGAGAATTCCGAATGATTGCTGAATGAACTTCATTGCCAAAACACACCTTCGCCCGTCGCTTAAGGATCGTTTGTGGGCGAAGAAGAATTATAAGCGAATCTTGACTTGAAACGTCCGAAAACCCCGATTCGCATGGCCGAGCTTTGAGGTCCCCCACCCATCTCAAAAAGCGCGATGGATGGGGCCCGATGCACTGACAACTGACAACTAAAAACTTACAACTGAGTACTTACAACTAACCCCTACTCCACCGGCCTGGCCTTGCCATTCCCCAGGCTCTGGTCGATGATCGACTTCATTTTGCGGCTGGCCTCTTCCGCCAGTTTGCCCTCTTGCTCTCCCAGGCGACCCTCCTGTTCTCCCAGCTTGCCCTGGAGTTCGCCAAGATGGCCCTGCTTTTCGCCTAGTTCGCCTTCCTTGTCGCCAAGGATTCCCTGAATCTCGCCAAGCCTGCCCTGCAGTTCAGCTAACTTGTTTTGGATTTGGGCCAGTTCATCCTGGCTGATCTTCGCCTGCTTCTCGTCCTGGAGCTTGGCGATTGCTGCGGCGGCCTGGGCAATCTCCTTGGCCATGTCAGGGGTCGGCACGCTGGCCACGCGCTGCTGGCTGCCCAGTTGCCGCTGCTCTTCACCGAGCTTCGCCTGCTGACGTCCCAGCTCTGCCTGCTGGCGGCCGAGCTCCTCCATCGGCTTGGAGTAGACCTCAATCTGCGCCACCAGAGCCGGATCATCAATCATGTAGGACTTGCCGTTGTGGGTGAACCAGATGAATTTGCCGTTCGACAGCTTGCGCGCCTTCTCAATCGCTTCCCGCGTGCCGCTATTCCATTCGCCGGTGAAGTTGATGCGCTGATCGGGTCCCGTCACGATTGCCCACGAGTCGCCGTTGGAGGAATACGAATAGGAGTAGCCGTGGCTGGTGCACGTTCCGAGCACATGTTTTCCGTTCGCATCGGTCTTGCCGCAAGCGTAGGATTTCGTATTCGATTCGCTGGTGGATGGAGACTGTTCGTAGGAATAGCTATAGGACGGGCTGTAGGACCTTCCGTCGGCTTGGTCGTGAATTTCGCCATAGGGGCCTGGTGTTGGCGGCGCTGGAGCCGGCGCCGGAGCAGCAGCAGGCGCGGCGGGCGGAACCGGCACTGAAGCGGGCGCCTGCGCGGGCGGGGCCTGGTCCGGATCGGAGACCCCGGTAAGCGGCGCTGCAGGCAGCGGCGGAGCGGGCGCGGGGGCCTGGACAGGCGGCGCCGGTGGCGTCGGCGGCGCCTGCCCAGCCGCTTCCACGCGAATCATCGACGTGGCCGCAATCAGCGCCAGCGGAAACAGCAGTCCCACTAGCAGCGCGCGGCGGCTGGCGGCAAAAGACTGGCGAAAGATCGTTTCATTCAAGAGCCGTTCAATGCGATGCGAGAGATTCGTAGTGCGAGCCATGGCTACTCCTGTCAAGGTTGGGCGCGGCATAGCCGCGAATTCAAGCAATACCTGGGCGTATGAAACACGGCTGGCTGCCTCTTCCAGACCGGCGCGGTCGCTGATCGCCTCGCCCAGATCGGACAGCTTGCGCCTGAGCCACCAGCCCAGCGGACTGAACCAGAACACGGCGGCATAGACGCCGGCCAGCATCTGCAGATAAAAATCTCCCTGCCGAATATGCGAGCGTTCATGCGCCAACACAATGCGCAGCTTCTCCGCATCCCACTCTGCATAGTCCGCCGGCAAGATCACTCCCGAACCAATCGTGACCGGAGAGAAAACCGCCTCGCTTGACCGCAAGGTCAAGCCTGGCGCCATCTTGGCAGAATCATCCTGAGCAACCGGCGCCGCTGCCAGCCACAGCTTTGCCGCCGCGCCCACTCCATAGAGCAGCCGCAAGAGCAGCAGCCCGCAGATGGCGAGATACGCAAGCGCGGCAATCATTGCGGGGTTGATTTGGCTCAAAGCAGCGCCAGCCCTGGCAGGCTTGTTAAGCAATTCCGCCGCGCGATTGTGGGCGGGCGTACTGAGTTCGCCGCTGGAAATGGAGGGCGAGGGATAGCGGTTTCCTCCCGTCGGCATTGGCTCCTGCGACGCTAAGAACTGCTGGAGCGCTGATGCTTTATGCGCCGGCTCTTTCACTGTGACGGCCGGAGCTCGATTCACTGAGGAGGCGTTTGCAGATGAAGACACAACCGATTCAGCGTTTGAAGAATTCGCAGTCTTTATCCACGCGGGCCAGGTCAATCGAATCTGCGCGGAAGCAGGCAACCACTGCCAGCGCATCACCAACGGCATGGCCAGCGACGCCGCCAACACCAGCCCCCATGCCACTTTTTGCGCCAGCACATTCCTCACCCGCAAGAGGCGCAATCCCGTTCCTACGGCCAGCGCCACCACCAGCGCCCGCAGAGCCGCTTCAATCAAGACTGGAATCATCGGCCTTCCCCTTTCCGAATACTCCCGCGCTTTCCGGCGCCAGTGCTGTCCTGGGCTGCGGCAATCCGCTCCGCCAGCCGCTGCAACTCGGCGCGGTCCAGCACCTTAGAGTCCACCATCCCCACCAGCAATGCTTCCACTGACCCCTCGCAAAACCAGTCAACAATGCGCTTGGCCGCGCGGCCCGCGACATGCTGACGCGACTCCTCGGGCCGATAAACAAACGTCCGGTTCTCCACCGAATGCGTCAGGTAGCCCTTCTCTTCAAGCCGCCGCAGAACAGTGCGAATCGTGGAGTCCTTGAGCGGACGGCCCAGATCCTCGCGCACCTGTTCAGCAGTAATGCTGGACTTGCGCCAGACAATAGAAAGAATGCCCCGTTCAAGTTCGCCGAGTTCCGACGGATCGTGCCCAATGTCACTGTTACGTTTCATAGTGTTACTGACTGTAGCACACAAGATTGGTGAGCACGCAAGAACTTTTTTAAATATATTTTTTGAATTCCTTCAGTACCCCAACTGTAGATCGGAGATTCCGGAGGGAGCAGGGGCTTCACAGGCTGCGGAAAAACTCGCGTCAGCTCAACCTCAAGTGCTTTGTAACAAGGGCACGGCTTTAGCCGGGCCGATAAAAGCCATTAGAATTGGACGGGTTTCAGCCCCTGCTATGGTTGGACCAGCGATTCCGCTCCTGTACCAGGCCTTTTTTCCGCAGCCTGTTTAACCTCCTGAAAAAGGCGAACGTATGTCGCCTTCAGGCACGGGCCTTTGCCTCTTTTCCGAGAGTTCAGTCAATTATCACAGCGCGGCGGCCGCCTTCAGCTTTGGATCGTCCGGAAAGAAAATCTGAAAGACCGTTCCTGATCCTGTTCCATCAACTCCCTCGCCTTTCGCCGCCGTCCGGCTCCTCACATGCACAACCCCGCGGTGCTTGAGGATAATTTCGTGGCTCACCCACAGGCCCAGCCCCGTTCCGGTAACTTCCTTGGTGGTAAAGAATGCTTCGAAGACCCGCTCGCGCACCGCATCTTCCATGCCCGCGCCGGTGTCGGCCACCACAAAGCGAACCCCCCTTTGCCCAGGCGCCTTCCAACTCCGCGAGCGCCGCGCGCGTACCAGCAGGCGGCCACCCTGGCTGGTTGCGTCAATCGAGTTTCCCACCAGGTTGGCAAACACCTGGCGGATCTCTCCGGCAAAACAAAACAGGTCCATCGATGCATCGTAATCCCGTTCCACCTTGATGTTCAGCGCATTGAGCCGTCCCTGATAAAGGCTCAGCACAGAATCCAGCAGCTCTCCCATATTGGCGCGAGCGGGCAGTGTCGATTGCCGATAAAACCGAAGCGTCTGCTGGGTAATCTCCGCAATGCGCCGCGCCTCGTGTTCAGCCATGGTCACATAATTCAGCGCCGGATCTTCGAGCTTGCAGAAGTTCCGCAGCAGGAACAGCAGGTTGGTGATCGCCTCCAGCGGATTGTTGATCTCGTGCGCGATGGAGGCGGCCAGTCTTCCCGTGGCAGCCAGTTTCTCGGTCTTGCGCAGGGCGTCCTCGCTGCGCTTGCGGTCGCTCGCGTCCAGCACAATCACGCCCACCCACCGCACCTGCTGCGGGTTGGTTCGTACCGGATAGGAGCTGGCCAGCCACGTCCATGGCCGGCTGGCCTTGCCGTCCTGCAGGCCATTGAGAGCCGGACCGGTGAGTTCCAGGTTGTGCACCGGGCCCTCGGTGGTAAAGACGCGCAGCACTGCGCTCTCCAGCTCGTGCGCTACCGGCTGCGGCAGCAGCTCCGGCAACGTGCGCCCCAGGTGGCGGCTCAGCGGAACTCCCGTCATGTCCGCAAAAACCTGGTTCACGCGCACAATCCTGCAGCGGCGATCGAAAAAAGCCAGTCCAATGGGCGCGTTGGCCAGCATCGAATCCAGCAGCGAAAGCGTGTCGTGCAGCCCCGCCCGCTGCTCCGCGATCGACGCAACCATCCGATTGAACGCCTCAATCAGGTCGCCGATTTCGTTATGCACCGCCACCGGAAGAGGAAAGTTGCCGCTCAGTTCCGGCGAGTTCATCAGCGCCCGCGTGCCCCGATGAAGCGTGGCCAGCGGCCCTGAGATGGAGCGCGCCAGCAGCAGCACCAGCAGCGCCGATGCCGCAATCCAGATGCCGCCGAAGATAACCGTCCCCGTCAGCACCGTTTTCAATTGCTGATCGTCCCAGTTCCGATCCGTTTCAACCCAGGCGAAACCGCGCAAGTCGGCGCCGGTGTAGATGGGCCGCACTCCCTCAAATCGACCTTTGCCCATCGAAAACACTCTCGCCGCGTCGCCGGTCATCAGCGGAATCTGCGCCCGCTCAATCTCCTCCAGCGGCTTGTCCTCCGGCTCTCCCACACTGACGAAAAGCACGTTGCCGGCCGGATCGGTGATCTTGGCAAATGCCACGCTGGGCGCTTCGCCCATCATCTTCACTGAAAGAGAGACCCAGCTTGGCCGATCCTGGAGCAGCGCCTCCTTGGCCTGCGTCGCTACCGAAGTTGCCTGGTGCGCCAGCCGCTGCTGGGCGCGCCCATACACCTCGTTTGTCTGGGTGTGAATGAGCAATGTCGCAAACAAGCCGAGCGACAGCGCCTCCAGCAGCACCAGGCCTGCCAGCATCTGTGATCGAATCGACCGCGGCCACCAGCGCATCGGAATCCCTCTAAAGTTTGCTCGATTAGGCCATTCAGTTTACCGGATTCACTACTTCACAGGCATCTTATTCTTTGATGCGAATGGCGTTGCTCTTCGATGCCAGCGCCGCTGCAATCTGGCGTCCGTGAAAGCGTCCGTTCTCTATGAATATCTCGCTGGTGCGCGATCCCGCCACAATCACCCCGGCCAGGTAAATCCCCGGCACATTGCTTTCCAGCGTCTCTGCATCACATACCGGCAGACGATCTTCGCCCTCGAAACGAATTCCCAGCCGCTCAAGGAAATCGAAGTCGGGATGGTACCCGGTCATCGCGAACACGAAGTCGTTATCGAGCGTGACTCGGCCCTGTTGCGTCTCGATCACCACTGCGTCCTGCGTAATCTCCAATACCTGCGATTCGAAATACGCCTTGATCTCGCCATTCTTGATCCGGTTTTCAATGTCCGGCTTGATCCAGTACTTCACATGCGGCTGCACTCCCTTGCCGCGATAGACCAGCGTCACGCGCGCCCCGCTACGCCACAGCTCCAGCGCCGCAATCGCCGCCGAATTCTTCCCGCCGATCACCACCACGTCCATCTCGAAGTATGGATGCGGATCGTTGTAATAGTGGTGAACCTTGCTCAGCGTCTCGCCGGGAATATTCATGATGTTGGGCAGATCGTAGTAGCCGGTCGAGAGCGCCAGCTTGCGCGCCTTGATCGCTCCCGGCCGGCCAAACCGATCCTCGGTGTGCACCGTGAATGCCCCGTCCGCACCGGTAATCCGCTCCACGCGGTGGTACTGCCGCACGTCCAGCTTGTAATACGCCGCAACCAGGCGGTAATACTGCAGCGCCTCGTTGCGCGTGGGCTTGGCGTTGGGGCTGGGGAACGGAATGTCGCCGATCTCAAGCAGCTCCGGCGTAGTGAAAAACGTCATGTGCGCCGGGTAATGAAACAGCGAATTGCAGATGCAGCCCTTATCCACCAGCACCGAGCGAAACCCTGCCTTCTGCGCCTCAATAGCGCAAGCCAGACCGGTAGGCCCCGCGCCCACCACCAGAAAGTCAAAAATCTCGTCCTGCGCCGCGTGTAATGACGGATCGTCCATGCTTCTAGATTAGGGCATGGGGCGGAATGGGGCATAAAGGAGGGCTGATGTGGGAAGTTTGAACCCGAAATGGTAGAATGGTAGAATTTATTGGTAGAAAGGTAGAAAGGGATGACCCTGGAGGATGAGAATCTATCCGAAGCAGAGCCCAAGAGTCAGGAAGAAGAGACGCCTGCGAAACCACGGAAGAGCCGATTTGAACTGCTCCAAGAATTTGCGGAAGAAATTGCTAAGGGAGACGGAGAGCTTATACATTCCTGGGAAATCGACGGACTGCTCTATGACGAATTCGGATTGCCAAAGTAATTGACTGATTTTAACGAATGCGGGCCAAATGAAAACTCGATCGAGTAATGGCTGGAGGTAATGATCCAATGGCGCTCAACATCAAGGATGAAGAAACGCATCAACTCGTGAGTCAACTGGCGAGATTGACTGGCGAAAGCTTGACGCTGGCAGTCAAGGTTTCAGTCAAGGAGCGGCTGGAGAGGCAACAAAGGGCTTCGAAGCGCGAGGGCCGCATGGAGTGGCTGGAGCGGCTCACCGAACGAACGGCTCCGCTGATGAATGATTTGCCGTCATCCGATAAGATCGGCGATTTGCTCTACGACAAAGAGACGGGACTGCCTCTGTGATCATAGACTCCTCGGCTCTGGTCGCTATCCTCAAGCGAGAAACGGACTGGCGACGGTTCGCAGCCGCCTTGAACTCGGCGGATACAGCTCGCCTCTCGGCGGCCACATATGTCGAGATTTCTGTAGTGGTGCAAAGGCTGAAAGATCCTTCTTTGGAGGACGAGATCGACGAACTAATCGAGTATTTCGATATTGACGTCGAACCCCTCACAGCCGAGCAAGCTAAAATCGCGCGCCGAGCCTACCGCGATTACGGCAAAGGAAGCGGCCATCCCGCCAACCTCAACTTCGGCGACTGTTTCAGCTATGCACTAGCTCGCGACAAGCGCGAGTCCATCCTCTACAAAGGCGACGACTTTGTGCATACCGATCTCAGGTCGGCGTTCAACCAACCGTAAACGTCCCTGGCAATGTTTTCTCGCAAGGAAAACAAGGTGCCTGCAGTGCAATGCGGCGGCACAAGACGGTCGTGTGCCGCATCCATTACCCTAAAGAGTTCAGAGGGAGCCGTTCATGACCGTCATCCAGCAGGAAGATTTCATTGCCAGCGTAGCGGGCGCGTTGCAATACATCAGCTACTACCATCCGACGGACTACATCACCAGCCTGACCAAGGCTTACGAGCGGGAACAGTCCCCTGCCGCCAAAGACGCCATGGCGCAGATCCTGATCAACAGCCGCATGTGCTTTGAGGGCCATCGCCCCATCTGCCAGGACACCGGCATCGTGAACGCATTCGTAAAACTCGGCATGGATGTGCACTTCGAAGCCGCTCCCGGTGAAAAGCCGATGGACCTCCAGGAGATGGTCGACGCCGGTGTGCGCCGCGCCTATCTCGACCCCGACAACAAGCTGCGCGCATCCCTTCAGGCCGACCCGGCGGGCAAGCGCGTCAACACCAAAGACAACACGCCAGCCGTGGTGAACGTTGAGTTGGTGCGGGGATCGACGGTCGAAGTCACCGTGGCGGCCAAAGGCGGCGGCTCTGAAGCAAAGTCCAAATTCGCCATGCTCAACCCCAATGACTCAGTGGTGGAGTGGGTGCTCAAGACCGTACCCACCATGGGCGCCGGCTGGTGTCCTCCGGGCATGCTCGGCATCGGCATCGGCGGCACTGCGGAAAAAGCCATGCTGATGGCCAAGCAGTCGCTCATGGACCCCATCGACATCCAGGACCTCATCGACCGCGGCCCGCAGACCACCGCTGAAAAACTGCGTGTCGAGCTTTACGACAAGGTCAATCGCCTCGGCATCGGTGCGCAGGGCCTCGGCGGCCTGACCACCGTGCTCGATGTGAAAGTGCTCGACACACCGGCCCACGCGGCCAACCTGCCCATCGCCATGATTCCCAACTGCGCCGCCACCCGCCACGCCCACATTGTGCTCGACGGCTCGGGACCGGTGTATCTCGATCCGCCCAATCTCGAAGACTGGCCGAAGCTGACCTATGACGTGTCCGGTGCGCGCCCTGTGAACCTCGACACAACCACCCGCGCCGAAGCCGCAACCTGGAAGCCCGGCGAAGTGCTCCTGCTCACCGGCAAGATGCTCACCGGCCGCGACGCCGCGCACAAGCGCATGACCGACATGCTCAGCCGCGGTGAAAAACTCCCCGTCGACTTCAAGGATCGATTCATCTATTACGTCGGCCCGGTCGACCCGGTGCGCGAAGAAGTAGTCGGCCCCGCCGGCCCCACCACGGCCACCCGCATGGACAAATTCACCCGCCAGATGCTGGCCGAAACCGGACTGCTCGGAATGGTGGGCAAGGCCGAGCGCGGCCCCGTGGCCATTGACGCCATCCGCGAGTTTGGCGCGGTCTACCTGATGGCCGTGGGCGGCGCCGCCTACCTGGTTTCAAAAGCCATTCACGGCTCGCGCTTGCTGGCTTTTGAAGATTTGGGGATGGAAGCAATCTATGAATTCGATGTGCGTGACATGCCGGTAACCGTAGCAGTCGATTCGAAAGGCACCAGCGTCCACCAGACCGGCCCCGCCGAATGGCAGCAGCGCATCGCCGGGATACCGATACTTCAGTAGTCAGTTGTCAGTTTTAAGTTGTAAGTTTTCAGTTGAGAGCGGGCTTTTACTGACAACTGAAAACTTACAACTGACAACTGTCTTCACTGTTTCCCAAGCCGAACCACGATCCCAGCCGAGAATCCCAGGTTGTTCTGCAGCGTCGAGCCAAAGCCGGTCAGGTAGTACTCCGGCGCAACCCGTATGCCGAGATTCGGCGCAATGTTGTACTCAAACGGAATCGCCGCGCTGGCGGCAAATGTCGACCCATCCGGATAGAGAACGCCGAGCGTGCCATAACCATTTGTGTCGCCCGTAAAATTCCCCTGCGCATACCCGCCCATCACCCGGCCGGAGATGGAAAACTTCGGCTGCATATAAAAGCGGTAAGTCGGTCCAATCAATACCGCGTACTGGCTGATCGCGGGCTTGGTCAGGCCTACGCTGCCCGCCGGAGGATTGCCCTGCAAAGGCTCAATAAACGGCGTGCCGTAGTAGCCGCGGCCATCCAGGGTAACGCCCAGCCGCTCGCTGAAATAGCGTGTAAATTCCCCGTTCCAGTCGTATTCGTTCACGCGCTGCAGCGTGGATCCGGGAGTAAAGCGCAGGTAGCCTCCGCCCAGATACCCCTCGTAAAGATGGTCGTAAACCTCGTGAATGGCGGCGGCGCGGCGCTGCAGACGGCGAGCGCGAATGCGTGCCTGGACGCTCATCTGGCCCGATGACTGGCCTGCCGCGGGAGGCTGCGCCTGTGCCGGTGGGGTCTGACCCGGTGTGGCCTGACCCGGTGTGGCCTGGGCGGGTGCGTCCTGATCCGGCACGTCAACAACCGCAAGGTCGCTGCTTGAGCTTGAACTCGTGCTCTGGGCCGAAGTCTGCGTCTGGTTCTGGGTCGAGTTCTGGGCCGGGGCCTGGGCCAAAGTTTGGGCATGAAGAGCGTGCATCACTGGCAATACCAGCGCCAGCAGAAGGGCAAGACGGCGAAAAGAATACATCGGTTTAGGGATACCTCCACGGGAGTACGGAAGACCACCCCAAGGCAGCGCTTCCCCCAATAGGTATTAAACCACCTGAAGGGAGCCTTGTGGGTGAACTGGCACTGGTTTGGACGCACGCCGAGCCGATTCGGTCCCTAAATCGCAACAACAAACGGCCTGTGCAGCCGCAGCTCGGACACATCGCCGTAAAAATGCCTTGGTACTACAGTTGTGAATCGGAGATTCCTGATGTGGATCAGAGATTTCTGATGCGGATCGGGGATTCTGGATATAGATCGGAGATTTCTGATGTGGATCGGAGACTTCTGATGTAGATCGAAGATTCCTGATGTAGATTGGGGATTCCGGAGGGAACAGGGGGTTTTAACCCCCTGAAAAAACCAATTCACGTGGCCTTTAGGCACGGGCCGTTGCCACTTTCCGAGAATTCAGTCAATTACAAATGTAGTATTGGGATGAGTTCAAAGGAGTCGCCAACTTCTATGTTCCGTTTTTTGTTTGGAATTGTCCTGGGCGTGATTCTCGTGCCCCTCGCCGTGCTGGCCTGGTTCCACTATGGCAAGCTTCCGGTAGCCGTCGCCGACACGCCGCTGCCCCATGAGCGCCAAATTACTCACATGGCGCTCGACAAGCGGATCGACAGCGAACTCATCAAGACTCCCCCGATTCAGGCCAATGAGGAGACCTTCATCGCCGGCGCAAATATCTATCGCGACCAGTGCGCCTCCTGCCATGGCCTCCACGGCAAGCCGTCCTCCTTTGCCGCACACATGTATCCAGATGCGCCGCCCCTGTGGGAGAAACACAAGCACGGCGACGTGGTCGGCGTCAGCGATGACCCGCCCGGAGAAACCTACTGGAAGGTAGCCAACGGCATTCGGCTTACCGGCATGCCGGCCTTCAAAGACGTCCTGACCGACACCGAGATGTGGCAGGTCAGCCTGCTGCTGGCCAATGCGGACAAACCTCTGCCACCGGCCGCAGTCGACATTCTCAGCGGCAAAACTGCCACACCGGAATCCGCCGTCACGCCCACGCCCAAAACGAAGTAACAGCAGGCCGCGGCCTTCAATTTTTTCAACCAGCGTAGACTAAGAGTGTCTTCACCGAATTGGAAAGGCACTGCAATCAATGAGCATCCTCGACTCGCTGCGCAAGGGACTCGGCATCGTCATGATGAGCATGGGCGTCTCCAGCCCAAAGAAGAAACCGTCGCCCAAGCCAGCCCCGGTACCGCCGAAAAACTGATTTAGCGACGCTTTCGCCGCGGAAACTCAAGATTCGGCAAAAAAGATCGTGGAACCGAATTGACCTATCGAATCTCAAATAGAGTGAACCTGCAGGTTTGATGAAGTCGGTTCGACGAGGTTCTTCCCCATGCCCAGCGAAAACAAAAAAGGACTCTTCAAGGCGTTCTGGGATTTTTTCGTTCTCTTCAGCGGCATCTCCACCGCCTCAAACCTGGCCCGAACCCAGGGTCGGACACTGCGAACCCGCGGACTATTCCTCTTCCGCCGGCCGTCCGATGAGGCGGCAAACCAACCGCCCGATCCCCGCTGATTCGCACCGCACCCGCTGAATTGCTAGAATCGAGAAGATGGCCCTTACCCGCGAACAAGCACTCGACCACTTCAACTCCCCCGACCTCATCGGCCTGGGATTCGAGGCGGACGCCGTGCGCCGCCGGCTACACCCTGAAGAAGTGGTCACCTACATCATCGATCGCAACATCAACTACACCAATCTCTGCACCGAGTACTGCACCTTCTGCGCCTTCTATCGCCCGCTCAAAGGACCTCTTGCCAAAGAAGGCTACATTCTCGAATTCGAAAAGATTTACGAGAAAATCGCCGAGACTTTGGAGATGGGCGGCACCGGCGTGTTGATGCAGGGCGGCATCCATCCCGATCTCAAGATCGATTGGTTTGAGCGGCTGTTTACCGGCATCAAGCAGCGCTTCCCGCAGATATGGCTCCATTGCCTCTCGGCCTCTGAAGTGCTCGCCATCGCCGAGTACTCCGAGTTGAGCCTGCGCGACACCATCTCCCGCCTGCGCGACGCGGGCCTTGATTCCATCCCCGGCGGCGGCGCTGAAATTCTCGACGACGATGTGCGCAAGCGCATCGCCCGCCTCAAGTGCCGCACCGAGGACTGGGTCAGCGTTCATCGCACCGCGCATCAGCTCGGCATGAGGACCACCGCCACCATGATGTTCGGCGTCGGCGAAACATTCGAGCAGCGCGTGAATCACTTTGAAGTGGTGCGCCGCCTCCAGGAAGAGACCGGCGGATTCACTGCATTCATCCCCTGGAGCTTTCAGCCGCATAACACTGCCCTCGGCGGCCGCGGCTGGGACGAGGCCACTTCCGTTGAGTATTTAAAGGTGCTGGCTATCTCCCGCTTGTATCTCGATAACATCGACAACGTGCAAGCAAGCTGGGTTACGCAGGGGCTCAAGGTCCTCGAGTTAGGCCTTCACTTTGGCGGCAACGATGTAGGCTCGGTGATGCTCGAGGAGAACGTGGTCAAAGCCGCAGGCACCAGCAATTGCACCACCGAAGAAGAGCTTCGCCGCATCATCCGCGACGCCGGCTTCAAGCCCGTCCAGCGCGACACCCTCTATCGCACCATGTTCCTGAATTAGATATTCTGCTTCCTTCCCCGGTTCAAGATTGCGAGCCTCCGCGAATGGTAAAGCGGCAGCGGGGTCCAACTTTGTAGCTTTTATGCTACACTTATTCCGTGATCGAGCTCGTCTATTACAAGCAAGAGAATGGACACAATCCTTTCATCGAGTGGATCACCAACCTTCGCGATAAGATGGCGAAGGCGCGGATTGCTTCCAGATTGGGGCAGGTGGAACTCGGCAATTTCGGTGATTCAAAGCCGGTGGGTAAAGGCGTGACGGAATTGCGAATTGATGTCGGCGCCGGGTATCGAGTCTATTGCGGACGCCATGGCATGCAGATGGTAATTCTGCTGTGCGGTGGAGACAAAGGTAGTCAATCGAAAGATAAAGCCAGAGCTAAGGTACTTTGGGCCGAATGGAAGAGGAGGCAGCCATGAAGAAGCTAGTAGGGGTTGGTTCGTATCACGAATGGCAAGTTGAGGAACTGCGGAGAGACCGCGAGTTCGCCATTGCCTACCTCCAAGTAGCCATGGAATCCCTCGAAAACCCCGAAGAACGCGCCGGTGGGTTACTCGCCCTCCGCGCCGTTGCCGAAGCCTATGGCGGTCTAGGCGCAGTGGCGGCTCAAGCCGGCATCAGCCGCGAATCCCTTTATCGCGCCCTGTCCCCCAAGGGCAATCCCACCCTGAAAACTTTGGTCGCGGTCCTGAAAACCCTGGGCCTGCGTCTGTCCGTCACCGAAAAACAAGAAGAAACCGCGGCATAAACATAGGGCGGTCGGAATCCCGCCACGGCCCATGGCAAATGGTGTCAAGTCAGGCCGCCCAGCCACCCTTTCTGCTCAATCCCGATACGGCTCTATCTCCCCCTCCGGGCATTCGTATTCGAACTTGCGCATATTTCTCATGCACTCTGAGAGCGCGGCCAACAGCGTCTCACCCCATCCGAATGGCTTGAAGGCGACCGTCTTCTGATTCAACTCGATGTCGGCCTGCGCAAAATATTGCAAGTCGCTGGTCTTGAACGTCGCAAATTCCTTCACCGTGATCCGCGCTTCAATCTCACCGCACGCATGCTTTTTCACAACCGAGAAGAAGTGCAGCTTGGCCAGCGCCTCCGAGGGATCCCTCTGCACAAATTTCCAATCGTTCATGGCCTTCTCTCCTTTTCTTCCGGGCAATCAAGTGCCAAGTCTACCCGATCCAAGTAAGGCGACGGCATGAACTATGAATGATCCTGCAAATGAAATACCGGAAGAGAGCCAACCCTATTTCGCTCCACCATCGCGCACCCGCCCCGCCAGGCTCTCTCTGAGCGCCGGCAGCGTACCGCGCGGAAATGCCGTTGACTGGCGTACCACCAGCCGCGTAGAAATCTGCCACTCGCGCTTTGCGCCTTTTGCGTGGTCCTGCTCAATGCCGGCGCGCAGCGCTTCAACCGCCGCTGAAGCCAGGTCCTTGCACGCCATCTGCACCGTGGTCAGCGGCGGCAGCATGAACTGGGCCAGGTGAATGTCGTCAAATCCCACCACCGATATCTCCGCCGGCACATCGTGCGTGGTCTTGAAAAGCGCGTGCAGCGCGCCGATCGCGGTCATATCGTTCGAACACAAAACCGCCGTTGGAAGCTCCTGGAGCGCCATCAGTTGTTCCATCGCGCCGATCCCCCCCTCCATCGTGTGATTTCCCTCCACAATGTGTTCGGCGGGAACAGTCAATCCCAGTTCCGCCATTGACTTGAGGTAGGCGTCGCGCCGCGCCACTGCGGAACGCAGCCGCAGCGGGCCGCTGATGAAGGAGATCCGCCGGTGCCCGAGCGCCGCCAGGTGCTGCACCGCCTGCCGAATCCCCTCGCCATAATTCACCTTGAGCACTCGAATATTGGGCAGGTCCGGTCCGGCATCCACAAACACCAGTGGAAACTCGCGCTCCACCAGCTTCTGCACCAGTTCTTCTTCAATGCCAAACGTCATCACCGCCACGCCGTCCACGTTGCGCTGCAGCATGCGGCGAATCAGCGACTCGGTCCGCGCCGGCTCATAGTTGGTGGAGCCGATCAGCACCTCGTAACCCTGGGCCACAGCCAGGTTTTCAAACTCCTGCACCAGTTCCGGAAAAAACGGATTGGTAATTTCAGAAACAATCAGCCCCAGCATCCGGCTGCGCCCTGACACCAGCGCGCGCGCCTGCGTGTTGGGCAGATAGCCCACCTCTTCAATGGCGCGCCAAACCTTCTCCGCCAACACCGGGTCCACCGTCGGAATGCGATTCACCGCACGCGAGACGGTTGCGATCGATACGCCTGCACGCTTGGCCACATCGCGGATGCTCATCGCTCCGGGCCGCCGTTTGTTTGGAGGTGTATTCCTGGGGGCGCTCACAGTAAACAGATTGTACGCTTTCTCAGTGTTTCTCAGTCATGATTTTTTTGAGATTTCAGATGCAAGCCCTCTGAAAATGCCCCTTTATGAGGAAACTTTCTCGCACGCTAGAACCGGGCCTTGATGACAAATCAAGCCCGAAAACCGGAGTCTGGAAAGCGTTTCCCACCTAACTGACTCCTAACAGGCGGAAAGCATTGAAGCGATCCGAGCAATCCAATTGATCGAATTGATCCAAATGATCCGCTCTAAGGATGCGCCTGTCCGCCGGCTGCAATTTCGATCCCGTGCTTGACGAGGGTCAGAATGCAAGCCAGGCTCTCTCCAGCTCCGCGCTCGCTCCCCGGCAGGTTCACGATGATCGTGTTCCCTCTCAGGCCGGCCACACCGCGTGAAAGCCACGCAAAAGGATTCCGTTGGGAGCCGTTCAATCGCATCGCTTCGGCCAGCCCCGGCGCTTCGCGGTCGATCACCCTCCGCGTAGCCTCCGGCGTGCGGTCGCGCGGTCCCATCCCCGTGCCGCCCACGGTCACCACCAGTGCCGCGCCATCCTCGCATAGCTTCTCAAGCGTGGCCGCAATCGCATCTTCATCGTCCGCCAGCAGGCCTGTCCAAATCTCCGCCTCGGGCCATTGCTCGCGGAGCAGCGCCACCACGGCTGGACCCGCAGTGTCTGTGAGCAGGCCTCGAGAGCAACGGTCCGAAATGGTGAGAACAGCGAGCAGCATAAGCAGTACTTCCAGAATATTACTCGGCTGACGGAGGTAGCACCTTGATGGTTTCAAGCCAGGTTTCCATCAGGTAGGGCCACATCGTTACTGGGAGTCCGAGGGTTGGCTTTGAGCCTGGAGGATTCTCCGTACGGCGCAGCCCGTAACCATGCCCGCCCTGCGCATAGATGTGCAACTCGGCCGGCACTTTCGCGTTCTTCAGTTGGAGAAAATACACCACGGCATTCTCCACATGCACCGGATCGTCCTCCGCCTGCACAATGAAAGTGGGCGGTGTATCGGCTGTGGGATTGATGTCCGCGTTGGGAGCAAAATTTTTATCAGCCAGCGCCAGGTAGCCGGGATAGATAATCACTGCAAAATCGGGCCGGCAACTCAACTTGTCGGCAGCATCTATGGCATCGTACAAGCGCCGATCGTAGTGCGTGCTCAGCGCCGCTGCCAGGTGCGCTCCGGCTGAAAATCCGAGAACGCCCACGCGTTTCGGATCGATGCCCCATTCGGCTGCATGTTCGCGCACCAGGACAATGGTTCGCTGTGCATCCTGCAATGCCGCCGAAGACTTCGGATAAGGCCCTGTGTTGGGTACGCGATACTTCACAAGCACGCAAGCAATGCCCCATGAATTGAGCCTGTCGCATATCTCCGTTCCTTCCAGGTCAATGGCCAGGATGTTGTAGCCTCCGCCAGGAAAAACTACGATAGCCGCGCCCCTGTCCACATCTCCTTTGGGTTTGTAGAGCGTGAGCGTAGGCACGGAGACATTGCCGAGGCGAATCAGCGGCTTGCCCGCAATAAGGTTGTCTTTAGCCGTCGTCATGTCCGCTTCCGCAGCCGGATTGGCCTGCGCTCCAGGTGCAGCGCCGGGCCATAGCGGCAACGTGAGATGGCCGGGCGCCGGCTGCCACGCCGGTTGCTGCGCATAGAGACATGGGGACAAAGCCACTGCGGTCGCGATAAGAAAAAGTGCGTTTCGTTTCATGTGGGGTTCCTCAAAAACAGTCGCAGCGATAATGACAGCCAGAGGAGCGCCAGTGCAAATGAACAGGCAACCGAGAAATGGCTGCCCGCGTTCCCGCCCCGGTGGGGCCAGGTCCCATGCGACGCGCAGCGTCGGGCGGAGGGGCCGGGTTCCATGCGACGCGCAGCGTCAGGCGGAGGGAGCAGGGGCCTTCCAGGCCCCTGAATCCCGGCCGGCATCGATCCCCGGCTTTAGCCGCGGGCCCTTCACATCACCCCAAAAAACACCCCAAAATACTCGCCGCCGTTTTGCCGATAATTACCACCCATTAGCGCACAATCATTTCAGAGTCCAAAAGCAGTCGAAGCGGGTGCCCCTGAGCCTGCCCTGAGCTTGTCGAAGGGTCCCTCACACGTGGGGAGCGGGGTGTGCCGCTAACTCCTTTCTTTTCTAATGTATCCAAATAACTCCTTTGTTATGTCATGCTTACAGTCTAAAAGCATGAAAACAAAACACTT
>JBEKET010000047.1:0-48084 GCA_050013695.1 Occallatibacter sp.
CCACCTTCCAAGCCATCCAACACCCCCAATGCAGCCTAAAAACTGTAAAGGATGTGTGGAGACAACTTGTAAAGGATGTCATGGAACTGAACAACTTCAGTCGTGCCGTAAATGCCACAAAATAAAGCCTGGGCTTTAGCCCCTGAGGTATGCATTCTCCGGATTTCGCCCGAATTCGGGCCTTTTTCCTTAGCCTGTTCAGCCCCGCGACTTTTCACTGTGCCAGTCCCCATTTGAAGACTGTCTCAGCATGCTCCGCTCTATCCCTGGGCCACAGCTTCCAAACTAGGTGCCTGCCAGGACTGTACAAAGCTGATCGCCTTGTCGAACGGTAGCGGCTTTGAAAAGAAGTAGCCCTGAATGTACTCGCAGCCCATCACCTGCAACCGCCTTGCGTCCTCTGCCGATTCCACGCCTTCCGCAATCACCTTCATGCCCAGGTTCTGCGCCAGGCCGATAATGGCCTTCACCAGCACCAGGCTGCCCGGGTGCGTTGACAGCGAGCGAATAAAGCTCTGGTCGATCTTCAGCGTGTCGATGGGAAAATAATGCAGATAACTCAGCGAGGAATAACCTGAGCCAAAGTCGTCGATCGATATATTAATCCCGATCTCGCGACACCGTTCCAACTCCGCCCGCGCGGCTTCGGGTGATTCCATCAGCAGAGTTTCCGTGATCTCAAGATGGATTTGCAGCGGATTGATCTTCTTCTCTTCGATGGTGGCTTTCAGATTATTGAACAGTTCCGCCGCCGCAAAATCCTTCACCGAGAAGTTCACGCCGACAAATAGCGGTTCGTCAACAATCAGATCGGGCGAGGCCGCGGCCTGCAGTTTGATCGCCGCATCGCATGCCAGGTCGAGTGCCAGGCGCGACATCTCGTTGATCAGCCCGCTCTCTTCCGCAACCGGGATGAAAATGCCCGGCGAAATCATGCCGTTGACAGGGTGCGCCCAGCGCATCAGCGCCTCAAACCCCGCGATCCTCATTTTTTGGATGTCGATGATCGGCTGGTAAAACAGCAGCAGCTCATTTTGTTCCAGCGCGCGTTTCAGTTCGCTGTTCAGGCGGATCGCCGTGACCGCGGTGTCGTGGCTCGTGTCGCTTTTCTCTGACGCTTCAACGGCGGGCGTGGAGGGCAACACGCGGATCGTGTCGGTGCGTGCCATCATGTCCCGATAGCGCGCGGTAATGACCCGCATCACCATCTTCAGCACCGGATCGGCGCTCTCCACTCGATGTGCAAAATCTTCGCGCGTAATCTCCAGCACAGTGCAGTCATCGAGGGCCCGCACTGTCGCCGTGCGCGGCTTGTCGTCGATCATCGCCATTTCGCCGAGCAGCGAACCCGCCCCGCGCGTCCCGATCTGGATCAGTTGACCAGCGCGCTGAACAAGGATTTCGACATTCCCGCTTTCAATGATGTACGCGCACTCACCGCGCTCGCCCTCGCGGATAAGTGCCTCGCCCTTGCTGAAGAGCTTTTTCGTTACAGTGGACATATCTTCATTACCTGTCGCATCATATTACGTCATTTTGCGCAGAGGTGTCAGAAGAGATTCCTCGCATTTAATGCCCAGGCGCCGCTGCCGGCACCTCATCCAGAAATCGCCACGTGCTCTTGAAATCCGGTGTCAGTTTCTGGTTGGTCAGAATAGCCCGCAGCATCGCTACCGGCATTGTGTTTTCTCTGAGAATGGCGTCATGATACTGCCGGTCGGTCATCAGTTTTGAGTCCACCAGCTCATGATGTAGCGCGCGAAATTGCAAGGCTCCAAGCATATAAGCGCACTGGTACAGCGGGTCGTAGCTCCCGTTCACCGAGCGGCGAACCTCGGCAACCGCATTGTCGCGTTCGTGGCCCACCTCGTTCACCAGCAGGTCGACTGCCTGCTCCGTCGTCATGAGTCCCAGTTGGAAACTCAGCGAAAACATAATGCGCGCGCAGCGGTGCATCCGCCAGAACAGCGCGCCAACGCGCTTCTCCGGCGTGTCGTTGAAGCCATGATCCCAGAAAACCATCTCCCAGTAGAAGGCGTTGCCCTCGACCCAGAAGCCTGTTTCAAACTCCTGCCTATAAGGCCTGTAGCGCTCCTCCATGAACTCCTGCAGCCAGTGGCCGGGAATCAATTCGTGGTATACAGTGGCGTGTGAGAAGCCGGGGTTGTTGCCGCGCATGCTCATCATGCGCTCCTCAAACGTCATGGTGTCGGTTGGATAGCTGACGCTGATCGTGTCGCCGCCGGTGAAGAAGGGGTTTACAAGCTGCCGCTCCGGCGTCATCATCTCCATGCGATAGGTCTCTTTAGCGAGCTCCGGTATGGTGACCAGGTTGTTCTTCTCGGCGAAGTCGATTCCTTCCAGAGCCAGGTCGTGAATCAGTTGCGGTTGCTGCCCCGGTTCCACGTACGAGTCCTTCACTTTTTCCAACGCCTTGTGCCAATCGTCGCCATAGCCCATATCGCGGCTGGCGCGAATCATCTCCTGCTTGCACCACGCCATCTGCTCTTTGGCCATGGCGATCAGCTCTTCCGGCGTGTAGGGAATCATCTCGTCGTCCAACTGAGCCAGCAGCGCCGCGCGGCCCACAGGAACGCCGATCACTGTGCTCTTGTCGTCCGGCGCAATGCCGGCAACTTTCTCGCGCAGAAACGCCGCGTAGTCCTTCATGCCCTGGTCGACCTTTTTGTAAGGCTCAGCCGCCCACCACGTAATCACCGGATCGTAGCCGTCATAGAATTCAAACCACTCATGAAGCTGCCTCCGCAGCCGGTCCGCGTCTTCAGCGGCATGCCACGCGGCAATGCGATCCGGCCTGGCCGCAGTTGATGCGGCGTCCTTACTTTGCTCTGTCTTCGGGCCCTGTTCTGTCTTTCCTTTGGACGCGGCAAGCGTGGCCTCAAGCTCCTTGCGCTTCCCCGTGATGGCCAGTGCGATAGCGTTCAACTGGCCTGCGATCTGCTCGCCCTTGATCGATTCCACTTTCCGCTTCGAGTCTTCGAGCGAGAAGATCCCCGCCGCAAAAGGCAGCAGCGGTTCCACCTGTTTCCATTGCGCCTCGTCCACCGCGCTGCGATGATCCACGCGGTCCAGATGGTTTTTCATCAACAGATAATCTGCCTTGCCCTCCTGATCCAGCGTCTCAAATTTCACCTTCTCAAGTTGGTTCCGCCATGTCGCTTCGAATTCGTTCATGCGCTGCCGTGTCGTCGGCGACAGCCCATCTGTGTAGACTCTGCGCAGCAATTCCTGGTCGGCGGAGTAGCGCTCGGTCAGTGCCTGCATCGAGTTCGCCGGCAAATCGGCTGGCGCGGTTTGGGCAACTGCGTGCGCTGCGGCAACCGCAAGCATCCACACGCAAAGAAAAGCCAGGGCAGGCAAGCTCACAACGGTTTTTGACAAAGCTCGAAACATTCAATGTCTCCGAATTGAAATGCAGGCTCAATGCTACCGGTAACTGCCTTGCGGATCAGCGGCCGGTCATTGTGGAATCTGATAGTTCGCCGGCTGCCAGACGTAGTGCCCGTCGCGCGCACGAACGTGTCCAATTGCCGGGAAGGTCAAATGCCCACCGGCTACCCAATCATTTTCCTCAGCGGCAATTTCCAGGATGCGCTTGCGCTGAACGGCTGCCGCAGCCGGATCGGAATCGAACGCGCTTGTGAGCGATGGTTCAGCAAACTGCATAGCTCCCAGCAGCACCAGGTCCCCCAGCACAATCAGTCTCTGCCCTTTGCTTTCGACGATGTATGAAGTATGACCTGGCGAATGTCCATGCGTGGCAAGCGCGCGAATGCCGGGCGCAAGCGTATCGTCGCCTTCAATAATCGAGAGCTTCCCAGCCTTCTTATAGGGCTCGATCAGGTTTGTCCAGAACGGAATCCAATTCTTCGTCCAATGGGGCGCCTTGTCCGGTTGAAGAATGATATCCATTTCACCTCTTGGCACGCGCAGGATCGCGTTGGGAAACGCCCGCTCAGTGCCATTGGTCAGCCCGCCCACATGATCCGGGCCAAAATGCGTGATGTAGATTTCGTCGATCTGCTCGGGCTGATACCCGGCGGCACGAAGATTCGCTGTTAGCCGGCCCGTTCCGCGAAACAGAGGCGAGTCCGGCAACTTTCCACCCGTTCCGGTATCGATCAAGATCAACTTCGTTCCGGTATTAATCAAGAAGGCGTTATAGGACATTCCTACCGGGTCCGTGAGACCGTTCTCGACAAGACTTTGTTTGATTTGCTCCGGTGTTGCTGTCGGCAATACCTGAGCCGTCGGATACGCGACGACGCCGTCGTTCAGCGCGGTGATCTCAAAGTCGCCAAGCATCATGCGAAAGAACCCCGGCTGCGTCTTCACCATCGGCGCGGAGGCCTGTGCGGGTACGAGCGTCAACAACGCGATCACGAGACAAATCGCTGGTGCGAAACAACGAACCCTCACTTCATCTCCTCCAGTGTGCCGTCCATGTTGTCTGATTCAGCTTCTCAAAACGATTGCCTATGTTTTTGAGAAAAAGTGCCCCGGAGTTTTGGCAGCCTGCACTTTTTCAAGCTATCTTTGATATACAAGATATACAAAATTGTACGCATTTGGTGAATTGTTCTCCGGTATTTGTTTTGCTCTTATACCTTGCCAGGACCCCAATTGAAAGCCGTAACGGAGAAGGAGATGGGATTGAACAACGATGCCGATTCCAGCTTCTCGATCACCATCAACGGCAAGCCGATTCGCGTTGACCAGAACACCAGCATAGCCGCCGCAATGGTGATGGCCGGTGAGCCAAGCCGGTTTTCCGTGCGTGGAGCGGCTCGCGCTCCATTCTGCGGCATAGGCATCTGCATGGAGTGCCGCGCTACTGTGAATGGCCGGCTCCATCAGCGAACCTGCCAATTGTCTTGCGCTCCGGGAATGGAAGTGGTGACCGGATGAGCGCACCCTTCGACGTGGTTGTAGTAGGAGCCGGCCCGGGCGGTATGGCAGCCGCCTCAGTTGCCTCGGAAGCTGGCCGACGGGTTTGCCTTCTCGATGACAATCCCGCATCCGGCGGCCAAATCTGGCGCGGCCTCAGCCCGCAAAAAGCAGTCCACCATCCACATGGAAAAAGCTACTCCACGTGGATGTCGCGGTTACAAAATTCCAACTGCGAAGTCTGGCAAGGCTGGCAGGCCATTGACGGCAGGCCGCACGGCGAGACTGCTGGAGTCCTCCGTCTCGAGCGCGACGGCGAAGCTCGGGACATCCTATATAGTCGGCTGATTCTTGCCACCGGCGCGCGCGAGCGCTTCCTCCCATTTCCCGGATGGACCTTGCCGGGAGTCTTTGGCGTAGGCGGTTTGCAGGCTCTTGTAAAATCAGGCCTCATTTGCAAATCCGGTTCCAGCCCCAAACGTGTAGTCATCTCCGGCAGTGGCCCGTTGCTGCTGGCCGTTGCCGCTGGACTGCAAAAATCCGGCGCACGCATTGAGACCATTCTCGAGCAGGCCCCCCTCACTCGTCTCGCCGGTTTCGGCGTCACTCTGCTCAGCACGCCCGGCAAGCTGGTGGAGGGCGCCCGTTACAAACTGGCAACAATCAGGTCGGCCTATCAAACCGGCTCGTGGATAGTGCGAGCCGAAGGCCGAGGCCGTGTCGAATCTGTCACGGCGACCGATGGGCGCAAGCAATGGAAGATTCCCTGCGACTGGCTCGCCACTGGATTTCATCTTGTGCCGAACCTTGAATTGCCGAGGCTGCTCGGCTGCCGCATCCAGGCCGGTTATGTCGCCGTTAACGACATGCAACAAACATCTGTCCAGCGCGTTGCCTGTGTCGGCGAACTGACCGGTATTGGTGGACTTGAAAAAGCAATCGTCGAGGGCCAAATCGCCGGTCTCGCGGCGGCTGGACGTGAGCCTCAAGCACACTCACTCGTTCCGCAGCGCCAGCGCCTCAATCGCTTTGCGCAACGTCTCGACCGCGCCTTCGCACTTCGTCCGGAACTTCGCGATCTGGTCGAGCAGGAAACCACAGTCTGCCGTTGTGAAGACGTCGACTACGCCGCGCTCAAGAACTGCTCTTCGTGGCGCGAGGCCAAGATCCATACCCGCTGTGGCATGGGCGCATGCCAGGGTCGCGTCTGCGGCGCGGCGGCCGATTTTCTTTTCGGTTGGCAGTCGACCAGCACCCGCCCGCCTGTATTTCCCGCATCGGTTTCCACCTTGGCCGAGGCACCGATTGACCCCATGGCCGGCGCTGAAGGTGGAACTGAGATGAAACTGCGTTGACTCGCAATTCTTCCGTCGCCTTGGCCGAACTTGAATTCACCAGCAGATTTCCATTCCCGTGGCGTATCCTTGACACCAACGCGGGTATTCTGCAAGGCTGCACTAACCCGTACCACCCCTCGCGAGGTTCCTTCTCATGCGCTTGTCTCTGGCTGTTGTATGCCTCTTCGCCCTCTCCGCGCACGCCCTCGAGGCGCCTGCTTCCCTGCGCGGATACACGCCCGCCGACTCCGCAACAGAAGTTCAATGGGAGAAGAAATTCCGCGAGATTCCCGATCCCGCGCATATTCGCGAAAATATGCGCCGCCTGTCCGCGCGGCCTCACCACGTTGGATCGCCCTATGACAAGGACAATGCCGAGTGGCTGGTTGCGCAGTTGAAATCCTTTGGCCTGGACGCGCAGATTGAGAAATTCTCCGCGCTGTTTCCGACGCCCAAGCTGCGGGTCCTTGAACTCCTTGGCGCAACGAAGTTCACCGCCAAGCTTCAGGAGCCGGTGCTCAGCGTTGATCCGACTTCAAACCAGACCAGCGAACAGCTGCCGACTTACAATGCCTATTCGCGCGACGGCGATGTGACTGCACCGCTGGTGTATGTGAACTATGGCCGCCCTGATGACTACGAAGTGCTCGACCGCATGGGCATCTCGGTGAAGGGCGCGATTGTGATTGCGCGCTACGGGGCAAGCTGGCGCGGCATCAAGCCCAAGGTCGCAGCCGAGCACGGCGCCATCGGGTGCATCATCTATTCCGATCCCCGCGACGACGGGTTCTTCCAGGGTGATCCGTATCCTGATGGCCCAGCACGTCCGGCAGAAGGCGCACAGCGGGGAAGCGTGATGGACATGCCCGTGTATCCGGGCGATCCGCAGACTCCAGGCGTCGGCGCCGTTGAAGGCGTCAAGCTGATTCCGATCGATCAGGTAAAGACCATTACCAGGATTCCCGTGCTGCCCATCTCATGGTCCGATGCAACTCCGTTCCTGCAGGCGCTGGGCGGCGAAACCGTTCCCGAAGCATGGCGTGGCGGGCTGCCGTTTACCTATCACGTTGGACCCAGCAAGGTGCAGGCGCATCTTCAGCTCGCGTTCAACTGGGATCGCAAGCCGCTCTACGACGTGATCGTTCATATCCCCGGCGCCAAGTATCCTGACCAGTGGGTCATCCGCGGCAACCATCACGATGCGTGGGTCAACGGAGCCGGCGATCCGCTCTCCGGCGCCAGCGCGGAACTGGATGAGGCGCGCGCTCTGGGCGAACTGCTCAAACAAGGCTGGAAGCCGGAGCGCACCATCATCTATTGCTTCTGGGATGGAGAAGAGCCTGCGTTGCTGGGATCGACCGAGTGGGGCGAGACGCATGCGGCCGAGCTCAAGGAGCATGCGGTCGCTTATTTCAATTCCGATGGAAACGGCCGCGGCTTTTTCCGCGCCGAGGGATCGCACTCGCTTGAGAACTTCGTCAACGACGTAGCCAAGGACATTACCGACCCTGAGACGAAGATGTCCGCCTGGAAGCGCGTGAAGCTGGCAGACATATCCCGCGCCGCGCCGACTCCCCGCGCCGAAATTCGCTCGCGCGCCGATCTGCGCATTCCTGCGCTCGGCTCCGGTTCCGACTACACCGTGTTCATCGATCATCTCGGCGTTGCCAGCGTGAATCTTGGCTACGGCGGCGAGGACATGGGCGGCGGCCAGTATCACTCCGCGTACGACGACTTCTACTGGTTCACCCACTTTGAAGACACCGACTTCACCTATGGACGCGCCCTTGCGCAAACCGCCGGCACCATGGTCATGCGCATGGCCGATGCCGATGTGCTGCCCTTCCAGTTCACCGACCAGGCCGACACCATTCACACCTACGTGACCGAATTGAAGACCCTGGCGACAGAGACCCGCGACCGCGCCAAGGAGCGCGACAAGGAGATTGAAGAGGGCGTCTACAAGGCGCTCTACGATCCCAAGAAGCAAATGGTGCCTCCGCCGTTTGAGCCTGTTCCTCCCTATCTGAATTTTGCGCCGCTCGACCAGGCGTCGGACGACCTGACCAATGCCGCAACGGAGTTCGACAAGGCCTTTGCGGCAGCGGGAGGTGTTGCGCCACCCGAATTGAATCTCGACATCATCCAGACCGAGCGCACGCTCATTAACTCCGATGGACTGCCCAACCGGCCCTGGTTCGAGAACCTTATCTATGCTCCCGGCTTCTACACCGGCTACGGCGTGAAGACGATTCCTGGAGTTCGCGAGGCGATCGAGCAGAAAGACTGGAAGGAAGCCGACGCGCAGATCGATCGTGTTTCGGCTGCTCTGGAACATGAAGCCGAATTGCTGAAGCAGGCCAGGGCTAAATTGGCGGCGAAGCCGGCAGCGGAGTAGCCCTTCCGCACCTGGTCAATGGGTGCTGCTCTTCTTCAATCTGGACTCGGCGTCCTTCGCGGAATGGAGAAAGCACCCCTGTGCTCCTACCATTGATAGGTCTGCCATGTGGTTCTGAGCATGCGTCTTGGAAGGAAGATGAAGGGCGCCAGGCCGCTTTCCTGAACGGGATAAAAACGGGTCTATTTTGCCCGTAATCCGCACCGGTTGGAACGGTGGATTCAACACAGGAGGCCACTCCGGCACGTGCGTCTTAATACCTCAAAGGGCGGTCAATGACGGACTTTTCCGCCAGCCATATTTCCGTCTGCTTTATCGTTTTATTAAGGTATCAAGAAGGGCAACATATCGCCATCAAAGCATTGATAATAAACTAGTTAATATGTCGACTCGCTGTCCCAAAGCGGCACGAATCGCGTCTGCTGATTACTTGTGGTCAAATAAATCGCTTTTCTAGACAAAATTTCGTTGACAGCTTTTTAAGAAGCGGCTTATATTACGTGACGCGTCCCAGAGTGTGTCATTTTCAGAATCTACGAAAAAATGATCACTTGCGGGGCCAACGGAAAGATGGCATTCAGATCGAACGGAATGTTGACCCGAGACCCGGAAGGAAATGCCGGTTGTGTAAGAAATTCAGGAGGCACCATGAATCAGAAGAACCTTTCCATTCAGGCCTTAGCGCGCGTCAATTCGGCGTGCGTTTTCGCCAGGAGCGCGTTCGCTAGGCAATGCCAGCGATCGTTAAACAAGCAGGGGATATTTTCGCTATTTGTCCTTGCTCTCGCACTTTGCCTTGTACCGTTAACCGGGCATGCGCAGGTTACCGCGACGCTCACAGGGTCGGTGACGGATCCGTCGGGTGGCGTAATCCCGGGCGCGAACGTTACGTTGACCGACGAGGCATCCAAAGAAAGCCGCACAGTCCAATCCAACGGAGTCGGACTTTACGCCTTCCCATCCCTGACGCCTGGCTCCTATACGCTGAAGGCGTCTGCAAAAGGCTTTAAGTCCACCCAGGTTACCGGTATCGTATTGAACGCCGGCGACTCGCGCACGGTTCCCGCTTTGAGCCTCACAGTCGGTTCTGAGACATTGACGGTAACAGTGACTGCGGACTCGGAAATGATTCCGGTCGATAACGGTTCCAGGGTCAGCGTTCTAAGTTCCGAAGATATTAACAACCTTGCGCTGGAAGGCCGTGACACCAGCGAACTCCTGAAGATACTGCCCGGTACGGTAGTCCAGTCAGGCGGCCTTACCAACACCTCTCCAGCGTTCAGCGACCTTAACATCACCGTCGACGAAGGCGCGATGGGAAACGGCTATGACATCAATGGTTCCGTGAACCGTGGCGGCCAGGGCATGTTGTCTGACGGCGCCCAGATGGTCGACATCGGAAACATGGCAGGCTCGCTGACCATCATCGATCCTGAGATGACAGCTCAGATCAGCGTGCAGGCTTCAAACGAGGGAGCCGATCAACCGTTTGGCCCCGTCGTTGTGAGCGCCATCAGTAAGTCGGGTAGCGCGAACTATCACGGCGACGCCTACTTCAACGCCCGCAACAACGTTCTCAATGCCAACGGATGGCAGCAGAACAATTCAGGTACCCCGCAGGGTCCGGCACACTACTACTATCCCGGCGGCAGTTTTGGCGGACCGGTTCCCGGGACGCACAAGCACCTCATGTTCTGGGGCGGCTACGAGAAGTGGCTGCAGAACCAGGGCAACTCCAACGTTTTGACCTCCTATATTCCGTCCCCTGAGATGTTGCAGGGCGACTTTTCCACCGACAACGCCGATAACACCGCCCTTTGCCCGCAAGGCTTCTTCCAGGGCGCGCCTCCAGGAGGCTTCCCTGGCGGCTCATGGTGCAGCGACTTGGGCGGAACCATTCTCGCCAATGGAACCAACACGGCGAGTCTGCCGCAACTTACTCCGACTGGGATGTATACCTCCGGAACCACGACCTACAACACAGATGCCGGACAGAAGTTCCCCGCCGGATTCCTCGATCCCGGCGCGGCTGCCCTGGCCAAGATCTGGCCAAAGGCGACTAGAACTCCAAGCGCTTCTGTTTGCAACGGTTGCAACTACTACCAGCCAATCGTGAACGTCGACAACGGGTGGATCTATCGTTTCCGCATCGATTACCAGTTGGGCGACAACACCAAGATCTACGGCAGCTACCAGCAGGCATACAGTTCTGGACTGGCGCAGGGCAACGGTGCTCACCTCTATTGGACACCGGGCAATGCAATCCCGTTCCCGGGAGGCGGCGAGGTGGAAGATAACTACGGCAAGACCTTGGCCGGCCACATCGTCCACAACTTCAATTCCACAACCACCATGGACTTCATGGCAGCGTGGGCCTACGGAAGCTATCCATTTACAACCCCGAACCCGGCGGCTGCGCAAAGGAAAACCCTTGGCTACACCTACGGTAAGGTGTTTGATACTCCGTCCGCCAACATTCCTGCGTATAGCAGCGCCGGCAACCAGACCTTCCCGGATTTCTCCCAGAACTCGATCTTCGAGAACCCGGTTGGGAAGTATGCGGTGAAGAAGGAAGCTCCGCAGTTCAGCGACACGCTCACCAAGGTCTGGGGAAGACACACAATCAAGCTCGGCGGATTTACCCAGACCACGGATAACTACCAGAGCTCCTTCAGCTACGCCGAAGATGGACAGATGAACTTCAATGCCGGCCAGAACCCCAACCTCTTAAGCACCAACCCGTCCACAGGCGTGCCAAACCTTGGTACGCTCGTCGGCTCGCCGCACAACGCGGTCGCACAGTTCGTTAACGGCCTGGTGAATGGCTACAGCGAGAACAACAACGCGCCCATCGGTGATGTGGCCCAGCAGAGCACGGCGGCCTTTGTGGACGACTCGTGGAAATTCAACAAGCGTCTGACACTGGATCTTGGCATCCGCATGGAACACGTAGGTCACTGGTATGATCGCGACCACATTGGACTGGCCGTGTTCTACCCAGACCGCGTGCTAACTGATTACTATGATGGCAAGTACGCTCCCGGATACTACTGGCATGCCATTGACGCCGGCGTTCCGTTGAGCGGCCAGCCCAACCGCTTTGTCTATCCTGACGGCAGGTTCGGCATGTCATACGACGTGTTCGGAACGGGCAACACAGTGGTTCGCGGCGGGTGGGGCGTGTATCGCTTCGTAACCCAGGTCAACACGGTAGCCAACGGCCAGGCGCAGGGAACCGCGGCAGGTGTGTTGGGCTACGGCCAACCCGGTGGAACTGAGCTCGAAATGCAAAACATCTCGAACCAGGCTTATGTGGCCTGCCCATCGGCCACCAAGCCTCCGCCTTGCGGCGCTCAGGGTGGACAGTGGGGATTGGATCCATCCGACTACGGCCAACCGATGACCCAGGCCTACAACTTCACCATCGACCAGAGACTGCCATGGAAATCGCAGCTTGAGGTTGCCTACGTCGGAAGCCAGACCAGCCAGTTGGTTGACGCAGCCGAGGACATCGAAGGCAGCACCTTTAGCGAAGTGGCCAACCAGAACAAGACCCCCATCGGGGCCTTCTTCAAGCCCGATCCTAGAACAGGTATCCTGTCCACCAACCCCCAGAACCTTGGACAGAATCCCAACGGAACGGGATCGGTTCCAACCGGAAACGTGAACGCCGACTACCACCCATTCGGTCAGGCGTACGGCGCCAACTCAACCTACATGATGCAGAACATCGGTTGGGGCAACTACAACTCACTTCAGGCATCGTGGGTCAAGACAACCGGAAAGTTGACCTTCAACCTGAACGGAACCTGGGGCAAGACGCTGGCCACAGCGTTGCAGGAGAACCCATACGCAGAGGGCGGAAACTACGGCCCAACAGCCACTGACCGCCCGCTGGTCTTCAACGCCTCCTACACCTACCAGAGCGGCACGCTTCATTTAGAGAACGGCGTGCTCAATCAGCTGGGTAGCGGCTGGACCATCAGCGGCATCTCGACCTGGCAAAAGGGTACCTACGTACCTGCTTTGCTTGGCAACGGCGTGCCGAACTTTGGCTTGGGCCTCCAGTACACCGGTCTGCCCGCAAACGCTGCTGCTCAGGGAATCTCCAACGCCATCGGTGACCCGACCTACTACGGCACGGATGAGAACCTCCCGATCCTGCCGGTACTCACCTGCAACCCAACCAGCGGACTGGCCAATCATCAGATCCTGAATGGAAAATGCTTCACCGCTCCTGCAGTGGGTGCGCAGGGTGGTCAGGCGTTCCCATACATGAGCATGACACCGTACTTCGACAACGATCTGGCGCTCTACCGGACGTTCACAATTCACGATAAACAGAAGGTTCAGTTCCGGGTCACCGCATCCGACTGGCTGAACCATTCCTTGCTGACCTTCGCCGGCGGCAGTTACTACTCGTTGAACTACAACGTGAATTACGCCACGAACGCCATCACTCCAAACTACAACCAAACCTCGACAGGCGCGAATGCGTTCGGTGTTATGACCGAAAGGTCGGCATTACCCTACGCCCGCGTCATCGAACTCGACGTGAAGTACTCCTTCTAACCAGGACTGGCAAACAAAGCGGGAGGGGGCTGAAAAGCTTCCTCCCGCTTTTTCTTTGCCGCTATCCGTCCGTGAATCCTGCCGCAAACTTTGAGAGCCACCGTCGCAAGCGCGCGGGAATGCGCATGCGGCGTTTTTGCGTGCGCAACCTTCGAGTTGGTTTGTCAATTATGAAACAATGATGTCATCTGCTCGATGCTGGAGGGCAATTCAGGATGCCACGCCGGCGCGCCGGTCTCTCTATGGTCAGACTTGTCTTCTCCAGCATTCTCGCGGTGTTTTGTTCTGCTGCCGCCGCGCAGGCGGGAGCGCCGAGAGTTCCAGCAACGCCCGCCGCGCAAGCAGATCGCTCGCCGCTCCAGGGTCTTTACGACCAGGCTCTTCAGCTCCAAAAGGACGGCAATACTGATCAGGCCGCGAAGCAGTACCGCGAGTTTCTCGCTGTGGCGCTTGGCGAATTGGCGAACAGCCACGCCCAGCTTGGGGCTTTCTCCAGGGCTTCAACGTTATTCGATGAAGCGTTGACATTGACCCCGGACTCGCTCCCGGTGCGGGAGAACTACGCAACTGCGGCGTTGCAGGCGGGCGATCTGAAGCATGCCGGGGCTTTGGCTAGAGCCCTGATCAATGACAATTCGAATAGCGCGGAGGGACTGGTCCGTGCTCACAGGATTCTTGGCCAGACACTGCATCGGATGAATCAGGATCAGGATGCGAGGAAAGAGTTGGAAGCGGCCGCCGCGCTCGATCCCAGTTTTCAAAACGAATACGATCTCGCTGTAGTTTGCCTGGATCTTGACGACGAAAAATGTGCCGTTGATATCTTTGACAGGATCGAAGCATCCGTCGAAGACAGCCCCGCACTTCATATGCAGATTGGTCGTGCTTACGGAAATTCCGACTACACGCCGCGGGCAGTGACTGAGTTCAGAAAGGTAATTGCAAGCGATCCACATTACCCGGGTGCGCACTACTGCGTGGCCGCTGCGCTGCTCGCGGCGGGCGAGGATGAGAAGACCCTCGAGGAAGCGGAAGTGGAGCTCAAAAAAGAGCTGACCGTCTCTCCCAGAGACTTCCTGACGTATGCGGCGCTTGGCAAGATAGAAGCTAGTTATCACCGTTATCCTCAAGCCGAACAGTACCTGAAGCATGCTATTTTGCTGAATCCGAGGAATCCCGACGCCTTTCTCTACCTGGGCCAAATGTACTTCGATACCAAGCGGCTGACGGAGGCGGAGCCCAATCTTCGCCGCGCAATCTCACTCACCACGGACGTTTCGCGAAACCATTATCAAATCCAGAAAGCGCATTTTCTACTGGGCAGAATCCTGATTCAGAATCACCGCGAAGATGAAGCGCACAAGGAAATGCAGATCGCACACGCCTTCACTGATAAGGCGCTATCGAAGGATAAGAGCAAGCTCGCAGGAATGTTGTCTGACAATGCGACGTCCTCTACTGCTTCTGATCCAGCTATTCCTGACGCTCTAACGGACTCCGCGGCGAACTCATCAACCACTGCACACGCCTCGGATCCGGTGGCCGTCACTAAGCAGAGGGCGTTTGAGAAGCAGCTCACCCCGGCCATTGCGGACAGCTACAACAACCTGGGCGCGATCATGGCAACGGAGACAAACTACGCGGACGCGCTGAAGTATTTTCAGCTCGCGGCAGCCTGGGTCCCCTCGCTTGAGGGGCTGGACTTGAATATGGGTCGAGCTGCGTTCATGGCTGCGAAGTTTTCAGAAGCGGTTCCTCTGCTTTCCCGATATCTCCGCTCCCACCCTGCCGATTCGGGCATCCGCGGCGCGCTGGCTATGAGCCAATTCATGACCAACAACTATAGAGGTTGCATTGACGCGCTCAAAGGGGCGCCGGAAGCAGTCACATCTATCCCGCAGATGCAATATATTGATGCGGAATCGCTGGTGAAGACCGGCCAGGTTTCGTTGGGAAAGGCGCGCCTCGAATCGCTGCGGTCGGCGCATCCTGAAATCGCCGAAGTGCACCGTAGCCTTGGAGAAGTCCTTTCACTCGAGGGAAACAAGCAGGAAGCAACCGCGGAACTGCGCAGCGCAATCGAGCTGAACACAAGCGATTCCGAGTCACACTACGACCTTGGCAAGATCACACTCGAAAGCGGTGATGCAACAACAGCAATTCCTGAGCTCGAATCGGCGATTCGATTGCAGCCAAATGATCCGAAGTACCATAAGGAGCTTGCCAGCGCATACAAGCTGGCCTCGCGGCCGGCCGACGCGGACAAGGAACTTCAGATCTACAACACTCTCCATGCCTCTCAGCAGCAGCCAGCGAGCACCGGCACCGAGTCGACTAAACCAAACGCTCCCAATCGCTGAGCAAATAGACCAGACAATTCACGAAAGAGTTAAGGGAAGGGAAGTCTCTTCTTACTTCGCGGCTGGGCTCGCGTGTGCCGCAACCACCGGCCGGATGCGTTCTGGTGGAACAATTCCTTTACCTTCCAATACTGAATAGAAATGATCCGCAGCCAGGCTGCCGACGTGATCCACTGCCCCCGACGGCCAGTGAATTTCCACGCTGTCGATTTTCTCCGCCGACCCAAGCCCGAAATGCACTCTCAGGTCGCTCTGTGACAGGTAGCTCCCTCCGCTGTGAATCTCGTCCGTCTGTGTCATGCCTCCAGCAACGATCTTGATGCGGGCATTCAAGGCCAGGCGATTGCTCTTTGTTCCCGCCAGCTCAAAGCTCACCCAATGACGCCCCGGAATCCCCTTGTTCCTAAGGATCATTGGGCTCCCATCGAGGTCGTTGATCACCACATCCATATTTCCGTCGTTGAACAGGTCAGCTACCGCAAGTCCGCGTGAGACGCGCTTCTCTTTGAGCGCCGGACCGGCTTCATCGCTTGCATCGCAAAACGTGCCATCCCCCTGGTTCATGCTGAGCAGCTTCGGCTGACGATAACCCGGGTCTGAAGTCACCTGATCCATCTGCGGATAAACGTGCCCACTCACTGTAATGAGATCCAGCCATCCATCATTATCCAGGTCCACAAATGCGGTGCCCCATTTCACCCACGGCAACGCTGAGAGCGCCAGGCCTGATGAAAATGAAACTTCAGAGAATTCCCAGTTGCCGTCGTTGCGATACAAGTCATCGTTTTCATTTTCAAAATTTGTCACCGAGAGGGAAGGGCGTCCAGTGTGGTTATAGTCGCCGACGGCGATTCCCATCGACGCCTGCTCCGATCCATCGTTGCTCAGAGCGGTCCCCGATTCAAATCCAATCTCTTCGAATTTCCCCTTCCCAAGATTTTTGTAGAGGAATTTAGGAGTTGAATCGTTCGCCATGTAAATATCGGGCCGTCCCGTATTGTTCAGATCAGACCAGATCACACCCAGGCCGTAATAGCCGTTCGGATCGCTTACACCGGCGCTCTTCGAAACGTCGGTAAAGGTTCCATCCCCGTTGTTGTGGTAGAGAGCGTCGCCCGCGCCCTTCAATCCGCGCGGACCACATTGCACATCGACTCCGCGATATTTGCAATAAGGCTTGCTGCCAAATTGCGGCAGGTCATCGAGGCGGAAATCAACATAGTTCGCCACCATCAGGTCGACAAATCCGTCGCCGTCATAGTCCCCAAACGACGCCCCCGCGGACCACCGGCCATCGGCCACGCCCGCTTTGGCCGTTACATCCGTAAATGTGCCGTCGCCGTTATTGTGATACAGAATATTGCCGCCGAGACACGTAATGTAAAGATCGGGCCACCCGTCGTTGTCGAAGTCCCCAACCGCTCCGCCCATTGCCAGGCAAGGTTTTGTCAGCCCCGCCTTCTCCGTCACATCGGTGAACGTGCCGTCATGATTGTTGTGGTAGAGGGCTCCGAGGCTCGTCTTTCCATGCAGCGCCATATCGATCGTCGGTGCATTGGTAAGATAAATATCCGGCCAGCCGTCCCGATCGTAGTCAATGATGATGACACCGCCGCTCATTGACTCAAAGATGTATTTCTTATCTTCAGACGAGGTGTGGGAAAAATTAATTCCCGACTTCGCTGTAACATCTTCAAGCTGCGGCACCTTTCGGTTTATGCATTTTGGCGATTTGGCTCCCGGTGGCGGCGGCGGCGGTGTAGGATGCCCCATGCCCTGGCCATGCATCCGGGCAACTGCAAAGAGCAGCACGGCGAAGAGCCTGGAGCAGGTCCCTGAATGTGACCAAGACATAGCGGACTCACCTGACTGAGATTATCGCCGACTCGCGATGGTCGTCGATTCTCAATTATCGCCGGGTCCCAATTATCGCCTATTCGTAGCCGTATCGGAATGTCCAGCCGCTGCTGTGGTCAACTCAGGGGCAGGTTCAGCGGCTCCTGGAATCCTGCAGACGGAATAGCCGCGCTGCTGGTAGGGACAGTCCATGCCGGCAGGCGCCAGGCCATGAATGACGGTCCAGGTTACGGGATACTCGCCGGCCAATCGGGTAAAGTCCTGCGCGCGAAAGCTGTTCAGGCCATAGGTGGCGTTGCTCATCTGTTTCCATTCGTCAGCCAGGTTAGGAAACATCGCCACCACGCCGCCATCCTTGAAATAATCTGCCAGGTCAGAGCGTTCGCTGATCACGCGGAAACCGTGCACATCCACGCCCTTGTCCAGAAAGTAGCGTGAATCCACGGCAAAGACAGCGTCTTCAGGCGTATTGGCTCTCACCCAAAGCAGTGTGCTGACCCAATCGTTACTACTGGTTTTCTGCCAGGGCAACTCAAGGTGCGGGCTATGGGGATAGGTATGCCGGGCCACCATGAACATGCCTCCCGCTAGAGGAACAAAAATGGCAGGCAGCACCCAGTTGCGCCCCTTTGCCGCGTACTCGCCGACCACGCCTCCCAGCAGGACTACGAATATCAGGGTGATGAGTTGGAAGCAGCGCAGCGGTTGCAGGCGCGCGTACATATCAAGCAGGTCCGAACTCGCGAAGATCGCGGCAACCAGGATCGAGAGCAGCCCAAAGGGAATCAGCGCGAAACTGAGCCGCTGGAACTCCGGCGTGGTTCCGCGCAATTTGCCCCTGCAGAACCAGGCCAATATCGCAAGCGGCGCCAACATGCCCAGCCAGTGGTACCAGGTCCAGTTCGAAAGAAAAAAGAAGTCGCGCGCGTAAAGCGCCTCGCGATAGGGTCCGCGCGCCGGGGTCAACTGGAAGCCGCTGGGTAGAATGCCGGCAAAGCCTGCCATGACGGGCACTCGAGGCCGTGCGGCCGGCTGCAGTTTTTTCGCAAGCCATAGCACGCCCGTCAGCAAGGCCAGGCACACGCCCATTTGCGGGTGGATGACGCCGGCGGCCACAATCGCAATGCCCGCGAGCAGATAACGGCGGTCAAGAAATCCGGCCAGCGCAAGAATAGAAAGCGGGGTGGAGAGGGAGCGCGGCGTGAGATAGGGGTCAATCAACAGCAGGCCTGTATTCGTGGCCGGCATGGTCAACACCGCGGTGATCACCAGCATGGAGCACCAGCGAGCACGCTCCGAGCGGAAGCAGATTGCCGCCAGCATCCAGCACGATGCAAGCAATGCAAAGACGCTGGCCACATACCAAAGTGAGATCGCCCAGTCCATTGGGAGGTGTGTGAGCCGTGCGCTCCATGCCAGGATCGAACTGAACAAGGACATGTGCTCGTGGGTCATGAAGAACTCAGCCGCGAAAGGATACATCCGCGGATCGAGCAGCTTCTTGGCGGCAGGAATGTGGATCTCCGCATCTTCTACGCCGAGGTGATAGCCGTGAATGGCCAGAGCGGCGGCGGTTAGAAGCACCAGGCGAAGGATGGGGAAACGCCGCTCTTCGGCTGTCCTCTGTGGGATTCCCGCTGCGCCAGTGGCAGGGGCGTAGATTTCCGGTTCCGTTATGAGCATGCCAGGGTTCTGCCTTTAAGAATCATACGAACCCCACGGGGTGGAACCGGCACAAACCCGGTCGAATACCGCAGTCTCGCAGGATACGATTTCAATGTCCGCAGTTGCAACTCGAGCCCCCAGGCATTCCAGCCTCAAATAATCTAGCCCGGCCCGTCCCCGCTCCACGCGCCCAGGGCGTGGTATGGAGATTTGGCTCATTTGAAGTGGCCGTCGGCAATGCGGATGCGGCGTTCATAAACAACACTTGTTCCCCTCGTGCCGTGGGCGCGCCACCAAGCCGGCCAAAGATTCCTGCCAGCTGTGCAAACGCCTTTTCTGCACACCCGTACTGCATGCGCGCAGGAATGAGCTTGAATCTCTGTCGCTTCTTGTTATGACGGCAGAACTGTAATCCAGGCTACATTTATTCGCGTTTTTTCTTGAAGCGGGGGAAGCGCCGTGACTCTCACAGCTTACAACAGCAAGGCATGGCCCAGGGCAAGGCCGTCGCTGCACCTTACCTCGGGCTCGCAGTATTTCTTATGATGCAAGAGAGGCGAGCAAAAAGCGAATCCGCCCCCCCCCTTGGCCGGACGCGCCGCGCCAAGCCCCCGAAAACCGCGTGACTTCCGGGATTCAGGAAAAAGTGACCGGCATAAACTCATCTTGCCGGTTTATCGTCTATACAGAAGCACCGCTTTGACGGCATTGCTTCGAGCTTTTTTGAAGAGGAGTCCCGATCCGGCTCCGGAAGTTGCGCATCCAAAACATGAGAAAACTGCTGCATATCGTCCCTCTATTAATGATCGTTCTAGGCGCATCGCTGATCTTTCAGCAGCGCGCCTACGCATATGCCGATCCTGGAACCGGGCTGCTCGCCATCCAGGCTCTCGGGTCCGCTGTGGTTGCCACCGGTTGGTATCTGCGCCGAAAAATCTATGGCCTCCTCCACCGCGGCGCCAAAACCCAGCCACAGCCTGAAGAGTTCCCCGCGGTGAAGGAAGACGAGGGTTCGTCTCTTCCGTGAGCAGCCAGCCCGACCTCCAGCAAGCCTCCGTCAGGTCTGATAGCCACCACCCAGCCGACGCTGCGAAATCATCCAACCTTCCGGGACCCGATGGCGTTCAAGATCCAGCTGAACGTATCCCCATGCATGCGACCTTCCGCGACCCTGCCGGCCAACTCCATCTCACGCCAACTCATGCCTTGCGGCGCATTTATCCTGCCGCGGTCGAAGAAACCCGCGCCTTTCTCGCGTCACCGCTCCGCAAGGCCCTGGAGCGCAGCGGCGATCTCATCTCCACTGAAGTCATGCACCAGCCCGATTCCGCCGCGGAATCCGCAGAGCTTTGGCTCCAGCATCCACGCATCGATCCCATCTCCTATCCATGGGAGTGGACAACCGGCCAGTGGCGTTCCGCGGCCGAGCTCACGCTGCGCCTTGCTGACCAGGCCATCGATGCCGGTTGGACACTCAAGGACGCAACTCCGCTGAACATCCTCTTCAAGGGCGCTCGGCCCGTTCTGGTGGACGTTTTGTCGTTCGAACGCCGCGATCCGCATTCCAGTGTCTGGCTTGCCTATGGGCAATTCGTGCGCACATTTCTTCTTCCCCTCGTCGCGGAAAAACTCCTGAGCTGGCCATTGCAGTCCACTATCTTCGCCCGTGACGGGTACGAGCCCCGGACAATCTATAACGCTCTCGGTCCCTTGCAGCGCCTCAATCCTGATCTGCTCGATGTAGTCACGCTGGCTACGGTCTTTGAGGAGTCCGGCAGCAAGGAATCCAAGTCCAAACCAACCAAGTCCCAGCCAACCAAGTCCCAGAAAAAACCATCGACGACTGACCCTGAATTAGCAGCCCATATTCTCCACAAGCGGATAGCCCGCCTGAGAAAGCAAATCGCCCGCGCCGCCCGCTCTGAAACCAGCAGCCGATGGAGCGGCTATCAGCAATCAGCAGTCCACTATCGCCCGTCCGACACGGAAGAGAAGCAGCGATTCGTAGCCGCAGTGCTGGAGCGCTGCCGTCCCGCCCGTGTGTTGGATATCGGAGCCAATACGGGGACCTATTCGCTCCTGGCCTCCAAGGCAGGCGCTCAAGTGGTCGCGCTCGACAGCGACTCTGCGGCCATTGAGGCCCTCGGTCGAACCGCCTCTGAACAGAGCCAGCCAATCACCGCCATGGTAGCCAACATCGCCCGCCCCACCCCCGCCGTGGGATGGAGAAATCAGGAGCAGCTTTCCCTGCTCCAGCGCCTGACGGGAGAGGGGCGCCTGACCGGCAAATTCGACCTCGTGCTGATGCTCGCCGTCATTCATCACCTCATTCTGCGCGAACAGTTGCCCCTGCCGCACATTGCCGATCTCTGCGCCAGCCTGACGAGCCGCTGGCTGGTGCTGGAGTGGGTGCCCCCCGCGGACCCCATGTTTCAGGAGTGGCTGCGCGGCCGCGACGATCTCTATGGCAGCCTGTCAGAAGACGATCTCAAGCTGGCATTCGCTCCGTTCTTCCACGTCGCCGATCGCGCCGAGCTGGGCAATCATCGCGTCCTCTTCCTCTTTGAGCGCAACCAGGAATTAGAGAATGATCATGCAGGCGCGCCGGGTGAAAGAATAATCCCATCATGATGAAACGCATTGCGCAGGCCTGGGCCTTCGCTTCCATCCTGCTGCTCCCAAACTACGCCGACCTCACCTCCGGAGCAGGCGATGCGCGCATGCGTTCGCCCGTGGCGCTGACAGGCATCGCGCTTGCTCAACTCACTGACATGGTGATTGTGGCTGTGCTGTTCTTTGCTTTGCTGGCGGGTCTGCGCCGGCTCGCCGCATGGCCCACCATCCGCTGGGTGTTGATGGCGGTCCTGCCGGTGCTTCTATTTGCGCGCAATCTCGATGTGATGCCCATTGACGTGCCACCGCTTGCGGTGCTGGCCATGGGCATTGTGTGGGCCGGCCTGCTCACCTTCCTCGTCCTTCGCGTACCAAAATTTGCAGCGAATTTGAGCAAGGCCGGCAGCAGCCTCCTGGCCGGCTTTGCGGTCTTTGCGCTGGTGGTGACTTTTCAGCTTGGACGCGCTTCTCTCTGGCGCCCCGGTCCGCAATCCTTCGCCCATCCAATCGCTGCGCCCACTCCACACCGGCCGCGCCTGGTCTGGATTCTCTTCGACGAACTTGCTTACAAGCCCGTCTTTGAAGCGCGTGATCCCTCGCTGCAACTTCCAAACCTCGATCGCCTGCGCGCGGAAACCACGCTGTATTCTGACGTAACGCCCATCGCCTACCGCACCACCAGGGCCATTCCGAGCCTGCTGTTGGGCCGCGCGGTCACCGACGTTACCTACACTTCGAATAACCGCTACCTGGTCCAGATTGACGATGGCTCCGATTGGAAACCCTTCGACCCCCAAGCCACCCTCTTCGGCATGGCCGCGCAGCATGGACTAACCACATCCATCGTCGGCTGGTATGTCGCCTATTGCCCCATCTTCGCCGGCGTCGCAACTGAATGTTACTGGAGCAATGGCGACGCACAGGATCGTGGGCCTACATCGACCAGCGCGACGTTTGCCCAGAATGTCTGGTTCCCCTTGCGCATCATGGTTGAAGAAGCCATTGCTCCACGGCGCGCGTGGGACGACGTGGCCGCCTGGAACGCCGAAGGCCACATCGAGGCCGTCAAGGATCTCCACGACCACGAGCTTGCGACTCTTGCCGACAGCCAGGCCGATATCATCTATCTCCATATCCCCGCCCCCCATCCGCCCGCCTTCTGGGATCGGCGCACAGGCCACTACGCTGTGGGAGGGTCCTACCTGGATTCGCTGGATTATTCAGACCGGCTCATTGGCCAGATTCTCGACGAGCTAGAGAAACAGCCGCGCTGGGCCGATACCACGCTCATCGTGCACGGCGATCATTCCTGGCGTACCGCGATGTGGCGTCCATTGCCGGGATGGAGCGCCGAAGATGAGCGCGCTTCCGACGGCGGTCAATGGGATCCGCGGCCGCTATTGATGATCCACGCGCCCGGCCAGCAAAATCCGCAAACCGTCGCCGCGCCCACCAGCATCATGTTCGTGCATGACACCGTCGCTCACTGGATCGACTCTGCTAATCCCCGGTAGACAGGTCCTGATACAGCGTTTCCAACTCAAGTGTTAACAGAACTCACCGTGCCCCATCCATTGTGCGCCCTTTGCACAATGGGTGGGAGAGCACAGAGGTCCGGGTGAACGGTAATCGGGCAGACCGAAAATGCTCTAATCGATAACCAGCGGCGGCTTGGCCGAGTTGTGCCCCGGCAACTGATCCAGCAGCACCACGTTCAGCAGCGACTTGTGTACCTGGATGCGACCGTTGTAATCGATAAACCCCAGCTTGCGAAAGCGGTTCATGAAAAAGCTGACGCGCGAACGCGTGGTGCCGATCATCTCCGCCAGTGCTTCCTGCGTGACGGGAGGAATGAATGTCTCGGGGTCGCCAGGCTTGCCAAACTCCGCCATAATCAGCAGAATCCGCGCCAGCCGTTTTTCACTTGAATTGAAGAGTTGATCGACAAGATCGGCCTGGGTGCGCATGCTGCGGGCAAGCAGAAACTTCAGGAAGAGATCGGCGAATGCAGGTTCGTCGTGCATCACACGAATCATCTCCAGTCGCGCAATCTTGAGCGCTGTGCAGTTGTTAATCGCAGTGGCCGTGGCCAGCCGCAGCCCGACTATACCGGCCAGCGATTCCTCTCCTACAAAGTCGCTGTCGGAGAGTTGCGTGATGGTGGCCTCTTTTCCGGTTTGTGAAACAACGGTGAGCTTGGCGCGGCCCTTCTTGAGATAAAAGACCGAGTCAGCCGCATCCCCCTGCGAGAAGAAAGTTTCTCCGGGCTTCAATTCAATAATTCTTCGCCCCAGGCCGGCATTCGCAAGAAAATCAGCAGGTGAAAACGTTACGTGGTTCGTATTGGTCATCAATGCAGGCCTCGATACAGGTACGTTGATTAGCGTGGACAGTTTTTGTTGAGGAACCGGATCCCGGAAAGGTGAAAGGATCGAGCTCATCGAAGACCGCGAACGAATTGTCGAACCGATAGTCGGTGTCCGCATGTCTGATGCAGGCTACGTAGTCGTATTGACCCCTTTGTGGGCTGCAAGTTGCGAACGCTGGAATTGCCGATGTACACCGGCCAAAGCGTCTCGGCCTTTTTGGACGCGACGCCGCCCAAGCTCTGTCCATCATCGCCTTCAACCCGGCTGCGCGTATGGTCCCGATTGCTCATATCCCGAACTCATATCTCATATCACGGGCTCATATCCTGGAAATGACCCGGACGCAGCCGAAAAAAATGCTAACTCAGTGCGGAAGAATACAATCTAATTAGTTGTCCGGTATGAAGTCCGGCGCGAAGCCTGGCTTGAAGTCTGTCTCGTAATCCAAAGTGGAATAATGTCCGGCAACCTCGCGATTCCGGCGCGCATCTGTTCAATAGCCCTGCCCAGCGCATTTCGCAGCATGTATCTTGCGTCTAATCAGTTGCCTGTGCCGTCTATTCAGTTGTCTGTAACCTATCGCCCCTTAGGCTTTTTCCGGGGAGCACTGTGGAACTTGCAATTGCGCTGGTTTCCTGCGATTCTGCCATGTGCGCCTCCTCAATTGTTTTTTCGCCTGGAGTCTTAAGTGTCTGAATTCACATCAGATGGTCAACACATCGGAGCCGATCACCAGTTGACAGCATCGTCATCCCGGCAAGGCCAGCCGTGGGTTGTATGGGCATGTATTTTTCTCCTGCTGATTGTGATCGTCGGCGTGGTGTGGTTCATCCACAAGAACAACGAGAAGGAAGCGGCGGAGAAGAAAAGGATGGCCGCCATCAAGCCGGCGGTTTCAACCACGGTTGCGACGGCCACCACCGGCAACCTTGGTGTGTATCTCAACGCCATCGGATCAGTCACGCCGGTATACACAGCTAACATCCTTCCCCAGGCCAGCGGAGTGCTCACCGCGGTTCATTACACTGAAGGTCAGTTCGTGAAAAAGGGCGATGCGTTGATCGACATCGATCCGCGTCCCTACCAGGCACAGTTGCTTGAAGCCGAGGGCACTCTGGAGCACGATACCAATGTCCTGGCGCAGGCCCAGATGGACCTCGAGCGCTATCGCACCGCATGGGCGCGCAACGGCATCAACAAGCAGTTGCTCGACGATCAGGAGAAGATTGTTCTCCAGGATCAAGGTACAGTGAAGAACGATCAGGGCACCGTCAACTATGACCAGGTCCAGCTAAGCTTCTGCCACATCACGGCGCCGATCTCGGGCCGCGTCGGCCTTCGTCTGGTGGACCCCGGCAACGTGGTGTCCGCAAATGGATCCACGGTGCTCGTAGTCATCACCCAGGAGCAGCCCATCACCGTCGTGTTCACGCTTGCTGAAGATAGCCTGAGTTCGGTGCTGGCGCGGATGAAGCAGGTGCACACTCTGCCCGTTGAGGCATGGGATCGCGCCCAGACCACCAAACTCGCCGAAGGCAAGCTTCAAAGCATCGACAACCAGATCAACACCACTACGGGCACGGTGAATCTGCGCGCACAGTTCGCCAACGCGAAGGACGAGCTGTTTCCCAACCAGTTCGTCAACACACGGTTGCTGCTGAACACTCTTGAGGGCGTCACGCTGATTCCCAGCGGAGCCGTTCAGCACAATGGAACCGCGGCTTTTTCCTACGTCATCGCCAACGGTGTCGCCAATGTCCGGAACATCACTGCGGGAGAGACCGAGGGCGGCGTGACCCAGGTGACCGGCATCAAGGCCGGCGAAGTCGTCGCCACCAGCAGCTTCGACAAGCTGCAGGCGGGCAGCAAGGTCGTCATATCCAAGCAGGCCATAAAAGCTAACCCGACAGAGGGCAATACTCCGTGAATCCTTCCGGGCCTTTCATACAGCGCCCTGTTGCAACTTCGCTGCTGATGGCCGCTATTTTGCTGGTGGGCATCGTTGCGTATACCCAGTTGCCGATCTCTGCCTTGCCGGAGGTCGACTACCCCACCATCCAGGTACTCACCTTCTATCCCGGCGCCAACCCTGACGTGATGGCCACCACGGTTACCGCGCCGCTTGAGCGCCAGTTCGGCCAGCTTCAGGGTTTGAGCCAGATGACCTCCACCAGTTCCGGTGGCTCGTCGGTTATCGTCCTGCAGTTTGCGCTCACGCTCAACATCGATATCGCCGAGGAAGAGGTTCAGTCCGCCATCAACGCGGCGCAGAGTTATCTGCCCTCGAACCTTCCCGCGCCACCCGTTTACAGCAAAACCAATCCCGCCGACGCGCCCGTCCTCACGCTGGCCATCACCTCCAGCACCATTCCCCTTTCGCAGGTGGAAGACCTGGTGGATACCCGCCTGGCGCCCAAGCTTTCTCAGTTGAGTGGTGTCGGCCTGGTCAGCATCAGCGGCGGCCAGAAACCGGCCGTGCGCATTCAGGCCAACCCGACCCAGCTCTCGGCGTACGGGCTCAACATGGAGGATCTGCGTACCGCCCTCACTCAGGCCAGCGTCAACCAGGCCCTGGGCAACTTTGACGGCCCGCACCAGGACTACCAGATCAATTCCAACGATCAGTTGGTGACCAGCGACGATTATCGAAAAATCGTAATTGCCTATCGCAACGGCGCGCCGGTCATGCTCAAAAATGTCGCCTCAGTCGTGGACGGCATCGAGAACAACAAGCAGGCCGCATGGATGAACCAGACGCCTGCCGTCATCCTCAATATTCAAAGGCAGCCCGGCGCCAACACCATCAAGGTCGTCAAGGCTATCAAGGCGATTCTGCCCCAGCTTGAAGTCAACCTGCCGGCCTCCATCCAGGTAACGCCGCTTACCGATCTCACCACATCCATCAACGCCTCCGTGGCCGACGTTGAATTCGAGTTGATGCTCACCATCGCGCTGGTGGTCATGATCATCTTCGTTTTCCTGCGCAATGTGTACGCCACCATCATCCCCTTCACCGCCGTGCCGCTCTCGCTGGTGGGCACCTTCGGCGCCATGTACGCGCTCGGGTACAGTCTCGACAATCTTTCGCTCATGGCGCTGACCATCTCCACCGGCTTTGTGGTCGATGACGCGATCGTCATGATCGAAAACATCACGCGCTACATTGAGGCCGGCGACCCGCCTATGAAGGCCGCCATGAAGGGCGCTGAACAGATCGGCTTCACCATCGTCTCGCTGACCGTCTCGCTCATCGCGGTGCTCATCCCGCTGCTCTTCATGGGTGACGTGGTTGGACGCCTCTTCCGTGAGTTCGCCGTCACGCTGGCCGTCACAATCGTGATCTCCGCTGTTGTCTCCCTTACGCTCACCCCCATGATGTGCTCGCGCATTCTGCGCCACAATCCTGAGGCGCAGCAGGGCCGCTTTTTCAAGGCCTCCGAGCGTGCCTTCCAGAGCATGATCGACTTCTACGGCCGCACCCTCAAGTTCGTTCTGGGATACCAGACCATCACTTTGCTCATCGCCGTAGCCACGTTGATCCTCACCATCGTTCTCTACATCACCATTCCCAAGGGTTTCTTCCCCGTGCAGGATACGGGCGTCATTCAGGGCATATCCCAGGCGCCGGAGACCATCTCCTTCGCCGCCATGGCCCAGAAGCAGCAGCAACTGGCAAAGATCGTATTGCAGGATTCGGCAGTCGAGAGCCTCTCGTCGTTCATCGGCGCCGACGGCACCAACACCACGCTCAACAGCGGCCGCATGTCCATCAACCTCAAGCCGCTCGACCAGCGCGATATGAGCGCATCCGACGTCATTCGCCGATTGCAGAAGAGCCTCAAAGATGTCGACGACGTCCAGCTCTTCATGGAGCCGGTGCAGAACATCACCGTCGACGACCGCGTCAGCCGCACACAATACCAGTACACGCTCGAAGACCCTGACGCCACCGAACTGAACCAGTGGACTGAAAAGCTGGTCGACAAGATGAAGGCCCTCCCCCAGCTTGCCGATGTGGCCACCGATCAGCAGACCGGCGGCCTCGCTGTCTCGCTGGTTGTCGACCGCGTCTCCGCATCGCGCCTGGGCATTGCCCCCGCTACCATCGACAACACGCTATACGACGCCTATGGGCAGCGCCAGATCAACACCATGTACACGCAGTTGAATCAGTACCACGTGATTCTGGAATCCGATCCCAGCTTTCAGCAGTCTCCCAAAAGACTCCAGGACCTTTACATTCAGTCCGGCGCATCGTCGGGAACTTCGGGTCCAGGGGCTTCATCGTCCTTTGCATCTTCGGGGTCGTCTTCCGCCGGCTCCAATGCCCTCACAGCTTCAGCCGTCTATACGCCGTCCTCGACAGTGCTGACGCCGCCCGCCAATGCCATCACCTCCGGCGTCGGAGCCGGCAGCGCCGCCAGCAATACAGCCTCCACAAACACACCGGCCAACTCCGTTCCGCTCAGCGCATTCACGAGCATTCAGCAGGTCGCAGAGCCGCTCTCCATCAATCACCAGGGCCAGTTCCCGGCAGTTACCGTGTCGTTCAATCTCGCTCCCGACGCTTCGCTCGGTGAAGCAATCACGGCCATCGAAAAAGTTCAAAAAGATCTGAACATGCCGGCCAGCGTCCAATTTGGATTTCAAGGCACCGCGGCTTCTTTTGAGGGCTCGCTGTCCAATGAAGGCCTGCTGATTATCGCCGCGCTGGTCGCCGTTTACATCGTGCTGGGCGTCCTGTATGAGAGCTTCATTCACCCCATCACCATTCTCTCCACGCTGCCCTCGGCCGGCGTCGGCGCCTTGCTGGCCCTCAGCCTCTTCAAGCAGGACCTCAGCGTCGTCGCCATCATCGGCATCATCCTGCTCATCGGCATTGTGAAAAAGAACGGCATCATGATGGTCGACTTCGCCCTCGAAGGCGAGCGGGAACGCGGCATGAATTCAACGGATGCGATCTACGAGGCCTGCCTGCTTCGTTTCCGCCCCATCATGATGACCACCATGGCCGCGCTGCTCGCGGGTATTCCGCTCGCGGTGGGTTCGGGCATGGGTTCTGAACTTCGCCGGCCGCTGGGCATTGCCATGGTCGGCGGCCTGCTCCTCTCCCAGATTCTTACGCTCTACACCACGCCCGTCATTTACATCTTCTTCGATCGCATCGGGCATCGCTTCACCGGTTCTCAGAAACGGCCAGAAATGGGTGATGAGCCTCAGCCGGCGGAGGCTTCATGAACATCTCCGCTCCCTTCATCCGGCGGCCGGTTGCCACCACCCTGCTGACGGCGGGCGTTTTGCTCACGGGAGCCATCGCGTTCAATGTGCTTCCGGTTTCGCCGCTGCCGCAGATCGATTTCCCCACCATCTCCGTCGGCGCCAGCCTTCCCGGCGGCAGCCCGGAGATTATGGCATCGTCCATCGCTACTCCGCTGGAGCGCGAATTCGGCCACATCGCCGGCATCACCGAGATGACTTCGTCGAGTTCGCTCGGCAGCACCTCAGTCACCCTGCAATTCGACCTGAGCCGCAACATCGATGGCGCGGCGCGCGACGTTGAAGCCGCCATCAACGCGGCCCGCACCTATCTGCCCGCCAATCTGCCCGCCAATCCTACCTACCGCAAGGTCAACCCCGCTGACTCCCCGATCATGATCATCGGGCTCACGTCGGATAAGTACGACAAGCCGACACTCTACGACGAAGCTTCGTCCGTCATTGCGCAAAAGCTCTCACAGATTCAGGGCGTCGGACAAGTCTCGGTCGGCGGCGGCGCCGGTCCTTCCGTGCGCGTCGAAGTGAATCCCACCCTGCTCAACAGCTACGGGCTCACTCTTTCAAATATTCAATCCGTGCTCAGCACACAGAATGTGCACGAAGCGGCAGGTCAGATCACGGTCGGGAATACCACCGCCGACATCGTCGTCAATGACCAGATGCATCAGGCCGACCAGTACAAGCCGATCGTCATCGGTTACAACAAGGGCGCCGCCGTCCATCTCTCCGATGTTGCCGACGTAGCCAATGGCGCGCAGAACATCCGCACCGGCGGATACCTCGACGGCGTGCCGTCAATCACCGTCATCGTATTCCGTCAGCCCGGCGCCAATATCATTGAGACCGTCGATCGCATTAAGGCGGAGTTGCCATCCGTTCAAGCGTCCATTCCGCAAGGCATCAATATCACCGTTGTCCTCGATCGCACCACCACCATCCGCGCGTCGGTGAGTGACGTCGAAAAAACCCTGATGGGGTCGGTGGCGCTGGTGATTCTGGTTGTCTTCGTATTCCTGCGCAACGGCCGCGCCACGCTCATTCCCGCGGTCGCCGTCCCTGTCTCGCTGGTCGGCACATTTGCCGTCATGTACCTGCTCGGCTACAGTATCGACAACCTCTCGCTTATGGCGCTCACCATCGCTACCGGGTTCGTGGTCGACGACGCCATCGTGGTCATGGAAAATATCTCCCGCCATCGAGAGACGGGAATGAATCCGTTTCAGGCCGCTTTCCTCGGCGCAAAGGAAATCGGCTTTACTGTCTTCTCCATCAGCATGTCGCTGATCGCCGTCTTCATTCCCATCCTGCTCATGGCCGGCATCGTGGGCAGGCTCTTCCGCGAATTCGCCGTCACGCTCGCCACCGCCATCCTCGTATCGATGGTCATCTCCCTGACCACCACGCCCATGATGTGCGCCTTCCTGCTCAAGGACGAGCGGGAGATCAAACACGGGCGCCTGTTTCGAGCCAGCGAAAAGGGATTCCAATGGCTGCTCACCGGCTACAACAAATCCCTGACCTGGGTGCTCAGGAACCCCGGTCTCATGCTCACCGTCCTGCTGCTTACCATCGGGTTAAACTTTTACCTCATCAGCGTAATCCCCAAGGGATTCTTTCCCCAGCAGGACACGGGCGCTCTCGCGGGCATGGTGCAAGGGCCCCAGGATGCATCGTTCCCGGTGATGGACAACTCGGTGCGGCAACTTGTGCGCGTTATAAAGGCTGACCCGGCTGTCGCTCACGTCAATGCCTATACCGGTGGCGGCGGCTCATCCAACGGCGGGTTCATCTTTATCGCCCTCAAGCCGCTGGGAACGCAGTGCAAGGAGTCGCCAACCTGCCCTGTGCGCCGGACCACAGCGCCCAACATTATCAATCGCCTGCGGCCTCAAATGAACCGGCTTCCGGTGGCCCAGGCATTCCTCCAGGCTTCGCAGGATCTGCGCATCGGCGGACGTGGGAGCGCCGCGCTCTACCAGTACACCATTCAATCGGATAATGTGCAGGATCTCGCGACCTGGGGCCCCAAACTGCTCGCGGGGATGAAGAGTCTTTCCGGCTTTCAGGATGTAAACACCGACGCGCAAAATGCCGGCCTCCAGGAAATGCTCACCTTCGACCGCCCCACTGCCGCCAAGCTCGGCCTCACGCCGTCGTCTCTTGACAGCTCCATTTACTCCGCCTTCGGCCAGTCCAATGTGTCCCTCATCTATACCCAGTTGAATCAGTACTACGTGGTCCTGGAGGTAGCTCCGCCCTACTGGCAAAGTCCGGCGGGCCTGAACGACATCTACCTCCATTCCGGCAAAGGCGTTGTCCCGCTCTCCACGGTCTCTACAGCGCAGGCAACCACCACGCCGCTGGTCATCAATCACACCAGTTCATTCCCATCCGTCACCGTATCCTTCAACCTCGCTACCAATATGTCCATGAGCGATGCCGTCCGCGAAGTAGGCCAGATGCAGCAGCAGATGGGCATGCCGGAAACCGTGCGCGGATTCTTCGCCGGCACAGCTGCCGCCTATCAGACTTCGCTGGCCTCTGAGCCCGCTCTTGTCGCCACCGCTCTGCTTGCCGTCTACATTGTCCTCGGCATCCTGTATGAGAGCCTGGTCCATCCCCTCACCATCATCTCTACGCTGCCCTCCGCCAGCGTCGGCGCCATGCTCGCCCTCATGCTCTTCAAGATCGATCTCAACGTGATTTCGATCATCGGTATCATTCTGCTCATCGGCATCGTCAAGAAGAATGCCATCATGATGATTGACTTTGCGCTGGTCGCGGAGCGCGAACACGGCAAGTCCACTTCTGACGCAATCTTTGAGGCTTGCATGCTCCGTTTCCGTCCCATCCTGATGACCACCATGGCCGCGTTGTTCGGCGCGCTGCCGCTGGCCTTCGGCACTGGAACCGGCTCCGAGCTCAGGCGTCCGCTGGGCATTACCATCGTCGGCGGACTCATCGTCAGCCAGATGCTGACCCTCTACACCACGCCTGTCGTCTACCTGTTCTTTGATCGCATGCGCCTTCGTTTCCAGGGCAAACCCTCAAACCATTTCGCGCCCGGAAACGCTGAGGCCTCTTAGTGATGATTGTTATGGAGTGTTCGTTATGAAAAATCCGATCGTGCAATTCCGGCGGACCATTCGTGCCTCGTCGTGCGCGCTCTTTACCGTTGCCCTCTCGGCCCTGCTCGCCGGATGCAACGTTGGCCCCAAATATGTTCCCCCCTCCATGACCGCGCCGCCGGCTTTCAAAGAGTCGCCCACCGAGTTCAAGGAAACCGGCGGCAAGGAAGTCGGCGCCTGGTCGGTCGCGCAGCCGCAGGACGCAACTCTTCGCGGCAAGTGGTGGGAAATCTATAACGATCCGGAACTCAATGCCCTCGAAGAGCAATTGAATATCGATAATCAGAACATTCGCGAGTCCTTTGAGAACTTTATGGAGGCCCGCGCCCTGGTGCGCGAAGCGCGCTCGCAGTATTTCCCCACCATCGGCATCGGTCCTTCCTACACACGGTCGCAAAGCTCATCCACAATCGGATCAGGCTCAAGCTCAACCAGCGGAACCGGAAGTGGAACTGGAAACACAGGCTCATCCGCCGGAAAGCAGTCGCAGATATTTGCCCTGCCGGCCAGTATTTCGTGGGAGCCGGATCTGTGGGACAAGGTGCGCAACACCGTCCGCGCCAATCAATACAACGCCCAGTTGAGCGCTGCCGATCTTGAGAATGAACGCCTCTCCGAACAGGCTAGCCTCGCCGAGTATTTCTTTGAAATTCGCGGCCAGGATGCGCTGCAACAGATCCTCGACGCCACGGTGGACGCGGACAAGAAATCTGTCGACTCGGAGCAGGCCCGCTACGACACTGGAGTCGACGATCAGATTTCGCTCGTTGAAGCGCAAACCACCTTGGACAGTGCGCGGTCTGCCGCCATCAATCTGGGCATCGCACGCGCCCAGTATGAACATGCCATCGCCATGCTCGTCGGCAAGCCCGCATCGGCCTTCTCCATTCCGGTCAAGCCCATCCTCACCGCGCCTCCTCCCATCCCCGTTGGCCTGCCGACGCAACTGCTTGAGCGCCGTCCTGACATCGCCGGAGCGGAGCGCTCCATGGCCGCGGCAAACGCGCAGATCGGCGTAGCCTATGCGGCGTACTATCCGTCTCTCACTCTCTCCGGCAACGGCGGCGTGGAAAGTTCCGCTCTCAAGAACCTGTTTGATGCCGCCAGCCGTTTCTGGTCCGTCGGCCCGGCGCTCTCTGAAACCATCTATGACGGAGGCCTGCGTCGCGCCACCGTCAATCAGTACATCGCCACCTACAACGCCGACCTCGCAGCGTATCGCCAGACCGTGCTCGTGGCCTTTCAGCAGGTTGAAGACTCGCTCGCGTCCGTGCGCATCCTGTCGCAGCAAATCGCTCAACAGCAGAAAGCCGTCGACTCATCAAAGACATTTCTCAAGCTTGAACAGAGCCGCTACGACCTGGGCATCGATCCCTATATCGATGTCATGACCGCGGAAACCACGTTGCTCTCCAACCAGCAGGGTCTCGCCAATCTCCAGGTGGAGCAGATGACCGCATCGGTGCAGCTGATTCAAGCCCTCGGCGGCGGTTGGGACCGCTCGCAGTTGCCCACACCCGTGCAGGTCACTCAAAAACCCACACACGCCGAAACGACCATTCAGCATTGAGCGCAATCAACGCGACACGTGCATTTGCCTGAAGGCTATAATCTCCTCATGGCGTCCCCTGCGCACACCAACTCGCTCCAAGCCCCGCTTGCGCATCCGGCCGAGCCTGAAATCGCGCAAAAGCTGCTCTCCCTCGAAGCGCAGCTTCGCTCGCTCGGCAGCCTGATGGTCGCCTACTCCGGTGGCGTAGACTCCGCATTCCTCGCCGCCACCGCGCACCGCGTTCTCGGCGAAAAAATGCTCGCCGTGCTGGCCGATTCACCCAGCCTCGCCCGCCGCGATCTCGAACAAGCCGTAGCCTTCGCGCATTCACTCGGCATGCCGCTCCGCATCGTCAACACCGATGAATTGGATCGTCCCGAATACGCGCGCAACGACGCCAACCGCTGCTTCCATTGCAAGGACGAACTCTTTCGCACCATGCAGTCTCTCGCCGCACAGTTAGGCCATTCGCAAATCGCCTATGGCATGAACGCCGACGACACGCGCGATTACCGTCCCGGCCAGCGCGCCGCCGAGCAGCATGCAGTTCTCGCGCCGCTCGCCGATGCCGCCCTCACCAAGCTTGAAATTCGCGCTCTCTCCAAGGCCGCCGGCTATTCGCTGTGGGATCGCCCCGCCGCGCCCTGCCTGTCCTCGCGCGTCGAATACGGCCGCACCGTCACCCGCGAAGTGCTCGACCAGGTAGAGCGTGCCGAAGAAAGCCTCCGCCAGCTGGGCTTTCGCGAGCTGCGCGTCCGCCATCACGGCGAACTGGCCCGCGTTGAAATCGCCCGCGCCGAGCTGCCCCGCGCCCTTGAAATCAACATGCTCGATGCAATCTCCGCCGCCCTCAAGCAGGCCGGCTTTCAATACGTCACGCTCGATTGCACCGGCTTCCGCTCCGGCTCAATGAACGCCATCCTGCCCGCCGAAATCCTCTCCCGGCGCGGAGCCTAGCGTGGTGTCTCAACAATCCGTATAAGAAAAACGCTGTCATCCCAAGCGAATAGGAAATGAGCTGTCATCCTGAGCGAAGTCGAAGGACCTGCGGTTGGACTTCGGGCATTTCAATAGGCACTCCAAAGCGCGGAGCCTAGCCAACAGTTTAAAATCGCTATCGATGCGTACTGCATATCTAGAATGTTTTTCCGGCATAAGCGGCGACATGCTCCTCGGCGCGCTCGTTGACGCCGGTGTCTCCTTCGACGCGCTCGCTGAAACAGCCGCCGCCCTCGACGTAGGCGCGCGTCTCGAGATGCGTAAAGTCATGCGCGGCGGCATCACCGCAACCAAAGTCGACGTAATCACTCCAGAGCAACACGCGCATGAGCCTGCTCACTCCCACGGCGACCATCACGAACACACGCACGCCCCTCACCGTCATCTTTCAGCAATTCTAAAAATCATCAACGCCGCCCCGCTCTCAGAATCCGTGAAAGCCCGCGCCATCCGCGCCTTTCAGCTCCTCGGTGAAGCCGAAGCCGCCATTCATTCCATCCCCATTGAGAAAGTTCACTTCCATGAAGTCGGCGCCGTCGACACCATCGTCGACATCGTCTGCACCGCCGCCGGCGCTGAACTGCTCGCCGTCGATCGCTGGCTTTCATCGCCGCTCAACGTAGGCAGCGGAACCGTCGCCTGCCAGCATGGAACCCTCCCCGTTCCCGCGCCCGCCACGCTGGCCCTGCTCGCCGACGCGCCCGTCTATGCCGCCGGCCCGCCCATGGAGCGCGTCACGCCCACCGGCGCAGCCGTATTACGAATGCTCGAAGTGTGCTACGCACCGCTCCCCGCCATGCGCGTCAAATCTTCAGGCTACGGCGCCGGCGGACGCGACACCCCCGGCGAGCCCAACCTGCTCCGCCTTCTCATCGGCGAAGAGGCCGCTGCTGCCGAACAGTCTGAATCGATCGCCATCATTGAAACCGTCATCGACGACTCCAGCCCGCAGTTGCTCGGCTACGTCAGCGAACTGCTCCTCGCCTCCGGTGCCTGGGATGTCTATCGCGTCGCCGTGCAAATGAAAAAGGGCCGCACCGGCGTGCAGGTTACCGTCCTCTGCCGCCCCGATCTGGTGCCCGCTTTGCGCGACATCCTCTTTCGCGAAACCACCACCATCGGCCTCCACTGGCGCGTCGAAAACAAAACCTCCCTGGCCCGCGAATTTCAAAAGGTGCAAACGCAATGGGGCGAAGTCCAAATCAAAATTGCTCGCTGGCCCTCCGGAAAAATCGCCAACGCCTCACCGGAATATGAAGATTGCCGCCGCCTGGCCACTGAGAATTCCGTCCCAGTCAAACAAATCATGCAGGAAGCAATTTTCATATATGCGACCAGCGCCGCAAAGGAGCCTTAATGGATCGCACCCAGATTGAAGCCTTGCTCAACGAAGTTCGCTCCGGTAATACCGGCGTTGAACAGGCACTCGAACGTCTGCGCGATCTGCCCTTTGAAGACCTCGGCTTTGCGAAAGTCGATCATCATCGCGCCCTGCGCACCGGCATGCCCGAAGTAATCTTTGCTGAAGGCAAGACCGCCGCGCAGGTGGCCGCAATCTTCGCTCACATGGCTCAGCATGGCGGCAACGTCCTAGCCACGCGCGCCTCCGCCGAAATGTTTGAAGCCGTTCGCGCCGTCGAAGCTCCTGATAAGGAGCCGCGCGCCCAGTATCATGAAACCGCTCGCGCCATCACCCTCACCCAGGCGCCCGCCGTCGCAGGCAAGGGAATCATCGCCGTGGTCTGCGCTGGCACCAGCGATCTTCCCGTCGCAGAAGAAGCCGCCGTCACCGCGCGCCTCATGGGCAACGACGTTGAGCTAATCGCCGATGTAGGCGTCGCCGGCATCCATCGTCTGCTCGCGCAAAAAACATCGCTGCAATCCGCTCGCGTTTTAATTGTCTGCGCTGGTATGGAAGGCGCCCTGCCCACCGTCGTCGGCGGCCTCGTCAACGCGCCAGTCCTCGCCGTGCCCACCAGCGTAGGCTACGGCGCATCGTTCGGTGGCGTTGCGGCGCTCCTCGGCATGTTGAATACCTGCTCGCCCAATGTGTCTGTCGTGAACATCGACAACGGCTTCGGCGCAGCCTGCATCGCCTCCCTCATCAATCACCTCTAGAAACTCTCCGCCGCCTCTGAGAAACTGTTCGGGAGGATTTAGAAAATGCTCTCGAATCGATCCATCCCCTCCTGCACAGTGATTCCGATCGTTGGCTATCCCGAGATCGGCCCCGCCATCGACTGGCTCTGCAGAGCCTTCGGCTTCACGCTGCGTCTGCGCATTGGCGACCACCGCGCGCAGTTGAATGTCGGAGACGGCGCAGTCATTCTCTCCCAGCGAGAATTAGCCGGAGCAGACAATTTCCAATCGGTGCTGATTCGTGTGGAGGATGTCGACCTTCATCTTGCCCGCGCCGAGAGCCACGGCGCCCGCGTCATCTCTCCACCGAAAGACCACATGTACGGCGAGCGGCAATACAACGTCGAAGACTTCGCCGGCCATCGCTGGACATTTTCCCAATCCATCGCCGACGTCGATCCAGAATCGTGGGGAGGTACGCCCGGCCAGTTGTAACCCGACCGGCCGGCCGCACCTCCGACTCACCACTCAACCACCCCTACGTCGTCGCCTGCACCACCAAATCATCCGCCAGCTTGAAATGCACAATCGACTCGGCCGGAATATCGAGATCCCGATTCCCCGTCAACCCCGCCGCCGCCGTTCCCGCGCCGCCGCCCACCAGGCCGCCCACCACCAGTCCAACGCCGCCCGTGGCCACGCCGCCCACCAGCATTCCCAGCCCCGCACCGCCGCCAATCATCGCCGCCGATCGTTTGCCCTTGCCCTTTTTGCTTTCCGCCAGGTCGCGTGTCGTCAGCGGGTACTGCGTCCCATTCAGCGTCAATGAAGTCAATCTCAACTCCAGCAGCGATCTGCCTTTGAAATGCCCCCGCCGATGCGACGCATCCACGACTCCGCCCACCGCAGAGCCCTTTGGTATAACCACGCTGTTGTCCGTGGGATTGAGGATTGGCTCCACCACCTCGCCGGTAAACGTGTCACCCACTCGGCTGGTCTTCACGCTGATCCGCTGATCCACGCGAATCGCCAGCGTCGTCCCGGCAGTAATCGTCAAATTAGCCGGCGGAGGAGGTGGCTGCGGCACTGCGGAAACCGTTGGTCCTGATGCAGCCGGCACGGGCGCACCAGCCGCGGGCGGAGCCGTTGTCGTCGAAATCGCCTCGGCCGTTTGTCCCTGCGCCGGCGGCTGCACCACGGTCGTCGTCGTGGTTCCGCTCTTGTCCACGGTCACCACCTGCTGCGGCTGCCCGGTCTTGGCCGCCTGCGCCTTTGCCTGGTCCAGTGCCTTGTCCTGCTTCGACTCGCATCCGGTCAGCATCCCAACCGCCAGCGCCAGCATCAATACCGGCATCCGTCCCACACGCACAAATGATCTAGAATCAAACATATCAACCCTCTCTAACTGTGTTTTCAACGCCCCAGCTTCATCCCAGAATGAACAACCGAAACACACAGTTCTGTCCTGAATTGCACATCGGTTGGATGCGCGTTCCCACCGCGGGTTTGTCTCCCCAGCGCGCCGCACGCCGAACAGGTGATCCCGGTCACCGCTCAGAACCATCCCCAGCGCGAATCATTCCCAGTAACAACAAACCACCCGCCCCGGGTGTGTGGAGGAGTTTTTTGGCCCGTTCCCGCTTGCCGGTTTGGCGCAGAATCTCGCAGCTCTTCTTTCTGCTCCTGTTTCTCGCGCTGCTCATCTTCACCACGCTGCGGCCCTCCCCCGGCGCTACCGGCGACATCCACCTGCGCGCCCCGGTCCGCCTCTTTTTTGAACTCGACCCGCTCGTCGCTCTGGTCAACGCCCTCGCCACCCACGCCCTCTATCGCGGCCTGCTAATCGCCCTCGTCATCCTCATTCCCACGCTCTTTCTGGGACGCTTTTTCTGCGGTTGGATCTGCCCCATGGGCACGCTCCAGCACTTCGTCGGCAACATGCCCTCTGAATCCAAACGTGGCATGCAGCGCATCAATTCCAATCGCTACAAACGCTGGCAAACCGGCAAATATGTCGTGCTCATCGCCGGCCTCATCGCCGCATTTTTCGGTTCTGCGGCCATCGGCTGGCTCGACCCCTTCAGCCTCCTCGTCCGCTCCTTCGGCTTGTCGCTGCTCCCCGCCTTCAACTCCGCCGTGCGCGCCATCCTCACGCCGCTTGAACACAGCCACGTCGCCGCCATCCGAGCCACCGGCGAAACTCTCCACACCATCCTCCAATTCACCGTCCTCGACTTCCGCCAGCCGCACTTCGCCCAAGGCCTGATCCTCGGCGTTCTCTTCATCGCCATCCTTGCCGCCAGCCTCCGCATCACCCGCCTCTGGTGCCGCGCCATTTGTCCGCTCGGCGCATTGCTCGGAGCCGTCTCGCGCTGGTCCGTTCTCGGCCTGCATAAGGACCCGGCCGTATGCGACAAATGCAACCGCTGCCTGCTCAGTTGCCAGGGCGGCGACGATCCCATCGGCGGCGTTCCATGGCGCAAGTCCGAGTGCCTCATGTGCATGAACTGCGTCGGCTCCTGCCCCCACTCCAGCCTCGAGTTCCGCTTCTTTAGAAAAGAAAAAGAAGTCGCGACCACCGACATCGGCCGTCGCAAGGCGCTCACCGGAGTTGCCGCCGGCGTTGCGCTCGTCCCCCTCATGCGCGCCAACACCGGCATGGGCAAAAGCCGCAATGAGCGCCTGCTCCGTCCTCCCGGCTCACTCGATGAAAATGAGTTCCTCTCCCGCTGCATCCGTTGCGGCGAGTGCATGAAGGTCTGTCCCAACACCGCCCTCCATCCCACTCTCGACCAGGCTGGCCTCGAGGGACTCTGGACGCCCACCCTGGTTCCCCGCATCGGCTATTGCGAGCCCAGCTGCACGCTCTGTTCCGAGGTCTGCCCCACCGGCGCAATCTGGCACATCACCCCCAAAGAAAAAGGCTGGGTCGTAGGCGCCGGCACCACTGAAGCTGCGACCGCAACGCAACCTCAGCCCATTCGCCTCGGCACCGCTTTCTACGACCGTGGCCGCTGCCTTCCGTGGGCCATGGCCACCGACTGCATCGTCTGCGAAGAATGGTGCCCCGTCTCGCCCAAAGCCATCTACGTTCAGGACGCCCAGGTCATAGACGCCGCCGGCAACGCCAAAACCCTCAAGCAGCCGCACGTCGATCCCAGCCGCTGCGTCGGTTGCGGCGCATGCGAATACGCCTGCCCGCTCCAGGAGCACCCCGCCGTCTACGTCACCAGCATCGGCGAGAGCCGTTCCCCAGCCAGCCAGATTTTGTTGAACAGAAAATAAGGAGACAGCAGTGATCTCTAACCAAAAACAATGGCACTCAAAACGATGGATTTTCGCGATAGCAGTGCTTGCAATTGTGACTTTAGCCGCCACCGGATGTAAGAAGCACCAGTCCGATCCGTTCCCCGCATCCGGAGCAGTCACCGGCTGGGACAAGACCGCCGACACCCGCGTCTTTGCCGCCAAAGACCTCTACCAGTACATCGACGGCGACGCCGAGCAATACGTATCCGCCGGTGTCGTCACCACCTCAACAGCCGACTACAAATACCAGGGCCAGTTGGAAGCAACCGCCGACGTTTACACCATGGGCGATGCAGCGGGTGCACAAAAAATCCTCGCGGCCCAGCAAACCAAGGAAGCCAAAACCGTCCAGCTCGGCGACGCCGGAGTCGCGTACGCACAGAGCGTCGTCTTCCGCAAAGGCCCCTACCTTGTCCGCATCGTCGCCTTTGAATCCACCCCCGACACACCACAAGCGCTGCTGGCCCTTGCTCACGGCCTGGAAGCAAAACTCTAAACATGGAAACAAAAACTCCAAGCGCGGAAACAAAACTCCAAACGCGGAAGCAGATGAACTTGTAGAGCATGTTTCAAACGAACGCTTTGTATCGGGCTGCCAATCTCACCGACCGAAGAGGAACTGGTTCGGGTCGGCTGTGCGAAAGGGCACGACTTTAGTCGTGCCGCACAGAGCCTAAATAAAACCGGGCTTTAGCCCCTGAGGGATGTTTTTCAGTTAGCTTCTGAACGAACTGGCCGAATCGTTGGCCGAGAACGAAAGCGAGGACCCCATGAACAACCGCCGCGATTTCCTGAAAACCACCGCCACCGGAGCCGTGTTGCTCGGCACGCAAAGCAAACTCGGCCTGGCCGCCATGCTCGATTCCCACCCCCAACCCACTCCCTCCAAAGTCGTCATCGCCCGCGACCCCGCGCTCCACAACGCCGCCGGCCAGTTGGACGAAAAACGCGTCATCGATCTCCTCGACCGCGCCATCGCCTCCTACACCGGCCACGACCACCCCATCGAAGCCTGGAAGCGCATCGTCCCCGTCGGCAAAGTCATCGGCCTCAAAACCAACGGCCTCGGCGGCAAGGGAATCTCCACCCACCTGGCCCTCGTCCTCGCCATCGCCGAGCGCCTCCAGCAGGCCGGCGTCAAGCCCGGCCAAATCATCGTGTGGGATCGCAACGCCCGCGACCTTGAAGCCTGCGGCCTCACCATTAACACCGACCCCAGCCGCATCCGCTGCTACGGTTCCGACATCGCCGGCTTCGAAGATGAGCCCCTATCCTTCGGCTCCGCAACCAACGTCAAGCTTTCCAAAATCCTCACTCGCGACTGCGACATGGTCATCGGCCTGCCCATCCTCAAGGATCACAGCGGCGCCGGCGTCACCTTCGCCATGAAGAACATGTACGGCGTCGTCGAGCGCCCGCAGGAACTCCACGGCGGCGGCTGCAACCCCTATGTCGCCGACCTCAACTGCATCCCCACTGTGCGCACCAAGGTCCGCTTCACCATCGGCGACGCAATGTCCTCCGTTTACGACGGCGGTCCCGGCTTTCGCCCCGAGCGCCTCTGGCAGCCCAACGCCCTCATCGTCGGTGAAGATCGCGTAGCCATCGATCACACCGCGTGGCAGCTCATCGAGCGCAAGCGCGCCGAAGCCGGCCTGCCCACCCTTGAAGCCGCCGGCCGTCCCCCGCGCTACATCGCTACCGCCGCCGACGCTGACCACAAGTTAGGATTCAACGACCCCGCGCACTTTCACTTATTGGAAATCTGAGCTGGAGCTCAACCCAAGCCGGAGGAACAATGCCCAACCAACCCGACCCAACCCCTGACCAGGCGCTCGACGCAGCTCTCGACTCAATCCGCAACCAGTCCGTCACCATGACGCGCCGTGAAGCCATGCTCCAGCTTCTCCGCGTCGGTGGCGTCGCCGCCGGCGCCAGCGCCGCAGCCGTCTGGCTCAGTCAGCACAGCTTCCACCCCGTCCCACCCCTCGTCGAAAATGCCCGCCGCGACCATCGCATCGCGTCCGATCCGCAACATCCCCAGCTCGTCGTCGTCCAGGGCGGGGAACCGCGCGCCCTCGTCCAGCGCGCCCTTGAAGATCTGGGCGGAATCCGCCGTTTCATCAGCCGCCAGGATATCGTCGTCCTCAAGCCCAACATCGCCTGGGACCGCACCCCCGAGCAGGCTGCCACCACCAACCCCGAGCTCGTCGCTGAAGTCGTTCGCCAGTGCTGGCATGCCGGCGCCAAGCGCGTCATCGTCACCGACGTAAGCTGCAACGAGCCCCGGCGCTGTTTCCAGCGCTCCGGCATTCAGGCCGCCGCCCGCGCCGAGGGAGCTGAAGTCATCCTTCCCGATCCCGAGCTTTATCGCGAAGTCGATCTCGGCGGCGTGGTCCTCAAAAGCTGGCCCGTCTTCACGCCCTTTCTTGAAGCGGACAAGATCATCAACCTGCCCATCGCCAAGCATCACAGTCTGGTTGGCGTCACTCTCGGCATGAAAAACTGGTACGGCATCCTCGGCGGCCAGCGCAACCGCCTCCACCAGCAGATTCACCAGTCGCTCGCCGACCTCGCCAGCTTCATGCTCCCCACTGTCACGCTCATGGATTGCTACCGGATCCTGGTGCGCAACGGCCCCACCGGCGGCAACCTTGAAGACGTGGAATTGAAGAAGACACTGGTCGCCGGCACCGATCCAGTAGCCCTCGACGCCTACGTCGCCAAGGCGTACTGGAACCGCGACCCCGAGGACTTGCCGTATTTAGCGCTAGCCGCCGCCCGCGGCCTCGGCACCGTCGACTACGACCAGCTCCCCGTAAAATTCAGCCAACTGAGCTGACGTGGAGAACAGCTCTGCCTTGACGACGTGGAGAACAGTTCTGCCTTGACGCAGATGTGCGAAAGGGCACGACTTCACAGCCTGGTTTGAAACTCCATTTCCGCTCTGATGTGCGAAAGGGCACGACTTCAGTCGTGCCGAAAGAGCCACAAATAGAGGCTCGGGCTTTAGCCCCTGAGGGTCTTTTCGATCACCTCGAGCGCAACGAAGGCAGCGCAGGAAATCTCTGAACGGATGCCGTAGGTGCCGTAGATATCTCTCTGCGATCGACCAATACGCTACAATCCTTACAACAGTGACAAAGTAAGGACACTCGTCATGAAAACAGCCCAATCCATCGTCGTCAGCATGCGCCTCCCCACCGAAAGCGGCAAGCGCCTCAAGCGCATGGCCAGCCGCCATGGCTGGACCCCCTCCGACGCCGGCGCGCGTCTGGTCGAGGAGGGCCTGCGCCGCTCCGAATTCGCCTTCATCGACTTCCGCGACTCTGCCGCCGGCCGCCAGGCCTGCATCCAGGCCAGTTCACTCGCCGTATGGGAAGTCATGCTGATCCTGCGCAGCTATCAGGGCAATGTCACAGCGGCAGCCAAGCATCTCCGCTGGCCCGAAGCAAAAGTCCAGGCAGCCGCCCATTACGCGGAGGCATTTCCCGCCGAGATCGACGACGCCATCACCGAAAACGACGCCATGGATTTCGATACGCTGAAACGCATGTTGCCCCAGGCCATCCAGTTCGTTCCCCGGAAAGCAGCCAGGCGCGCGCATGCTCAAGCTTCTTCTCGATGAGCACATCTCGCCGGACGTAGCCTCCGGCCTGCGCCGCCGCAGCCGGACCCTCGTGGTCCACGTCATGGTTGCATGGGAAAGCGGCAGCTTCCTGGGGCAGGACGACGCAGCCTGTCTCCGCCGCGCCGCCGCCCAGTCGCTGACCCTCGTCACCTACGACCGGCGCACCATCCCGCCGCTGCTCAAATCCTGGGCCGAACAAGGCCTTGATCACGCCGGCGTAATCTTCGTGGACGAGAAGACCATCGCCCCCTCAGACATCGGTGGCCTGGTCCGCGCCCTGACCGCACTGGCAACGGAAGCAGGGAAGTGGACCTGGAAGAACCGCATAGTCTTCCTCCGCCGCTAACCGCACTCCAATTCCAATTCCTCTCTCACTGGACTATGATGGTGTTTCAAATTCGAAGCGTCTCTCCGGGAGGCTCAAATGGGCGACAATCTCACCAGCGGCAAGCATGGCCGCCGCGAATTCCTCAAGGCCGGCGGCGCAGTCACCGCCGCATTGCTGGCTCCATCCGCACTCAAAGCCGACACGCCAAAGTCTCTCCCAGCCCTTCCGTCGAATCCCGTAACTCCCACCGCCATGCCCACGCGCAACCTGGGCAAGACCGGCTACAAGGTGGGCATCTTCTCGCTGGGCGGCCAGGCCTCGCTCGAGCACTCGAACAACTTCGACGTCGCCGTGCCTATCATCGAGCGCGCCCTCGACCTTGGCGTCAACTACATTGACACCTCATCCATATATGGTGGCCCCGACCGCTGGAGCGAGCAATACGTCGGCAAAGTCATGGCCCATCGCCGCAACCAGGCCTTCCTCGCTACCAAGACCAAGGAACGCACTCGCGACGACTCCATGCGCATGATCGACAAGTCGCTCCAGCTTCTTCAAACCGATCACATCGACCTGTGGCAGTTGCATGACATCGGCACCATGACGGATGTGAATGCAGTCTTCGCCAAGGGCGGCGCCATGGAAGCGCTGCTTGAAATGCAGCAGCAAAAAGTGGTGCGCTATCTCGGCATCACCGGCCACTACCGGCCCGATGCGCTGATGGAATGCATCAAGCGCCACGACTTCGACACCATCCTGATGGCCATGAACGCTGCCGACCCCCATCACTACAGCTTCAATGAAGAGTTGTTGCCCCTGGCCGTCGAGCGCCAGATGGGCATCATCGGCATGAAAGTGCCGGGCCGCAGCCGGCTTCTCTCCACCTGGACCCCTCCGCCCATTGAGCAGCAGAAGCACTCGTGGGAAGGCATGACCTTCCAGACCGACAAGCCCGGCACGCTCACCATGCGCGAGGCTATGTTCTACACGCTCTCGCGCCCCGTCAGCACGGTCATCATCGGCTGCGACACCATCGCTCAGCTTGAAGAAAACGTCCATCTCGCGCGCGAATTCACGCCGCTGAGTGACGGCCAGGCCAAAGAACTGGTAGCCCGCGCCGAGCCCTGCGCCAAGCCCTCCCTGTTCTTCCGCTTCTACGACCGCCCCTAACCACCTCCGATGCGGCAGCCTGCGGTGGGGCAGACGCCGCTTCGCGGCCTTCGAAAATAACCTATCCGTGCACAAAAAAAGGATGCACGGATCTACCGATTGCCAGAAAACTCTGTCTTGACCTAGATGTGCGAAAGGGCACGACTTCAGTCGTGCCGTAGACGAATCAAAATCAGGTTGGGCTTTAGCCCCTGAGGGATGTATCTCGGGAATTTGGCCTCTGTGCAAGCATTTCTGCAAGCTACAAAGCCGCCGGCCTTCAATGAGGCTCCGGCCCATTGGGCCAACCCGCTACTGCCGCACCACCTTATACCCCATCTTCTCCAGCATCACCGGCACGCTGTCCCGCCCCACCAGGTGTCCCGCTCCAATCGCCACAAACACCGTTCCATCTCCCTTCAGCAACCCATCAATCTGCGAAGCGAAATCCTGATTCCGCTTCACAATCAGGATTTGATACAGGTTCGGATACTTATCCCGAAACTCCGCGCTGAAGATCTGGTCCAGCGCAGTTTCATCCCCGGCATACCACGCAGTCACAGTCTTTTTGAACGTCTCCGCGGCCTGGTCAAAGTCATTCAACTCCGAATTCAGGTAGTCCAACTGCTCTTTATCCGGCAAATCGGCAAAGAAGTGCAGTTGTTGCTCGGCGGTCTCAAATCCCTTCACCGGCTTGCCGGCCTTATCGAACTCCGGCTTCAGCACCTCTTCAACGCCACTGTGGAGATCGAAACCGGCCTTCATCATCGGCGCGGCGCTCAGCGTAACCGCCGCCAGCCACGGCTTCAGCGGCTCCATCGCCGTCTCCCCGCCGGGGATTCCCATGTCCTTCGCGATCTTGTCGAGCAGCGCCGCCTGCTCCTTGGTCAGCTTTGACGAGAGAGGGTGTTCCTGATCCACGCCCAGTTGCAGGATCAATGGTTGCAGCGCCTTTGTATCCTCAATGTTGGGAACTTCAAGCCACAGGCTCCCGCTCTGCTGAATGGCCGCATCGATCTTCGCCGATCGCCACGGCACATCCTTCTTGAGCGCATGCACCGAGCCAAAAAGATAGACCGTAGCATGCGGTCCCTTGACCACCCACAGCGCCGGTTCAGCGAACGTGGCCGAGGCCGAAATCAGCAGCGCACCAACCAGCAGCGCGACAGCAACAATGCCTGGCCTGAATCTAATAAGCTTGGAATTCATAAGAAGGCTCCTGTCCAAGCGTGGTTCTTCCAGCCGCATTCGTCAAGTCCAGTGCGTCAAGTAGTGATCGATGGACGCACGTCGCCGATGAGCTTACCATGGAGCCTGCAATGACATCGAAAACGACAACTGTGCGCGTCGATAAGGGACTCGCAGATGAGGCACGGCGTGTTCTCGGCTTGAGATCAAGGACTGAGGCGGTTCACGCCGCGGTCCAATGGGCTATTGCTTTGGAGCGGAGCAAGGAGCCGGCTGCTCGCTTGCCTGAAGGACAAAAGACCTTTTCTTAGGACCCTGCCTTCGGCGCGTCCGGCCAAACCGGGCTCGCCAGTTCGATGGTCATGATCGGCCCGTCCGCGTAGATCGGCCCTTGTTCCCTGAGGAACGTCGGTGCCAGGCCGCCAATAATCCAAAGCTCAATGTTAGGCGGTGCCTTGCCCACCATGGGCGCAACCATTCCCTCGATGCCGCCGATATTGATCTTGATTTCGTAGTGGATCGCCTTGCGTGAGGATCCCTCTATCGAAAAGGGTGCATCGCCCTGGGGAGAAATGATCAGCCTGATCAGGCGTGGCTTCGGCGTCAATACCAGCATAGGCACAATCGTCTCCGCGACCCCGGCCTTGATGTGTTCAAGCACCAGGGGAACCATGCCGTTTGCTAAATCCGGAGGCAGGGTAAGATGGTCGGTCTTCACCTCCTCCTTGCCGTCTTTTCCCGTTGAGTGAACGGTGACCTGCCCGGTGCGCGCGTCGATCAGCACATCCGTCGGATGAGGGAAAGAAGGCCCTTTCTGCAGGTGGTGGTCGGTGATGAGCCTGAAGCTGCCCCGTTGCGAGAAGACGGTGGTTTCATCATCGACCGAGCCGTCTTTGAATGTGAATGTCGTGCGTGCGGTAACCAGGCTTCCGTGCGCAACCTGCACGCTGTCTCCTGAAGCCAGGATCTGCCCATCATCGGAACGCATCTGGAGGAAGCCGTGGACCGTCCCCTGTACATAGCGAACAGGGATTAGTTGCGCCGAGCTCTTGTCAGGCACGCTCGCCCCCCAGGCGCAAGTCATCAGTGCAATCAAAAATGGAGGAATTAAGCAGAATCCGAGTCGTTTCCCCAATGGCTTCTTCCTTCCGTCACGTCCAGCTGGTTGGATGGAGTGCCGGAAGCTGGGGTTGGCCGCCTCTTTGGCGGGCCCGCTTCTCATCAAACACAAAAGGCCGCCCGGTTAGGAGTCTGTTACGAAACTCTTCCGGTTTGCTTGAATAGATGAGAAGATGCCCTTGCGAGAGCGAGGGCATCTTCGTTTATGGGATATATCCGAGGGGATGGGCGCAGTCAGGGAACACT
>JBEKET010000048.1:0-47553 GCA_050013695.1 Occallatibacter sp.
GACTCTATTCCATTGTGCGCCAAGGCGGGGAAAGAATACGCAAAACGGACAAAACTCTATTTGCAATGGAATGAGGTGTTTGGGGGAAATGTCGAGGTTCCTGTGCTTGACTTTTCGTGGGGCGGGAGGAGAAAGCTTATGTTTTTATTAATCAAAATCGACCATGGGTGTATAGGTATCATGTCCCCAATTCCCCGTTTATTTGGTGCGGCGGCGACCATCCACGATGAGGATGCCTATTTGGCTAATCCCACAGCAGCGAATGAAACGAAGTTCATCGCCGACGACCTAGGCTTCGATTTGGGCTGTGTGCTTACTGGGATAGGGACCGCACTGGAACATTAGGAAGGGCGAGCAACGATGAACCATGATGCCTCGAAATACTCAATGACAACGGCTCCTTCCGAACTCATCGGGGCCTTGCCGAGAAAGGCGCAGCTGAATTCATCGGCAGATTCAAAGTATCTGCTAGTTGTAGTCTTGGTGTTTTTCGTGGGCGGTCTGATTACCATCGCGTGGCTCTGCTACGACGATGTCAGACAACTCCAGCATCGGGCTGTCCTACGCGGTGGGGGCCAAGAAGTTGTCGGCGAGGTGACGGGATTCTCAATTGCTCGCCTCGCACCAACTGGCGTCAAGTATAGATTCATTGTCAATGGGCTGATTTACTCCGGCGAAGCCAAAGAGCCGTCCGTTGGCATACCGCTCGACAAGGCAGACAAAATACCCATCAGATTTCTTCCTTCCAATCCAGCAATCAATCATCCTGACGCCTGGGAATGGTCTTTCGCCATCGGGTGGTACTATACCGCCGGCGAAGTCTTCCTTACGGCAATGGGTGGCCTGGCGTTCGCGGTTTTATGGCGGGATCGACGATTGGCATGTGAAGGGAAGGCGGTAGCCGGAAGAGTAACGAAGTGCATACCCGACGACCGAGCATTTGATGTCGAGTATGAATTCATTACAGAGGACGGTCTTTTGATGAAAGGAAAAGGCGACTCAGCAGACGAATATGGAGCGGGCGCAAGAGTCTGGGTCCTTTACCTGCCACAGAAGCCTCAGAGAAATTCAATGTATCCGTTGCCATATTACGACGTCGTTGAATGACGTGGTCTCTGGGGAAAACCTTGGGACATGATGCCTCTTCAAAGCAACGTGACAGGCGCAACCTATGCCAACGGCGTGCAAAGCTCGATGACCTACGACGCCTTGAATCGCATCTCCGGCCTGTCGACGCCGTCCACCAGCTTCTCTTACAGCCGTGGCGCCACGGGTAACCTGACCGGCGCGACCGAGGGCAACGGCAGAACGCTGAGCTGGACCTATGACGGCATTTACAGGCTGACTAATGAGACCATCAGCGGCGACCCAACCCACAACAACGGCAGCTCAAGTTACTCGCTCGACCCCGTCGGCAACCGGCTCTCCGAATCCACCAATATGCCGGGGATGGACTCAGGCAGCTTCGGCTACAACGCGGACGATGAGGTCTCTACGGAGACCTACGACAACAACGGCAACACGCTCGCCACGGGCGGCAAAACCTTCGCCTACGACGCCGAAAATCATCTGACATCGATGAATAGCGGCACCGTCACGCTGATCTACGACGGGGATGGAAACCGAGTGTCAAAGACAGTTGGCGGGGTCACAACGCAGTACCTGGTGGATGGTATGAACCCAACCGGATACGCGCAGGTTGTGGAAGAAGTAGTCGGCGGCGCGGTCGCTCGTCAGTACACCTACGGGCTGCAACGAATCAGCGAGAATCAGGTCATTGAAAACGTCTGGACGCCGAGCTTCTACGGCTATGACGGCGGCGGCAATGTAAGAAACCTGACGAACACCGCCGGCACAATCACCGACGATTACGAATACGACGCCTTCGGAAACGCATTCACAAAAGTCGGCACAACGCCCAACAACTACCTCTACCGCGGCGAACAATACGACTCGGACCTGGGCCTATACTACCTCCGCGCCAGATACTACAATCCCGCTACCGGAAGGTTCATGAGCCGCGATCCGGAGGACGGTTATACTAACGATCCTGCATCGCTGCACAAGTATCTTTATGTCGGCGGCGACCCAGTGAATGCGCTGGACCCGATGGGGCGTGACATAGTTGAATACAATGCGGCAAATAGGAGATTAGGGTTCCAATTGCATCACATCGTTGAGCAGCGTTTTGGCAGGTTATTTGGTGGCGCGGTCTGTTCGCTTGCAGCGGTTCTGACCGTTGTGGAACATCAAGCAATAACCAACGCTTGGAGAAGAGCAATTCCGTATGGAATAGCTGGCACTGGGCTTGCAACTATTGAACAGGTATTTGCCGTTGCGGAGCAGATATATGCAAACTCTCCAGAAATGGCCGCTGCATTGCAGGAGTGCAAAGCACTCGCAGGGCTTTAAGTGCTTGCAGGTTCAGCGTACAAAGATGTGCGGCATTTTGATTAGGGAGCCAGGAGTTTCGACAGAGAAGTGTTTCGAGACTCCTAGACTTACATTCGTAGGGCGCTTGGAATTTCATTGAGAGTCGGTGCAAAATGGAACTTTTCCATCATTTCAGCCTTAGAGTTGCCTCCGAGAGCGCAGCTCGAGAGTTTTCAGATATTGGAATTGAACTGGAACGCGGGCCACAACACACCTATGGAAGCTCTGTTGCCAGCATCGATATTGGGGAACGCGATGAGCGGTGGATGGCGGTTCGCAAGATTGCGGAAAAGTATAAGATAACCGAATTTGTCACTACAAAGTTCTCGGAAGAAGAAATCGACGCAGCGGATGCTTTATGTATCTTTTCGAAATCGCAACGAGGCTACCCAGAACCATCGAGAGAGCTGGGATTTCTGGCAGCATCATACGATCTTTCTACGTATTGCGCGAAATGCGGTACAGGCCTTCGCCAGATTAATCCGTTGAGAATCAACTTCAAGCCAAATTTGAAGCGCTCAATCATGCAGCTGAATTGGATATTCGACGAGTATTTTGTTGCACGCGATGTGTGGGCTGCCGTTTTTGAACCTCTTGACATCGCCTATTGGCCAGTGGTGTTGGATAGAACCGGGGAAGAGATAGAGTCTGTTGTTCAGCTCAAGATTTCCCATTATGCGGACCTCATTCTGGACGAGGCAAGCGCTACCGTCTGTCCAACGTGTGGAAGAACGAAGACGAGAATGAACGTGAGGGGCTTTTGCCCTATGCCGACCAGCATCCCTGCACCAATTTTTAAATCAACTCAATATTTCGGTTCTGATGCAAGCGCCTTTAATCGGGTGCTTGTCTCATCATCTCTATACAAAGGAATCAAAAAAGGCCGCTTACGTGGGGTCGTGTTTTACCCTTGCGGTCCCAGCCTGAACGCCGTCTCAGCTCCGTCGCTCTCGTCTGAGCCAGCGGCCTGAGTCCTTCCCGCAGTCCTCTGCGCCACCGACAAGAGCGCGCTGCCTACGGCATCGGTTGTAGGTGGGACACAACACCCCGCGCGGGTTGCTGCGAGGTTGCTGCAGGTTACCGCTGACCTGCCCCCCAGAATCCGTCCATTTTGGAATACGATTTGGACGAAGGAAAGGGGAAAAGCGGATGAGCAAGAGCCGACACTCGGAGGCGCAGATCATTGCTGCGCTGAAGCAGGTTGAAGCGGGCCGCACGACGGAAGACGTGGCCCGGGAGCAGGGCGTAAGCAAGCACACGATCTATGCCTGGAAGGCGAAGTACGGCGGCATGGAGGTGAGCGAGGCCGAAGAGGTCAAGCACCTGCGCGACGAAAACTCCCGATTAAAGAAGCTGGAAAGACGGGGGACATGATACCTATTCACAGCGATCCTGGCCGGCAACCTGGCCAGCGTCACCGACCAGGCCGGCAACGTGGTCCGCTACACCTATGACGCCGCCAACCAGTTGAAGACCGTCGTCCAGGCCAATTCGCCCAACACGTCGAATCAGACCTGTCCCTCGCCAAAATGCCATCCGCTCGTTTCGAGGGCCTCATTGAGAGTCCGCAGGGGGTTCAGCAACGGGTTTCGGAGGAAAGGCAGGGAAGTTCAGTGACCGCGAATCGCCACGAAGACACTGCCGAGAGGGTTGCGGCCGGCCGGCGGCCACACTTCTACCGGAGCATTTCGGCTCCGAGGCGAAGTGTTCGCGGCTGCCGCTCAAGCGGCCAGATCGTAACGATGATGTTGACCACCGAGTCTCGGAATCGATACAACCTTGCAGCGTGTCGCCAACCTCTTCGCTGCTTGACGACCAGCGGGCGTTTCCTTCGCAAGGCCGAGATGCGTTCGGTCGTCGTGGTAGTAACTGACGTATTCCTTCATCAGGCGCTTCAGATGCCGCTCATTGAGGACGATCACATGGTCAAGCAAATCCCGGCGGCAGTTGCCGACCCAGCGCTCGGCCACGCCGTTCTGCCACGGACTGCGGAAGCTGGTTCGCTTGGGATGAATCCCGAAGCTTTTCACAATTTCGATCACTTCGTCGTTGAACTGTGGGGTAATAGGGGGACATGATACTAATTCCCCCACGTTCCAGGCAGCGGACCGACAAGCGAAGCTGCCATCGCTGAGCAGCTAGAATTGCGGTGAATAGGTATCATGTCCCCCTATTCCCAAGCTGTGAAGTCATGCCCTGATACAGGATCTACCGTTTTGGTATTCGTCAGACACTGCCTAGAACGGGATGTCGTCGTCGGAGATTTCGGTTGATTGGGCGAAGTCGTCTGGGCCGGCTGCGGGGCGCTGGTCGAAGCTGGAAGAGCTGGCTGCGCTGGAGGAGCTGGCGCCACGGCTGTATCCGCCGCCGCCCGATGCGTCGTCGCGGCCGGAGATGAGGACGAGTTCGTTGACCAGTATCTCGGTCTTGTAACGCTTCTGGCCGGACTCTTTGTCGTCCCAGCTGCGGGTTGTGATTTTGCCCTCAATGTAGAGCTTGGAGCCCTTCTTCACATAGTCGCGGACGATTTCCGCAGTGCGTTTGAAGGCGACCAGGTTGTGCCATTCGGTGCGTTCCTGCCAGGCGCCCTGCGCGTCCTTCTGGTTATCGCTGGTGGCCAGGGTGAAGTTGGCTACCATGTTGCCGCCGGCCGTGGAACGAATCTCGGGGTCCTTGCCTACGTTGCCCAAAAGGGTGACTTTGTTGACGCTTCTTGCCATGTTTGTGCACTCCAGTAAGGGGAAAGGATAGCAGACGGCGGCGATGGGCTGCGGTTGATATTTGCCCGGAATTCACACAGATCTGTGACAAATCTGATTGCTTTCAAGAGGGAACAGCGTCAAAATGGCATCGTCGACTCTTTTGGGGAGGGGCAATATGCGAATTGGTCAAGTTGTGTTGAGTTTTGCGGGTGTAGCGCTGGCGCTTGTGTCGAGCCAGGCATTGCAAGCGCAGACAGCCGTTGCGGCTCCCAATGGGATCGTGGGAGGGGTGTTTTCGGTCGCGAGACAGGAACCGGCAGTGAGGACACGGGAGCCGTATACCGCGACCCGTAAGACTACGCGCGTCCAAAAGCTGGCGAATGGCACCACGATCACGCATGTAACCATAGTGAAAGAGGCGCGCGACTCGAGCGGAAGAACCTATCGCGAGAATCGGTCCGAGGTTCCTTCAGGGGCGGAAGACGCTACAGGTTTTGTATTCGTGAATGTGAACGATCCAGTGAGCCGGGTGAACATCAGCTGGAATTCGCGTTCAAAAGAAGCAATGGTGAACCATTTCCCTGAGCGCCGCGATATCCAGCGGGTGGAAGCTCCGCAGGCTGCAGTGACTTTGCCCGATCCGCCGGTGAGCAGGACCGAAATGCCCAGGCCGGAAGTGGAAGATTTGGGAGTGAAAACGATCAACGGTGTGGAAGCAAAGGGGACGCGCACCACGCGGGTGATTCCGGCCGGCAGGGAGGGCAACGACCAGCCGCTCACTGTGATCCACGAGACGTGGTTCTCTACCGCGCTGGGGATGCCGGTGATGACGATCAACGACGATCCGCGAACCGGCACATCGACGATGGAATTGACTGAGATCGAACACGGCGAACCGGATGCGGCGCTCTTTCAGGTGCCGGAGGGCTACACGGTGAAGGAGCGGACGCCGGGGCAGGTGGAGTAAGGTACGCACAAATCTCAGCGCGATCGGGCGATGCGGCGGTTGCGGAACCATTTGGCTACGCCGAGGGCCAGAAGCAGGCCGCCGAAGGGAATGCACATCAAAGCGATAATGAGGGCGAACCAGCCGGTGTTGGTGCTGGCGCCGGTGGGGGAAAAACCGCCCAGCAGGGTCTGAAGCAGCAGGCCGGCGAGCAGACCCGCGCCGAGCATGGACGCACCGCCTCTAAGGAGTTGACGGGTGCCGTCGTCGGGTTGCAGCGGGTGCTGATTGGAAGGGCTTGCGGGCATTCCTGCTCCTAGCCTTGCGCCAGGCGCAGCATTACGTACGTGATCACGCCGGTGACTGAGACGTAGAGCCAGAGCGGGAAGGTCCAACGGGCGACCTTGCGATGCTGGCGGATGCGGCCGGTGAGTGAAAAGAAAAACGTCACAAGTACCAGAGGCAGCGCAACAATGGCCAGGGTGATGTGGCTGGCCAGCAGGGGGAGATAAACCATGCGCAGGGGCGCGTCGTGGGGGTAGCGGACGTCGCCGTGCAGGGCGTGGTGGATGATGTAGCTGACGAGAAAAAGAGTGGAGAAGATGAAGGCGGTGATCATGGCCGCGCGATGGGCCTGGATGCGATGCGAGCGAATGAAGGTGTAACCGATGAGCAAGGCCGTGGCGCTGAGGCCATTCAAAATGGCGTTGAGGGCGGGTAGAAACGCGTACTGCGTGCTGAGAGCGGCGGCGGGATGAACGTAGATAAGCCAGAAGAGGAATAGCGTGGCCGCGGCGCTGATGACGAGAATGGCGGCGATGGCAGGACGGGTGCTCGACGAAGGGGCGACGGAGGTCGTCATGGCGTAGTGGTTCCTTAGTGCTGCTTTGTTGCGCAGAGCATGAGCGTGGTGAAGAGCAGGGGCAGGTAAAGGACGCTGACCTTGAGCAGATCGCGGGCCAGCATGCGGCTTTCTGTCTCGTCCTTAGTTTTCAGGATGCCTGCAAAACGGATGGTGTAGGCGAGATAGAGCAGGCCGAGCAAGACAGCCAGGATCGCGTAGACAAGATTGGCGACGCCGAGATACCAGGGAACAAGACTGACGGGAATCATGACGACGGCGAAGAAGAGGGCTTCGGCGACGGTGGACCATCCATCTGGCTGGACAACGGGCAACATGCGAATGCCGGCGCGGGCGTAGTCGTCGCGATAGAGCCAGGAGATGGCCATGAAGTGGGGAAACTGCCAGACGAAGAGGATAGCGAAGAGGGCGACGGCGGGCCACTCGATGTGGGGGCGGGCGGCGGTCCATCCGAGCAGCGGTCCCATGGCGCCGGGAAACGCGCCGATGAAGGTGGCCAGGGTGGTGAAGCGCTTGAGCGGGGTGTAGATGGCCACGTAGCAGAAGGCCGTGAGCAGGGCCAGAGAAACAGTGAGCAGATTGGTGCGGATGAGAAGCCAGACGGCGCCGAGGAGCAGCGCACTGAGGCCGGCCAGGATGCCCTCTGCGAGCGAAAAGCGGCCACGTGCGAGTGGACGCTGGGCGGTGCGGATCATGCGCGCGTCGGACTTGCGCTCGAGGGCCTCATTGAGCGCGCCGGCTCCGGCGGAGACCAGGCCGATGCCGAAAAGCGCGTCGAGCAGACCGGGCTGCACACTGGAGATTCCCGACTGCATGGAGGCTAGATAAAAGCCGCCCCAGCCGGTGACCAGGACCATGCCAACGACTTTGACTTTGAATAGTTCGCGCAGGTCATGGATGAGCGTGGCCGTGGCGCCGGGACTGGGGGCGTGAAGATGGCTCTGCGCGTGGGCGAGGGCTGGAGCGGCAGGCGTGGCGAGCTCTGACGTGGCAAACTCTGGCGTCGCTGGAGCCTGTGAGACGGGAGTCATGGGAGAAGCTGAAATCCTCAAGGTGAGACCCCGGAAGTTGTTGCGCCGGGACCTGTCTTGATGATAGCAAGCTTTGGAAGATGAGAATGGGACGCCGGACCAGGCAGGTGGCGATTACCAGCCGTCGCGCCACCAGTAGTGTTCCGCGCCACCCGAAGACGAAGTTGGCGTGCCGTTGAGCTTTTTTCCGGTGAATTTCAGGACGATTTTCTCCCACCGCTTGCCGTTTTTGGAAGGAGCTGGCTCGATTTTGAGAATGAGTCCATCCGTCAGTTCGAGGGTGTTGACGCTGACCACCTTGCCCCCGCTGGTTTTGGGAAACACAAGCTTGGCGATGGTGAAGGTTTCGCCGGTGGCATAGGCATGGTAGAGCTTTGGCGATGACGAATCCACTTCCCGCGTGAGGACGACCGGGTCATGCATGCGCTTGCCTGAGGCCAGACCGCTGGCAGCATCATAAAGGTTGGGCTCCGCTATTCTGAATCCGTAACACGGGATGCCATCCGAAGAAGATGTTCCTGGTTTGCCGGTGGCGGAGGCCGTTATTTTGCCCTGCGTTTTGAAGGTCATATTCAACAGGAAGTGACCTGGTGTGGCGCCTTTTGCAGGTACGCTCGCGGTTAATACCATTGGAAACCTCCTCTTTGATTTGTGGGCGCCTTTTCAGAGGAGCGCCGCACGGGGCGGATTATAGAACAGGGCCGGCTGGCCACGCCGCAGTATTCAGCCGGTTGGGATCTCATTCCGCTTCGGGCCAAATGCTGTCAGGTCCTGGCCTCCCAATCGTTGTTGGCGGTCTTTCCTCCGGTGGCCCCGGTGCTGGCGGTGGTTTTGTTCGTTGACTTTATGCTGATGGGGATGGCGCCCACAACAGCGCCACAGCCGGTGCAATAAATGAGCCATGAGTTCAGGGCGGTTTGCTGGTGTCGCGCAAAGTGAGTTTTTGCGCATTTGGGGCAACAAGGATGTGCCATTCCGGTGGGTCTCCTTTTGGCTTCAACAGGATCGCAGCTGGCCGCTGGCAGTATTTCACGATTTCGAATTGCCGCGCTACGAATAAAATCCTTCGAACCCTACTTTGTTTAAGGGAATTGGCGGGGGTTTTCCTTCTGGCGGATCCGGCTATCCGAGTTGCGCGGCATGGAGGATGGCTGCGACGGCTTGTTCGGGGGTGAGCGCGTCGACGAGAATGGAGACGTGGGCGGTGCGATAGAGCGGGAGGCGGCGCTGGTAGCGGGCGGCGAGGTTGGCCTGGTCGGCGAGGACGGGACGGATGTGCTCAGTGCCACGGCATCGGGCGAGCGTGGTTGAGAATTCAATTTCAAGGTGAACAAGGAGCGTGGAGGGCGAGTTGAGCAGGAGCTCGCGGGTGGAGGCGTGCTCGATGGCGCCGCCGCCGAGGGCGAGGATGAGGGCGTCGGCGGAGACCAGGCGGGCGATGGTTTCATGCTCGCGCCGGCGGAAGGCGGGTTCACCGTGGCGCGCGAAGAACTCGGCGATGGTGAGGCCGGCCTCGGATTCAATGACGTCGTCGGCGTCGATGAAGCTCCAGCCGAGATGGGCGGCGAGGAGTGGGCCGACGGTGCCTTTGCCCGCGCCCATGAAGCCGGTGAGGACAATGCGGCGGGGCGGGGTTTCGGATTGGGATTGGATGGTCATGGGCGCAGGGCAGCGGCCATTGTGACTGCCGCACTTCCTTCAGTATAGGGAAGCTTCATCGATTGACGGCGTTCGGTCAGCCGAGGACCATGACGACCGCGCCGGCGGTGATGAGCAGGCCACCAATGACGGCGGGGCCGGTGAGCTTTTCGCCGAGCAGGAGCCAGGCGAAGACCATGACCAGCGGGACGCTGAGCTTGTCGAGAGGGGCAACGCGCGAGGCTGGACCGAGTTGCAGGGCGCGGAAGTAGCAGAGCCAGGACAGGCCGGTGGCCAGGCCGGAGAGAGCCAGAAACATCAGGGTGCGGCGGTCGAGGGAACGGATCTCGCCGTGCTTGCCCAGCGCCAGCGCGATGCCCCAGGCAAAGACAACGACGACGCTGGTTCGAACGGCCGTGGCCAGGTTGGAGTCGACATGCGCCACGCCGACCTTGGCGAGAAGCGCAGTGGCCGCGGCGAAGACGGCGGAGAGAAGTGCCCATCCAATCCAGTTCATGGAGGATATGGTACGCGGCGCCGGCGCTGAGTTGATGGTGATTTAAACTGCAGGGTATGGAGACAGGCCGCGCCAGCAAAACTGCTCTCGGTGTGGCCATACGCCGCGCCGCGCACCAGATTATGGAAGAGCCGCGGGTTCTGGACGATCCCATCGCGGTGCGGTTGGTTGGTTCGGGATTTCCTAAGCAGATGGAGCGCGCGATGCACCCGGTGGGACGGGACTTTCGCGCCTTCATGGCGGTACGGAGCCGGTATGTGGAAGACCAACTGGCGTCGGCTGTCGAGCGGGGTGTGACGCAGTACGTGGTGCTGGGCGCGGGGCTGGATACGTTTGCGTGGCGCAACTCTTTTGACGAGTTGAGAGTGTTTGAAGTGGACTTCCCCGCAACGCAGGAGTGGAAGCGGAAGATGCTGGCGGCGGCGGGGCTGGACGTGCCTAGCAACCTGACTTTTGTGCCGCTGGATTTTGAACACCATACCCTGGCGGAAGGGCTGGCGGAGGCGGGATTGAACCAACGGCTGCCTGCGTTTTTTGGCTGGCTGGGGGTGATTCCCTACTTGACGCTCAAGGCATTTCGGGCTTCGCTGGAAGCCATCGGCCAACTGCCCGAAGGAAGCGGCGTGGGATTTGACTATGCGCTTCCACCTGAGACGCTGAGCGCGGCGGGGCGCACGGCGTTTGATGCGCTGGCGGGACGCGTTGCCGCTGCTGGGGAGCCGTTCCGGCTTTTCTTCACGGCGGAGGAGCTGGAAGCTGAGTTGCGGCGGGCGGGATTTCACCGGGTTGAGCAGTTGGATTATGGGCAGATCAATGAGCGGTATTTCAAGGATCGCGCGGATGGGCTGAGGTTGTCGGCGGTGGGGCTGGCGATGCTGGCGACGGCATGGGTGTGACCGCCCGCGGTGGGGCAGACGCTCGCGGGAGGCTCGCATTGGGTTTGTCGACTGCCACCCTTGCGGCAGGAAAAAGCCGCAATAATGGGACATCCACCAGACTGGCGACAAAGGTCTGATTCTGCGCGGACCCGGTGACACAGGGATGGGGCTAAAGCCCCATCCCTCTCATTTAATGAGGTTTTCGGCACGACTGAAGTCGTGCCCTTTCGCACGTCCACGTTGAATCCATGGTTTGTCAGCAAACTGAAGGATGTGACGTCCACGCGCTTTTTGTGGCTTATTCCGCGCTGGCGACTAGCGAGAAATTGGCTCCCTGCGGGTCCTGGCCGTTGATGATCCAGCCGCCGCCGGGCACTTGTGCCGGACCGTATAGGACCTTTCCGCCGCCGGATTCGACACGTTTGACGGCCGCATTAATGGAGTCGACGCAGAAGTAGAAGTTCCAGCATGAGACGGGTATGTGCGGCGGCTTGTTCATCATGCCGCCATCGCCCATTTGATGGTGATCGCCTTGATCGAAGATGCGATAGATGCCCATGGGTCCCATGTCCATATCGCCTGTCTTGGTCCAGCCAAAAAGCTTGCTGTAGAAGTCGAATCCGGCATCGATGTCGGTTGTGTACAGCTCTTTCCAGCCAATAGTGCCGGAAGCCGGTGGTACAGGGCGCTCGGGCGAAGGCATGGCGGGGTTGGGCGTGAAGATCACAATGGCAGCGCCCTGCGGATCAGCCATGACGGCGAATCGGAGCATTCCGGGAACATCGGCGGCGGGTCTCAACAGTTTGCCGCCGGCTTCGACAATCTTTTCGATGTGAGCATCGACATCGTCGACCGAGATATAGCCGACCCATGCGACGTGTCCGGGGATATTCAACATGCCGGCCATTCCGACGCCGCCGATGTTGAAGATGGTGTACGTGGAACCGTCGCCGCCGGGCATCTCCTGGGTTGTCCAGCCAACAACGTCCGAATAGAACTTGCCGGCGGCTTGCGTATCGCTGGTCATGAGTTCGTACCAGCTGAATTTTCCTTGGGGCGAGAACATGGCGGGAGATCTCCTTTTGGGTGGATTGAAGAGCGTGTCGGCGTCCAGTCGACTCGTATGTTGATATCAACTGTATTGGAGGGATGTCAATGCGTGGCATGTTAATTCTGGCAGCGTGAGCCGGCTTGCGATTGCGCGTTAAGATGAGTTATGCGCTTGCCCGTCGTGTTGCCGCTTACTGTTGCCTTGCTGGGCTTGTCCGGGTGCGGGTATCACACGCTGGGCGCGGCTACGCATCTGCCGCCGGGGATACGGACGCTTTCGGTGCCGGAGTTTGCTTCGAAGACTGAGGCCTACCACACTGAGACGGTGATGACCAACGCGGTGATTCGCGAGTTTGCCGCGCGCACGCGGTTCCGGGTGACGCCAAGCGCTGATCCTGATGCGGACGCGGTGCTGCGGGGGACGATTCTGAAAGAGGCGGTTGCGCCGCTGACTTATAACTCTTCGACACAGGAGTCTTCGAGTTTCCTGATCACCATTGTGGCTTCAGTGACGCTCACCGGACACGACGGGAAGATTCTTTATGAGAACAAGAACTACGTGTTCCGCCAGCAGTATCAATCCACAACCGATTTGCCCACTTTTATTCAGGAGAACCCGGACGCGGTGGAGCGGCTTTCGCGGCAGTTTGCGCGGCAACTGGTGGGGGATGTGTTGGAAGGGTTTTAGAGAAGCGGAGTTGGCCCGATGCGCGGGTTAGCGGGGTTGGCGGAGTTTCGAGGGTTAGCAAATTAGCGAGTCAGCAGGTCAGCAAGTCGGCGAGTCAGCGCTGAGATCGTCTGGAAGGATTCTGGTCTGGTTCACTTCTTGATTAGGACTGGTAACGATTTGCCGGGGAAGGTATTCTGGAGCCGCATGATGCGCAGATCCGTTAGCAGTAGGCGAAACCCGTGAGCGGCGCGCGCTGGGGCGCGGGTTTTCAAGCCGCGGGCCGCTTTGTGGCGGAGATAGAAGCCGCGGCAGCCGGGAACGGGCAGTTGAGGCCGGGATACGTGCTGGCCGGTGACGAGACGTTCCTGCTGGAGCGTTGCCGGCATGCCGTTTTGAAGGGGTTTGTGCCACCGGAGCTGAAGGACTTTTGCCTCTCCGACCTGGATCTTTCGGGAAACTCAATCTTCGAAGTGCTGGACCGGGCACAAACGCCGTCGCTGATGGCGCCGTTCCAGGTAATTTTTGTGCGCAATGTGCGGCAGCTTTATACACGTGGCGCGAAGAAAGATGAATTTGCAGCATTGGACCATTATTTCCGCTCGCCGAATCCGCAGGCGCTGCTGATTTTTGTCGCCGATTTTTTGCGCATTCCCTCCGATATTCGACGCATGGAGATGGACGACAAGAATCGCTTTGAACGGCTCCAGGAGACGCTGGGCGAGCACTGCGGCGTGGTGGAGCTGGCGCGGGTGAGCGAGGAAGACGCGATGCGCTGGGCCGTTGCAACCGCGCAGGCGGACGGCACGCGCATGGAGCCGGACGCGGCGCGCCAGCTTGTGGATGCACTGGGCGCGGACATGATGATGGTGGCTTCAGAGCTGGAAAAGCTGCTGCTGTATACGCTGGGACGAGGTCGGATTACGCTGGGCGACGTGGAGACGATGGTGCTGGGCGCGAAACAGCGTTCACTGTATGAGCTGACGGATGCAATCAGCGCGAGGGACCGGACGCGCGCGCTGGGGCTGCTGCATGGGCTGCTGAACAGTTCGGATGCCGGAGAAGACGCGGCGATCGGGCATCTATATATGCTGGCGCGGACATTTCGTCAGATGCTGGTGATTCTGGAGAAGAATGTGCGCGATTCGCGGGCGATATGGCAGGCGCTTTGGCAGGGTTTCAGGATGCCGCCATTTGCCGCCGACGATCTGATTCGCCAGGCGAGGCGGTACAAGAGCCGCCGTGAGTTGACGCGAGCGCTGCGGCTGATTGCGCGCGCGGATTTGGAGCTGCGGTCGTCTCCGCCGGATAAACGGCTGGTGCTGGAGCGGCTGGTTTATGAGCTGGCGTCGGAGCCGAAGCCGGTGTCGCCGCTGTTTGTAACGGCGCAGTTGTCATTCGAAGGGTAGTCGAGGTCAATCCCATTCAACCAAAGGCCAAAGTCAAGGTCATCCCTTCCAACGTGAGCGGAGTGCCACCCGGTCATGAACCACAGCGAATTTGGGTTCGAGGCAGAACCGTCCCAATTGCGACGAGCCGCAAAGGCTCTCACTTCCTCCATCATCCGTTGATGCCGGCGGCGGTGCATAGCCAGGCCTGGGAATTTGGTAGCTGCCATCATGCCTTCTTCCAATGTGAAGTGGGCAAGAGTCAAGCCAGCCATCTTGCTTAGCAGGAGGCCCGTTCGGGTTTGCTCGTTGCCCGCTGCGATGTCTGCTTGAAGTTCATGAATGGTTTCGGACATTTCCCGGTGGTCGCGATCCAGGATCTTGATACCCACGCTCAACTCGTCGATTCGGTTTGCTGAATTCATTTCTGTTCTCCTACTTGGATTTCATCCGGCAAACAAGTCGCTTGCCGAAGAGACAAAGAAGATGGCGAAGATTCATGTAGGAAAGGCCGAGTCTTGGAGCGGAATGATGGTGAATTTGCGGCTCTGGTTCTGGAATGAGGGGGGTGCGCCCGACAGCGGTGATGAGGGAGCGCGCATGTAATCGAGTTATCGGTCAGCGAGCAAGAAACTTGAGTGAAAGTTCAAGCTGCGCTGTAGGCAGGCTCTAGTGGACGCCGTGCTGGCTTAGCCAGGGGCCGTATTCCTTGTCATCCTTCTGGATGTGGGTGGTAAGCCAATCGCGCAGGAAGTTGAACAGATCAATGCTCAGCATGATGTCGCCGTGCTCGAAGCGGGCAGCGAACGCATCGACCTGCTTGATGAGGTCGCGGTGCTTGGCGCGATGCGCAGCCAACCCCGGATAGGCAGCAGTGGTCATCAACGCCTCTTCCGATGCGAAATGGCGGTGGGTATAGTCCACGAGGTTGCGCAGCAGCGGACCGGTCACGGTTTGCGCGTGGCCCTGTTTCATCGCGTCATGGAGCTCGTTGAGTATCCTGAAGAGCACGCTGTGCTGATCGTCCATGGATGCGACACCTACGGAATACTGATTGTTCCAGGTCATAAACGCCATCGTCATTCTCCCGCCGCAGATTTTCCGACAATGATTTCATCGGCCAGAAAGGCGAAAGAATCAGCATTGTTGCATCGGGAGATCTATTCCAGAATGACGTCTGGCTCGGAGACCGACCCTGGGGAATGGCCGCGCGTGGTCAGCGTGATAGCGGCGGCGAGGATCAGCGCGCCGCCCACCCAGGCGTAGGGGCCGAGATGTTCGCCGAGCAGACGGACGCCCAGATAGGAGCCGAGGGCAGGTTCGATGTTGAGGAAGACCCCGGCGCGCGAGGCGGGCACGTGATGGATGCCCCAGTTCCAAAGCAGGGTGGTGGTGGCGGTGCAGAACAGGCCGCTCATGATCAGCGCAACCCACGCGGTGAGGCTGATGTGGGCGAATGGCGGCGGCTGGAAGTCGTGATGCGTTATTGGCCGCAGCAATGGATTGAGCAGCCAGGGCCCGAGAATGACGGCGGCCAGCATGGCGGTTCCGGCAAGGATGGAGTAGGACGTCACGACCGGCGGACTGTGTGTCCGCATCAACTTCTTGCTGAGCAGAACCCAGGCAAGCGATGTGATGAGCGAGGCTACGACGAGCAGGTCGCCAGCGAGTGTTGGCTCTCCGTGCGTAGCGGGGCCGCGATGTCCGCCGAGAACGATCAAGGCGACGCCGACGGTGGAACCGGCCAATGCCACCCAGCCGATGGTGTCCATGGATTCGCCGCCGAAGAGGACAGCCGAGGCAGCCAGGAGCACGGGGATGGAGCCCACCATCAGCGAGGCGTGGCTTACGGTGGTCAGGGCCAATCCATGAAACTGGAGAATGAACTGGATGGGGATGCCGAAGGCCGCGGAGAGCAGCAAGGTGCGCATTTCCGGCGCGGTCAGATGAAACCGGCCGAGATTGACCAGCACCACCGGCAACATGCCGAGAGAGGCAAAGAGAAAGCGGTAGAGCACCATGTGCTCGACGCTCATTTCGTTCATGGCGATGCGGCCGAAGTAGAACCCGGTGCCCCACAGGCATCCTGCCAGCGCGCAGGCGCCGTAACCGAGGAAGCGGATGCGGGCACTGAGCTGGCCGCTGAGTTGAGTGTCGACTTGCGGGCTTGCCGCCGCTGCTTTCTGGTTTTCCATCCCTCTTTTACTGTCGCACACGGATGAGTGACCGGTACCGCTGCACAAAGCCAGCCTGATCGGCGAAAATATTGTTCGGTGAGGAAACGGGTTCTATTTCCGAGGTTGCACTGCGCACGCGCCGTGGCGATTGCGAGTCTTTTCGTGTGCAGCGGGGCTTTCGCGCAGAGACAGGGCTTGACCTCCTTTGCCGGGGAGCAATTGCGGGCGGACAATGAGCGACCGCTTTCGGAAACGCTGCTGGATAAGCCTTCGATTGCGCCGGCCTTTACGATTCCCGCGGAGCCTCTGGGATTTTCTCCACCCAGCGCCAATTACCTGGGCCAGCGCGTGAGTATGGCTTCGCTGGATTTTCTGGACGAGGACCGGCTGCTGTTCACTTTTCGAGTGCCGGGACTTATTCATCGAGTAGCAGGAGATAACTGGAGCAGCGAAGAGCGGCAAATCCGCGCAGTGGTGCTGGCGCTGCCCTCGGGGACGGTTCAAGCCGAGGCGCTTTGGCCGCTGCACGACCGGGCGCGCTACTTATGGATGCTGAAGGATGGCCATTTCCTGGTGCGCGATCGGGACGGTCTTCTGGAGGGAAACGCCACGCTGGAGTTGAAGCCCTATCTGCATTTTCCGGGGCCGCTGCTTTCTGTGAGCATGGATCCCGCCAAGCAATACCTGGTGACTAATTCGCGCGAGCCGGCAGCGCCGCAGCCGGGGGATGGACAAAGCCAGGCGAAAGGACCTGGCGACAAGGACCCGACCAGTAGCGCCTCTGCCAGCGTAACCACAGATGGGCAGGATGAGAATGGGTTGACCGACTTGGTGGTGCGTATCCTGCGCAGGGATTCAGGCAAGGTGATGCTGGTCAGCAGGGTTCGTTCCGCGGTTCATTTGCCGATCAATTCCGATGGATACCTGGAAGGCATGCGCGGTAACGGGCTGCAGTGGGTGTTGAACCTGGACTACTTCAGCGGCGGCAGCAGAATTCTGGGCAATATCGATTCCGGGTGTTCGCCCGCCTATGATTTTGTTTCGCAGCGAGAGTTGCTGGTGACGGCGTGCGGCCCCGGCGGCGGCGACAAACTGGTGGCTATGGACACGGAAGGCCACCGTCTCTGGGAGGATCAAACTCCGGCTACTTCGATCTGGCCTATGGTGGTCAACTCTCCCGATGGCTCGCGGCTGGCGCGCGAAACCCTTGCGGTCACCCATTCCGTCAATGCTTACGCCCCTCTGGACCAATCGGACATAAAGGGACAACTGGTCAGGGTGTTCGATGCGGCCACGGGCCGGGTTGCGCTTGCGGCTCCGGCAAACCCGGTTCTCGATGCCGGCGGCAACGTGGCCATCTCACCCTCGGGCCGCCGCGTGGCAGTGTTGAATGCCGGCTCCATACAGGTGTTCGAACTGCCCGCGCCGCCTCCCTTTCCAGCCACGTCCCACAACGAACAGGCGCATTGAGCGCTGTTTTCTGCGCTCCCGGCATCCGCGAGCACGTGTAGACTGGGTAGCGGGGGAGTTTTTCTTGGCCACAGCTGTTGTCCACTTCACGGCCTCTGCAGTCTCCGACCGGGGCAGCAAGAGACCAACCAACGAAGATGCCTTTGGCTTTTCCGTTGAACACGGGGTCTATCTAGTGTGCGATGGCATGGGCGGCGCCGCAGCCGGTGAGATCGCCAGTTCCCTGGCAGTTGAAGAAGTGATGGCCCAGTTGGTTCGCCGCACGGGCATCGACGCTGCGCCGATGCCGCAGTTGGCGGAACAGGCCATCTGCGCCGGCAACAAAGCCATCTTCTCCCGGTCACAGCGCAACCCCAAACTCAGTGGCATGGGAACCACCCTTGTAGGCTTGATCATTGAAGATCGGCGCGTCTGGGTGATCAATGTCGGAGACAGCCGCTGTTACCGGCTTCGCGATCGGAGGCTGGAACAACTCACACAGGATCATTCGCTGGTTGAGGAACAGGTCCGGCTGGGCCGCATGACTCGCGCCGAGGCGAAGCGTTCGCCATTCCGCAATGTCATCACCCGCGCTCTCGGAACACAGGTGAATGTAACTCCCGATATTTTTGAGGTTGAAGCCGAACCCGCCGACCTTTTCCTGCTTTGTTCCGATGGGTTGACCCGCGAACTGCCAGACCCGCTGATTGAGTCTCTGCTTTCCCAGGACGATTGCGTCGAGGGCCTTTGCGCTCGCCTGGTGAACGCGGCCAATAAGGCAGGCGGCCATGACAACATCACATGCCTGCTGGTGCGCGCGGCGCGGTAGACGACTCAGGGATCGAAGCGGGCTTCAGGGAAAAATCAACTTTTAACCTCTCGCTTTCCGGAGGACGTTTCGATGAAGACGTTTAGTTCGATGCGCCGTGATTTTCTCCGCACTGGCGGTATCGGCGTTGCGGCTGCAGCGTTTCCTGCCGTTTCGATTGCGGCATCGGCACAGGAAAGCGGAATGACAGGCGCGCCGGCGCAGGGCATTTTCAATGTGCGCAACTATGGGGCTGTGGGTGATGGAAAGACGCTCGACACACAAAGCATTAACCGCGCAATCGAAGCGGCGGCGGCCGCGGGCGGTGGGTCGGTTGTGTTTCCTGCTGGGTCTTATCTCTGCTTCTCCATTCATCTGAAGAGCCAGGTCCATCTGCATCTGCTGCAAGGGAGCGCGATCATTGCGGCAGACTCGCCGTTGCCCGGCCAGCAGACGGGATACAACGGCGGCGTCTACGATGCGGCGGAGCCAAAGACAGAATGGGATGCGTATCAGGATTACGGACATAATCACTGGCATAACTCGCTGATATGGGGCGAAGATCTGCATGACTTCAGCATTACTGGACCGGGGCTGATCTGGGGCAGAGGGTTATCCAATGGTCGCGGTCGCACGAACGATGGCGCGCCCTTCATAGCTGAGCAGGCAGGGGTAGGTAATAAGGCGATTGCGCTCAAGAACTGCCGTAACGTTTTGTTCCGCGATTTTTCGATGCTCAAGGCCGGTCACTTCGGCCTGCTGCTCACCGGTGTCGATAACCTGACCATCGACAATCTGAAAATCGATACAGATCGCGATGGGATTGACATTGATTGCTGCCAGAACGTGCGGGTGTCGAATTGCACGGTGAATTCGCCGTGGGATGACGGGATTTGTCCTAAGTCGAGTTATGCGCTTGGTTATGCACGGCCTACGCGTAATGTAACCATCACGAATTGCTGGGTGACCGGAACTTATGAGTTAGGCACGGTGCTTGACGGCACCTTCAAGAAGTTTTCGGAGGACACGCATGTCCACCGCACGGGCCGGATCAAAATGGGGACTGAATCCAATGGAGGATTCATCAATATCACCATTTCAAATTGCGTGTTTGAAGGCTGCCAGGGCTATGCGCTGGAATCGGTGGACGGCGCGTTGATGGAGGATATCACGATCAGCAACACTACCATGCGCGATGTTGCTACAAGCCCTCTCTTCATGCGGCTTGGAGCGAGGCTGCGCGGGCCGAAGGAGAGCACCAGGGTGGGCACGATGAAGCGCATCCTGATCAGCGATCTTGTCTGTCACAATGCGCCGCGCGCTTTCTGCTCGATTCTCAGCGGTGTTCCGGGCTATTCGATTGAAGATGTGAAGTTATCGAATATCTATATCGAAACCGTGGGCGGCGGAACGGCTGAAGCTGCGCAAATGCGACCTGCGGAATCTGAAAGCAAGTACCCGGAGCCGAATATGTTCGGAGTGATGCCCGCGTCCGGTTTCTTTTTGCGGCATGTACGGAACATTGAGATGAGTCACGTGGAGATTGCTAACACAACATCCGATGCGCGGCCAGCGTTTTACCTGACAGATGTGGAGCGGGCGGATTTCTTTGCTGTTACTGCGCCGCGGGGGGGCAGCGGGGCCTTTGCATTGCATGACGTGAAAGATCTGCGCATTGGATGGAGCCGCGCGGCCGCCGATACGATTCTGAGTGCGGTCGACGACAAGATTCTCTAAGGGCTGCGGTAGCTTGACAGTGCCAAGCGGCTAAAACTAGGATTCGTTCGATGTTTGAACAATCTTGCATCTGAACCTGGAATTCGGCTCATTCTCTCAGGCCGGTGAGCAGGCACCGCAAGGGTCAGGCTTTCAGGATTTTGGCGTCAGACCAACCGATCGCTGGTCGCCCCCCAGATAAAGGAGAAACATGGAGCGACGTTCCAGACGGAATTTTCTTCAAGGCGCAGCGATGTTTGCCACGGCTTGCGCTACTCATTCATTACACGGGATTGCTGAGACGGCTACGTCACCCTTTCGTGTTGCCGTCATCAACGACGAGATCTCGCCGGATTTCGATCACGCATGTTATGTCGCCTCGCATGATTTTGGAATGAGCTGGATCGAACTGCGTGGCATGTGGGGCAAGAACGTGATGGATCTGAGCGCTGCGGAGATCGAGGAATCGAAAAAGATTCTGGATAAGTACAGCCTGCAAGTTACAGATATCGCGAGCCCGCTTTTCAAGACGGATTGGCCGGACGCACCAAGGTCCCCGTATGGATCGAAGGGAGATCTGCATGGAGCGGCGGCGGCCACGTTCAAGCAGCAGGACGACATTTTGGAAAAGTCGGTTGCACTGGCCAGGCAATTCAAGACGGATCGCATTCGCGGGTTCGATTTTTGGCGGCTCGACGATATTGCTCCCCACCGCGCAGCGATCGATGAGAAGCTGCGATCGGCTGCCGAGGCTATTGGAAAACACGGCCTGCTGCTGGTGCTGGAAAACGAATTTGAATGCAACACGGCAACCGGACGGGAAGCGGCGCGCACGCTGAATGCGATCCAGTCGCCGCATTTTGCGCTCAACTGGGATCCCGCGAATGCCGTGATGCGCGGCGAGCTTGACGCATATCCGGGCGGCTGGGATGCACTGCCAAAGAATCGCATTCACCACTGCCACGTGAAGAATGCGGTGAAGAATTCGGAAGGCAAGATTGAATGGGCCCCGGTGGATAAGGGGTTTATCGATTGGGCGGCACAGTTCAGCGCGCTAAAACAGATTGGTTATCACGAGGCGGTAAGCCTTGAAACGCACTGGCATGGAGCAGCCACGCCGGAGGCCTCGTCGCGAGTTAGTTGGGCGGGAATGAAGAAGGCGCTCGAAGATGCGCACGCAATTTGAATGGAGAAAACAATTGGTTACTCGACGTGAATTCATCGATACTCTTGCACTTGGGACCGCGGGATTAGCGATTGGATCGACCGCTAAGAGCTATGCCCAGATTCTAGGCTCCAACGATCGGCTGAACTTTGCTGTGATCGGGTTGAATGGGCGCGGATACGCTCATCTTTCATCGCTGAATGCGAACAAGGACCATGCGCGCATCTCGCATGTTTGCGACGTGGACAGCAATATTCTGAGCAAATTTGCCGGCCAGGTGCAAAAGGAAGCGGGCTATGCTCCCGCGACGGAGAAGGACTTTCGCCGCATTCTCGAATTAAAGGACGTGGACGCGATCTCCATTGCCACGCCGGATCATTGGCATGCACCGATGGCCATCATGGGTGTGCAGGCAGGCAAGCATGTGTATGTCGAAAAGCCTTGCAGCCATAACCCGGCCGAAGGAGCGCTGCTGGTTGCGGCGCAGCAGAAATACGGAAAGCTGGTGCAGATGGGAACGCAGCAGCGGTCATCGCCGCACACCATTGAGGTTGTCGACAAGATACATAGCGGAGTTATCGGGAGGGCTTACTACGCCAAGGCATGGTATAGCAATGTGCGTAAGTCGATAGGCGTGGGGAAAGAGGCACCTGTGCCGGTGCAGCTCGATTGGGATTTGTGGCAGGGTCCGGCGCCGCGCAGGCCTTACACGGACAATGTGCAGCCGTATAACTGGCATTGGTTCAAGGTTTGGGGCACGGGTGAAACGCTGAACAATGGCACGCACGAGGTGGATGTCTGCAGGTGGGCGCTGGGAGTCGATTATCCGAATCGCATTACTTCATCGGGCGGGCGGTATCAGTTTAAAGATGACTGGCAATTTTATGACACGCTCAATACCAGCTTTGAATATGACGATAAGCTGATCGAGTGGGAAGGCAAATGCTGCAACGGAATGAAGTTTTATAATCGCGATCGAGGATCGGTGATTATGGGCACCGACGGCTCGGCACTGATCGATCGAGATGGCTATGAGATCTACGATCTCAAAGGAAACAGGACAAGCGAATTCAAGACCGGGAAGCAAACTACGTCCGCCGATCTGACTGGCCGCGATTCGATGACGGATGCGCACTTCGCGAACTTCATTGCCGCGATCAAGACAGGAGAGAAGCTTCGCGCTCCTGTGTCTGTCGGCAATGTTGCGGTAACCATGCTGCAGCTCTCCAATGTTGCCTGGGAGGTGAATCGCGAACTACATCTCGACGCGACAGACGGGAAAATTCGGAACGATGCGGAGGCTATGAAGATGTGGGGTCGCACCTACGAGCATGGCTGGACGCCGCATCTTTAAAAACGGCGGTCTGTGAATTTGGAAGTCAGTTGGAAAGCACGCAAGGAGTTGCGCCCTATGAAACGGACATTATCTCGTCGTCACTTTGTTCAATCGGGTGCGCTCATTGCCGCAGGACTTGCGGCTGCGACCGAAACCTCCGTATTCGCGCAGCCTGCGCATGCATCCGGTAAGCCGTCGCCAATACAGTTAGGCATGGCGAGTTACACGTTTCGCAATTTCAGCCGGACGCAGTTGATTGGCTCTATGAAGCAACTGAAGCTGACGGCGTTGAATGCGAAAGACACGAAAGATCATCTACCGATGGATGCAGCGGAAGAAGCGAAGGCATTGGCGGACTACGCCGCGGCGGGGATCAAGCTCCATGCGGCAGGGACCATTTCATTTGCAAAAGACGACGAGGCCGATATTCGCAGCAAGTTCGAATACTGCAAGCGAGCCGGTATACAGGTGATTGTCGCGGGCGACCCGAGGCCTGAAACGCTGCCGCACATTGAGAAGTTTGTGAAGGAGTACGATTTCCGGTTTGCGATTCACAACCACGGACCGGAGGACAAGCTGTGGCCGTCTCCTCTGGATGTGTTGAAGGCAGTGAAACATATGGATCCGCGGATGGGATGCTGCATCGATGTGGGGCACGCTGTGCGGGCGGGAACCGACGTGGTGCAGGCGATTCACGCAGTGGGGCCGCGGCTATTCAACATGCACATGAAGGACCTGGCCGACTTCACGAACAAGGACAGCCAGGTTGCAGTGGGAGAAGGCTTGATGCCGGTGCGCGAGATTTTTCAAGCCCTGGCCGCGACGAAGTACAAGGGGTTTGTCGATCTTGAATACGAGATACACGCGGACGATCCGATGCCGGGCGTTGCGGAGTCCTTCGCGTATATGCGGGGTGTTCTGGCCGGTATGGGTTTTGAAACAGTGAACAAGTGAAGCAGTGAACAAGAAGCAGTGAAACAGTGAAGAAGTGAATGAGTGAAGTAGTGCCGGTTAATGGCCTACGTCAGCGGACGTTACGTTTGGCGGGCCATGGCGCTTGGTGCGGAGATTGTCGATGGCGTAATCGACAAATCTGGGCTCGAAGTGGGATGGCTCTCCCATGAAACGGCAGGTGGCAACCACCTGGTCGACGATGAACTTCGGTTGGTATTTGGCTAACTCCAACTCCTTTTCCACGGTCACCTTGTGCACGATCTGATTGAAGGTTTCATCGGGAAGGTCGAGACCCTGGCGTTCGCACTCTTTCTGCATAATGAGCTTGTAGACCTCGACCGTTGGGCCTCCAACCTCGATTTTGTAGGGCAGGCGGCGCAGGAATGCGGGGTCCATCAGGTCTTCGGGTTCGAGGTTGGTTGAGAAGATCACCAGTTCCTCGAAAGGCACTGTGAAGCTCTTGCCGGTATGCAGCTTGAGGTAGTCGTAGCGGTTCTCGAGAGGCACGATCCAGCGGTTCAGCAGGGCTTTGGGCGATACGAGCTGACGGCCGAAGTCGTCGATCATGAAGCAACCGCCCAGGGCCTTCACGTGGAGCGGGGCCTCGTAGTAATTGGCGGTAGCGTCATAACGCAGATCGAGCATATCGAGCGTCAATTCACCGCCGGTGATGACAAAGGGCCGCCGGCAGGGAACCCAGCGCGCATCATATTCTTCGCGCCGGACAAACGAGAGCATGCCGTCGTCCTTGGGAAGCTCTGGCGCATTGATCTGGGTGTGCAGGCTGGGATCGAATAGGCGCATGATCTGGCCTTCGACATAGACTGCGTAGGGCACATAGATCACGTCGGTAAATACGTTGGCAAAGCTGAGCGCGACCGAGGTTTTGCCATTGCCTGGCGGGCCATAGAGCAGGATGGCGCGGCCGGAGTTCAAGGCCGGCCCGACGCTTTCAATAATGTTGCCTTCGACAACCAATTCGCCAACGCCGTTACTGATGCGCTCGTAGGTGATGGTTTCGTTTGTGATCTTCTGCAGGCGGACCTGGCTGGAGAATTCAGTCAGTGTTACCGGAGCGGGGCCGGTATAGCGCACCTGTTCAAGTGCGTCGAGCGTCCAACGGCGGCCTGCGTCGGTGAACGTGAACTTCATGTCGGCCATGTTCTCGGAATCGCGTGTTCCGAGATTTTGGAGCAGCTTGCGGTCGACACCCATCTGCACCAGTTCAAGCACGAGGGTGTAAGGAAGCTTAATGCCCTCTACGAACTGGCGAACCGATTCGAGGTGATCGACATAGATCATCCTCATCAACAGGCTTAGCAGAGCGATGGAGTCGATGCCGATCGACGCAAGGTCTGCTGGCTCCCGGGGCATGCGGTGAATAAAAGAGTGCAGGGTGTTCTTGGAGATGGCGCGAATCTCGACCAGGAGGTCGCCCAGACGGCCACCTTTCTCCGCCTGAATTTCAAGTGCTTTTGCTATTTGTTCGGGGGTAATCAGCTTCGCCTCGAGCAGCAGATCGCCCAATCTCATTCGTTCTTTGATGACGCCCTCCCTGGGAGAACCAAGTTGAGAATTAATACAACTCCCTGTGCCCTATTGTTGGCCTCTTAAAAGGGGAGATGCTGGCATCGTATCAAGTTCACGCAAGGTGTCGCCAAATGTTTTTGTTGGTGGAATCCTGGCGGTACCGGGTCGTGTTAGCGATTGGGCTAGTTAGCGGGTCTGCAAGTCAGCTAGCCAGCAAGTCAGCCAGAGATTCCTGGGCATCTCAAAAATTCCACTGATTGACAGGCCGAGCAGGTTGGAGGAAGATAAGCGAAGAAAAGGCGAACATTTACAACCTGCGATGACCTCCGCTTCCGCCCTTCGCATCCAGATCGAGCACGCTCTCGAACGCCGGTTTCCGTCGGCGTTGACGCCTGTTCCGCGGACGATTCGCGAGACCGCTGCTGCAGGAATTCCAGCTGTGGATGCGCTGCTGGAAGGCGGATTGCCGGTAGGCGCCATCAGCGAAGTGGTGGGGCAGCAATCCTCAGGGCGGACGAGCCTGGCGCTTTCTTTTCTTGCACATAGAACGCAGGAGGGCAAGGTTGCGGCTTGGGTGGATGTGGGGGACGCCTTCGATCCGGAGTCGGCCGCGGCCAATGGCGTGAGCCTGCGGCAACTGCTTTGGGTGCGATGCAGGGCAGAGGGTGCGGCGGCAAAGAGCAAGGTAAAGGGTAAGGCATGGACTCGGCTGGATCAGGCGATAAGGGCTACCGATTTGCTGCTGCAGGCGGGTGGGTTTGCGGCGATTGTGCTGGATATGGGAGACACGGCGCCGGAGCACGCGAGGCGGATTCCGCTAGCTACATGGTTCCGTTTTCGTCAGGCTGCCGACCGCTCGCGGTGCTGCCTGGTGGTGCTGGGGGAACAGGCGTATGCACAATCGAGCGCGGCGCTGGTGGTGGAATGCGCGGCACGGAAAGCGATGACGGCGGGAGAGACGGTGCTGACGGGATTTTCGTTCGAGGTGCGCAGGGAACGGCAGCGGCAGAATGTGCACGGGATACGAAAGCCGCCGGCTTCGACGTGGTCCGTGACGTGTGGGTCAGCCGCGTGCGGATGGACGCAGGAGGAACGGGCATGAGCGAGCAGCTCTACCTGTGCTTGCATGCGGCGGAATTTCCGGCGCAGGCGCTGCTGCGTTTGCGTCCGGAGATGCAGTCGCAACCGGTTGCGGTGATGGAGGGACGCGCGCCGCTGGAAGCGGTATGCGCTCTCAATCGTCACGCGGAACGCAGGGGTGCGGTGTGCGGTATGACGCGGCTGGAGGCGGAGGCAATTGCGGGGCTGCGGCTGCTGACGCGATCGACGGAAAGCGAGGCAGCGGCGCGTGCCGTGGTGCGGGAATGCGCTGCGTATTATTCCCCGCGTATTGAGGCGGCGAGTTATGGAACGGCGTGTTCTTACGTGCTGGATATCGCCGGGACGGGGCGGCTGTTTGGCCCTCCGGAGAAGCTGGCGGAGAGACTGCGGGCTGCGCTGGCTACGGCGGGGTTTCGCGCGTCGATTGCGGTCAGCGCAAACTTTCATGCAGCACGGTTGAAGGCTGCGGCTACGCGGGGCGTGATCGTAATTCCTGAAGGCGAGGAAGCAGAGCAGTTGAGCAAACTTCCGCTGGCGGCGCTCATGCTTGCGCCGGATCAGGCGGAGACCTTTGCGGTGTGGGGGATTCGAACGCTGGGAGAGTTGGCTGCGCTGCCTGAAGTGGACCTGATTACGAGGCTGGGACAACAGGCCCGCATGTGGAGAGCATTGGCGCGCGGCGAGCAGGCGCATACCTTTCAGCCTATCGAGCCGGAGTTTGCGCTGGAGGAATTTTGCGAGTTTGAGACGCCGGTGGAAGAGATGGAGTCACTGCTGTTTGTGGGCGCGCGCATGATCGATTGCCTGGTGGCGCGTGCCGCGCCGCGGGCCTTGTCGCTGGCTTCGCTCACCGTGCAGATGAAGCTTGCTGAGGGGCGCATGCACTGTGGAGCGATACGGCCGGCGCTGGCTTCGACGGATCGGAAATTTCTGCTCAAGCTGCTGCAACTGGAGTTTGCTGCGCATCCACCGCAGGCTGCCGTGCACACATTCAGCTTGAGCGCGGAGGCTGGGCAATCGAGCACGGTGCAGTTGGGGCTGTTTGCTCCTCAGACGCCGGAGCCCTCACGGCTGGATGTAACCATTGCGCGGCTCAAGGCGATTGCCGGCGAGGATCGCGTTGGCTCGCCGGTGCTGGAAGACTCGAACAGACCGGGCAGCTTTCGCATGAGCCAGTTTGTTGTTTCAGCAAGCGCAGGCGCCGGGAAGACTGAGGTGCCGCGGATGGCATTGCGGCGGATGCGGCCGCCTGTGGCGATTTCTGTGGTGATGCAGGGCGACAGGCCGCGGCGATTTCGCGATGCGGAGCGGAGCTTTGAGATTACGGCCGCATATGGTCCGTGGCGAACCAGCGGGTGTTGGTGGTCGACAGATGGATGGGATGCGGATGAGTGGGACGTGCTGGCAACAACGCGCCAGGAAACATCGATTGCGTGCCTGCTGATGCTGGATCGCGCGCGGAATGCGTGGCAGCTTGTGGCTTTCTATGACTGATGACTCTGATTATGTCGAGTTGCACGCGGCCAGCGCTTTCAGTTTTCTTGCAGGGGCTTCGCAACCGGAGAAACTGATTGAACGCGCGTCGGAGTTGGGCATGAGGGCCATGGCGCTGGCCGATCGCAATGGTGTGTATGGCGTGGCACGCTTTCATACTGCTGCACAGAAGACTGGCGTACGGGCGCATATCGGCGCGGAGATTGCAGTGAGTTCGTTTGGGAAACGGCTTACGCCGGCTGCGTGGCTGCCACATCAATGCCCCGAAGAGCCACCGCGCTTGCTGCTGCTCTGCGCGTCGCAGACGGGCTATCGAAACTTATGCCAGCTGATCACTCGCTTCAAAATGCGCGAGGCGACGAAGACCGAGGGTGCGGCAACGCTCGACGATCTGGAAGAATTTTCTGCCGGGCTGATCTGTTTGACCGGAGGCGATGAAGGGCCACTGGCTGCGGCGTTGGCGCAAGGCGGGCAGGCGCATGCAGTGATTGATCGGCTGGCTGCGATCTATGGGCACGGCAATCTTTATGTTGAACTGCAACGGCATAGACAGCGAGATGAGGAGGCTCGAAACCAGGCGCTGCTGGGACTGGCTGCGACGCATAGGCTGCCGGTGATTGCTACGAACGGGGTGCGCTATGCAACGGAGAAGGACCGCGAGCTGCTGGATGTGCTGACCGCGATACGCCATCACACACCGCTTGACCAGGCTGGCAGATTGCTGGCGCTCAATGCTGCGCGGACTCAGCGGACCGCGCGCGAGATGGCTGCGCATTTTCATGACATACCGGAGGCGATTGCGAATACCGGCATCGTCAGCGGCCGTCTTGAGTTCACGCTTAACAATCTCGGTTACGAGTTTCCTCACTACACGGTGCCGGACGGAGAGACGATGGACAGTTTCCTGATGAAGCGCGTGGATGAGGGCGTGCGCAAACGGTACGGATCGGCGGCCAAACGGGCGCTGCTCGAGAAGGCACGCACGCAGGTGGATCATGAACTCAGACTGATTGCGAAGCTTGGGTTCGCCGGATATTTTCTGATTGTCTGGGACATTATTCTCTACTGCCAGCGCAATGGAATCCTGGTGCAGGGACGCGGATCGGCGGCGAATTCCGCTGTGTGTTATGCACTGGAAATTACGGCGGTTGATCCGGTGGGGATGGAGCTTTTGTTTGAGCGATTTCTGAATGAGAATCGCGGGGAGTGGCCGGACATCGATCTCGATCTGCCTTCAGGCGATCAGCGTGAGCAGGTGATTCAGTACGTGTATGAACGCTACGGGTCGCTGGGCGCGGCGATGACGGCCAACGTGATTACGTACCGCGGACGCTCGGCGGCGCGTGAAGTGGGGAAGGCGCTGGGCTTTGAAGACGATCAACTAGCGCGGCTGTCGAGCCTGGTTGGTCATTGGGAGTGGCGCGGCGAAAACGATACGATGGCACATCATTTTGCGCAGGCGGGTTTCGATGTTGGGCATCCGCGTATCGCGCGCTATCTCGATTTGTGTTTGCGCATGCAGGATTTGCCGCGTCACCTGGGGCAGCATTCGGGCGGCATGGTGATCTGCGCGGGAATGCTCAACGGGGTGGTGCCGATTGAGCGTGCATCGATGCCGGGCCGCACTGTCATTCAATGGGACAAGGAAGATTGCGCGGACATGGGGCTGATCAAGGTCGACCTGCTGGGACTGGGCATGATGGCGGCGATCAAAGACTCGATCGAGTTGATTCCGCGGCACTATGGAAAGAATGTGGACCTGGCTGCGCTGCCGGAAGATCCGCTGGTCTACGAGACGCTATGCAAGGCGGACACAGTGGGCATGTTCCAGGTGGAAAGCCGCGCGCAGATGGCGTCGATTCCGCACAACGCGCCGGTGCGATTCTACGACCTGGTGGTGCAGGTGGCGATCATACGGCCGGGACCGATTGTGGGCAAGATGATGCAGCCGTACATTCGGCGCAGGCAGGGCAAGGAGGAAGTGACGTATCCGCATCCGTCGCTGGAGCCGGTCTTGAAACGCACGCTGGGTGTGCCGCTGTTTCAGGAACAGTTGCTGCGCATGGCGATGACGGTTGCGAGCTTTAGTGGAGCAGAGGCGGAAGAACTGCGGCGGGCCGTGGGCATGCGGCGATCGATGCAGCGCATGAAGGACCTGGAGGGCAGGCTGCGCGCAGGCATGACGCACAACGGCATCGGACCGGAGGCGCAGGACAACATTGTGCAGGGCATTTCTTCGTTTGCAATGTACGGGTTTCCGGAGAGCCATGCGGCCAGCTTTGCGCTGATTGCTTATGCTTCGGCGTATTTGAAGGTTCACTATTTGGCGGCTTTTACATGCGGGTTGCTGAACAATCAGCCGATGGGATTTTATTCGCCGGCGGTGTTGATCAAGGACGCACAGCGGCATGGGCTGCGGGTGCGGCCGCTCGATGTGCAACGGTCGGGAGCTGTGTGCACGCTGGAGGCGGAGACGGATGGATCGCTCTCATTGCGGATTGGATTCAACTACGCGAAGGGACTGAGACAGGCGACTGCGGAGAAGATTCTAGCCACGCGTGGCGTGGACGGAGTGTTTGCATCGGTGGACGATCTTGCGCAACGAGTGCCGGAGTTGAATCGAAAGGAACTGGTGCTGTTGGCCGGCATTGGCGCGCTGAATTCGCTGGACGAAGTGGAGCATCGCCGCGATGCGCTTTGGCAGGTGGAGCAGGCTGGGAGGCCGGTCGGTCCCCTGCTCCGCTATGCGGATCCTGGGGCCGGCTTACGCGGCACGCCTTTGCAGAAGATGACAACGGACGAGCGCCTGGCCGCAGACTACGGAGGCACCGGGCTGACCACTGGGCCGCACCCCATGGCGTATCATCGCGCGGCTTTGCGGCGACAGGGCATTCTCTCCGCACAGGAGTTGGAAGAGCTGGGAAGGACTCAGCGCGTGCGCGTGGCGGGATGCGTGATCGCGCGGCAGCGGCCAGGGACGGCGAAGGGGTTTGTCTTTCTCTCGCTGGAGGACGAAACCGGCATCGCCAATATTATTTTGACGCCCGATATTTTTGAACAGAACCGTATCACGGTGACGCGCAACCGCTTTTTGCGGATCGAGGGACCGATGCAGAATCAGGATGGAGTGATTCATGTGAAGGCGATGCGGATTGAGCCGCTGGAGATCACAAGCGCGGATATCCGGTCGCATGATTTTCACTAGCGGCAGCGGTTAGCGAAGTTAGACGCGCTGCGCGCGTGTTAGCGGAGTTAGCGGAGTTTATCCAGACTTTATTGGAGAAGTTCCGAAGTGCAACCGCAGGTCCTTCGACTCCGCTTGACGCAAAAAACCGCGTCAAACTCCGCTCAGGATGACAGCTCATTTCTAACACGAACTTTTAGACGTAACGCTAACGGAACTTACTGGCCGGGGGCTACGGGAAGATGGAAGTCGACTCCGGCGTCGTGATTCACCTTTGCCGTTGCGGCAAGGTCGAGCTGATCGATCGGAATGTCCTGATGGCGCTGATCGAGGACAAAGAGAGTGGTCCGAGTGAGCATGTAGTTATGAATCTGCTCGGACGGGCGGCCGTCCGCGAAGACAAGGGTAACGGCTTCCTGAGTGGCCGGCGCGGGAGTTGGTTCCGGCATACTTGGCGCGACCTGGTTGGGATACGGAGGCAGATCCGGCGGAGGCGGGCCATCATAGGCCTCGGAAGCAACGGCCGGCGCACTTCCTGTGTCATCGCCGGAGTCATAGCTAAGGTAACCGGGGTATCCCAATCCCACAACGCCATAGGGCACGCCGACTCTGTAAGGCGAGACGTAGGGCCTGCGATAGCGCCATGATCCGGTGTAGGGCTGGCGTGTACCGGCATGGGCGGCACCGCCTCTATAACTCGCCTGGGGCACGGCCCTTATTCCCGATGGACGGGCGAAGCCGGTGGGTCTACTGGAAGAGGGAGCGTGAAAACCGGGAGCTGAGGCATGAAAGCCGCCGCCGTGCGAAACCGATCCACCATGGCCGGAAAAACCGCCATGCGATCCGCCGTGCTGGGAGCAGGCCGGAAGCGATATTCCAATCACCATCAGCGCAACCGCAGCCAACAACTTCATGCCGTCATCTTACGCCTGTTTCAAGAAAATGGACAACGATTCCGGCTGCCTGCGCGGATCCAACACGAGGCGTACGAAGGCCTGCCCAAAACAGCTGTGCCGCCGGCATTCTGAATTTGGACAGAACTTGCGGCGGCACAATGAATTACAGGGTTGACGATGCTGCTAATTCCTCTGCGAGACGAGGAGCTGCTCAAATGCGGGCATGGTGTGGAGGTTGGCAAACTCGCTGTCGGCAAGGATCTTGCTGGGGCTGGTGAATCCATCGTTGAGCGCCATGCGCAGGTACTCGATGGCACGGTCATTGAGGCCGGCGTGAACGCAGGTTTTCGCCATGTAGTAGTTCATTGCGCCGCGGCTTGAGAGGGAGATTGGGTCGGTGATCTGCAGGCCGGCGGCGCCGTCGAAGATGTGTGGATCGACGGCGAGTGCGGCGGCATAGAATTCCCCGCCCTCACGGAATTTGCGACGCGAAAGAAGGTCGGTGCCAAGGTTCTTGAGAATCGGACCCGACTTCGGATCAAGCTTGAGCGCCTTGCGATAGAAGCGCTCGGCGCCGCGGTAATCCTGGAGCGAAGCGTAGACGGTGCCCACATTGTTCAGCACGCTGGCGCTTTCGGGGTTGAGCTTGAGCGAGGTCATGTAGCAGCGCATCGCCTCGTCGGACGAGAACATCTGCTGATACGCGATGCCCATCTTGTTCCAGACCGTGGGGGAGTCATGCGGAGCTTTCTTATACGCGTCAATGGCTGCCTGGAATTTTTTCTCTGCCAGGAGCCTGTCGCCGGCCTCCTCGGGAGTTTCCGGGGCAGTGGCCGCGACGGCCGGATGCTGGGCAGCGGGCAGCGATGGTGGCGGCGCGGCCTGCTGTTGGGTCGGCGTCGTGGAAACCGAAGAAGCGCCCGCGCATTGCACAAGAAAAAGCTGAGACGCGGCGACGAGAACTGCGAGTACAGCGGTGGCCGGAAGAAACCGGCGTTCATCGATCCTGCTCATGTTGCCTCCCGTTCTGGAGGCTGAGACCATGCGGGCGTCTCAACGCTCCGCCTGTTCACCGGCATTCAGTCTCCGGGGGATCCACCGCAATGCAGGAGGACAAGCACTGGAATCACGATGGACCGACTGAGTGGCATGCACAATAGCCATTTCTCCGGGATTTCGCATAACCACTTCCAACGGAGGGAATTCACCCTCCGGCAGGGTCTCGGATGGGAATCCAGGCAAAAAAATGCGGTGGGTTGCGGAAGACCTGACCCACCGCGTAGAACTGCAAGACCATTACGAAAGAAGACCATCCTTCTGCGAATCGTTCACAGATTTAGATGGAATTGAGTCGCCTATTCAAAATGTCTCAGGAAAAGTGGTTAGAGGACATAACCATTTTGTTCATTTTGCAGCTAGCCACTATACTGGATTGATGAGCAGCCGCTCCATTGTGATTTCACCCATGATTGAAATCAATCGCGAAGCGACGGCTTCCTTGCACAAGCAAATCTACGACGCGTATCGAGCGGGTATCCTGCGCGGCGACCTTCGACCCGGGCAGCAGATTCCGTCAAGCCGTGACTTTGCATCTGAGATCCACGTGTCCCGCTTCCCGGTTTTGCATGCGTACGCTCAGCTTCTGGCGGAGGGGTATTTTGAGACCCGCGTGGGCGCAGGGACTTTTGTGTCGGGTTCATTGCCGGAACAGTTGTTGTCAGTTGAGCGGCAAAAGAGCCCGACTTCGCAGATCCGATCAGGTCCCCGTCCGGTTGCGGACCGTTCTCTTCTCTACCCCCCGGTGCTGGGCTCACCCAAGCTGCACGGCTGGGGCGCCTTTGGCGTGCATCAACCGGCGTTTGATCAGTTCCCTTTTCAGATCTGGTCGAATCTCGTGGCCCAACACAGCCGGAACCCAAGCGCGAAGGCGATCCACTACGTGAATCCGCTGGGTTCGCAACAGTTTCGCGAGACGATCTGCTCTTATCTGCGCACCGCGCGCGGCGTGAACTGCGAAGCCAACCAGGTGATGGTTGTTTCAGGTTCTCAACAGGCGCTGGACATCACGGCTCGCGTGCTGTTCGACCCAGGAAGCAGAGTGCTGGTGGAAGAGCCGGGATACGTGCTGGGGCGAACGGTACTGGCCGCGGCCGGGTGTCATCTTGTACCGGTTCCGGTGGACAGCGAAGGGATGGTCATTGAAGAGGTGGTCAGGCGGAAGCAAAAAGCACGGGCGGCGTTTGTTACTCCGTCGCATCAGTTTCCGCTGGGGTCGACGATGAGCGCAACGCGCCGGCTGCACCTGCTGAACTGGGCGCAAAGTACGGGAAGCTGGATTATTGAAGACGACTACGACAGCGAATTTCGCTACGAGAGCCGGCCTGTTGCCGCATTGCAGGGGCTGGACGTGAACGCGCGCGTCATTTACATCGGAACGTTCAGCAAGGTCCTGTTCCCTTCGTTGCGCATCGGCTATATTGTCATTCCAAGCGACCTGGTGGAGCGATTTATCGCGGTACGCATCGCCATGGACATCTTCCCGCCGTACCTGTACCAGGAGGTCCTGACGGACTTCATGAACCAGGGGCATTTTGGGCGTCATATTCGAAAAATGCGGCAGCTTTATGGTGAACGAAGAACGGTGCTGATCGAGAGCATCCGGCAGGAGTTCGGAGATGCGCTGGAGGTGCATGGAACGGAGGCGGGAATGCACCTGGCGGTTACGATGAAGAACGGTATCAGCGATCGAGCGATTGCGGAAAGAGCGGCTGCGGAAAGGCTCTGGTTGTGGCCGCTTTCGCCGTCCTATCTGGGCAAGGCGCCTCGCCAGGGATTTGTGCTGGGATTTGGAAGCATAGCGGCGAATCATATACCGCGGGCCGTCCGCAAATTAAAGGCCATCGTTGGCGATTAATGCGGCCGGTTCTCGCAGGTTATAAGGATCAGGCCGGCTTTCTCTGTGCGCATGATTGCCCGTACACTAGGATTTTGATCATTGAAGCCGTTCCCCCTGGCTTTTCAAGATTTATTTCGGCACCACAACAATATCTGTGACCGACGTCGCCGGACTGGGCTAAAATGGCTACGAAGCTGAAGAAACGCGGGTATTTCTTCGTCTGCCAGTCCTGATCTGGAGATGGTTGCGAGCATCCATAAGGCGACCTGGAGGTAATGTATGCGGCCAGAACAATGGGAAATCTTCAAGCGCGCTGCACGCGGCGAGAAGATGGACAAAATTCCAATGGCGCTGATCGTCGATAGCCCATGGATTCCGGGGTACCTGGGAATCAAGCACCTGGACTATTTTCTTGATCCGGAACTTTGGTTTCAATCCAACTTGAAGATAATGCAGGAGTTCCCGGATATCATTTTCATTCCTTCGTGGTGGATGGAATACGGGATGGCGGCCGAGCCCTCGGTGCTGGGCGCCAAGATCAAGTTCTGGCAGGACAATACGCCGAGCGAATACCAGACTCTCAGGCGCCTCGAAGATATCGACAGCTTTCCCGACTACGAAGTGGAGGCTGACGGTTTTGCCGGCCTGACTTTGCACCGCATCGGGATGGCCCGCCAACGGATACTGGACGCCGGCTACATTCTGCCGATGGTCACGTCGAGAGGGCCGCTGTGTACGGCGGGGTTTGTTCGCGGCACCACGGAATTCATGATCGACCTGGTGGAGGATCCCAAGGGCGCGCACAAGCTGATCGACTTGTGCACGCGCGTCATCATTGACTGGCTCAAGGCGCAGCAGAAGGTGATGGGCGACGGAGTCGAGAGCATTTTCATTCTCGACGATATTGTGGGGTTCATCAACGAGGAGCATTACCTGGAGTTTGCGCACCCGTATTTGAAGCGCATTTGCGATGCCTTTCCGAAGGACTGGGTGAAGGTGTACCACAATGACGCCGAGGTCGATGCCTGCCTCGATTATCTGCCTGATGCGGGATTCAATGTGCTGAACTGGGGCAAGCAGAAACACATCACGGAAGTAAAGCGGCGCGTGGGCGACCGCATGTGCCTGATGGGCAATGTGAATCCGCTGGAGATTGGCGTGCGGGGAACGCCGGAAGAAGTGAAGGACGAGACCCTTGAAATACTCGAGGGTTCGGGTGGCGAGGGGATCATTCTTTCAGTAGGCGGCGGCACCAGTCCAGGAATGCCGCGCGAGAATATTCTGGCCATGCTTGAGGCTCTGCAGGAATTCAACGAAAAGCGTGCCCCCAGCGCGGTTGCGAGTGCCAGCTAAGGAGAGAGTGGATGCCTGATTATGCCTTGATGAACCAGTTCCTGTATGAGGGGAACGCCGACCAGGTGGGGCGCCTTACCGAGGCAGCCATCGCCGAGGGACGGACCGCGCAGGAGGTCCTGAACGACGGATTGATTGCGGGCATGAGCGTGGTCGGGGAAGATTTCAAGCACAATGTTTTATACGTTCCGGAGGTTTTGATTGCGGCGCGTGCGATGAAGGCTGGAATGGCCGTGCTGAAGCCGCTGCTGACTTCAAAGGATGGCGGCACCAAGCCCAAAGGCGTGTTGCTGATGGGCACGGTGCGTGGCGACTTGCACGACATTGGCAAGAACCTGGTGGGCATGATGGCCGAAGGCGCTGGCTTTGAGCTGCACGACATAGGCGTTGATCAGAGCCTGGACAAATTCATGGCGGCGGCCGAGAAATGCAAGCCAACGATTATTGGTATGAGCGCACTGTTGACCACGACCATGATGTACATGAAGACCGTGATAGACGGCTTTAACGCGGCGGGCTTGACTCACATCAAGATGGCGATCGGCGGCGCTCCCATCAGCCAGATGTTTGCCGATGAAATTGGCGCAGATGGATATGGCGCGAACGCCTCCGCGGCAGTGGACTTATTTTTGCGGCTTGCGGCACAGGAGTAATCAGTGGTGACGACTTACAAGATTCTGTATTGGCAGGAAATCCCTACTCAAATCAAGGCCGAGGACGAGGCCGATGAAGTCAATGTGATGCTTCATGACAAGTTCATGGCGCAGGTGGATATTCTCGCCGCCAAGCGAGGATTGCAAGATGCCGATGACTACCTTGCCCAGTGGAAGTGGAGCGAAGAAGAAGAGCGCGAGGGCTCTGCGCAGGAAGTTGCGGAAGCAGTGAAGGCCGAACTCGAAGCGAAGGGCTGGTAGGAAATCCCTGCAAATGGCCGTTAACCTCACCATCAACGGACAATCAATCGAGGCGACGGACGGGCGATCGCTGTTCGATTACGCCGAAGCCCTGGGCATTGATGTGCCCACTTCCTGCCGCAAGCAAGGCAAGTGCAAAGAGTGCATGGTTGAAGTGGTTGAGGGGATGAGTTCCCTTTCGGCGCTTGCCGAGCCGGAATGTCATCTGAAGGGTAATTTTCGCCTGTCGTGCCAGACATACGTCACTGGCGCAGAGGGTCAGGTCCGCTGTCATACCATGCGGCGCGGTCACATGGTTATCGAGCGGCACGCGTTCGGGCTGCCGGTCAGCAATCGGGAGTTTGCAATCGATCCAGCGGTTACGCGCGATGGAGATCGGATCCTGATCGACGGAGTTGAAGTGGAGCGCTCGACGGGGCCAATTCTCGGAATCGCCATGGACCTTGGGACCACGACGGTTGTGCTGCGACTGGTCGATCTTGAAAGCGGCGAACTGATTGCGGACACCTCGTTTGAGAATCCGCAGCGTTTCGGCGGCTCTGAAGTCATGTCGCGCATTGCGTACGACACCGAGCATCCCGGAAGACTGCTGATGCGGACGTTGGCCGGATACCTGACACATGCAATTGAAAAGTTTCCCGTCGACCCGAAAACCATCTACGAAATGGTGGTTGTGGGCAACTCGACGATGCGGGATCTTTTCTTCCGGCAGAGTGTTTATTCGATTGGTCAGAATCCCTACCAGTCGATCACGGAAATCGAGATGGCTGAGGGCAAGCGGGCGACTACCAGCCTGGAGCAGACCGGACTACGCAGCCTTTTGCCCATTCATCCCAGGGCGCGCGTGTACGGCGCTCCGGTCATCAGCGGTCACGTGGGCGCGGATGCCGCGGCATGTATGCTGGCGGTCGACCTGGCCCACGAAGAGCGGCTGGTCGCGGTGATGGATATCGGGACGAATACAGAGTTGATTGTCGGAAATAAAAACCGAATTCTGGCGGCATCCTGTCCGGCCGGACCGGCGTTCGAGGGCGGTGCGATCGCTTGCGGCATGCCTGCGTTGGACGGGGCAATTGAATCCGTGGCGATTGCTGAAGACGGAAGTATTCGTGTTGGAGTTATCGGGGACGTTGCGCCGCAGGGCATTTGCGGTTCCGGCCTGGTTGATGCACTCAGCGAATTGCTGCGCACCGGGCGCATGAATGATATGGGCCGCTTCGAGGATGATGTTCATCGCATCGTGCTTTACCACGGCGACACAACCGACAAGGACGTTTTTCTGCTGGAAAGCGATGTCAACGAATTGGCTCAGGCCAAGGGCGCAAACGTTGCAGGCTTGCACGTTGTCTTTTCGACTTATGGAATTGACTTCGACGACATCGATGTTTTTTATCTGGCGGGGGGCTTTGGACGGCATTTGAATATCGACGCTTCAAAGCGCATCGGACTCGTGCCGAGTCTCGCTTCGACAAAGATTGTTCAGGCGGGCAACACTGCGATTGAAGGTGCGACCATTGCGCTGCTTTCAAAGTCGAAGCGACTGGAATTGGAAGAACTTGTAAAGAGGGTCGAGCATTGCCGTCTTGAGACTCACCCGAGCTTTTTCAATTTCTTTGTGGAAGGCTGCCAATTCAAGCCTGTGGAGCCGATTCCATGCGCGACCTAGTCGAAGCTGTTGAGCTGGCCAGCACACATCCGGAGCTGAACGTGGCGCCTGAGGAGTATGTGCGGCTGCTCGGCTATCCGCGCGGCTGGGTGCTCGAAGGCCGAGCTCGTGAATTGGCGGATTGGGCGCGGGACTGGTACGCAAGAAACGGCCGGCCGTGGACCTATGCGCGGCAAGCGGAGAGTTTCGAAATCGACGGCGACTCCATTGAGATTGATGGAGTGCGGTTCACCAGCAAGCGGATGCAGAGTACGCTTCAGCAGGCTGAAGCGCACAGCGTGATTCTGGTTGCGGTTGGCGCGGGCTCGGAAGCCGAGGAGGAAGCTGGCCGGCGTTGGAAGGACGATAAGCCCGACGAGTATTTTTTCCTCGAAGTATTCGGCTCGGCTGTCGTCGAGCACCTGGCGACGGCCACTGGAGCGCGTCTGTGCGACTGGGCGGAACAGCACGGAATGGCCGTGCTGCCTCACTATAGCCCCGGGTATCCGGAATGGGATGTCGCGGACCAACCGCGGTTGCTGGAGTTGATGAAGCGGACGCGAAAGGAGACTTTTCCTTCCCCCGTGGAAGTGTTTGATACGGGCATGTTGCGTCCCAAGAAAAGCTTGTTGGCAGTGTTCGGATTGACGCGTCACACAGATCATTTGCGCAGGCTCACTGGTCTTGTTCCCTGCGAGAATTGTTCGTTTGGTCCCTGTCAATACAGGCGCGCGCCTTACCGGCGGGCTCCGCAAACGGGAGGCCAGGAAGTTCCGATTCGCGTTGCGGTGCTAGATGAGGACGCCAAATACAGCGTGAACCGGAGAGCTTTGAAACGATGGGTGGAGGAGCGGCTTTCGCTACATGTAAACCGGGACGGATCCATCGAAGCCCGGTTTCGCTATGACGGGACCACATGCACAAACATGGGCCATCCGCTGACCTTTCACTACGATGTAAAGCTCGGTCCGCGCTCCGAAGGATATCCAATTCGCGAGCAGCAATGCGCACCGGCTCCGGGGGATGAAGGCCACACCCTCATGTGCCAGTATCGCGATGATTCTTCACAATTGATGGCCAGCATTGACCGCGAGAGGCCTCTTGGCGGAGAACGATTGAATGCCGTCTTATCATGGCAGCGCAACACCAGCGCCGCAGGTTGCTATTGCGATGCCACCAGCCGTGATCACAAATGGGGCCTGGTGCTGGAAACGATTCACTACGCGCTGGTACAAAAAGAACTGGCGCAGGATACGGAGATTTCATGAAGACACTTTTGCAGGACGCAATCAGAAAGCGCCCCTTGCTTGGCGATGGTGCGATGGGGACGCAGCTTATGATTGCCGGATTGGAACAAGGCAATTGCGGCGAGGCATGGAATCTCACCCATCCAGAAAGGGTGGTCGCCATTCAAAGGCGCTACGTCGAGGCTGGCTCGGACTGCCTGATCACCAACACGTTTGGCGGCTCGCGCATCATGCTCACTCGCCACTCTGAAGCGAACCATGTGGTTGAAGTGAACAAGGCAGGAGTGGAGATTGCCCGACAAGCGTTTGGCGACAAAGATGGCTACGTGCTTGGAGACATTGGACCCTTCGGCGGCTTGCTTGAGCCTTTCGGCGACTTCACCGAGGCCCAGGTTCGCAGCGCATTTGAGGAACAGGCCGGCGCCCTGGTGGATGGCGGGGCCGATGCCATCATTATCGAGACGCAAACATCGCTTGAGGAACTCCTGATCGGCATAGAGGCTGCAAAGACGGCGGGCGCGAAGTGCATCATCGGGTCGATGGCATACGACGTCACTCTCGATGGCTTAACCTTTCGCACCATGATGGGCATTGAGCCCGAGCGTGCGGCGGAATTCATGGAAGAGAATGGTGCGCACATTGTGGCTCTCAACTGCGGCACCGGTATGGATATGGAGCGCGCGCGCGCCGCAGTGGAGCGTTATAAGCGCGCAACCAGCTTGCCGGTGATGGTTCAACCGAATGCCGGAAAGCCTCAGCTCATCAACATGAAAGTTGTTTACGATGAAACGCCGGAGCAAATGGTGAAGGGCCTTATACCGGTTCTGAAGGCGGGTGCAAACATTGTCGGCTCATGCTGTGGCAGCACGCCGGAACACATCCGGGCGTTTAGAAAAGTGATGGATGAATTCCTGGAATCAGAAGAAATCGCCGTCCATGGAGGTCACCGTGAAGGTTAAGATCTGTGATGTGAATTCAGCAGCGGAGAACAAACTCCCGGAGCACACGAGCGATAAGTCCGGCATCGGCGTTCACTACATCGATGCATTCATCAAGCCGATGAATATAAAGCTTGAAGACGGCACGCCGGTGAAGTGCAAGCGTCGCGGATTGAAGATCGCTCTCTCCGTGGGCGCTAAAAAAGGAGAAGGCCTGATGCGCCGTCTCGAAGTTGGCCCAGACCCGGTGGTCATGCTGAGCGCGGCGCTGCAGGAAGCCGCGAGGGCTGCCGATATCGGATTGACGGTGGAAGACGGAGCGATTTTCTTTGCGCTGTGAACGGGCGAAGGAGAAATGCTTTAGCGGAAGCGGCGAATTCTCAACGTATGGCGGCCGGAGCGGTAGAGTCCCGTTACATAGACAGTTGCGCGGCCCTTGGTTGAGAAGATGAGCTGGCGAATGCGCAGCAGCGGCGTTCCGGTGGGGATATTCAAGAGACGGGCGTTGCGGTGATCGGCATGGGTGGCGTCGATCTCTTCATCGGCGTAGGCGATCTCAACGTCGCACTGATGCTCGAGGGCTGCGAAGAGCGATGTGCGATCCAGCGGCACTTCCAATACCGCCTGGTATTCCTCAGCTGAGAGGTAGCAAATCTCAAGCGCCACAGGCTCATCGCCGGCGGAGCGAACACGCTCGATCTTAATGAGGCGGCTGGTGGGCGAGAGGCCGAGACGAGCCGCAATCTCATGTTCCCGAGTAATCACGCCTGAGAAGACGATACGCGAACGCGTTTCGAGGCCGAGGTTTGCCATCTCCTCGGTGTAACTGTGCAGCTTATTGAAGTGGATCTGGGGCGGCGCGACGAAGGTTCCAGCGCCGTGGCGGCGTTCAACAACGCCTTCCTGGGCGAGGCCGGCAAGCGCGTGACGCGCGGTCATCAAGCTGACGCTGTGTATGCGGGCTAGCTCGCGTTCGGAGTCAACCACGTCACCGGGTTTAAGCTCACCTGCATCGATTCGTTGACGGATGGCACTCTGAATCCGCTTATATGCCGGCTCATCCTTGCGCGTGTTCACAATCGTACTTGCTGAGTTCATAAGCGAATCGGCACCGTTCTTGCGATTGTCCCCAATGACCTTCATTCAAGATACCTGAATGGAACAGATTGTCTAGGGAAAACTCGCTATAGAGCTGTTGAGGTAACTGAGAATATTCACAAGAGATGCTGAAATCACCGCAGTTGGCCATGCATAGCACTTCAAGGAGCTAAGGAGGCGATGCGGTCATGGCAGCAAGGTTGCGCAAATCTTCAGTTAATATTCGGCCTCCAGGTCGTTGATTCTACACGGTACAAGCAGGCTTTTCCACAAGTAGCGCATGCGCGCGCCAAGATTTTTGAAGTTTTCCTATTGACTTGCAATTTTTCAACTGCTATATAGTACTTCACAACCTCGCTATAGCTGTCCAAAGAAAGCAAGCAGTCAACCTGGACGTAGATTGAAGGAGAATTCAGTGAAGCGAATGAATCGAATGATGCTGATTGCGGTTGGCGCCGCGTGTTCCCTGCTCCTGCTGTTAGGGGCATCGCCAACTCTGTGGGCTCAGCAGGCTGCTGGCTCAATCACCGGTACCGTGGTGGATCCTTCGGGAGCCGTCATTTCCGGTGCAACCGTGACTGCACGCGACGTAAATCGCGGCACGACCTGGGTCACCAAGACGACCAATTCAGGTCTTTATGAATTTCCGCAGATTCCCGTGGGCAGCGTCGAAGTCAAAGTGGAGGCGCCCGGATTTTCCGGGGAGATTCGCAACGCCTTTCCTCTGGCTGTGAATCAGGTAGCCCAGGTGGACTTCCAGATGAAACCTGGAAAGGTGAGTGAGACCGTCAGCGTCGATGCGGCTCCTCCGCTGCTGCAGTCAGAGTCCACCGAGGTGGGGACCGTACTCGACACGACTACCGTCAACGCACTCCCTCTGGCCACACGCGACATCAACCAATTGACGCTTTTGGCGCCGGGCGTTGTCAGCCCCAATATTTTCGCTTTCGAATCTTCTCAAAACACCTTCGGGACGGGCCGTCCGTACGTGAACGGCGCGCGCGAGCAGGACAACAACGCATCTCTTGACGGCATGGACATCAACCAGCCTGACAACAACGATGTTGCGTACGTAGCCAGCCCCGACGCGATTCAGGAATTCAACATCATTACCAGCAACGCACCGGCGGATTTCGGAAACTATATCGGCGGCGTAGTGGTTGAGACGATGAAGTCCGGAACGAATCAGTTTCACGGAGACCTGTTCGAGTACATTCGCAACACTGACCTGGACGCGAATAGCTGGCAAGACAAGGCAATCGCTTCGCTTCTGGTTCCATCACAGAGCAATCCCAGCAATTATGTGGCTACCGGGGTGGCTTACCCGCGCCCCGTGCTGCAATGGAACAATTATGGCGGCACAGTCGGCGGGCCGATCATCAAGAACAAGCTGTTCTTCTTTGCCGACGAGCAATCCGAGATCAATAACACACCGAGAACCGCCAATCAAAATCAGCTGATCCCAACGCCCTATCTGACTGGCGACTTTGGGCAGGTTTGCACAAACTCAGGCGCGACCTTTGTTAACGGCGTCTGCTCCAATCCAGCCGGACAGCTTTACAGCCCGGTCTATCTTAGCGGCCCCAATGCCGGACAGCCGGCTCCAATCGCCAGCCGTCAACCGTTCCTGAACAACCAGGTTCCGGTCAGCAGCACGGTGGCGGGAAACATGGTGGCATCTCCGCTGTTCAAGCAGCAGTTTGAACAACCGGTCTACTACACAAGCGGGTACGTCCACAGCTACCAGGGTGATGTGAAAATCGACTGGCAGGCATCCCAGAGCGATCACCTTTCGGGCCGTTATACCCAGATGCACACACTCAATTTCAGCAGCAACGGAACGAATGTGCTGACCCCGAACCTCACGCGCGAGTATCCGCTGAAGAACTTCGTGGTTGATTATGTGCACACGATTACTCCGACGCTGGTCAACGATGCCCGTTTCGGCGGCCAGTTTTTCCCGGCGAACGACCAGGTTTATACCAACGCGACCAGCGCGAATCTGCCCCAGGAGTTTGGGCTTCCTGGAGTTCAGGAGTCTATTCTTCCCTCGATGAGTATTGGTTATGGGTCTGTCGGAAGCAGCGACGGCGTGGAGATCTTCCATGACACTACCTACGAGGCCGAAGATTCACTAACGTGGACGCACGGCAAGCAAACCCTTCACACCGGCTTTGAGCTTTACCACTACATCATGAACGACGTGTATGCGGGCAACCAGGGCGCCGCCGGTTCCTTCACGTTCAACGGTCAATACACGACGCAGGGCGCAGGCTCAGGCGGCCAGGCAAACCAATTCGCCGACTTCCTGCTCGGACTGCCGCAAAATGTGCAGCAGGGCGTGCCCTTCAACTTCAACCTGGTGAATAGCCTGTTCGCAGGCTACGTGCAGGACAACATTCATTTAACGCATAACCTGAGCCTGAATGTGGGCATGCGGTATGAGTTGACGACCCCCCGCGGCGACAAAAATGCAAGCGCCAATGTGAACTTCAACCTGCTTACCGGAGCGCCGGAGATCGGCACCAACTACAACACCTACACGGGATGGGATAACTTCCAGCCTCGTATCGGTTTCGCATACCAACCCGATTGGGCTCCGAAAACCGTAATTCGCGGCGCGTATGACATCTCCAGTTACATGGAGGGCAACGGAGTAAACAACATGGCCGTTGTGAACCCACCCTACGTGGAACTGCACAACGAAGTGAACAACACACCGACCACGATGATGTATCCGACGACCACGCTGGACCAGGGTTATACGGCTTTCTCGGCCGCATGCACGCCTGCTCAGCTGATTGTCTTTGCTTCCAACTGCTTTGCCAGCGGCCAGGCTCACGCCACCAACCCAGGGCTCCAGCCTGCCGTCGATCAGCAGTTCAGCTTGTTCATTGAGCACCAATTCAAGGCCAATACCACGGCAACCATCGGATTTGTGGGCAATAAGGACGACCACATGTCGGACATTTATCTGTATAACCAGAAGCAGCTCACCACGGCCGACACAGTGATTCCGGGCCCCTACATGCAGCCGATTGTGACTGCCGGTGCACAGGCCCGCTACAACGCATCGGATGGCGTCTCGCGCTACAGCGCGCTTGAGGCCACGCTGGCGCAGAGGAACTACCACGGTCTCACGTTCCAGGCCGCCTACACATGGTCCAAGTGCCTTGCAAATTCCCTGGGGTACTTTGGCTCGTACGGCGATGAAGAAGGAGCGGGGGAATCTCAGACCCAGGCAACGCAGAACTTCTTCCAGAATGAATACAACCCAATGGGCGATTACGGGAGATGCACTATTGACACGGCGCAGGAAGTAGCTGCCTATGGTGTATACAGCCTTCCGTTCGGCAGGGGAAAACTGTTTGCCAACAACGTCAACCATGCAGTTGATGCGGTAATTGGAGGCTGGGAGACAGCGGTTAGCACCACCTTCCGGTCTGGTTTTGGGATTACCCCATTTGCCGGAGCCTACATGGGAGATGCGAACCCGATCCCCGGCGTAACTTCAGCAGCAACGCTAACGGGTTCTTACGAACCCCGTCCCGATTGCGTAGCAGGTCAGTCAGCTTCGCAAAGCATGCAGACTGTTCAGATCGGCGGGAGCATCGGCAGGACGAATCTTAATCCGGGTTCGGTAACTGAGGTAGGGAACGCCCAGTATGGCAACTGCCAGACCGGCGCGTTGCGCGGCCCCGCCCTCAAGACTGCCGACCTCAACCTGACCAAGCGGATTCCGGTCGGGGAAAAGGTAAATGTGGCGTTAGGGGCTCAATTCATGAACCTCACCAACACTCCGATCTTCAGCGTACCGGCCAGCTGGTGGGGCCAGTACAGCTCTTGCAATGCCTGCAACGGTGTTCGCCAAACGGGCCCGGGAGTGAGCGTGGGCAGCGGGAACGTTGGGTTATTCGGTCTGCTGGATGGATCGAACCCCGGCCGCGAAATTGAGTTCTCACTCAAGGTCAGCTTCTAAACAACCAAGTGACTGTCCTGTGGAGACTGCTTGCCGGTCTCCACAGGCAGAGTTTTGATTCACGTCAAGGACGATGGGCAGGAGTGTCCGGATCGCAGGGACTTCTTTGCCAGCAGCCTCGAAGCGAAAGCGTGGCACTTCTCGGATCGGGCCGCCTTCAACGTTACTCGACGCGCTGCGATTCTCAACATTTCTTTGAGCTTTGCAGTTCAACGCTGCGGCGGGCAGCAGGGCCTGGTGTGCGCATGCGGCCTGCAGTGATACTTGTAGTTGTCTGCCATCTCATTCACGGCATTTCGCGTCTAGATTGTTGACGAAGCAGTCAGAACGATGACGACAGCACAATATGCCAAAAGTATTCCTGGGTCTTGCTGTTGTTCACTCAAGGCAGAGGTCAAGCAGATCGCAGAGTCGATCTACACGATCTATTTCCGTCCCAACGAAGCGGATGGGCAAGAAGCAATTCCAGAAAGAGCGGAGTTCGCCCCGGATTCATTATGAAGACTTTTCTTTTTGAAGTATGCGCTGAGAGCGTTGAGGCGGCCCAGGCGGCAGAGTCAGGGGGCGCTGACCGAATCGAATTATGCTCGCAGCTGCCAATTGGCGGGGTAACGCCGGAGATTGAGCTGATCCGAGCGGCAGTTGGCGCCCTTTCGATTCCAGTACACGTGTTGATTCGTCCGCGCGGCGGGGACTTTGCTTTTAGCGCAGATGAATTTGGCCTCATGAGGCGGCAAATTGAGCTGGCAAAAGAGGCTGGCGCCGCGGGAGTTGCTGTGGGCGTACTGCTGCCTGATGGGAGCGTGGATGTGGAGCGAACCCGTGAGCTGGTGGAGTTGGGCCGGCCCATGAACGTGACCTTCCACAGGAGCTTTGACGAGACGTCGAATCTCTTTGAGGCGCTGGAGGCGGTGATTGAAACGGGCGCCGATTGCCTGCTGACCTCGGGCGGCGCACCGGATGTGCTGACAGGTGCGGAGTCAATTGCGCAACTGCGGAAACAGGCAGGCGAACGCCTGGTGATTATGGCCGGCGGTGGACTTCGCTTGCACAATCTGCTTGAGATTGTGCGACGGACGGGGGTTTCGCATCTGCACGGATCGATGACCCGCGCGCGAGAGAGGAATGGAAAAATCGAGTCACCAGAAGGAAATGGAAGCGCGGCAGGCGGTCACATCGCGGTAAGCTGGCCGGCAATGCTGGAGGCCGATGTACGCGAGGCCGCACGCCTGCTTCGCGACGAGTTCACAACGATGGATTTCGCGGCGAGGCCTGCGTCACGGTAAAGGTACGCAAGCCTGACCTGCGCGTGTGCGTCAAACCAGACGGCGAGGTGCGCCCGCCGCAATTCAGATTAGCTGTCGATGCTGGTAAACAGGCGGGCGCGGAACAATTACTTTTGTTAGGAATGATTTTTGATGGTCGGGGCGGAGGGATTCGAAGACTAGCCCCCGAGACCCGCCATATTACTGCATTGATGAGACTTGCCCTGTAAGACTATGGAAATGAATGACTTCCATCACGTCTATCGGTTTCCCTGTTGTCTACGCATTCTACCCCG
>JBEKET010000049.1:0-46443 GCA_050013695.1 Occallatibacter sp.
GGAACCTCGACATTTCCCCCAAACACCTCATTCCATTGCAAATAGAGTTTTGTCCGTTTTGCGTATTCTTTCCCCGCCTTGGCGCACAATGGAATAGAGTCGCAAATGGGCCAAAAAGCAACTCTACAAACCAGCCCTCCCTTACGCACCAGAATTTCGCAATCCGGAGGCTGGCCGGGAAAAAAGGGTTGTTTCATCTTCTTCGAATCTTCGCGTTAAACAGTCCTAAGCAACTCTGCTTAAACGAGATAAGAGGCTCCGTTTTCGTTCGCCTTTCCTTCCCCTACCTAAGGTGCGCGTCCCGCAGGAGCAGGATGAAAATAGCCACTGGTGAAACCCGTGGACATCAACCACACGCAGGCCTCGCGTCCTCAGGCCCCGCGTCCCCGGTCCGCGCCCTCGGCGGGCCGCGATGAATGCGCTTGTGCCTTTTTCCTGGGCCGGAGGCCGTGGTCTCTATCCACAATGGGTCCTCTATCCATTCCGACGGTGTCCGTGTAAGTCATTTGTTTTCTTATGTATGAACATAACCCCTTTGTTATGTCATGTTTACAGTGTAGCCGCATGAAAACAAAACACTTCTATCTAAGGGGGGGAGGGGGGGTACCTGTTCGGGAAGCCTCCATAGTCATCCGGAAACGGGCCATCGAAGAGCCGCGAGCCGGACACAGTCCACTGGCAGGGTGCCCCAGAACCTGCCCTGAGCCCGTCGAGGGGTATCGCTTCCGAGACCCGGGAGCCAACTTGAAACTTACAACTTAAAACTTACAACTTAAAACTGTTGCTCCATGCTCTCGCTGCCCTCGGCTTCAGCTTTGTGCTTTGCCGGCTCCGCCTTGCCCGCATCCAGGTGGTCCCAGTTGATGATCGTGTTGAACCCCAGCGCATACGTCCCCTGCGTCTGCCAGCGCCAGAAGGGTCGCAGCGCGAACATCACCACGTGTCCTTGCCCCAGCGGCTGGTCGATCGCCAGTGCGCGTCCTGAAAGCGCCTGCCCGCCCGCCAGTTCGCCAGAAAGCAGCATCTGGTCCGCCTTGGTGGGAAACTGCATCACCACCCGCGGCGCCGGTGCGGTATCCTCCGCGTTCGGCCCGCCGCCCATCGCCCTCTGCGCAGCGGCCGCGTCCGCCGCCTGCGAGGGCAGCCCCTTCGGCTCAGCCTGTGCGTCGTCCGCCTCGTAAGGCGACAGCGTAATCGGCACAGCGTTCGGCGTAATATCCGCGCCCACCCCCGGCACCGAAGGCCCGCCAAATCCAAACCGCCCGCCGCCCCGCGTCGACAACACTGGATCCTGCGAGAAATAAATCGGCATCTGGTCGCCCGTGTAGCCATAAACGATCGGCGATTTTTTATCCGAAATGATTCCGCGCATCAGCGCGCCCCGCGCAAACAGCGTCGTCGGATGCTCCACCGTAACCTGCGTAAGAATCCCGTAGTCCGGCAATATCGTCGTCGTCGATCCCTCGGTAATTAGTGTCCCGCCGGTCTGCACAAACTTCACCAGCTCAGCCAGCCCCTCAATCCCCATCCCTCCGCGAATATCGTCCGATGAATCTTCCACGCCCAGGTTCGGTGTCAACTTCGATTTCTTGTACGGGATAGGATCAGGTCCGATCTTCGGCAGCCCATTCACCTGCGAAACCGAGCTGCCTCCCACCGACGGGAAAATGATCACGTCATACTTTGACCGCAAATCCCCATCGCGCAGTTTCTGGTCCGCAAAATACGTGTAGGGAACTCCGTAGTGGTCAAGCGCCGCCCGCACCCAGCCCTCATCCTGCGTGCGATGCCAGGTGTGTACATACCCGATCCGCGGGATCGTCAGCGGATGCGTCTTCACCGTCACCGCCGAGGTAGCATACGCCGTCAGCCCCAGCGACTTGATCGAATCCTGCACGCCCGCATCCGTTGCCGCCGCATCGCGCAAAACAAACGCCCCAGCCCGCAGCGCATGTCCGTCAACCGAAAAGTCCTCTTCCGCAGCTTCCATCTTCACTGCTGCATTCTTGAACCGGAAAGTCGCCAGCACGTTGTCCGTATTGTTATCGACCACCAGCACCGACCCCGTTCCGTTAATCACTCCCGGCACCGCGATATCGGCAGTCACAGCGGTCCCCGGCTCCGTCAGCGCGCTCTTGTCGGTCAGCTTGTGTACCGTCACATTGCGCATCAGCGGCATCGTCCACCCGGTATCGTCATAAGGCAGCGGATTCGCAACCGGGTAATTCTGCAGGCTGAAATAGAGATCAACCAGCGTGCGATATGGCTGATCCGCGCGAATGATGTAATCGCCCCCCGCGATCTTCGTCGCTCCAACCGTCGCGTCCTGTTTGGCTAACTCAATCTCCACGCCCTGGTGCCGCAGATCGTTCACCATCTCCGCCGCGTTCACCCTGTGCGCCTGCCCCGCTGGAATCACCCATCCATACACCGGCCCATTCTTTCCAATGTCCACGGCGCGCTTGTTCTTCATCCAGTAGTTTTCGAGATAAAGCTCCTTCTCTTTCGCCACTTTGTTAATCGCGAACAGAATGGCAGACTCCTGGATGTTCACGTTGTTACGCGGACCCCACTTCACCGTCGGCAGCGGCGGATTCGGCCTGTACCACTCGCGGCTCGTCGTTGTCGGCGGCAACTGCAGCTTCTCCGTCACATCCGGACCATACGACTGCACTTCATAGAAGCGCCCAAACGAGTTATGTGTCTCCGCAATCCAAAACAAATAATTCGGCACCCACCCGTCATAGAAGCCATAAGTCCACACGCCGGGCACGCCCCGCTTGGTCATCTCCATCACTTCGGTTTCCGCCAGCATCCACCACTCGTCAATCGCAATCGGATCAAGCTGCGGATTGTAAGGCCCCGTTCCGGTCGACACATACAAATACGACTGCGCCTCGTGCAGATCGTGCAACACCGTCGGATGCCACTCCAGCACCCCGCCCGTAATGTTCTTCGTCAGGTTCAGCAACTGCCCCATGCCGTCGCGATTGTTGTCATGCGCCACGTACTTGCCCCAATACATCAGCGGCGGCCTCGGCTTTTTGGTCTCCTTGCCGTAGTAATACGTGTCCACTTCCTTATCGCGTCCATCCGTCTCCACCACCGGTGTAATAAACACGATCGCGTTATTGCGAATCTCCTGAATGAACGGCGACTCTTCGACAATCAGCCGATACGCCAGCTCTACAAGCATCTGCGGCCCGCCTGTTTCCGGCGAGTGAATCCCCGAAGTAATCCAGTAAATCGGCTTCGACGTATGAATGATCTTCTGCGCCTCTGCCTCCGTCGTCTTGCGCGGATCGGTCAGCGCGGCCAGGTCGGCCTTCACCTTGTCGAGGTTCCTCATCGACTCCTCGCTGCCGATGGCCAGCACCACCATCTCGCGCCCTTCTTCCGACTTCAGCGGTAGCTTCCAGAACTTCGCCCGCGGCGAATCCTTCGCCAACTCCTCGTAGTAGCGATTGATGTCCGCCGTGTAGTAAAGCTCGCCCGGCTGTCCCGGCATCGATCCCAGAAACTTGAGCGGCGTCGGCACCTTAGCGCTCGCCGGCAGGTGATCCACAAGCTCGGTGGTAAATCGCGGGTCCGAGAGATACTCCTTGATCTTGCTCGTGTAATCCTCGTCATTCGGCTCCTTTGTCGCGGCAGCCTGCCCAACGATTGCGGATGCGGATGCGAGCAGGAGGAAGCAGGTGACCAACTGGACGCTGAGAATGAGGGAGCGGAGAAGGGAAGTGTTCGCAGTCATCCAATCAACCTACATCATGAACAGCCAGAGCGAAAAGCTAAAAGCTGAAAACTGGGAGCTCAGGTTGATGAAAAAGCCGCAGTTTTGAAAGGGCACGGATTTATCCGTGCCACAAGTCCAGGAATTTAACGACGGCTTTAGCCTCTGAGGGATGGTTTTCAAACTTTGTCAACAGTCTGAGCTGAAAGCTAAAGCCTGGAAGCTAACAGCTAGTAGCTGCTTTTTGCAATGCCCCAGCCCCAATCGCTATATTCTGAGCACTGGCCGTTTCCCATCTCCCACCGCTCAAGGGGTTCCCATGCCTGCCACTTTCCCGCACCTCGCTCTGTTTTTCGCTGTGACCGCCGCTGCCGTCCCCACCCTCCTTGCACAGCAGAACCCATCATCGACCGACCTCAAATACCAGCTCCCTCCGGAAGTCATGGTCAAGCTGGTCGATGCGCCGCCCACGCCCACCATCAGCCTCTCGCCCGCGCACGCCGCGGGTCCGCGCCGCATCCTAATTCAGCAAAGCTCGTCGCTGCCCACCATCGCCGACCTGGCCGAGCCTGAATACCGCCTCGCCGGCCTGCGCTTCAACCCCAAGCTCGGCGCGCAAAGCCGTACCCGCTACTTCATTTCGCTCAAGCTGCAGACGATGCCCGCGGCGGGCTCTCACGCCAAGTCGGTAGAGACACCCATAGTCGGCCTTCCCGCCAAGCTCCACGTGCTCTCCGCCGAGTGGTCCGCCGACGGCCAGCACATCGCTCTAGTCAACGCCGACCCCAGCTACGAAGCCGCGGGCCTCACCCTCTGGATAGTTGACGTCGCCAAAGCCTCTGCCGCGCGCGTCCCCGGTGTCCGCCTCAACGCGGTCCTCACCGACCCCATCTCATGGCTCACCAACACGTCTCTCGCCGTGCTAACTGTCCCTGATCACCGCGGCCCCGTCCCCGTCCATACTGAAATCCCCACTGGCCCCGTGGTGCAGGAAAACGACGGCAAAGCCACGCCCGCTCCCACCTACGAAGACCTGCTAAAGACTCCCTACGACGAAAGCGTCTTCGAGTACTACGCAACCTCGCAGCTTGCCGAGGTAGAGCTGGGTGGCGTTGTTCATAAGCTCGGCAAGCCCGGCGTCTTTGCCCGTCTTGAACCCTCGCCCGACGGCAAGTACGTCTTCGCCGAAGAACTGCACCGGCCGTTCTCCTACCACCAGCCCTACGAGCGCTTCCCGCAGCGCCGCGAAGTCTTCGCCGTCGCCACCGGCGAGCCCAAAGTTCTCGATGATGCCCCGCTGATCGACAACCTGCCCATCGACCGCGACGCCGTTGAACCCGGCCCTCGCGCCTTCGGTTGGCGCGCCGATCAGCCCTCCACCATCTACTGGGTCAAAGCCGCTGACGGCGGCGATCCCAAGGCCAAGGCCAAAGTCCGCGACCAGGTATTCACCGTCTCCGCGCCCTTCACCGCCGAAGCCAAGCCCATTGCCGACCTCGAGATTCGTTTCCGCGGCATCGCCTGGGGCAACGACCATCTAGCCATGCTCTTTCAAGGCCGCTGGAAGGATCGCAAGACCATCATCGCCGCTCTCGACCCCGCCACCGGCAAGCTCACCCAGCTTTATCAAGGCTCCATGCAGGATCGATATCACGACCCTGGCCGTCCCCTTCTCGAACGCAACGCGCAAGGCTTTCCGGTGCTTCAGACCACCCCAGCCAAAGACGGCGTCTACTTCACCGGTGCCGGTGCATCGCCCAAGGGTGACACGCCTTTCGTAGCCATCATGCCCGTCAACGCTGGCGAAAATCCCACCGAAAAACGCATCTGGCAGTCGCAGGCCCCGTTCTACGAACTCGCCACCGCCGTCATTGAATCCCCCAGCGGAGTCGAAGTCCTCGCCCGCCGCGAGTCAGTAGAGCAAAGCCCGAATTATTTCCTGACCGCCCCCGTCTCTGACGCCTCAGCGCCCAGCCAATGGACGCAGGTCACCAACTTCCCCAATCCCTACGCCGGCATTCCCATGCCCTCTCACCAGTTGCTCCATTACAAGCGCGACGACGGCGTCGATCTCACCGCCGACCTCTATCTACCCGCCGGATACGACAAGTCCAAAGGCCCGCTGCCCACGCTCATGGAAGCCTATCCCGCCGAATTCAAGAGCCGTGCCGCAGCCAGCCAGGTCACCGGCTCGCCTTATGAATTCGTTCGCATCGGAGCGCTCGCACCCGGCTTCTTCACGCTCACCGGGTACGCGGTTCTCGCCAATGCCGCCATCCCCATCATCGGTGAAGGCAACGCCGAACCCAACGACACCTACACCGAGCAGCTCGTCGCCGGCGCCAAGGCAGCCATCGATGCAGGTGCAGCCACCGGCACCGTCGACCGCAACCGTGTGGGCGTCATGGGTCACTCTTACGGCGCTTTCATGACCGCCAACCTGCTCGCGCACAGCAACCTCTTCCGCGCCGGCATCGCCCGCTCCGGCGCCTACAACCGCTCGCTCACGCCCTTCGGCTTCCAGAACGAAGAGCGCACCTATTGGCAGGCTCCCGAGGTCTATTACAAGATGAGCCCGTTCTCCTACGCCGACAAAATCAAGACTCCCATCCTGCTCATTCACGGCGAAGCCGACAACAACACCGGCACCTTCCCCATCCAGAGCGAACGATTCTACGACGCGCTCAAAGGTGAAGGCGCAACCGTCCGTTTCGTCCTGCTACCGCTTGAAGCCCACGGCTACCAGGGCCGCGAATCCGTACTGCACATGCTTTGGGAAATGGAGAACTGGCTAGACAAATACGTCAAACCCGAGCAGCCGGTCATCGCGCAAAACTAACTCATTAACCCGCTGACTTGCTGACTCGCTATGTGCGCATAGCGCACGCTAACTTGCTGAGCTTCCACCAAAACGGAGAATCATGATGAGACTTAATCGCGTCTTGTTCACCATGATGATCGCGCTCGCCGCACCATCCGTAGCACACTCTCAGTCCGGCTGCGCAGAGCCCTCCCTCGACCACATCCCGCAGAATCGTCTGGGCGCCGCGCAAGCCGCCATGGATCGCGATCTCCCCGAGATCACCATCCCTCAGCTTCAAAGCCTCTATACCTCTCATCGGTACAGCGTCACCCAGGTCGTCGAGTGGTATCTCGCCCGCATCGCCCGCTACAACGGTGTCTATCGAGCCGTCCAAAACCTCGACATCGATGGCGCTCTGTCTCTCGCCGCAGCCGACGACGCAGCAATCAAGAATGGCGCCATTCCGTCCGGTCCACTCTGGGGCGTCCCCATCCTCATCAAGTCCAACACCAGCGTCAAAGGCTGGACCACCACCGACGGCTGGCAGGGCTACTGCATCCCCGGTCACGAACTCATCGCTCCGCAAGATGCGACCGTCGTCGCCAAACTGCGCGCTGCCGGCGCCATCATCCTCGGCCAAACCAACATGCCAGATTTCGCCGCCTCCGACACCACCCGCAGCACAGCCTTCGGCCGCACCGGAAACGCATACGATGTGCGCTTCAGTCCCGGCGGCTCATCCGGCGGCACGGTCACATCCATCACTTCCAACTGGGCCATGTTCGGCACCGGCACTGACACCGGCAACTCCATCCGCATGCCCGCAGCCACCAGCGCGCTCGTCGGCGTCTTTCCCACCCGCGGCCTGGTGAGCATCGCCGGCATCGCCCCGCTCGACTGGCTCCTCGACGACACAGGCCCCATCGCCCGCAACGTCACCGACGCCGCCATCGCCCTCACAGTCATGGCCGGCGAAGACCCCACCGATCCGCGCACCACCGGCTCAGCCGCCAAGTCCCAGCCCGGTCCATACACCCAATACCTCAAGGCAGATTCGTTGAAGGGCAAGCGCTTCGGCGTCCCGGCCTTCATCCTCCACGGCACCGACACTCCATTCCAGGGCGTGCCCAATCCCGACCCCGATGCCGCCGTAGGCCGCATCCCCCTCCGCCCCGAAACCCGCGCCGCCTTCATGCGAGCCATCGAAGGCCTTCGCGCCGCCGGTGCGACCGTTGTAATCGACGACGCCACTCTGCCCGACAGCTTCCCCAAAATGGTCGGCGACATCAAGACTCTGCCCTACATTCGTGAAGGCACAGAAAACTTCCTCAAGGCCTACGGTCCCGCGCAATATCACTCCGTGGATGAGTACAAGAAGGCAGTCGGGTCGTCGATCCCTGCCACCATCATCGGCGGTCCAGGCGACGGAGAGCATCTCAACAAGGCTCTCCAACAGGCCGTCCTTGAAACCGATCCGCAGGCAGACGCCAACGTGCTCACGCCCCGTCGCAAGGCCATTGCAGCTTACGTTGAAGCCCTCGATCGATTTCATCTCGACGGCTTCGTCTATCCCGCCGCGCAAATGCCTCCGCCCGATGAAACCATGCCCCAGGACGGCCAGATCAGCGGCGGTCCACACAGCGATACCGGCTGGCTCAACGACATCGGCGCGCCCGCCGTGGTGGTTCCAGGCGGCTTCTATCCCGACGGCCTTCCCTTCGGTCTTGAAATCTCCGCGCGCCCCTGGAAAGACGGCGACCTGCTCGGATGGGCATACGCCTACGAACAGGCAACCAAATTCCGCCACCCACCCGTCCTGGTCGAAAAAGGCCTGCTTCCCATCGACCGTTAGTGTGTAGGTAGAAATGGCTGCGAAACCCGCCCAGCGACCTCTAATTTGCTAACTCTCTATGCATGTACAGCACCCGCTGACTCGCTAACTCGCTATGTGCGCGCAGTGCACGCTGACTTGCTAAAAGAATCACCCAATCGCCGCCACCCGCTCCCGAATCCGTTTCGTAAACTCCTGATCCTCCGCCGACTCCGGATTCATCGACTCAAGATTAACCTCCACGTTGGAAAGCGCCCCAGCCAGTGCAGCCTTCGCCAGCGCAATCGCCGTCGTCAAATCCGAGCTCATCTTGGGGTTGGTAATAGCCCGCAGTCCGTTCGCAATCCGCTCCACCTCAGCGGCTCCCTCAGCCACGCTCAGCGGCACGCTGGTAGCCTGTTCCAGCGCAGCTGAAATCGCTCTCCCGCCATCCGTTGCATCCTTCGCCGCCCTGTAAGCCTTCATCACCACGTTGTAAGCCTCGGCATCCGCGTCAATCGCCGCCTTCAGTTCTTCGCGCAACTGACCCAGCCGCGCAATCGCCTCGCTCAGCTCGCTCTCGAATTGCAGATAAGCCTTCTTGCCCCGCGACATTGCGGCAACCATCCCCGCCAGCCCCGCCGCCATCGCCCCGCTCGCCGCCGCCGCGCTGCCGCCTCCAGGCGTCGCCGTCGGAGCAGCGAGCTGTTCGATAAATGGCTCAACCCCCGCGCGCAATCCCCCCACGGCAGTTTTGCCGCCCATCACCGCCGCCAGCCTATTTTCCAAAATCAGGGACGAATCAAAGTTCTCCACCTGCAAAAACCACTCCGCCGCCTGTTCCAGCGCTCGCTTCGGAATCAGCCCAACAATCTCGCTTGAAACCGGCGCAACCCCATACCGCGCCGCCTCCCGCTTCACAAACTCAAACACCCGATGAATCGGCGTCTGCTCAAAGTCGGTCAGGTTCATCGATACCTGCGCCATCCCCCGCACCAGGAATCCTGCGCCTTTCACAAAACGGAAACCGCCCGACGAAGCTCGCACTGCCTTGGCAATCTTCTTCGCCACGTCCACATCGGCCGTATTCAAAAACACGTTGTAGGCAATCAACGCCTTGCGCGCACCCACCACCGTCGCGCCCGCCGTCGGGTGCACACGCGCCTCGCCGAAGTCGGGTTTACGCGCCGGGTGGGTGGCAATCTCGTCGCGAATCCCCTCGAACTGCCCGCGCCGGATATTCTCAAGATTCTGCCGCTCTGGCGTGGCCGCCGCAGCCTCGTACAGATAAACCGGAATCTCGAACCGCTTCCAGATTTCCGCTCCCACATGCTTCGCCATCGCCACGCAATCTTCCAGCGTAACGCCGTCAATGGGGATAAACGGCACCACATCGCTTGCGCCCATGCGCGGATGCGCGCCCGTATGCGTAGTCAAATCGATCAGTTCCGCAGCCTTGCCGACCCCGCGAATCGCCGCTTCCTGAATCGCGTCGCGCTCACCCACCAGCGTAATCACGCAGCGGTTATGGTCGGAATCCATCTCCCGGTCCAGCAAATAAACGCCGGGAATCTTCATGGCTTCAACAATGGCATCGACCTTCGCAGCGTCGCGCCCTTCAGAGAAATTAGGAACACATTCAACAAGAGTGGTAGGCACGAAAAGAGGATACCGAGCGGGTCAACAAGTCAGCAAGCCACCCGCATTGCGGCGAACCCGGCTCCGGCGGGTTGGCTCCCGGGAATCCTTCGCTGTATCGTGAATGGTGGAGCAATTTTCCGGTCAGGTGAAACCATGACAACTACGATGACTCCGGCGATTCGCGCACCCCGCGGCAACCAACTCCGCTGCAAAGGCTGGCAGCAGGAGGCGGCACTCCGCTGCCTGATGAACAACCTCGATCCCGAAGTCGCTGAGCGGCCTTCTGACCTGGTCGTCTACGGTGGCATCGGCAAGGCCGCTCGCAACTGGGAGTGTTTCCACGCCATCGTCCACGAACTCGAGCACCTGGGCAACGAAGAGACGCTGCTCGTCCAATCCGGCAAACCGGTCGGTGTCTTTCCCACCCACGATCTGGCCCCGCGCGTCATCATCGCCAACTCCAACCTGGTCGGCAAGTGGGCCAACTGGGATCATTTTCATGAATTAGATCGCAAAGGCCTCATGATGTATGGCCAGATGACTGCCGGCAGTTGGATCTACATCGGCACGCAAGGCATTTTGCAAGGCACATTCCAGACATTCGCCTCACTCGCCGAACGCCATTTCGACGGCACCCTCAAAGGCAAGCTCGTAGTCACCGGCGGCGTCGGCGGCATGGGCGGCGCGCAGCCGCTTTCCGTCACGCTCAACGGCGGCGTGGTCCTTGCCATCGACGTCGACCGCACGCGCATTCAGCGCCGTGTCGATGACCGCTATTGCGACACGGTCACAGAAGACCTCGACGAAGCTCTCGCGCTCTGCGAAGCAGCTAAACGCGAAGGCCGTGCGCTCTCTGTGGGATTAACCGGCAACTGCGCCGACGTGCTTCCCGAACTCGTCCGTCGCGGCGTTCAAGTCGATGTAGTCACCGACCAGACCAGCGCGCACGACCCGCTCAACGGCTACGTCCCGCAAGGCCTTACCCTCGCCCAGGCAGCCGATCTGCGCCAGCGCGATCCGCAGGAATACGTCCGCCGCTCCACGGCCTCCATGGTCGTTCACGTAGACGCGATGCTCGCCATGCAGCGCGCCGGTTCCATCGCTTTCGATTACGGCAACAACATTCGCCGCTTCGCCTGCGACGCCGGTTGCGCCGATGCTTTCCTGATTCCTGGCTTCGTGCCTGAGTACATTCGCCCGCTCTTCTGCACCGGCGACGGCCCCTTCCGCTGGGTCGCGCTCTCCGGCGATCCGCGCGACATCGACCGCACCGACGAATTGGCCCTCGCGCTTTTCCCTGACAACCAGATCCTCACCCGCTGGCTCAAACTGGCCCGTGGCCGTTTCGCCTTCCAGGGCCTGCCCGCCCGCATCTGCTGGCTCGGTTACGGGGAGCGCGCGAAGATGGGTCTCGCCATCAACGAGCTTGTTCGCAAGGGCGAAATCTCCGCGCCCATCGCCATTGGCCGCGACCACCTGGACACCGGCTCCGTCGCCAGCCCTTATCGCGAAACAGAAAAGATGCTCGACGGTTCTGACGCGGTCGCCGACTGGCCCATCCTCAACGCCATGCTCAACACCGCGTCCGGTGCAAGCTGGGTAAGCTTCCATCACGGCGGTGGCGTAGGCATGGGCTACTCGCTCCACGCGGGACAAGTGACCGTGGCCGACGGCTCTGACAACGCCGCCCGCCGCATCGCCCGCGTCCTCTCGAACGACCCCGGCATCGGCGTAGCCCGTCACGCCGATGCCGGCTACGAACTCGCACGCAAGACCGCCCGCGAGCGCGGCATTCACATTCCGATGACAGGGAAGTAGTCGTGCCTAGCACAGTCGCCATCGTCAACATCGGCCAGCTAGTCACCATCGCCGGTCCGCCGCGCCCACGTGTGCGCAATGAACTCAGCGAGCTTGGCCTTCTCAGCGACGCGGCGCTCCTGATTGAAGACGGCCATATCGTCGCAGTGATCCCGTACACCGACCTGAAAATCAGCATTCCCTCCGGCGCAGAAATCATCGATGCAAACGGCCGCTGCGTAACTCCCGGCTTCGTCGACGCCCACACTCATCTGGTCTTCGCCGGCAACCGCGCCGCCGAATTCGAACAGCGCATCGCCGGCGCAACCTACCAGCAGATCGCCGCCGCCGGTGGCGGAATTCTGCGCACCGTCGCCCTCACCCGTTCAGCCACGGAAGATGAACTCCTCGCCGCCGCGCGCTGTCACCGCGACTGGATGCTGCGCACCGGCACCACCACCATCGAAGCCAAATCCGGCTACGGCCTTGACCACGAATCCGAACTGAAGATGCTCCGTGTTCTGCGCCGTCTCAATGAGGAAGGCCCGGTCGCGATCATCCCTACGCTCCTCGCCGCGCACACCGTTCCACCTGAATTCGCTTCAAACCGCGAAGAGTACATTCGCTGGGTCGTCGAAGATCTGATTCCCGAAGTCGCATCCGCAAAACTCGCCCGCTATTGCGATGCCTTCTGTGACGACCACGCCTTCACCGTTGATGAAACCCGCACCGTCCTCGCCGCCGCGCGCAATCACGGCCTGGGCCTGCGCATCCACGCCGAGCAGTTTCGCCCCGGCACCGGTGCAGCGCTGGCCGCGGAGTTGAGCGCCGTCACCGCCGACCATCTTGAGACCGTCACGGAGGAAACTCTCCGTGAATTACTAGCCGCCGGTGTGCAGCCCGTCTTGCTGCCCGGCTCAGTATTCGCGCTGGCCCGCACCAACTACCCACCCGCCCGTTCCATGGTTTCGCTGGGTCTCGCCATCGTGCTGGCCACTGACTTCAATCCCGGCTCTTCGCCTGTTCCGTCCATGCCGTTCATGCTTTCGCTTGCCTGCTTGCAGATGTGTCTCTCGCCCGCCGAAGCGCTCACCGCCGCAACCATCAACGCCGCCTACAGCCTCGGGCTCGGCGAACAAATCGGCTCATTGGAAGCCGGCAAGCAAGCCGATTTTCTCATTCATGAATTCGACGATTATCGCGAGCTTGCGTATTTCATCGCTGCGCCAAACCGCCCCCGCGTTTTCATCGCCGGCAGGGAAGTGACGCCATAATCGCCGCAGAGACCGCTATCTCTGCGCAGCGGAAAAGTGCAGCGTCGTGACCACCTGGAAAGCCAGCGTATTGCTATTGCGGTATTCACCCATGCTCATGTGCTCATATTCGTAGTCGATCTTGATCAACTGAAAGCTATCCGGCCGAAAACCCGCCGCTGTTTCCAGGCTCTGGACGTCTCCGCCTTCGTTGGCGTGCGTGTAGCCGCCGCGCGCGGCAATGTACCAGCGCGGAGCCAGTGTCCGCTTCATCTCGGCATATCCAGCCTGCTCGCGATGCGTAGTTGTCCACGGATAATAGGGCAGGACAAACCGCTGCAACTCTCCCTGCAGTGTCCAGTGGCCGCGTGCCCACTGCACGTCAAGACCCAGTCCGTGTGCAGGCCACTTGCTGGGCTTGGCCGCAGCATCGTATGACCCAGCCGTGACATAGCCATCGTTGGAGCGATCCAAAAATGGGCCACGATATCCGGAGACGCCAATACGAAATCCCTGGCGAACAGTGAAACCTCCCCCACCTGCCCAGTTTCCATATTGATCCCGGCCGAAAAGGCTCTGCGGATTCGCTGGGGACGAGTTGGCAAACTGGGCACGTCCGTCCCATTTCCCGCGTGTCGCGTCCACTTCAACGGCGCCAATTCCGAGTGGGGATACGGGTGTTCCGTAATAGCCGTACTCGAGCGGTAAATCGACGAGTATATTGACGGCGTCGTCGTAATGCAGGGGAAAGGAACCGAACGCGGTTGTTAGCTGCCCAGCACGCACCTGAAAAGAACCTTTGTCTGACACACGTGCATAGTTAAGCGTCGCTTGCAGCAGATTGCCATTGGCTCCGTAGCCCACCGTTGAAAGGTCTTCAAAGAAATATGGACGCGAATAAAGCTGCCATGCGCCGCTCACTGACCAGTGGTCGCTCAGCTTCCACACCGGATAGAAGACCGCGCGAAAGCCCGCTGTTTCAGGCGAAGCGGATCGCGGCGGGTCCGTAGATAGGTTTGAAACGGCATCCTGAGCGCTGAGCGTACTGCGAAGATCGAAGCCGGAATTGGCTTCCTGCGCAGCGAGGATTTGGACAATTGCAGTCCACATGCCCAGCCACAAAAGGATTGCCCGTGTCATCCTGCCTCCACAGCTTCAGAGGTGCTGACTCGCCCCGGTTCTTCTCGCTGATCCGGTTTTCCTTGCAGCGTTTCCCGGGGGAGATGTACAAATACTTCGACGACGCCGGGATCGAATTGTGTACCGGAGCACTCGCAAAGAATCTGGATTGCCCTCTCGTGGGTCATGCCCGGTCGATACGACCGGTTGGTGGTCATGGCATCATAAGCGTCGGAAACATGAATGATGCGCGCGTCTTCGGGCGTGTTTTCACCCGATAAACCTCTCGGATATCCGGAACCGTCCCAATTTTCGTGATGCAACTCCACGGCATCGAGATAGGGCGCGAGGCCTTGTACGCCTTCGAGAATCCGGCGTCCAATCACCGGGTGCTCCTTTACTATGGCCCACTCCTCCAAAGTGAGCCGGCCAGGCTTTTGCAGCACGCTGTCGGCGACCCCGATCTTTCCAATATCGTGCAACAGCGCACCGACGCGAATGCGTTCCACCTGACCGGGGTCGAGTTCCATGGCGTTGGCTGTTGCATGGGCCAGATGACTCACCCGTCGGCTATGGCCGGATGTGTAACGGTCTCTTGCATCCAGTGCGTTGGCCAGAGAGCCGACAAATTCCACATAGGCCGATTCAAGCGATTCCCGTCCCTTTCGAACAGCCACTGCGGCGCGGTTATAGCTGCTGGCCAACTCCCGGATTTCGACAGTTGAAGATATATCGCTGGTAAACTCTGGAAGCTCGCCGGTGCGCTCTGCATTGCGCAGATGGGATACTACGGCGGCGATAGGCTTCACGATGGAACGCGAGGAAGCGACGCCGCATAGCAGCGCGATGAGCAACGAACCAATCGCCACCTTGAGGAAGAGAATTTGGAGACTGGCCTGAACCGGCCCTGTCACCGCATCCATATTCTCCAGGCTGAACAGCACGTACTCGCCGCCTGATGACTGCATCGGAAGGGCAATCCAATTAGCGCGCTCAAGTTGGATGGTGCATTCCGACTGACCGCTGCATCCGCTCAGGGCTTGCGTCAGGTCACCAAGCGATGCGCTTGGAATATTTGATTCGATTGCAGCTCCGTTATGGAGCAATACTGCGGGCGTCGTGAACTCCGTGGAGTCGAAATACTCCCCCACCGAAAGCGAACCGAGGTTTTCCTCATTCTGGTCGATAGGTATCGAAGCAACCTGGATTGTGCGCCCACCAATTGGCAGAAGGCCCTTTGTTGGAGGTACGAGATGAGATGTATCCAGGGGAACAAGTTCGGCCTTGCTGTCTGACTTCCCGCTGGGCTGGCGCATCACGCCGGCGAGCGGCTTACCCGCGGGACCAGACACGAGCAGAAAATCGAAACCCATATGCTCGCCCAGCTCCCGCAGTTGATCTTCCACGGTTCTTCGCGCTGTTGCGCTGCCGGGCTCCGACAGAACCAACTGCATTCCGGCTTTCAAAGCTGCGTTATCGCCGGCCACATTCAAAAATCGGCTATTCTGCAGATCGCCCTCGGCGCGAATTCGGGCAATCGCAAACTGGTTCTCACGCAGTGAGGCGCGCAGAACGTCGCGAACCGTCGATTGCACGAACTGCTGGATCATCCAGAAGCCGGCGGCCATGAGAACTGCGAATGGGATGAAGCAAAAAAGGAAGACACGAGTTCGGAAGCGCATGGTCCCCAACTTTCTGCGATGCTCTGGTTGCGTCGCGCGGCCTCTCTACTTGGAATCCTTGCTTTCGATAGGGATGAAGAAATCAGCTACCGCATCGTGCCCGGCCTCGATCACAATGGCCTTCCTGAAGAATCCGGCAGACTTGTGCCACGCCACCAAAGTGTAGTGCCCAGGCGGCACGTCGTGAATCCGATATTGCCCCGCCGCATCCGATCGTGCGTACCATCGGTTCGGCGTGATCATGATTGTGCCTTCCATGTCCGGGTGCAGGTGACAGTAGACCTCGACAATGCCGGGCTTGGGAAACACCACCTTGCGGGTATCACCTTTGTCGTAAGAACCAAGATCGAACGATTTCGCCTTCGAGAGCGAGAAGACATTATGAAAGACAGGGTCCCTGTTGGGAAATGAAACGGTCGAACCAGCCGGGATCACCAGCAACTCCGGCAAAAATCGGCGGTCGACTTGTTCCATGGTCGGAATCGCCGCTCCAGCCGGGCCGCTTTCTGCCGGCCCCGGCCCCTCCAGGTAGATCACCACGCGCAGCCGCTCCAGTGACAGAGGATCCGCGTCGGTATCCTTTCCAGTTTTTACCTGCGGGCCGCGCTGATAGATTGAAATCGGGGGGGTAACACTCTGCTTGGTCAGCTTCCGCTTGATTAGAATCGTGCCCGAAATATCCTCGGCCCACCCGCTGGCGGCAAGCGCAATGACCGCGAAAATGACCGAGAGTCTTTTCATTCTGCTCCCGATCTTACCAGTGAAAACCAATAATTTTCGATAAAAACCAACTGCCAAACTCGATGACCTGGGGGTTGATATGTCTGGACTTGCGTCCCTTCTCAACTCGCTTTCTCAGCGCACTGCCTCAAATGCTTTAATCCGTTTTCACCAGCGTCGCGATCAGATCGTCTCTGCGTTTGTTGGCCATTGCCGATGAGTTGCGTAGCACGCGCATCCACCAGTAGACCGCACCCACGGCCAGCAACACAAAGAATGGCACTGCCAGCCACATATCCTCATAGAACCATCCAATCCAGAAGCCCGCCGCACCCAGCCCCATAACCACCAACTGCACCAACAGGCTGAGCAGAACGCTGCTTTGCGATCCGCGCTGGCGCGTGAGGCGGCCTGGATTGACCTTATATGGCATGATGATTGAAAAGATGTTGCCCGCCGCCAGGTTGCAGGGCAGCGCAAAAAGCACCCAGGCCGCGGTTGCCGCCATCACCGCGATATCCGGCATTCCCAGCCGCAATATGGCCAGAGTTGCTCCCAGCACCGCAGTCACAATGAACAGGATCGAATGAAAGATGTTCTTCGCCAGCATTACGGTGCCAAAAGGCGTCGGCGCCAGAAAATACAAATTAATCCCGGGCCCCTCGGTGCCCAGGTTGTTGTAGAACAACTGCGTATAGCCCAGCAGCGCGTACACCATGCATACCGGTACAGCGAATGCGTAAACGTGTCCCTGGCCGCCCCTGAGGAATGCGCCCGAAATCACGAGGATCAGCAGCAGCGGCGCGCCGATGGCATAGAGTTGCGGCATCGTGCGCGTGAGCGCGCGCCACTCTTTCTCCAGGATGGCGGGGATGGGTCCAGAACCTTCGCTCTTTGATCCTTCCATCAAGCCTCGCCACCCCTCGGTCCGCGCCGTTCCTGCTAACCCTGCGGCCGCGGCCGCTATGGCCGGCTTCTTCGGGCGTTCCGCTGCCTTGGGAGCCTCTCCCAGATTTTCTCCGCGGTACTCGCCGCGCAACCGCGTCATCAGCACGCCCCCGGCAAGCAGCCCGTAAAGCCCCAGCACGCCAAGCGACACAACCGCCGGTTCCGGGTTTGCGGAGGCGGCGTTGCGCACGGTCATCGCCGCCAATCCCGGCGGCAGCCATTTCTGAATCGAATTCGCCGTCCGCAGCCAGGGATTGGTCTGGGTATCAAACTGGGCCTTCGATCGGCGATATTCCTCGGCCCGCTGCTCTGGGGTCATCTGGCCTGTATGCTTTCGCTGGCGCAGTGCCGGGTTGAACAGGTTCATGCTCAGCATCAGCGCCAGGAACACGGCCGTAAGAATCTCGCGTGTCCTCCGCTGTGCCAGCCATCGGTCGATCCAGGCAAAGATGGCCCTCACCAGTAAGATATTGAAAGCTGCGAATGCCGCCAGGCCCAACGTCGTCCAGAGAATCAGGTCGGGCCGCGCAATCAGCATTCCAATCCAGATGCCCGTGCAGCACAGCGCGCCGATGATCGTGGACACGTCCACCAGCCCAAACACAATGTAGAGCAGGAAGAAGGACTGAAAGCTCACTGGAAACCGCAGCAGGCAGCTCAGGTCAAACTGCTCCTGAAACGAAGCCAGCATCACCGGAACCACTTGCCAAAGAAAGCACACCACCCAAAATACAATCGCCAGGTACTGCCACTTGCCGTTCGACGCCAGCGCATAAGTCGAGACGCCCGCTCCCGTACCCATGCCCAGCCCCATGCCGGCGTAAACAATAAAAACTACGATGCGTGCGCCAATTTCAACTGCGCCCTTTGTGGAGCGCAGGCTGTTGCCGAACATATGCCAGCGCAGGCGTGCCAGCGCCCCATACTGCGCCCGTGCCTGGGTGCCACACGGTCCCGTGCCGGTGTTGCGTTTTCCGCCCGCTCCGTTGATGTCGGTAGCGTTTACGCCAGCCATGTAAGCTCCTGCACCGGTTCCTGTCCACCCGCTCCCACAATCGACAGGAAAATCTGCTCCATTGTCAGCCGCTGCTCTTCTTCGGCGCCCGGCAATGTCGAGGCCACGCCCGCCCGCAACTCCTCGATTGATCCGTTGGCCACCAGGCGTCCCTTGCTGATGATGGCCACGTGGGTACAAAGCCGCTCCACAATCTCCAGTACGTGGGTGGTCAGAAAGATGGTTGCGCCGCGATTGATCATTCCCGTGAGCATGGTTTTCAGCATCCCCGCCGCAATCGCATCCACGCCCTCGAACGGCTCATCGAGAAACAGGACCCTAGGCCCGTGAATGACTGCCGCGGCCAGGGCCAGCTTCTTCTGCATCCCATGCGAGAAGTCGGTCACCATCTTTTTGTTCTCGTTGGCGAGTTGCATGAACTCGAGAAGCTCAGCGGTGCGCTGGTTGGTTGTAGTGCTGTCCAGGCCGTACATCCGTCCAACAAATCGCAGATACTCGGGCGCGGTCAGCCGTCCCAGCAACGCCATGCCTTCCGGCACCACGCCGATCTGCCGCTTCAAATCCAGCGCTCCCGCGTTAAAGCGCTGGCCGAGTATCTCGATTGTCCCTTCGCTCGGTTCCAGCAGGCCGGTGAGCATCTTGATGGTGGTGGACTTGCCCGCTCCATTTGGTCCCAGAAACCCGAAGAACTGCCCTGGGGCCACGCTGAAGGTTACGTTGTCCACGGCGGTCAGCGCGCCAAAGCGCCGCGACAGGCCGTGGGTTTGAATCGCCGCGGTTTCCATGTGGGGTCAGCATAGCAAGAATCGCCCGCGGAACCAAACCGAGGCGTGTCCGTCCTTGAGCGCGGAGGTGCAAAATGCAATATCCCAAAGACAGATAGTCCGGCGGCGGCAAAAGGGGATAACATGTTGAGAAAAAGGAGACCCGATGCGTGGAATGCTGGAAGGCCGTCTTGAATGGGAAAAGACTGCGCGCGGTATTGCTGTGAAGATACCCGCCAGAAGGGGCTCAGCCTTCGCGCTCTTCGGCCCCATCGTTGGCGTATGGATGCTCTTCGCGGCCTACCAGTACTTCTCCATGACCTCGGCGACCACCGCGGAGGATGCCAGGTCTCAGGCGCTTTGGCTACTGATCGATGGTCTTGGCGTTAGCCTTTGCATTCTGCTGTTCTGGGCGGCGTGGGCCTTCACCAGCGACACCCTGGTGACGCTGGGCGAAACACAGATGAAGATTCAACACCGCGTTCTGGGGATTGAACTGGCGACGCGCAGCTTCTCCACTACAGAGGTGCATAACTTCAGATTCATCCCGCCTACCAAATTCTGGCTTGGCAAGAGCGACGACATAGACGTAAGAACCAGCAAGATTCAATTCCAGGCGGGAAACAAGTCGCACAACTTCGGCGAAGGCGTGACGCAGACAGAAGCGCAGGTTTTAATTGCACAGTTGCTTGAGGTCTTCAAGTTTCCTGAATTCCTCTCCCCGCCAATTTCCCCCCCTCGTTAGTGACGATGAAGGCCTTTCAGCATCGACACAAAGCCTTGTGGGCCATCTGATAAGCCTGCTTTGTATCCTATAAACCTGCTTTGAAAGGGCACGGCTTCAGCCGTGCCGCAAAAGTGTCTCCCAAAACTCCCTGGGCTTTAGCCCCTGAGGGATGTCCTCCGTTACGAATTCAGGTTTATGAGTTAACCCTAAAGCACTTGCGCTTCCGCGTCTTTTTCCGGTTTTTCCATCGGGTCGTTGTCCCTGTCCGTCACATCCGCCAGCGCAGCCAGGTGCTCCGCCAGATCCAGCGTCCAGCAGGCCTCCGGCGCGCGCCAGCTCCAGTTGCCTGAGGGTACCGCCGGTGTGTTCATCCGCGCTTCCGAGCCCAGTCCCAACAAGTCCTGCGCCGGAATTACTGCCAGTTGAGCCACGCTCGTCTCCGCGGCGCGAATCAGCGGCCACACCGGATGCTGGTTCACTGGCCCAACATAAGCCTCCACAGCGGTTCGTTCAAAGCTGCCTGCGCCATTCCACCAACCCTGTGTCGTGTCATTGTCGTGCGTACCGGTATAGGCCACGGTGGCCGGAGCAAAGCGATGGGGCAGATGGTTGTGCGCTTCTTTGTCGCCAAAGCCGAACTGTATTACCTTCATGCCCGGCATCCCCATCTCCAGCCGCAGCGCGTCCACCTCGGGCGTGATGACTCCAAGATCCTCAGCCACCAGCGGCAGCGGGCCCAGCGCCGCCTCCAGCGCCTGGAACAGCTCCTTGCCCGGCGCCTTCACCCACTCGCCGTTCACCGCCGTCTCTTCGTCTGCCGGGATCGACCAATAGGCCTCAAAGCCACGGAAGTGATCAAGCCGCACCACGTCATACAACTGGCATGCGCGCCGTATGCGCTCGATCCACCAGTCAAACCCCCGCTCCTCAAGCACATCCCAGCGGTAGAGCGGATTGCCCCAGCGCTGTCCCGTGGGCGAAAAATAGTCCGGCGGCACACCGGCAATGCGAATCGGCTTGAGATCTTCATCCAGATCAAAAAGATCGGGGTGAACCCACACGTCAGCCGAATCCATGTTGACGAAGATAGCCACGTCACCCAGGATGCGAATTCCGTGTTCCGCCGCGGCCTTGCGAAGATTGCTCCACTGTTTTGCGAAGGCATATTGCAGAACTTGCTCCTGTGCCAGCGCGCGCCCATGTTTTGCGGCAATCTGTGCCAGCGCCTGCGGATTCCGCCGCCGTACCGGCTCCGGCCACGCCGTCCATGCGCCGGTCTTGAATTGCCGCCGCAACTCAGCAAAAAAAGCATAGTCAACGAGCCAACTCGCCTCGGTGCTGCAAAACGTCTCGAATTCCTTCCATTGCTCTGCCAGCTTCGGGTCCGTCGGCCCGCGGTCAAGAAAATTTCCCGCAGCCTCATACAACAGCGGCAGCTTCCGTCCCTCCACCTCTTCAAAATCCACATTGCCGCTGCGTCCAGCCAGGCCGGCGATGCGCGCCCCCGCGATCCATCCCCAATCCGAAAGGAACTCCAGGCTGATCAGCGATGGATTGCCCGCAAAAGCCGACGAGCCTGCGTACGGCGAGTTCCCGTAGCCCGTCGGGCATAGCGGCAACACCTGCCACACATGCTGTTTGGCCTTTACCAGAAAGGCGACGAACTCGTGCGCCGCTGGCCCCAGGTCTCCAATACCGCCATACGAGGGCAGGGAACTGACGTGAAGAAGAATGCCGGATGAACGCTGAAACTCCATAGCTCCATTATCGCTGGAAGGAGGACAAACATGAATTCGATGCGCGCCAGGCAACTATAATCCGTTTGTCCGGCACACTTAGGTTTGCGAGTAGAGCTCAAAGGATGAATCCCTTGCAGATGCGCTTCAGTCGATCGTTTTTCTTCAGTTTGGCATGCACCCTTGCGGTCCTGGAGCCTGTTTCCGCCGCAGTGAAGTCAGCCGCTCCCCAACCCCTGATCCTCGACACCGGCTGGCAGTTGCAGGACGCAGCCAAAGTACCTCAGGCCGCCGCGGAAGTTTCAGCTTCCGGATTCAATACCGCCGGCTGGTATACGGCCACGGTTCCCGGCACCGCGCTCACTACCCTGGTCAACAACCATGTCTATCCCGAGCCGCTGTATGGGGAAAACAACCGCCCTGAGATCATTCCCGACAGCCTGGCACGAACATCCTACTGGTACCGGACGCTGATCGACGTGCCAAAGCCCTACAAGGGCCGCCACGTCTGGCTCAACTTCGATGGCATCAACTACTCGGCCACCGTCTGGGTCAACGGCGCGCAGGTTGGCGTCATGCGCGGAGCCTTCATCCGCGGAACATTTGACATCACAACGCAGGTAACGCCAGGGAAACAAGCCGTTCTTGCGGTGCTCGTCTCGCCGCAGCCGCACCCCGGCGTTCCTCACGAACACACCCTGCGTGACGGCCTGGGAAAGAACGGCGGCATCACCGCCATCGACGGTCCAACCTTCCTCTCCACCATCGGCTGGGATTGGCTCCCCGCCATTCGCGACCGCGACACTGGCATCTGGCAAAAGGTCTTCCTCTCATCCACAGGCCCGGTGTTGGTGAAGGACCCGCTGGTCACCACCGATCTTCCCCTGCCCAGAATCGACTCAACCGACGTGGGCGTTCAAGCCACGCTTGAAAATGTCAGCGACCAACCGCAGAAGGGCGTTCTAACGGGCGCCATCGAAGACATCGCCTTCGAGCGAGAGGTTGAATTGGCACCTCACAGCAAGCAAACAATCAGCTTCGATGCCAAGACCACACCCGCTCTCCACATCGAGCATCCCCGCCTCTGGTGGCCCAACGGCTACGGCCCGCAGAATCTCTACAAACTCCACCTCAGCTTCAAGGCCGGGCCCAGCTCCAAAGCCGGACAAGACATCTCCGATTCTCAGGACGTCACGTTCGGAGTCCGCAAAATCACTTACACCGTCCCCGGCACCGAAAATCTGACCATCTCCGTCAACGGCGTCCCGATCTTCATCCGCGGAGGCAACTGGGGGCTCGACGAGGCCCTGAAGCGCATCCCGCGCGAGAGACTCGAAGCCCAGATCCGCATGCACAAGCTGGCAAATCTCAACCTGATCCGCAACTGGGTGGGTCAGAGCACCAGTGAAGACTTCTACGAGCTCTGCGACAAGTACGGCATCCTTTTGTGGGACGAGTTTTTCCAGCCTAATCCCAACGATGGTCCCGACCCCACTGACCTCGACACCTATGTTGCCAATGTTCGCGATAAGATTCTGCGCTTCCGCAACCATCCGTCGATCGCAGTCTGGTGTGCCCGCAACGAAGGCTTTCCGCCCAAGGATATCGATGACACGCTGCGCAAGCTGATGGCCGAATTAGAGCCCACCCGCCTTTACCAGTCGAGTTCCACAGACGGCCACGGCGTTCGCTCCCACGGTCCCTATTTCTGGCGCACTCCGCGAACCTTCTATGCCATCACCGACGATTTTTTCAAGACCGAGACAGGCACCGTTTCCATCCCCACGCTCGAATCCATCCACGGCATGATGCCCCAAAAAGACTGGGAAACAATCAACGACGACTGGGCCGAGCACGACCTGGCCAAAGGCGCGCAACGCGGCAACGAATATCCCGGCATTCTGGCCGCCCGCTACGGCAAAATCGCCAACCTCGCCGACTTCGTACGCAAAGCCCAGTTGATGAACTACGAATCTTTTCGCGCGATGTACGAGGGGCGCAACGCGCAGCTCTTCCATCCCGCCACGGCCATCATCACCTGGATGAGCCATCCCGCTCAGCCCAGCTTCGTTTGGCAGCTCTACCACTACGACCTTGAACCCAACTCATCGCTCTTCGCGGTCAAGAGCGCGGGCGAGCCGGTCCACATTCAGTTCAATGAAGCCAACGAAGACCTTGAGGTCATCAACAACCTGCCCAATCCGGTCACCGATGCGGTTGCTCGCGTTTCCATTTACTCGCTCGACGGTGCGCTGATCTCTCAGTACGACACTACAGTGACGGCTCCACCATCCGCGGCTAGCAGCCTTGGACCGGTTCGGTTTCCCCCGGTGCTCACTGCAACCCACTTCCTCAAGCTAGAACTGCGCGACCCAAAGGGAAGTCTCATTTCCTCTAACTTCTATTGGCGCGGCGAGCCAGGTTATCCTGACCTGCTTACCGATCTCAACAGCCTGCCCATGGTAGCGCTCCAGGCCACTGTTGAAAGCAGGGAGGTCCAGAGCAAGGACGCGGACGGCAACCGCCTGCTGACAGTCACGGTGCACAATCCCACGGCGAACATCGCCCTCATGGCCCATCTCCAAGTCAGGCGTCAACACTCTGGAGAGCGTGTCTTGCCCGTCTATTACAGCGACAACTACATCTCGCTGGTTCCCAACGAAACGAAAACCATCACCGTCGAAGCAGCGCAGAAAGACTTCAACGGCGATGACGCGCTGGTGGTATTCGATGGTTGGAACGTTTCGGTCGCTCCGGCATCCTTTCCGGGAGCCGCCGTCGCAACCAACGTCGATGCCCAACCCGATCATTGGCCGGTCACGGCGCTGCCGTTCCAAACCACCGGCCTCCGTTAGGTGATTGCCGTGGGGGCGGGCGCTTATCGCTGACCGTGGGGTGGACGCTATCTTAGCGCTTACCCCCCCCCCCCCGGTCATTTAGCTAAAACCCTTGTTTTCATCGTGTTACGGGGTGGGTGTCACCCTATATATGACATAACAAAAGAGTTATTTTCATATATAAGAAAGCAAAGGGGTTAATTGCGACTATTGAGCTTGCGGGTGGTTTCGATCCACAATTTCAGGACGATCATCCGGTGCAACGTCGGGTCACGGAACGGGCTAGTTTCATTGTGCGCCACAAGCGTGAAATTATCGGCAAAACGAAGTCGAGTCTGGAGTTTTTATTTCAAGCCATTCGCGGGAGGGAGCCTGCGGGACTACGCGTCTTTATCTCTCGCAGAGATGGATCCCATCACAAACTTTCGTGGCTCAGATCACACGATTCCGGTATCTACTGGGACAGAGGCCAAGTACCGGGAAGACTTCCCTTGCATTTCCCGTCATCCTTGATTCCGGCCCTACCTTCAGGAGGCGCACCAAATGAAGTTGCGGGACATATTCGAAATGTTTCTGCTCTCCGCCGTCTGGGGCGCGTCATTCATCCTGATCAAGCTGGCGGGCGACGATCTGCCCCCGGTGTGGGTTGGGGTGGGCCGTCTGGCGTTTGGTTCCATGTTCCTGTGGACGGTGCTGAAGATGGGCCGCCACAAGCTGCCGCCGCTCAAGTTGGCCGGTCCGCTTTTGGTCGTCGCGCTCCTCAACAACGCCATCCCGTTCTGGTTCTTCCCATGGGGCGAGCGGACCGTGCCTTCCAGCATCGCCGCAATTTTGAATGCAACCACCCCCATCTGGGCGCTTCTACTGGGGTTGGCTACCGGCGGGGCTCGCGCAAGCCGGCTGACCGCTGCCGGTGTTGCGCTTGGCTTCCTGGGTGTGCTGGTTGTGGTTTTCGGCCATTCCTCTGCAATCACTGCGGGAGCGGGCGCCAGCGGTTTTCTCTTTGGAGTGATCCTGATCGCCATCGCAAGCCTCAGTTATGGCGCGGGCGCGGTGGCCGCGAAGCGTTGGCTGCAGGGCGTTGAGCCGGTGGTCATTGCCACTTTTCAATTGTCGCTGGCGGGGCTCGTTCTGCTGCCGCTGGCGCTCTTCGGACCCCATCCCACAGTTTTGCACTGGAAGTCCGTTGCCGCTGTCACCATCCTCGGAGTTCTCGGCAGCGGTCTGGCTTACCTGCTGTTCTTCCGGCTCCTGGCCAATATCTCACCCACCCGCACTGTGGCCGTCACCTATCTGCTGCCCATTTGGGGACTGTTCTGGGGCTTTATTGCAGGGGAAGAGATTCACTGGACTGCCCTGGCCGGGGTTGCCGTGGTCTTGACCGGGCTGGTTCTGATGAACCTCCGGCCCCATGCCGCGAAGGCGGTGGCCGCTGAGACCGTGCGCACGGAGCCCTGTCCGGCCGAACAATCCTGAGAGCGCAAAAAAGCCCGCTCCTTTGTCACGGGGCGGGCTATTTTGCGCATGGTTCAGATTGCTGCTTTTTTACATGCCCGGAAGCGCAGGTGTCTTCGATTTTGCGTTGATCTGGATGCGCTTGCTCTTCTTGTAGTCGTCCATGACGGAGCTGAGGAATACTCCAAAGGCGTCATTCCGGCGCTGATCCAGGATCTGATCGCGAGTCTGGTCGATGTTCTTCGCAATTTCGTCCGCAGTGGGCTCCTGCTTGTCCACCAACCTGGCCACCACGCCGGTCCGCTTGGTGTCGATTGGACCGCTGATATCTCCCACCTTCAGGTCGATAAGCTGCGGAGCCACCTGACCCACCTGGCCCAGGTCGGGCACCTGGCCGGTCGAACCCACCAGGTCGCTGGTCTTCACCGTTGCGCCCAGTTCCTTGGCAGCCTTGGCCAGATCATTGTATTGCTTGGCCTTGTCCGCAAGTTCTTTGGTCTTCTGGTTGAGCAGGCCGGGCAGTTGCTGGTCGCGATAGTCTTCCAGAACATGGCTTTTCCAGTCGGCAAAGGTTGGCGAGTGGGCCGCCGTGACCCCTGTGACCTGGAAGATTGCGAAGCCCTCGCCGGTGGGCGCGTATTGCGGCGGATCACCCATCTTGGATTGGAACGCCTTGCCAACCAACTGCGCCCCGTCGGGCAAAGTGGGAATCGTTCCCTGGCGGCTGACTGGCGGCGTGGTTACCACGTTCAAATGATGAGCCGCGGCGGTCTTCTCCAGGCCGTTCTTGGTGGCCTCGGAGGTCAGAGCCTTCGCATAGTTGTCTTCGGCGTCCGCTGTGTTCTGGCGAATCAGCGTTGCCTGGATGGTGGGCAGCACTTCGTTCAGCGCCTGCGCATGCGCTGCCTGCCGCTCCTCCACCTGAATAATGTGATAGCCGAACTGGCTCTTCACAATCTTGATGTCGCCGATTTTCTGCGTGAAGATGGCGTTGTCGAACTCCGGAACCATGCGGCCCTTCTGCGAAAAGCCCAGTTCGCCGCCCGAGTCCTTGCTGCCCGGGTCGTCAGAGTCCTTCTTCGCCAGGTCGGTCCAGCTTCCGCCGGCTTGAAGCTGCTTGAGAATCCCTTCAGCCTTGGCCTTGGCCGCCGCATCGGTCTTGGCGTCCGCACCCGCATCCACCTTGATCAGAATGTGCCGCGACCGCGCCTGGTCCGGCACCGAGTATTCGGATTGGTGATCCGTAAAGTACTGCTGTATCTTCTGCTGGCTCGGCTGCTGCACTCCGCCCGGAATCTGCTCGGGCGTAAACGCAAAATAGGTGATCTTGCGTTCCTCCGGCACAGCCGAGGCGTAGCGCGCGGCGTTCTTCTTGAAGAAATCTTCCAACTGGCTATCCGAAGGGTTCATGCCCTTGCGCAGATCGTCCGAGGAAATCACCGCATAGTCGAACTTGATCTTGATGTTGTCTTTGCGATACAAGTCGCTGACTTCCTTGTCGCTCACCGTGACCCCGGCGGTGATGAGTGCCTGAAGGCGGCGGAGAACGATCTCGTGACGGATCTCGTCTTCAAAATCCTTGACCGAGAGATTGAAGCGGGAGGCGATCATGGCCGCGTACTGGTCATCCCCGATGTATTTTCCATTGGGATACAAAGCCTGGCCGGCCGACCCGGTTTGCAGGAACTTGCGCACATCGTCATCCGTGACGCTGATGCCCAGGCTGTCAGCCTCAACCAGCAGAACCTGCTGTTGCACCAACTGCTGGCCGATGCGCTGCTCAAAGAGGTTGAGGATCACCGGGCTGTCAGGGTAGCGCTGCTGCTGCAACTGTTGGCGCGCCAACTGCTCCACTTTCTGCTGGCTTACCGATTCGCCTGAAGCTGTGTAGCGGCTGTACCAGTGGGGGTAGACCACGGCATACGTATCGGTGGACGCTGCGCCCATGCCGGTCAGGCCAGGAATCAGGTACACCACCATGCCCACCGAGACGACGCCGATAATGACCACGAAGATCGCCTTGGTGATGCGGTTATCTTTTTGCTGCAGGAAGCGAATCATGAATGGACTTGAACCTTCAACTCTCTACGCGCTGCCTACCCTTCACGGCCGGTCACCAGACCAGCACGGGATCGGTTGCGGGAATCTCCCGCGGATGCGCAATTCTCGCGCAATTCTTGACTGACGCGATTCATTAGCATTATAGACGAGCGGCAACGCTCTGCGTTCAAAGAGACCCCGCCGTGACCCAGAGGACCGGGTTTTCGGACTTGCGGCACTGGAATTTCGATTCCGCCCCAAAACAAGGCTGGCATCCCATCCTCGGGATGCCAGCTTTTCACTTCCTCACTCGTTCACTCTTTCACTGCATCACTAGTTCCTTCACCGCCAGTAGTAATACCCGCCGGCCATGTAATACGGACGGTAGTAGACCGGAGGATACGCATAGTACGGTCCCGCTGCGGCATAAGCGCCGCCGCCGTAGGGTCCATACGGGTAGTAGCCGCGCCGGTAGAGGTTTGGGCCGCCAGGGTACAACCCCTGGGCCAACCGCGCCGCTTCCTGCGCGCTGACCGGGTTGACGGTGACCGGCGTCTTCAGGTGGAAGGTGACCAGCGCTTCAGCAGGGATCCAGACACCCGGTCCTGAAGAAGCTGCGGAGGCTGCCGTGCCCGCTGCCACGCCTGCACCGGCGCCTACAGCGCATCCAACGCCACGGCCTACCGCGCAACCGATAATGGTCCCGAGAATCCCGCCGCCAATAGCATTGCCAACGGTCTGCCCGGCCTTATTCGGTCCCCGCACTTTAAACTGATCGCTGTCCAGCGGATAGTTCTGCCCGCCAAGGTCAAGTGAAGTAAGCGCCAGCACCAACTCGGGGCTGCCGCCCAGTGCGCCAGCCTTTTTGGTATCAACCACCACTCCATGCACAACGGCGCCACGCGGAATGGCGAGCACGCCACCTTGAGTAACGTCCTGAATGACGGTGAACTGAATGGGCTGGCCGTCCACGGCCTTCCTGGTGCCTACGGCTTCATTGGTCCGCAACTGCAACAGGGTTCCCTGGCCAATGGTCACAGGGCCTTTGGGCAATTCATAGGCCGGAGCCGGTGGTGGGGCAGGCTGCGCATACTGGCGCGGAGGCGCAGGCGAATACTGCGGCCGTGCCGGAGGGTAGGGGCCAACCGGCTGATCCGGACCTGCCGCAGACGGGGCATTGTCCGGCGGGGGAGCTGTCGCGTCGTCCGGCTGCATCTGCGCGTTCGGATCGCCTGCGGCGGCATCCTGCGGATTGCCGACGGTCAGGTTGTTATTCACCTTGGTCACGCCTGCCACGCGAGCCGCGATCGACTCCGCGAGTTCGCTTGAAGCCGCGCTCGACACCGTTCCAGAGAGCGTAACCTCACCCTGGATGGTGGCCGCGGTGATCAGGTCGTTCTTAAGCGCCTTGGATCCGTCGAGAGCATGCACCACATCCATCTCGATCTGGCCGTCGGTGCGCTGGCCGGCCGGCGGAGCCGAGTCCTGGGCCAACGCAACTACGCCGCAAAACAAAACCACCGCGACCCAAGTCAGGATCTGCGGGAAAACTCTCTTAAGCAATGGCCTATTCATATTGTCTGTCTCCTCTGCTTCAAAACATCCTTCCGACGGCTATTCGATGCCGGGGGGCCTGGAAGGTCGCTCAAAGCTTTTGCTTCCACTCAGACCTTTAGACGAGGACCGGCGGAAGCTGTCATGTGTGAGAACCCCGGCGCGGTGAAAAAGTTCCGCGGCCTGGAAATGAGTTTGGCACATCTCTTGTTGATTTCCGATATAAAACTGCGGCTCGGGACCCAGCCAGAAACGGGTATACCTCCGCATCTCTCGGCTGTCATTCCTCGGACGCGGGCCAGTCAGGGGTAATCCGAATCAAGTCCAGCCCACCCGCGTCTTCCACGGTGAAGGCCGGCGAGGATGCCGGCACTCCCACGATTCCGCGCGCAGGCAGATCGACCGGTTCAAACCCCGGCCCAACAATCCTGCCCGCGCCTGCTGCGGCAAACAGGTACGCAAGCCCCGGCTCCTGGCGGTCCTTATCTGCGAGTGCGCTGCTCGAACTGCTTCCACTCACCGGAATCCGCTCGATGCGAAAGTACTCCACATCCAGCAGAATGGTGCGGTCGTCAAGCTTCCTGGCCGGAATCTTCCCGGCTCGCGTCACCAGCCGCGTCGCCTCAAGGGATTTTTCAATATGCAGTTCGCGTCCGCGCCCGTAGTCGTACATGCGGTAGGTCAGATCGCAGTTCTGCTGCGTCTCCAGCAGAATCGAACCCGGCCAGATGGCGTGAACCGTCCCCGCATCCACAAAGATCATGTCCCCCACTGCCACATCGATCGCGTTGAGGCTTTGTTCCAACGTGCCCGCCTGAATCTCTTCCTTAATCTGCTCCAGCGTTACACCTGGCTTGAGCCCCGCCGCCACCTGCGCCCCTGGGTCCGCCGCCAACGCGTACCAGCATTCGGTTTTCCCGCGCGGCTGGCCATATTTCTGCGCCAGCTTGTCGTCAGGATGAACCTGCACGCTGAGCTTTTCTTTTGCAAAAATAACTTTGATCAAAAGTGGCGAGGCGTTGTCCGGGGCACTCTTGCCGAGCAGCAACTCCGGTAGCTCGGCGAAGAGGCCGGCCAGAGTTTTCCCGGCGTGCGGTCCGGTGGCGACCAGGCACTCGTCCCCGGTGAGCCAGACTTCGCCCAGAGGCTGCTCCCCGGCAACTTTGTCGTACCACGGACGAAGATCCTTGAAACCCCAGACCCGGCCAACAAACTGAGGCTCAATCCGAAAAGGGGCCAATCCGGAAACCGCAGATTGATGCGAAGACGATCCATTCAAAGCCATGAAAACTGCCTCGATCCTTCAAAAAAACATGCTGCCGGTTCAATCTGGGGCCGCAGTTCCACTGTACAGCCCCGTCCGCCCGAACGGCCGAGCATAACTGCGCCTCGAATTTGTCCGTCCAATGAAAAGGCGGTGAAGACAGCCCGTGCCAGGGGTCTGTTCCGCGCGGGTTTTACTCGGTACAATTGCCAAGATCGATCTCTGCGGAGGAATCAGGTTGATGAAACGATTTGGATGGCTTCTCGTCCTTGTGCTGGTAGCCACGCCCGGCTGGGCTGCCAAGAAGATTACCGTACAACAACTGAAGGACCTGCTGACTTCAATGCAGCAGGCCAAAAAGACGGACGACGAAGTTGCCGCGGCGCTCAAGGATGTCGAGCTTGGGGAAGAGCTAACCACGCCAATGATGGATAGCTTCGCGAGCCTGGTGCCCGGCCAACTGACCACCGAGCAACTTTACATTCTAGAAATCCGCAGCGCCATACTGCCCCCGCCCGCCGCCGATATTCCCTCGGCTCCGGCGCCCGATGCGGCTGCGCAGAAAGCCATCCTGGACAAGACATTCGACTATGCGACCAAGACTTATTCCCAGTTGCCGGCCGTGACTGCGACCAAAGTCGAGCGCCGTTTCCAGGACAACCCGCAAATCAATCCCGGCAGCGTTGGCTCCCATAGCATCGCCGTCGTGGCCGGTCCCACCTCGCCCATCCGCTACAAGGGCGCAAATGATTACTCAGTCACATTCAAGAACGGCGCCGAGGAGAATCCGCTGGTCAACGAAAAGAAACACTGGGGCGACAACGGCATGGTTGCTTTGCTCGGCCAGCAGCCCGTTCTGCCTACGGTGCTGGAGGAAGCTCAGGCCGGCGGCAAAATCAGCTTTGTGCGCTGGGAGATGGTTTACGGCCACCAGGCCGCCGTCTTCTCGTTCGCCGTCGATAAGAAGAAGACCCACTATGCAGTGAACTACTGCTGCTTCCCCGAGTCGACCGACGCTGCCGATCAGGATCTGAACATGCGCGGCGGAAGCTCTACGGCGGTGGGTTCGTCGGGCAGCAACCAGCCGGGAGGCAACGCCCAGGGCAACTACATGGCCAACTCCACCTGGAAGCCCGTCAAGGCTACTGTGCCCTATCACGGTGAGTTCTTCGTCGACCCGAATTCAGGCATCGTTGTCCGGCTAATCACGCAGGCCGATTTCAAATCCTCCGAACTGGTTCGCCAGGAAGATCAGCGCATCGACTACGCCGTGGAAACGGTCGGCGACAAGAGCCTGGTCCTGCCCGTCCGTTCCACCATCGAGACACTTGAGCTGCCGTGGGGCGATTCAATTCAAGGCAGGCAGGCTCTGCGTCACACCCTGTTTACCTCCACCTATAAGAACTACCAGCCCGCCAGTTAGCCGTTATCTCTTGCCCCGGCGCGTTGAGCGCCGGCGATCCCAATCGGACACTTTGCGCGGAGGCAACATTCGCCTCCGCGTTTCGTTTGTCGCGGTAACTCTCCCGGCTCGGCAATGCTGTTGATTCTTTCGTTATTACAGGATTTTTCTCCACGCCATGCGAAGCTTTGCTAGTCTTGCCCTATCATGCAACGTCCAATCTTCTGGTTTCTTTCAGCCATTCTTCTTTTCTCGGCTTCGCTTCCCCTCGCCGCACAGAAGTTCCTGCCCAAAAACATTGTCTTCAAGGGCGTCCCGGAGTATTCCGACGAAGAACTGATGAAAGCAGCCGGCCTCAACAAGGGAGTCACGCTCTCAGTTGACGAGATGAAGGGGCATTTCCAGCAACTCATGGACACAGGCCTCTTTGAGACCGTTTCCTACAAATTCGATGGAGTCGACCTCACATACACTTTGGCGCCGGCTGCCTTGCTTTATCCCCTAAAGGTTGGGAATCTGCCCCTGGTTGCGGGCAAAGACCTTGATGCCAAACTTCATGATCGCCTTCCGCTCTTTCATGGCAAGGTACCATCGGAGGGAGGAATGCTTGATGGCGTCCGCGGCGCCCTTGAGGAGATGCTGGGCGCGCAGGGCATCAAGGCCAGCGTGATCGCCATCCCGTTCGGCACTCCCGGCACAAAGGACGTAACCGCAATGGACTTTTCCATCCAATCACCTCCGGTGCGCGTGGGAAACATCCAGGTGGAGGGCGTCTCGCCGGCCATGGAAACCAAGGTGACGAACGTCGCAGCCCATGCCGCCGGGGCAGCGTTCGATTCGGGCACCTCACAGACAAATCTGGAGCACATATTCGCGTCGTTTTACCAGGAGAACGGTTATGCCGCGGTCAAGGTCGGTGCCTCCCGGTCAGAAAATTTGACCATCACCCCCGACGCCATCTCGGTCCCATTCTCCGTGGTGGTTCAGGAAGGCCGAGTTTACAAGCTGGGATCCATCAATCTGCCTCCTGGAGGCGTTGTTACCCAGGCGGATTTCGCCAAGGTGATCACCGCGAACAGCGACGGAATCGCCAGTGGTCTCACGCTCCGCTCCATCTGGAGTCTCATTTCATCCCGCTACAAGTCCAAGGGATACCTGGACTGCGTGGTGACCCCCCATCCGGAACTCGATGACGCTGCCGGAATCGTCAACTACACAGTCGATGTGAATACCGGCCCCGTCTACCATATGGCCCTGGTGAAGTTCGATAACGTCAGCGACGATCTGCGCAAGCTGTTGATGAGGAACTGGCAGTTATTTCCCGGCGACCCATTCGACCCCAGCTATCTCTCCAACTTTGTCGCTTCGTCACAGAAAGCCGATCCGGCTCTGGCGCGGACGCTTGCGATGGTTAAGGTCACGTACGATGTGAAGGCCGATCCGCAAACCCACGATGTGAACGTCGTGGTTCGCTTCGAAAAGCGCCAGTAAGATTCATTACCAGCCAGCGATTTCGCGCAGGAGAGAATAACCGAACCGAAAAAACAGCTGTCTAATAAAAAAGTCCCCCCCAGAATGTTTTTTTCTTGTCGCGGGGCCTGATCCGGTTAACATTGCAGCACCAATTTGTCGCGAGGGCTAAATTGAAAAACCGACTTGGATGGCTTCTCTGCCTGATGCTGGTAGCCTCTCCCGTTTGGGCTGCTAAGAAAATGACCATCGAACAGCTCAAGGACCTGCTGAGCGGTCTCCATGCTGCCCAAAAGTCCGATGCCGATGTGGCCGCAGCTCTTCAGAATGTGGAACTCACCGAGCAACTGACCTCGCCGGCAATGGACAGTCTGGCCAAGCAGTACTCAGGATCCGATACCGCGGCACAGCTTTTTGTGCTTGAGATTCGCAGCGCGGCGCTGGCTCCGCCGGCTGCCGACATTCCCGCAGCTCCGGCGCCTGACGCCGCTGCGCAAAAGGCGATTCTGGATAAGGCCTTCGACTATTCGGGCAAGACCTTCGCGCAACTGCCTGCGGTCAGCGCGACCAAGACCGTTCGCCGCTTCCAGGACAATCCGCCGCTCCTTCGCGGCATCACGCACAGCGTCCCGGGCTCCGGCTCTACGCCCATTCTCTATGAAGATGTGGACGATTACACCGTCACTATCCGGGACGGCGCGGAGACGAATCCGCTGCTCACTGTGAAGAAACCCTGGGGCGAAAACGGCGTGATTGTCCCGTTGGGCCAGCAGCCGATTTTGAGCAAGGTGCTTGACGAAGCTCAGGGCTCGGGCAGGATCAGCTTTGTGCGCTGGGAGTCGATCAACGGTCTCCAGGCCGCGGTTTTTTCGTTCGCCGTCGACAAGAAGAAGTCGCACTTCGCGGTGAATTATTGCTGCTTTCCCGAGGAGGAAGCGGTCGGAGGAGGGGCCGATAAAGATTTGAACATGCGCGGAGGCACCAGTGCGGCCGCCGGCGGGTTCACGCCCAAAGCTACGAGTGTTCAAGCCGGGGACCTCTATCCCGGTTTCTCCACCTGGAAGCCGGTGAAATCCACCGTGCCCTACCACGGCGAGTTTGCGGTCGATCCAAACTCGGGAGTCGTGGTCCGCCTGACAACCGTCGCAGAGTTCAAGGGCGGATGGGTGCACCAGGAAAATCAGCGCATCGATTATGCGCAGCAGAAGGTTGGAGATAAAACGCTGGTTCTTCCCGTCCGGTACATGATCGATACAGTGGAGCAGCCGTTCGGCGACACCGAGTCCAAGGATCCCAGTACTCGCCATACGCTGTTTACCGCGGCATACAAGGACTACAAACCCGCGAACTAGTTCGCTTATCCGCATAGACCGGCGGCTGCTCATGCGGCCGCCGTTTCATTTGTGTGCGACGGTTCTCCTTTTGTCGCGGACGCAATCCGTTCTATGCTCATTTTCATGGTCCTCTCACCCATGTTTGACAGCATGTTTCACCTGCCGCTTCCCATCCTGGAGAAGTTGGCGCGTCCGGTCATTGTCTACCTGGTGCTTGTGGTGCTGCTTCGCCTCTTCGGCAAGAGGGAACTGGCGCAGCTCAACCCGTTCGACCTGGTGGTGCTGCTCTCGCTCTCCAACACCGTCCAGAACGCGATCATTGGCGACGATAACTCCGTCACCGGCGGCATCATCGGCGCTTTCGGGTTGCTCGCCATCAATTGGCTGGTCGTTCGTGTGCTCTTCAGTTCGCCGCAACTCACGCGCGCCCTCGAGGGCCGGGCAACTGTGCTGGTGTTCAACGGCCAACTCGACCTTAAAGCCATGGAACACGAGTCTCTCACCCGCGAGGAACTGCTCTCCGTCATCCACAAGCAGGGCTTCGAGGACTTCGATAAGGTGCGCAAATGCCAGCTTGAGCCCAACGGCACCTTTTACGTGGAAGCCTTCGATCCCTCCGTTGCCGACAAGCGCCACGACGAATTACTAGCGCGCCTTGATGCGCTAAGCCGCGAAGTCGCCTCACTGCGGGTGCAAACGGAAGGCAAGTGAAGTTCGTTTGTCAGGGAATCCAAGCCGAGGCCCACTCGCCTTCAGGGCCGAATCAACTCCACCGGCACATCCAGTTGAAACTGTATCCAAATCCGGTTAGCTGTCCATGCGGTCGCATTGTTCAGTTTGGCCAGGGCGAGGCAGGCTCGATCTCCAAGAGAAAGTGCCCGGCTGACCTTTGCATAGCCAGCTGCAAGCTCTGCGGCTGCCCGACCGAATGGGACCAATTCCACCCCAGCCAGAGCAGCAGACAGTTCCTCCGCAGTCATTCCACGGTTGTCGCGCTGGGTTCGCGTCAGCACTTCACACCAGTTCACCCAACTGATGCAAACCTGCACATCCGCGCCAACCTCGATGGAGTCGAGAAGCGCTTCCACCCTCTGCCCTCCGGTCTCACCCTGTATCATCGCCAAAACCGCAGCGGAATCGAGCACGATGCTATTCACGCGCCGCTTCCTCTCGGCGTTCGGCAAGAAATTCATCCAGGATTCCGTCCAGGCTTCCGCGCTGCTTTATGATCCCGGCGCGGATGCTGGCCAGAGCCATCTTCCTGCTCAAAATCCGAATCGCGCCGCCGTCGCTGGTCACAGATAGACGGTCTCCAGCCTTGAGTCCCAGCTCATTCCGAATCGCTGCCGGAAGAACAATTCTGCCGCTTTCGCCGAGAATTACCGTCTCAGTCATAATCTGCCACCATGACATCAATTATGCCATAGATGTGAGAATATGGCGTAAATTCCCGATGATGCCAGAAGACCCGCTCCTTGAGTTGTCAGGGTTTGCAACTACCACTAAAAAGTCCACGGCGATTTCAGCAAAACTCCGTACACCTTGTGAATGGTTTCGGGCAGACAGCGGTAACACCCTCGCCAAGTCATTCCGCTTTTCCAATTAGGAATTGAAACCATTCGCTGTTTGTCACATCCACCTGTACCACTGAATCCGTACAATCAGTCCGCCTTAATCACCGAAGGATTGAGCTTATGAAACTCCTTGGATGGATTCTTGTGTTCCTGGTTTCAGCATCGCCCGCATGGGCCGCAAAAAAAATCACCGTGCAACAACTAAAGGATCTACTTATCTCTGAGCAACAAGTCAGGAAATCCGACGCCGACGTGGCCTTCGAGCTCAAGCAGGTCGAGTTAAGTGAGGAACTGACCGCGAGCACGATCGGCAACATGTTGGGAACTCTTCCCGGTCCGCTGACGACTGAGCAGATCACCATTTTGGAAGCGCGCAGCGCCGTGCTTGCGCCCCCGCTCGCCGACCTGCCATCGACCCCTCCGCTCGATGCCGCCGCTCAGAAAGCTCTTCTTGACAAAGCAGTCGACTACGCGGAAAAAACCTACGCGCATCTGCCCCACCTGACCGCAACCAAAGATACTGCCCGCTATCAAGACGACACGCAGCCTCCCATAGCGGGTGCGAACAAGGATCTGAGTGCATCATGGGAAGATCCGAACCAGGGGACCGCAAACAAATTCATCCATTTCATCGCCTTCACCGAGACGCCGGTCGAGAGCCGGAACGGAGCTCAGATAGCTTCGAGGGGCAAGGACAAGACCCCCTGGGGCGCAAACGGCCAGATCGTTTTGTACGGACAGGGCCCCGTCCTCAGCGCCATCGTTCAGGAGGCTCAAGCCGTCGGTAAACTCGCCTGGCTGCGCTGGGAGACAGTCAACGGTAAGCAGACAGCCGTATTCTCCTTCGCGGTGGACAAGAAAAAGTCGCACTATGCGGTGGACTATTGCTGCTTCCCAGACACAGATAGAGTGGGCGGGACGAACAGCGTGGTCGCAAACACGACGCAAATCTATTCCGATTGGAAAAATGTGAAAGCTACCGTTCCCTACCATGGCGAGGTATTTGTCGAACCGGAAACCGGCATCGTCGTTCGACTTGTCGTCAAGGCCGACTTCAAGCCGTCGGACGCTGTTCACCAGGAAGACACGCGCACCGACTACAGCATAGTGACGGTCGGAGCTACAGCTCTGACCCTCCCTGTCAGGACCATCGTCAACACTGAAGTAGTCCCGGTTGGCGATGACTCATCCAGCAAGTTCTCCATTCGCCACACCCTGTTCACCAGCCAGTACAGGAACTACCAACTGGCCGACGCCACGGCGCCGAAATAGCCGGCAAAAAATTTCTCAATATTTCTGTTGCAGATATATCTGTGATGGATATATATTCACCGCATGACCACTGGAACCGCACCCGCGACTCCTCTTACTCCGGCTGTTTTCGCGATTCTGCTCTCTCTTGCGGAACGTGAAAAGCACGGATATTTGATCATGAAGGACGCACGAAGCCCACAGGGCGGCGGCATCCAAATGGGCCCCGGAACCCTCTACGGCTCGATTGACCGGATGATGCGTGACGGCCTTGTCGAGGAGTCCGGCATCTCCGACGATGAGCGCCGCCGCTACTACCGTCTCACTGGCATCGGTCAAACAGCACTGGAGACGGAACTCAGCCGGCTCGAGGCGGCTGTGTCCTCTGCCCGCTCGCTTGGCCTGATTCCGCATGGAGGCCGTTCATGACCAAGGCTTACCAGAACCTCAATCGCACTGAACATCTCTATGCGGCGGCCATCCACCTTTACCCGGCACGCTTTCGCGAGACCCATGGCGCCTCCATGCGACAAACATTCCGCGACGCTCTCAACGATCCCAAGCTCTCCCGCCGCACGCTCATTCCGCTGGTTCTTCGCGATCTCGCCCAATCTCTCGCAAAGGAGCATTTCTCTATGCTGCGTGACACCTTTGGCCGGCCGGCCCTGATATTCAACGCATTTGTGCTCGGGGGTTTGGCGACAGTTCTGGCACTGGCCCTCAACGTAATTCCTCAGCAGGTTCTACGCCTGGGCGCCAACGACCCGCAGATCGCGCTCGCCGACGATCTTGTCGCCAAACTGGAACAGGGGATCGCGCCCACTGACGCGGTTTCTCCAGCCTCCATCGACATTGCACGCAGCCTCACGCCGTTTGTTATCGCATATGACAACCAGGGTCATCCTCTCGTCTCTCAGGCACGACTCGACGGAGCCATCCCCGCCCCACCCAGCGGCGTCTTTGATTATGTACGGCAACATGGCCAGGACCGTCTAAGCTGGCAGCCCGTGCGTGGGACCGTGCGTAGTGTGCGCATCGCCGCTGTCGTCGAGAGAGTTAGCCCCGTAGGCGGCGCGCCTGGAGGATTTGTGCTGGCCGGCCGCAACATGCGCGAGGTGGAGTCACGCGAACACCTGGTGGGCCAATTGGCCATGCTGGCCTGGCTCGCAATGCTTGGGCTCATCGTTGTTGCGACCGCCACGTTTGGATGGCTCACGCGCCCGCGCAGCCTTTCGTCCATGGCAAAGGCAGGTTGATTCAACTCATCGACCGTTGAAAGGTCGAACTGGGCAACAGGCATGAATGGCGGCGAAGCCGCGTCCGCCTGGACGGCCAGTCCCACTCACTCCCACTCGATGGTTCCCGGCGGCTTCGACGTGATGTCGTAGACCACGCGGTTGATGCCGCGCACCTCGTTCACAATCCGGCTCGAAATGCGCTTCAGCACCTCGTAGGGCAGCGGCGTCCAGTCAGCAGTCATCCCGTCTTCCGAGTGCACGGCCCGCACCGCGCAGGTGTAGGCGTAAGTCCGCTGGTCGCCCATCACACCCACGCTCATCACCGGCAACAGCACCGCAAAGCTCTGCCAGATTTTGTTGTAGAGCCCCGCAGCCTTGATCTCGGCAACCACAATCTCGTCCGCCTCTTGCAGCAGCGCCACGCGTTCCGGCGTCACTTCGCCCAGGATGCGTACAGCCAGTCCCGGACCAGGGAACGGCTGCCGTCCCAGAATATCGTCCGGCATGCCCAGGTCGCGCCCGATTCGCCGCACTTCATCCTTGAACAAATCGCGCAGCGGCTCAATCAGCTTCAGCTTCATTCCCAACGGCAATCCGCCCACATTGTGATGGCTCTTGATGGTCTGGCTCGGCCCTTTCACGCTGCTTGACTCAATCACGTCGGGATAGAGCGTCCCCTGCACCAGCCAGTCCACGCCGCCGGCTTCCTTCGCAATGCGCGTCGCCTCATCGTCAAACACCGCAATAAACTCCGCGCCGATCCGCTTCCGCTTGGTCTCCGGATCGGTAACGCCGGCGAGTTGCTTGAGAAACCGCTCGCTCGCATCTACGGCCACAATGTTCAGGCCCAGCTTCTCGCGCAGATTCTTCTGCACACTCAGGAACTCGTTCTTGCGCAGCACCCCATTGTTGACGAAGATGCAGGTGAGCTGGCTCCCAATCGCCTTGTGCACCAGCACCGCCGCTACCGACGAGTCGACCCCGCCTGATAGTCCGCAGATCACATGCCCCGCACCTACCTTGGCGCGAATCCCCGCTACAGTGGTTTCAATAAAGTGCGCCGGCGTCCAATCGCCCTTCGCGCCGCAAATCCCGAAGACGAAGTTCTTAATGACTTGCGGCCCCAGCGGCGTGTGATGGACTTCGGGATGAAACTGCACGGCCCAGATTCGCCGTTCCTCGTTGGCAATGCCGGCCAGCGCGTTTGAAGTAATCGCCGTGCGATGGAATCCGGGAGGCAGCGCCTCGGCCTCGTCGCCGTGGCTCATCCACACCTGGATGTTGGCGGGAAGGCCGTTAAACAGAGGCGTTGCGACGTCTTCGATCATCACCTCGGCGTGGCCATATTCGCGCAGCGGCGCCGGCTTCACCTTGCCGCCCATGTGGTGCACGATGAAGTGCAGCCCGTAGCAGATGCCGAGCACCGGCACATCCATCTCCAGGAAAGCAGCATCGGCTTCCGGCGCGTCCGCGTCATACACAGACGACGGCCCGCCCGAAAGAATCACTCCGAGCGGCTTATAGGCCTGGATTTCCGAGAGAGGAGCGGTGCAGGGAAGTACTACGGAGAAGACGTTCAGTTCGCGAATACGCCGGGCAATCAGTTGCGTATACTGCGAACCAAAATCAAGGATGACGATTGTTTGGGTGTCCACTTTTTATTGTGGCAGCAAGCCATGCCGTGTGGCAAGACCTTCGTGTGCCAACCCGTGCCCCGGCCGCCACCACCCATCCCGCACGCATGGGGCGATTTTTTCTGTTGACAAGGAGTGTTATGTGCGTGCTAGCTTACCGTAAGTGGATGCTTACCTACAAGCCGGCCTCGATGCACTGGGCGATGCAACCCGCATGGCGATCTTCCAAAAGCTTGCCGGCGGCCCTGTCGCGGTCAACGAAATTGCCCGCCTGATGCCCGTCAGCCGCCCCGCTGTCTCGCAGCATCTGCGGGTACTCAAGGATGCGGGACTGGTGAAGGACAGCAAGGCAGGGACCCGGCGTCTCTACCAATTGAATCCAGAAGGAGTGGCGCGCCTTCGTGCCCACTTCGACCAAATGTGGACCAACGCAATGAGCGCATTTCAAGCAGCGGCAGAAGCTAAACCCATTGGAGAGAAAGATGCCAAACACAGCAGAAGAAGCCGTCGTACGTAAGAGCGTGCACGTGCAGGCGCCCATAGAGCGCGCGTTCAGCGTCTTCGTCGAACAGATGGAGACATGGTGGCCGGCAACGCATCACATCGGCAAAACCCCGTTCGAAGCCATCTTCATCGAGCCGCGCGTTGGAGGGCGTTGGTACGAGCGCGACGCCGAAGGAAAACTGGTTGACTGGGGCAAAGTTCTTGCCTGGGATCCGCCTCATCGCGTAACCCTTTCATGGCATGTTGGCCCCGGACACGATTCGCCGGATTGGGTCTGCGATCCTGATCCCGCAAAGGCCAGCGAAGTTGAGATTCGATTCACTTCTCACGGGCCGGGAGCCACGCTCGTCGAGCTCGAACACAGCAAGCTCGAGCGTCACGGCGAAGGCTACCAGCAACTACGCGCAATTTTCGACGGCCCCGGCGCCTGGAGCGGCATTCTGGCGCACTTTGTCAAAGCCGTGGAAGGATGGGTGGAGTGAATAAGCCCGTCCTCTTCCTTCGCATCGCGTCGGCACTAACCTTCATTCACGCGGTTCTACACACCGTCGGCGGAGTCTTCGGCAAGGTCCCGTCAGGTCCCGCCGCGGTAGCTGTTGAAGCCATGAAGGTGAATCAGTTCATGGTGATGGGAAACATGCGCAGCTTTTGGGATTTCTATCGTGGCTTCGGCCTCGGCGCGACGATATTCCTTACAGCTGATTCGATACTGATGCTGCAGATGGCCGCCCTGGCGAAGACGGACGCGCACCGCCTGCGCCCCATGATGGTTACATTCCTGATAGCCTACGGGGTGTTCTCGGTCAATTCCTATGAGTATTTTTTTGCCGGACCCGTCATTGCAGAGTTGCTCATTGTCGCTTGCTTAGGAATGGCGATTGCCACCGCGGGCAGGCAAGCTGCATAAATCGGAATGGCCGCCGTGTTTCTCAAGTGAAGCGCGGCAGCCACACTGTTTGACGCCCACCTGTACGACTCCCAGCGATGGTGATCCCAATCAGCCAGATTATTGTTTTTCTAGAATGGCTGATTCCTTATACACAACCCCACTTTTCATCACAAACTTCACATCCTGCAGCGTCTTCACATCGTCTACCGGGTTCTTCTCAACCCCGATAATATCCGCCCATTTGCCGGGTTCCAGGCTACCTGTTTTCGCTGTCCAGCCCATCAGGTCGGCGGCGTTCAGCGTCGCGGTCTGTAGCGCGCTCAGCGGCGCCATTCCCAACTGGTTCACATACACGTCCAACTCATGCGCATTCAGCCCGTGCGGATACACCGCGGCATCGGTGCCCATGGCGATCTTCACTCCGGCCTGCATGGCGCGCTTGATGTTGGTCTTGCCCACCGCGGTCACATCGATCTCCTTCTGTTTGTAGAACGGCGGAAGATTGCCATACTCCAGCATCCAGTCTTCGAGATAGAGCGTGGGAACCAGGTAAGTCCCATCCTTTTTCATCTCGGCAATGGCTTCGTCGTTGATATAGCTGCCGTGCTCGATCGAATCCACGCCGGCCTTTGCTGCCCAGAGAATTCCCTGCGCGCCATGTGCATGCGCGGCCACCTTGCGGCCCAGGCGGTGAGCGTCGGCCACAATCGCCTGCATCTCTTCCAACGTGAATTGCGAAGCCTGCGGATCGTCGCCCTTTGAGAGCACGCCGCCGGTGGCGCAAATCTTGATGAGGTCGGCGCCGTACTTGATGTTCTCCCGCACTTTGTGTTGCACGGCAGGAATGCCGTCCGCCACGCCGTCGCCCACAGCGTGATATTTGATCGGCAGCAAATTGTCGTCGCAGTGACCGCCGGTAATCCCGATCAGCGGTCCGCTCACCTGCATGTGCGGCCCGGGAACCTCGCCGGCGTTAATTGCATCGCGCAAGTCCACGTCGGTAAAGCCATAGGCTCCCACGTTGCGCACTGTGGTAATGCCGGCCATCAGCGTTGTCCGTGCATTGGCCACTCCATGAATGGCCTCTTTGGCATCGGTGGACGTGACCTCGTGATATGGATCAAAGTCCGTGTTCATGGTCAGGTGCGTATGCACGTCGATCAGTCCCGGCATCACCGTCAATCCGCCCAGGTCAACCACCTTGTCGCCGGGCATGGCGGGAACTGAACCGCTGGGCGCGATCGCCTGAATCGTGTCGCCCACCACCACGATGGTCTGTCCGTCAAGCAGCTTGCCGGTCTTCACGTCCAGCAGGTGCCCAGCGCGAACAAGGGTGCGTTTGATCTCCGGTTTTGCGGCCGGTTGTGCTGAGAGGAATGTCGTCCCGATTGCCAGGCCGAATGTCAGAGAGATCCCAACTGCAAATGTGCGGTGCAGCATCATGCTTTTGCCTCCAAGAATATTGAACCGGAGTGTAGCAAATCAGCCGATGCACAGTCGCTGCTCTCCTGTCCCCGGCTCGGCCTGGGTCTTTCTTCCATGGCTTTTCGTCTGCGTGATAGGCTCCTAATCGAATCACCGTGCCGGTTTTCCGGTGTATTCAAACTCCTGGCTTCTACTTTGGCGTTGAAATTCCGCGCACGACACGCCTGATGATTCCAAAAGAAAAGGGACATTTCGATGAAATGTAATCGCTTCGCTTCCATCATGGTGCTGGCGGCCTCATGCGCATTCGCGCAGGGTCCGGCATCTTCGCCTGCCGACGCATCCAAACCAGCCCCTCCGCAATCCATCAAGAGCTTCGATCTCTCCGCCATCGACAAATCTGTCGATCCCTGCACCGACTTTTACCACTACTCCTGCGGCAATTGGATCAAGGACAACGCCGTTCCGGCCGACCAGACGCGCTGGGCGCGCTCCTTCTCGTTGCTCGGTGAGCGCAATCGCTACCTGCTGTGGCAGGAACTGGACGCCGCCGCCACCAGCCCGAAATCCCCGCTGGAAAAGAAGTATGGCGACTATTATGCCGCCTGCATGAACACCGACCTGGTCGAACAGAAGGGAATTACCCCCCTCGACCGTGCGTTCAAGCGCATCGCCGACCTCAAGGACGCGCACGACCTCGGCAAGCTGATGGGTGAACTTGAGGCCGAGGGTGGTTCCGCGCCGCTGTTCCGCTTCGGCGTCGGCCAGGACGAGAAAGACTCCTCCAAGCAGATTGCGCAAATTGCACAGGCCGGCCTCTCGCTCCCTGACCGCGACTACTACATTGTCGACAGCAAGCGCTTTGAAGGCATTCGCAAGCAGTATGTCGAACATGTAACGAAAATGTTCACCCTGGCCGGTGACACGCCAGACCAGGCAGCAAAGGAAGCCGCAGCGGTCATTGAAATCGAGACCGCGCTCGCCAAGGCATCCACCAGCCGCACCGACATGCGCGAGCCCACCAACCGCTACCACATCTACACCCTTTCCGATCTCCAGAAGCTGGCCCCTGACTTCGACTTCAGCGTCTACTTCAAAGACGTGAAGGTGCGTCCCTTCGACACCCTCAACGTGGCCACGCCCGACTTCTTCAAATCTGTCAACAGCCTCATTGCCTCCGAGCCGGTCGATGCCTGGAAGTCCTACTTCCGCTGGCATACCCTGCATTCCGAGGCGTCCAACCTGCCCAAAGCCTTTTACGACGAAAACTTCGACTTCTTCGGCAAAACCCTCGCCGGCCAGAAGGAAAGCACCCCGCGCTGGAAGCAGTGCACCAGCATGACCGACCGCGCCCTCGGCGAAGCGGTGGGCCAGGACTGGGTCAAGCTCCACTTCCCGCCGGCCGCGAAAGACAGCATGGACCACCTGGTACTCGCCCTCGAGAAGTCCCTGGGAGACGACATCAAGACCCTCCCCTGGATGACCGACGCAACCAAGGCCGCAGCCGAAGAAAAGCTGGCCATGATCCGCAACAAGATCGGTTACCCGGAAAAGTGGCGTGACTACTCGGCATTGAAGATCAAGCGCGACGACCTGATCGGCAACCTTGAGCGCGACGCAGTCTTCCAGCGCGATTACAACCTCAACAAGCTCGGCAAGCCCGTCGACGAGAAGGAGTGGGGCATGACGCCGCCTACCGTCAACGCCTACTACAACCCCTCCTTCAACGACATTAATTTCCCCGCCGGCATCCTCCAACCCCCGTTCTTCGATTTCACGGTCGACCCGGCTGTCAACTTCGGCGGCATCGGTGTGGTCATCGGCCACGAAATGACCCACGGCTTTGACGACGAAGGCTCGAAATACGACGGCAAAGGCGACCTGCGCGAATGGCAGACACCCGAAGACCGCAAGGCCTTCACTGAACGCACCGACTGCGAAGTGGACGAATATAGCGGCTTTGAGGCTGCCCCGGCTCATGGCGACACCCCCGCGCAGCACCTCAACGGCAAGCTCACCCTGGGCGAGAACACCGCCGACAACGGCGGTCTGCGCATCGCCTACATGGCCTTGCTCGATACGCTCGCCGAACAGCACAAATCCATTGAAGACAAGATCGATGGGTACACCGAGGCGCAGCGTTACTTCATCAGCTTCGCCCAGGTGTGGTGCCAGAATCAGACCGAGCAGTCGGCTCGCCAGTCCGCGCTCACCGATCCTCACTCTCCTGGCGAATGGCGTGCCAATGGCGCCGTTCAGAACTTCGACGAATTCGGCAAAGCCTTCGGCTGCACCAAGGGCCAGCCCATGTACCCGGTGAAATCCTGCCGCGTCTGGTAGCGCATTGCGGGGATACCGATACTCAAGTAGTCAGTTTTCAGTTGCATGTTGCCAGCGGGCTTTATGCTTGCAACTTGCAGCTGAAAACCGACAACCCTGCCGCGCGGAGAACCATCCCCCTCGACCTGAGATGGTAGTGTAGCGACAGGACTATATCATTGGATAGGAATCGAGTCCGCACTGTCCCTGTCGCATGTTTACACCACCAACTCGTTGACGTTTCTGGCCGTTCCTGCGTCCAAACGGCATCCGCGCCAGCAAATCGACCACAAGGCTTCGGCGGCGGAAATGACCGTAACTGGGGCTGGGTGGCCTCGCAAATCTGTGTGTTTTGGCCACTCTTGGGCTTAAACTAGGCACAACCTGCCCTCGCCTTTTACAATGCATCAGGGACCCGTCCCAACCCAGCTCTGCTGTGGAACTAGCAAACTTGGCGGCGCACGCCTGACCAGGATGAAGGAATCGCATGAAGTTTACGAAATTCGGA
>JBEKET010000050.1:0-69404 GCA_050013695.1 Occallatibacter sp.
AGCAGCGACTTGTGAACCTTGATGCGCCCGTTGTATTCGATAAAGCCGAGCTTGCGAAAACGGTTCATAAAAAAGCTGACGCGCGAGCGGGTGGTGCCGATCATCTCCGCCAAGGTCTCCTGGGAGATCTTGGGAATATATTGTTCCGGTTCGCCCGGCTTGCCGAACTCGGCCATCAACAGCAGAATCCTCGCCAGGCGCTTTTCGCTGGAGTTGAAAAGCTGATCGACCAGATCGGCCTGGATGCGCATGCTGTGCTCTAACAAGAACTTCAAGAACAGGTCGGAGAATTTGTGCTCCTCGTGCATCACGCGGATCATCTCTTCCCGCCTTATTTTGAGCGCGGTGCAGGCGGTAATAGCCGTGGCTGTGGCCAAACGCAATCCAGCCACTGTCGCGAGCGCCTCTTCTCCAACAAAGTCACCGGCAGTGAAAAGCGTGATGGTGGCTTCCTTCCCGGTTGCGGAAACCACTGTGACCTTTGCGCGGCCTTTTTGAAGATAGAAGACGGAATCCGCCGGGCCTCCTTGCAGAAAAAATGCCTCCTTGGGCGCCAATTGGACTATTCTTCGCCCCAGGCCGGCGTTCGCCAGGAAGGCCGCGGCATCAAAAGCGGGCTTTTCAAGTTCAACCATTGAAGGGCCTCCTTCCGGTTGCGGTCTTTGTGTGATGACCGCTTGAAGGGTGCGCGACCATGTTGCCATCTGGTTAACAAAGCAGGTGCGCGATGAGTAAAATCATCGACTGCGAGGGGAGCCTTAAGATGCTGGATGTTCTTCTTACCAGGCACCTGTTGTACCCTCCCCGGCTGCACTCTTTACCCCGAACTATAGCACAGGGTTACATGGAAAGCGGCAGCTAACTGTTCAATTCTTCTCCGTTGACTGTGCATCTAAAGAAGCGATCGACCAGCGAGCGAACGCGGGCAGGTAACTGAGTTTATGAGATTTCGCATCTGACTTGATGGGTAGCCAAGCCTTAGCTAGGCAAGTTCAAAAGGAGCACAATGCCAACCGAGCTCATTACCATGCAGGACCCGCGTTCCCAGTATCCCGGTCCGCCCTCCGAAGTAGAAATTCAGGCCGCCCCCGCCAGTCAGGCCGCGATGAGCGAAAAACCTGATTGCGGCGAACGCTCCTACAAAGGCTCCGGCCGCCTCGCTGGCCGTAGAGCGTTGCTCACCGGCGCCGACTCGGGAATCGGCCGCGCCGCAGCTATCGCGTTCGCGCGCGAAGGCGCCGACGTTGCCATCTGTTATCTACCCGTGGAGCAGGAAGATGCCGAAGAGGTAGCGAAATACATTCGCGATGCTGGCTGCAAGGCCGTCCTGCTGCCCGGCGACGTTTCTGACGAGAGCTTCTGCAAGCGCCTGGTGGCCGACGCCGTTGAACAACTCGGCAGCCTCGACATCCTCGTCAACAACGCCGGCAGGATGGGCAAGACGGAAGGATTGCTCGAAACCACGACGGAGCGATTCGACACGCTGATGAAGACCAACATCTATTCGATCTTCTGGATTACCAAGGCCGCAGTCCCGCATCTCAAGCCAGGCGCGTCGATCATCAACACCACGAGCATCCAGGGTTTTGAGCCCTCGGGAAACATCTTCGACTACGCCATCACCAAGGCGGCTATCGCCAACTTCACCAAAGGCCTCAGCGAGGCACTTATGGAAAAGCACGGCATTCGCATCAACGCAGTCGCGCCCGGGCCCATTTGGACGCCACTGCAGGAAGTCGATGGTGATGAAGAGAAGCTGAAAAAGCTGGGCAGCAAGACTCCGTACAAACGCCCCGGTCAACCTGTTGAATTGGCGCCCGTGTACGTGCTCCTCGCGTCGCAAGAGGGCAGCTATATCACGGGTGAAATCTACGGCGTCACCGGCGGCATGGGAATTGTGTAAACCACAAATCGGCTTCGGCCGTATTGCACACAGCGTATTTGCACGAGAATCCAGGAGGCAATAACGTGAGGAGACGTGACTTCATTTCTGTGGCGGCTGCTGCGGCTGCTTCTCTTTCTTTAAGGTCTGGAGCCGCCGAACAAAAAGCAGGTACGAGCACGGGCGACGCAATGCCGGCCGAGGTTCCATCGAAGCCAGCATCGCGCATACCGCGTGTCAGCCAGCCTGGCACGATGCGCGGAGAGATGCTTTATCGAAAGCTGGGATCTACAGGCGAGGAAGTTTCCGTGATCGGACTCGGAGGCTCCCACTTGGGGCAGCCGCTGGTTCCCGAAGATGAGGCGCTCCGGTTGATCCACGAGGGCATCGATCGCGGAATCAATTTTCTGGACAATGCTTGGGATTACAACGAAGGTCGCAGCGAAGAACGGGTAGGAAAAGCCTTGTCGCAGGGAGGCTATCGAAACAAGGCTTTCGTCATGACGAAGATTGACGGGCGCACGAAAGAGACTGCGACCAATCAGATCAATGATTCATTGAAGCGTCTCAAGGTGGACCACATTGATCTGCTTCAACATCACGAGGTACTGCGGTACGACGACCCCGACCGGATCTTTAACGAAGGCGGCTCGATGGAAGCCGTCCTCGCGGCGAAAGAGGCAGGGAAGATTCGCTATATCGGATTTACAGGTCATAAGGACCCGCACATTCACCTTTCCATGCTGGGAGTGGCGCAGCAACACGGATTTCATTTTGATACAGTACAGATGCCGATCAACATTATGGATGCGCATTTCCGGAGCTTCTCTCAACTCGTTGTACCGGAGGCATTGCGACAAAATATTGCGGTGCTCGGGATGAAGTGTTTTGGGAGTGGTGTGCTTTTCAAGAGCAGCGTTTTGAAAGACGGTGCAATTACTCCGGTTGAATGCCTCCACTACTCACTGAATCTCCCCATTTCGGTGCAGATCACGGGTATCAACACCAAAGAGCTTCTGGATCAGGCCTTCGATGCGGTCCGTTCGTTTCGTCCGATGGATGAAGGAGCCGTCGCAGCTTTGATTGCAAAGTCTGAAAACGCATCAATGAACGGTGAGTTTGAGCTGTTCAAAACTACGTCGCATTTCGACACAACGGCGCGACACCCTGATTGGCTCGGGGCTGATAGTGAGGCGGTGCAATCGCTTGCTCCCCAACTTCCCGGCTAAGAGAGAGTCGAAAGTTGGCGTAAACCTCAGCGTTTTAACAGCCATCAACCTGGCACGCAGTGATACGGTGATCGATGAAATTTACGCAACCCAAAGAACAGCAACGCGCTGAGATTCTGCAACGGCAACAGCGGCTTAAGATGGCTCGCTCTGCACAGGCCTATGTGCGCGGCAGCACTGTCAAGTTTTACGAGTGGCTGAAAACCGCCGAGGGAAAGGTTCCGGAAGGACCGCCGATCTGGATCTGCGGGGATTGTCATCTGGGCAACCTGGGTCCGGTTTCCGATGCGGAAGGGAACGTGGAAATTGAAATAAGGGACCTGGATCAAACAGTGATCGGGAATCCAGCCCATGACCTGATTCGTCTCGCACTCTCGCTCTCAATGACAGCCAGAAGCTCCGACCTTCCTGGAGTTACGACAGCATTGATGCTTGAACAGATGATTATCGGTTACTGCGAGGCGCTCAAGCCTGGAAAGGAAAAGCCGCAGCCCTCGAAGGGATCAGGCAAGCCAATCAGAATCGTGTTGAAAGAGGCTCTGTCTAGAAAATGGCGTCATCTTGCAACCGAGCGCATTGAAGACGTCAAACCGACAATCCCTCTCGGACCGAAATTCTGGGCACTGTCGAAGCACGAGCGAGATGAAATTAGCAGACTTTTCGACTCGAAAGAGGCGATGGTTCTTGTGTCATGCCTGCGAAAGGGAGCCAAGAACCGCAAAGTTGAAGTGTTGGACGCTGCGTACTGGATGAAGGGGTGCAGTTCCCTGGGACGTTTAAGATATGCAGTTCTCTTGGGCGTTGGCAAGAATTACTGCCTGATCGATATCAAAGAATCCGTGGAGGCATCGGCGCCGGGCAAGAAGAGTTCTGCGATCCCGCGCGACTACGCGCAGCGGCTGGTTGCTGGCGCACGCGCCCTGTCACCCTATTTGGGAGAGCGCATGGTATCCGCAAAGTTTCTCGGTCGGTCTGTCGTCATTCGTGAGCTTCGGCCGCAAGACTTGAAATTTGAACTGGGCCAAATAACGCAGGAAGAGGTGGTGGAAGCGGCGAAGTTTCTGGCCCAGGTGGTGGGCCGAGCGCATGCTCGTCAGATGGACGCGGAAACCCGCAAGGCATGGTTGACGACGCTTACGAAACGCTCGAAAACGGCCCTTGAGGCTCCGTCATGGCTTTGGACAAGCGTGGTCGAACTTGCCGCTGTCCATGAAGCGGCCTACCTTGAGCATTGCAGACGGTACGCCCTGTCGATGGGATAGAATTCCCGCCTAATACCAAAGCGCCTTGAATATTTGCGGCCAACGCAGCGCTTTCGAACTCCACTTTCCAGCATATCGTCTCGGATTATGGCTGGGTATTGCGCTAGCGCTGAAAATCCATTGCAACTCTCACGCGTTCTGTGTGACATCGTATAGCGTGTGCAAAGGTACAAATGCCCGGACTGTCGTCCCATGGCTTTCGGTTTCATTTTGACTCGTGATGCTGATTTGCCCTCCGTGACCCTCGATGAACTGCTTCGCAACGAACAGCCCAATTCCTGTGCCTACAGTGGAGCGAGTGGTGAAAAATGCGTCAAATACTTTCGAAAGATCGCGGGGTGCGATGCCCACGCCATCGTCAGAAATCATCAACACTGTCCCGCTGATGGGGTCGTCGGTGTCCTCGACGGTGAGGGATAGGTGACCTCCGCCGGACATCGCGTAGATGGAGTTGACAATGAGGTTCGAGATAACTTGCATTATCTCTCCACGACGGATTGCCGGCTTACGAGAAGATTCGAAGGAGGTGGTGATGTTGATTCTGGCGGCTGTGCATCGCGGCTGATAGATAGTCACTACCTGTTGAGCGACCTCGCTGAGTGACGCCGCAGTGGCCGCAGCATTTTCGCGGTAGTAACCGAGGGTCTGCTTCGCTATATGGGAGACGCGTCCAAGTTCGTCTTCAGCAGTCGAGAGCAGGTGCCGGCCGCCGTCATCGGAGACCTTCGAACGAAGCAGGTATAGCAGATTCACAACTGCTTCCAGAGGATTGTTAATCTCATGCGCAATGGTGGCTGCCATACGTCCGGTTGCCGCAATCTTTTCCGCTTGCAGCAGGGCTTGCTCAATGCGTTTCCGGTCGGAAATATCGCGGAGAATCTTGGAAGCTCCGATCACACGTCCCTGATTGTCTTTGATCGGAGAAACCGTAAGTGCCACTTCGATCAGTCTGCCATCCTTTGTCTGACGAACGGTGTCGAAGTGCTCGACACGCCTTCCCGCGCGGATGCTTTCGATGATCCGTTTCTCTTCATCCCGTAAATCTTCCGGAATAAGCTTGAGGATCGACTGGCCGACGATCTCATCAGCGGAATATCCGAAGAGACGGCTCGCCGCGGTATTCCAACTTTTGATAATGCCATCGAGATCCTTGCTCACAATCACGTCATCTGAAAAATCTACGATCGCGGCAAGTCGCTGGAGCGCGTCCTGCGCCTTTTTCTGCTCAGTCACATCGATACCGACCGCGATGACTCCCGAAACGTCACCGTCAACTTCACGCAATGGCTGATACACGAAGTCGAGATATCGGTCGTCCGCAGGCAAACCTTCGCCAGCAGCAACCCGATAGCGGTGACCCTTCCCGACAAACTGCTCGCCTTGATAGACCTTGTCGAGAATCTCAATGAATCCTTGTTCGACAGCTTCCGGGAGGGCAATACGTACGGGTTTGTTAAGGACATCCCTGTAGTTCACCAGGCGCTGGTAGAGCGGATTCACCATGGTGATGACGTGGTCTGGCCCTTGTAGAAGAGCAAAGAAGACGGGAGCCTGCTGGAGCACTTCCAACGCTCTGGTTCTTTCTCGGAGCGTAGCCTTTTCCGCGAGCTTTCGCTCCGTAATATCTCGAAATACCAAAACGATGCCGGCCAGCTTGCCCTCATCATCCCAGATCGGGGCACCGCTATCATCAATCGCAGTCTCCACGCCGTCCCTTCGGATCAGGATGGTGTGATTGGCAAGCCCCACAATCGTCCCAAGACGGCGCACCTTGTCCGCGGGGCTTTCCACGGGCTCTCGCAGCTTCTCATCAACAATATGGAATACGGTGCTCAAGAGTTCACCGCGCGCGTGGTTCAGTGTCCAGCCTGTCAAATTTTCCGCGATGTGATTCATGTCGGTAATGCTTCCGTGCTCATCGGTGACAATCACGGCGTCGCCGATGCTCTGTAGAATTCGTGAAGCGCGCGCTTCACTCTCCGCTAGCTTGCGAAGTGCCACGACCTCTCCCGTAACGTCATGGAGGGAACCGAAGAGGCCGGCGATCACTCCGCCTTCGAAGATCGGGCTGAAGGAGTAGTTCAGGTAGGCGCCCCGTAAACCGCCTTCTGTCGGGAGGGGAACCATGAGCTTCTCGTGAAAAATGGTCTCTCCTGTGGCGAGCGCCTGTTCCAATAGCGGTCCGACTACATGCCATGATTCGCTGTACACCTCACGGGCAGGTTTTCCGAGTGCAAAGGGATGGCGAGGCCCAGGTATGGGACGGTAGGCATCGTTGTAAATCAAGATCAACTGGGGTCCCCACATCGTCCTGGCAGGGGAGGAGGAGGACAGCGTCAAATTTACGATGGTGACAAGTTCTTTGGACCAAGCTTCAACGGGTCCTAGCGGAGTTGAAGCCCAGTCGTAACCGCGCACCATATCCGCCATCTCGCCGGTGCCAATGATACGACTTGATGGTAACTCCGACTCCATCCTCTATTCTCCTGCCGCAAAAATTCCCTGTCGGGCACGATCATGTTAGCCTGCGCACTTTAATCTGGCCTGGACGCGGCCATCACGGGGCTCGCAGTCGTACTAAAAGCCAGTTCTGCGGTTTACCGAAAGCCAACTCAACAAATCTTGCCGCTCTATCATCGTTGACGCACACAAATCACATCGGTTCGGCAGCAACCATTAGAGCAAAACCAAACGACGAAGGGGAAACGTTTCTAGTCTCTGTCGATCATGGATGGCTAAACATGTCTGCCTACGGGCTATGCGGCCTGAGCCAGCGGAATTGACACCCGGAAAGCTGTGCCGCTCAACCCTACCCTACGAGATGTCCTGAGGCGAATGTTTCCATGATGCCTATCAATGATGCGCTTTGAAATCCATAGCCCCAGCCCCGTCCCCGAAGGCTTGCTAGTCTGGTAAGCCTGAAATAAATTCCGCTTGAAAGATTCTGGAATGCCAGGTCCGCTATCGGCAATGGTGATGTGTGCCGTTGCCCGTGTTCGGGCGACGCGAATCAACAATCGGCGGTTATTCTTACAAGTGGAGAGTGCCTCTAGGGCGTTCAAGAGGAGGTTGGAGATTACCTGCAAGATCTCGGCTTCATAGATAAAGGCGTTTGCGGATTCGCAAAAAGAAGGCTCGACGGAGATACGATGCCTCCTAATCTTATCCGCATGAATCTTCAGCGCCGATTTGGCGACCTCAATCAGATCGCATTCCGTGAGGGTTGAATGGTCGTGATGGAACTTGAGCGAACGATGTGTGACGGCTCCGAGGATCGAGAGTTGTTGATCGAGCGTTTTCATGTTTTCGAGAACCTGAGCCCGATCTCCGGCGTTTAATTTGGTCAAGAAGACGAGATTTGTTATGGCTTCGAGGGGATTGTTCACCTCGTGCATAATTGCCCCAGCGAACCGATTGGCAACAGCCATCCGCTCGCTTCTTTCCAGAGCTTCTTCGGCCAGCTGAAGCTTTTCTCGAAGCGTTTGCTCTTCTGATCGACTCATGGGCTATTCGACCTAAACCTCTCCGATTGAGCCGCCGCGACGGCTCAAAGGTCACAGCAAGTGCTAGCAGTAGGATGCATAAATAAGCGGGACGTCAAATTAATCCAGCGGACGTGTTCATGACGTCCGCGCGGATCTATAGCCAGGTCGAAAACACCTGCCACGGACAAACGGACTCTTGAACTGAGCATCAATAGTGACCGGATATCTGGTCAGCTAGTCTGGACAATTAAATTCCAAATTTATTTCGTTCGGTAAGTGATATACGGCACTTTAGGGAGTATGCGCCTGCGTTTTTTGACTTCTGAACTGAAGCCGCATCGATACTCCCATCCGGATAAAACCGAGATATTACATTAGGTCAATTGGCCGATCACTTCCAAAAGGTCCTGAGGATGGATTGGCTTAACGAGCAAGTCGAAATTGTGGCCTTTCTTCCGAGCTGCGTCCATGAGGTCGGCCGTCGCTGCTTGCCCTGAGAACAGCAAGATTCTGCAACGGGGATATATAGCCTTGAATTGCACTCCGAGATCTATACCGTTCAATTGTGGCATCACGACATCTGTAATTAAAAAGTCGGGGCACTGAGTTTCTGCAGAACGCAATGCCTCAAGAGGATTCGTGAAAGCCTTCGCTGAGAACCCTGCCGAATTCAAGATCAATTCGAGAGTGGACGCAATCACCGGCTCATCATCGACGACAAAGATTCTAGGTTTGTTTTTCTCTGGCATACATATTCCTGTTTGAACAACCGATGTCATCGGGATTAGCGCGTGTACGGCTTACAGCCTGCGACGACCTCTGCCAAACAAAAGGATGAGCACCACGATCAACAGGACGAGGCTTATGCCACCGCCGCCGTAGTAGCCCAGTCCGGGCCCCATATAGTAGCCGCCGCCACCAACGAGCAGCAAGAGAATGACCAAGATGAGTATTAGCCGCATGGTGGGCAGTCTAACACACGGTATCGAAGGTCGTTTGTCTGCTCCCGTGCAGGGTTTTGTTGCCCCTGGATTCGGTCAGCTACCGATTTCCTCGTGATGTTTTCGCTCCTCTTCCAAACGCGTCCGCTCTCGCTCGGCGTTCTCGTGCTCCATTTCGCCGGGAGTTGTAGCGGTTGTCGGTTGAACAGACCCTTCCTCATTGCCTGGATATGTGCTGACGTCTTTTGCGTTCGGAACCAGATGGTCCGACTGCAAAGAATCCTTGCCTTTTTCACTTCCTTCAACCATTTCCTTGGTCATGCCTTACACCTTCCTCAGTTCGTTCGATGCGGATTAAGCGGCCGTTGCCGAATTAACGGGCGCGGGGATCGATATCCTGAGCGCCAAGCGAAAAAGATTCAGTGCGAAGCACGGACGCGGGCATAGGACAAGGTCGGAACTGTAATGTCATCGTCCTGTCCAAATGGCTGTGCTTTGCGAGGTGGAGTTAGAGTTTATCCGTTAATATTGACAGTCCGCCTCCAACAGATCAGGGCGGCGGCGAGGGACAGGAGCCCGGTCAACCAATCCATTCCTAGGATTTATTTCGTGCCGACGATACTCCCCGATTCTCGTGTGGAATTTGCGGCAATCACACAGGCCGTTTCTGTTCAACTCGCGAAATGCTTGAGCCCTTTCACTGAAATCGCCGTTTTCCCAAGGATCTTGCCCTTTTTCTAAGCCAATGACCAATAGCGTGCGTCCCAGCGCCCATATCCGGAACAGTTAATTGCCAAGCCTCGTTCGTCTTCATTCATTGCACATCTCCGTCCGGTTTGCTCCCTAGATCAGCCAATTCCGCCCGCAGCTTTTCAACGACTTCCTGCAAGTCTTCGATGGATGGAACTTCACCCTGAATAGGTGCGGGTAGTTCACGGGTGACTCGGTAGGTGGAAACACCAATCGGCTTGGCGATGTCTCGCAGCGCATATTCCGCGATCGGAGCCTTGTGGCTTTCACAGAGCAATAGACCGATTGTGGGACCATCTGGTCCGGTGCGCAGCAGATCATCCACGGCTGACAGGTAGAAGTTCAGTTTCCCCGCCCATTCCGGCTTGAAGGGGCCAGTCTTGAGTTCTATGACAAAGTAGCAATGAAGCCTGACATGGTAGAACAGCAGGTCGAGGTAGAACGGTTGGTCTCCTACTTCAAGCAGCACTTGGCTTCCGACAAAAGAAAACCCGCGCCCAAGTTCCAACAACAAATCGCGCAGGTGCATCAGGAGGCCGCGTTCAATTTCGCGCTCTCGCGCAGCCGTGGCAACCGTCAGGAAGTCGAAATTATAGGGATCTTTGAGAATCTGCTCGGCAAGATCAGAGTCCGGTGGCGGGAGCGCTCGCTGAAAGTTCGTGAGAGCCTTCCCTTCCCGTTCATGCAATCGACTTGAGATCTGATGGACCAGGATGTTGCGGCTCCAGCCGAACTCGACCGCGGCGCGGAGATACCACTCACGCGTCTCCCTGTCCTTCAGCCGGTCCAGTAACACGCGGAGATGGCCCCACGGCAATAGTGCCACAAGGTGTGGCACTATTGCGGAGTCTGGCCAGGCTTCGGCTAGACTCCGCATGTACTTGAGGTTGCGCGGACTGAAACCCTCGACTCCCGGAAACTCGACTCCCAGGTCTTTGGCCAGCCGCTCGATCACCTTCGTGCCCCAGCCTTCGGCATCTTGCCGGACCAGAATCTCCCGGCCGATGGACCAGTACAACAAGACAAGTTCCCGACTCACAGCGAACGAAGCCCGCACCTGGGCCGAGCGGACACGTTCCTTGATCTCCGTGAGGAGCGCGGCGTAACCGGGCGGTATTTGAAGTTCCTTGGCCATCTTGTTCTAGGCTACGACATGAAGCTGGCCGCCCAATCCTCGTTTCCTTGCCCAAGCAGTCTTGCCCCGTAAAGTCGAATGGAACCCTTTTTGCGGGTCGGCTCCCCACAGGCCGACCCGCCTCCCACTGGTTGGAAATTTGGTAGCATTTTGGTAGCAAATACCGCCGATTGGGCCGGTTTTGCCGGTTTATCCGTCTCATAAGTCTCATTAGGTCAACAAGATGCGGTTTTACCCACAACATGGCATGGAAGAGGTCATCGGTTCGATCCCGATCAGGTCCACCAAACAATCCCAAAATTAAACTGATTCGCGTCCCTTACCGGATGCCGAGCAGCTTGTGTGTCTGCAGGCTCAACCGCCATTGCGTATGGTCCAGGCAATACTTCAGCGCCAATTCCGTGTTGACCATCTGATTCGGCCCATCCATCGGTTGCAGAAAGAAATTCCTGAAGCTCAGCCGGGCGAACTCGTCCGGAGTCGCCTTCTCCTGGGGAAAAACCAGCTTCAGTTCGTCACCTGTCTTTTGCACCAGAACCGCGCCCGCCTTGGGGCTAACGCACACCCAATCCAAACCTGCCGGAGCCGCAATCGTCCCATTGGTCTCCACGGCAATTTCAAATCCCAGCGCGTGCAGCGCCTCAATCAACGCCGCATCCATCTGCAACAGCGGCTCGCCCCCCGTGCACACCACAAATCGCTTTCCCTGCCTGGCCTCGCCAAGCCACTTCGCCTCGATTGCCGCCGCCAGAGCCCGCGCATCCTCAAATCTTCCCCCGCCATCTCCGTCCACGCCAAAAAAATCCGTGTCGCAGAACTGGCAAACCGCCGTCGCCCGATCCACTTCCCGTCCCGACCACAAATTGCACCCCGCAAAACGGCAAAACACCGCCGCGCGCCCCGCCTGCGCACCCTCCCCTTGCAGCGTATAAAAAATCTCCTTCACCGCATAACTCATCAAAACCAGCTTTCGACGTTCAGCTATTAGCTCCTAGCCTTTAGCTCCGCTTGCGGCGCATAAAAGGTTCACGCCAAAAATGATGCTGTCATCCTGAGCGAAGCGCAGCGTAGTTGAAGGACCTGCGGTTGCTTTCATCACTCCAGCAGCGCACTGTCGACGCAGGGTCTTGTTCCCTGTTCCCTATTCCCTGCCTTTTTCCACCGGATCCTCAATCCCATTCTCCAGAAACCCCTTCCGCCGCAACACACAAGAATCGCACTCCCCGCACGGCTTTCCCGTCGCCGATGGATCGTAGCAACTGCTCGTCAGCCCGTAATCCACGCCCAGTTCCAGGCCTTTCCGAATAATCTGCGCCTTGGTCATCGCAATCAGCGGCGTGTGAATCTTGAGCCTCTGCCGCCCTTCCACCCCGGCCTTCGTCGCCAGGTTCGCCATATTCTCAAACGCCTCAATGAACTCCGGCCGGCAATCCGGGTATCCCGAATAATCCAGCGCGTTCACCCCGATAAAGATGTCGCTCGACCCCAGCACCTCCGCCCACGCCAGCGCAAACGAAAGAAAAATCGTGTTCCGCGCCGGCACATACGTGACCGGAATCCCATGTCCCATCTCGTCCGCCGTGCGTCCCTTGGGAACATCGATATCGCCCGTCAGCGCCGACCCGCCAAACACCCGCAGATCGATCGCCGCGGTCTTATGCGCCGCCACTCCAATGGCCGCCGCAACCTGTGCCGCAGCCTCAAGCTCAAACACGTGCCGCTGTCCATAGCGGAACGAAAGCGCGTACAGTTCATACCCCTCGCTCCGCGCAATCGCCAGCACCGTCGCCGAGTCCAGCCCCCCGCTCAACAGCACCACCGCCTTTTTCGTTTCGGCATTCATGATTTCGTATCCTCGATCCTGTTCAACGGAGGCAGCCTTCCCAGGAAACGCAAGCGAAGTTGAAGGGCTGCAATGCTAACTCCGCTAACCCCGCTAACACGTGCGGAGCGCGGCTAGCTTCATATACGACTGATCTACTTCAAATCCCCGCCCTTCCCAATATCCATCGACGCCGGCAGCGGGTTGCTCTCGTCAATTGAAGCTGCGATGCATTCATCCAGCACGCCCTTGGCTTCCAAAATAAATTCAATCGCATCCCGTCCCGCACCCTGCCCGCCACTGTGCGGCGTCACGTAGTGTGCCTCCGTCTTCACCTGTTCACGCGCATTCGCGACAGCCACTGCCAGCCCCACTTCGCGCATCACCGGCAGGTCAATCACGTCGTCTCCCACATACGCAATCTCTTCCAGCGTCACGCCCTCTTTCGCCATGATCTCCCGCACCGCCTGCATCTTGAACGCCTGTCCCTGGTAAACAAACTCCATCTTCAGGTCGCGCGCCCTCAGCGCCACGCTGTCGCTGATGCGTTTTGTAATCACCCCGCACTTCATCCCGCCCAGCCGCGCCAGCGTAATCCCCGCGCCGTCATGCGCGCTGTAGCCTTTGAATTCCACCATCTTCGTCGCTGGCGTTCCATCGGCCGTAAGAACAGGCAGAAACCAGATGCCGCCATCGGTCAGCACACCGTCCACGTCAAACAGAATAATTTTGATCCTGCGCGCACGATCCTTTGCAGTAAGTGTCATGACACAATTCTACCGATTGCGGCCACGCAGCCCACTCATACTCCGCCGCTTCGGGAGAAAATAGAAACCAGGTGAGAAGAGAAGAGAATATGGACAGGAACGAATCCCCAGCCCCGCCGCCCAAGCTCGCGCCCGAAGACTACTACTATGAGGGAGAATACATAGTCTTCACCGCGGCCTATCATCTCAAGCGCGGCTCCTGCTGCGGTTCCGGCTGCCGCCACTGCCCCTACGGCATCAGCAGCCAAAACGAACAAGCCACTCCAGATAAATCTCAACAAACAAAATGATGCTTTCATCCTGAGCGGAGTTTGGCGCGGCTTCTTGCGCGAAACGCAGTCGAAAGCCTGCTTGTCGCTCGGGCCCCGGGTCCCGCTTTAGGGACCAAGGTTTCCGCTGACTCGCTGACCCGCTGACTCGCTGACTTGCTGACCCGCTGACCCGCTACTGCGCCCCGCCAGGGGCAGCAGTCGCCGCAACCGGCTCCCGCACCAAAATCGCAAACCGCGGAAACGCGAAGCTCCCGCTCGCATCGTCAATCACGTTCAACTGACAGATGTAAGGCCCCGGCTTCAGCCCCGCCAGCGGCACATCCAGCTCAATCGCCACCGCGTCGCGCCCTTCCACGTTGATCGTCTTCGCCTGCACCTGCGGCGTCTCATACACCTTCGTCGAACCTTGAATCAGCTCCAGGCTGCTCAGCAAATTGATCCCCGGCTTGCTCCCCTTCGGCGCATCCGCAGCAAGCTTCTCCTTCGCCGGCCCGTAGATTTCATACAGCAGATACAGATGCTGATCCTGGCGAAACACGTGGCTGATATTCGGCACATACTGTTCGCCATTCCGCACCAACGGGTCCTGCAACTTGCTCGGCTGCCGCATCGACGCCAGCACGATCGAGCTCATCTTCAGCGGCGATTTCTTCATGTCTGGCAGCGTGATCTCCGCCTCAAACGACCCCATGCGTCCCGTCTGATTCTCGCGCACCACAAACTTCAGCGTGTACTTGCCCGGCGGAAGATTAAAGCTCGTCGTGTATTGAATATTCTTCTGCCGCGCCTGCAAACTCGGATCAAGATTCAGCTTCACCGTCTCGCGCGCATGCCCAATCGGCCGCTTCGCCTCGTCAATCACTGAGCCGATAATGTCCAGCGTAGCCTTGTCCTTGTCGCCGCCCTTCACAAACGGAATCTGCGAGCCCGGCACAATCAGCGAAACCGGCACAAAGAATCGATTTTCATCCAACCTGAAGTACATCGCGTCCATGTAGACGGCCATGTCCGAAGCCGGCAAGTCGCTAGCCAGTTGATCCTCAAGATCACGCTCGCGGTCTTCCTTCCCAGAATGTTGGAAGTCCGCCGGCGCATAGTAACCAGGCCTGTATTCGAGCTTCACACCCGGCCGGTTCACCTTGATCGTCAGCTTGCGGAACCGCCCATCCCGCGCCGGATTCGCGCTGTGAAATCCAATCGCGTAGTAGGCAGAAGTATCCCGCTGCACCTTCGCAAACGCCGGGGCAAAATCATTTGAATCGAGGAACGCCGTGCCGCCCGTATCCATGCTCAGCGTCGACATCACCTCCTGCGAGGCAAGGTTCCCGTTCATGTTGTTCAGCAGCGCTCCGCCGCTATATGCGCCCTGCCCACGCAAACTTCCCGTCGATGCATCGCCCAACGCTGTCACCGCCTGCAACCCGCGCACATCAACGCTGTAAATCGCCAGGTTCGCCCGCACCGCCGCATTAATCGCCGACCGCAACGACGCTTCGTTCTCAATTCCGTCGCGCGAAATTCCGCCGGAAAAATACAGCAGCGACTTCTTTTCGGTAATTTTTTCCAGCGACTTCGCCACCGCTCGCAGTGCGAACAATTCGCGATCGGTATTCAGATCGTTGTACTCGCTTTCGTCCGGCGTATACCCGGTCGTGTCCTCCACCTGGTTTGAATTCGCCGTCGCGCCCTGCGCAAAACCCTGCCCCTCGGTGCCGTTGTACACCGCGACTTCATTGATCAGCGCCTGCTTATCTGCGGTGAAATCCTGATCCACCTTCAGCGTGTCGCCAAGTGAAACCAGAGCTACCAGGTCCGCCGGCGCCATCCTGTTTTTCAAGAAATCCTGCGCCGCCGTCACGCTCCGATCCAGGTCCTCCGGCTGCATCGACGTCAAATCGAAGAACATCACAATCAGTCGATGATTACGCAAGTCTTCGGGCTTCGCCACCACTACGGCCTTTCCGTTGCTAACGCTCGAACCTGCGGCCAACCCACTGATTGTCGCCTCGTTCAGCGGAGCCGCCTTGTCCACGCTCTCAAAATCGAATGTCGAAATCTGCTGTTGCTTGCCGTTCTCCATCACGATGAAGTCGCTCTGCTTCAGCCCCAGCACCATCTCCCCGGTCTTTGCATCGCGCGCCACCACGTTGGTCAGTACCAGGTCCGCATTCGCCTTGATCACAAAGCCGCCCGGCGGCAATCCCGAATTCTGTCCATTTGCAGTCTGCCCACCTGAAGTCTGCCCGGCCTCTTGCGCAAGAGCCCCCGGCGCGCCCGCCAGCCCCATCGCCAGCATCGCCGCAACAGCTCCGAGTTTTTGCATCCACCCCGTCATCCAAAGTCCTTCAGATTCCAATTGCTGACACGCTGACTTGCTGGCTCGCTAACACGCCGGGTGCCCCCGGCCCCTCGCAGTTGGGGACCGGGGATTTCGCTAACCTGCTAACACGCGCGAAGCGCGGCTAACTCCGCAAACTCCGCTATCCCTCTAAAATCGAAATCTCGCCCTGAACTGAAACGTCCTCATCTGCCCCACCGAAGTCACCTGCCCAAAAGTCGGCAGCGTCACGCTGGTGCCCACGCCCGCATACTGCACCGTGTTAAACGCATTGTTCAGCGTTGCGCGAATCTCAAAGCTCCGCGTATCGCCCATCTGCACCGTTTTTGACAACGACAAGTTATTCGTCACCGTTCCCGGCCCTGCAATCGAGTCCCGCGCAGCCGTACCAAATACCGCGCACGGATAGCCCGGAACCGGCGCTGGTGCCGTAAATGCGCCAGGATTAAACCAATGCAACCCAGGTCCCGACCCCACTGCAACTCCCACCACGCGGTCCGGACGCCCCGATCCCGCAGTACCGCAGCTTACGTCGTTCTCCGTCGCGGTATAACTCGGAGTTATCGGGTTTCCGGTCGCGAAGTTAAAGCTACCCGACACCGAAAATCCCTCAAGAATGTGCGAACCAACCCCGCTCGTCACCCAGAACTTGTCTTTACCAAACGGTAACTCGTAAAGATAAGTCCCACTCACCTGGTGCCGCAGATCAAAGCTCGAGTTACCTTCCTCCGCCTGCAGATCCTGCCAGTTCTGCGCCACCCGCCTCGATGTCCCGTTCACCGATGCCGCATCGTCAATCGAGTGCGAATACTGATAATTCGCACCCAGTTGAATCCCTTTCGACAGCATCTTGTTCACCCGCAGAGTCCCCGCGCTGAGCTTTGAAAACGCCGCTGCCTGGTCGTACGTAAACACCTGGTTGGTGGGATTGGTGCCCTGGTTCTGCGGCGTTGCACGCGGCGCGCCGGTAATGTCCAGATGATTTCCCTTCGATCCGTTGTAGCCCACATTCATCACCACGCCCCATGGCAGCCTCTTCTGCACATCCAGGTTCCACACCTGCACGTATGGCATCGCATAGTGCGGATCAAGCGCGTAATTACCAATGGTGTCCGGAGCGGGAAATCCATTGGCCAGCGTAAAGCAACTGATGGGCGTAGTCATCGCGCACGCCGGACTTGGATTCCCGTTCACATCGGTAGCCACATTGTTAGTCTGTTCGTTCACAAACGACGGCTCATTCACCATCGGCTGATGCGCCATAGTGTTCGCAAATGTGCCGTACTCGCCGACCGTGTAATTCATCCCGAACCCCGCCCGCACCACGGTCGACTTCGGCAACCTCAGCGCCAGCCCGAGCCGCGGCGCAAACGCCACGCGAAACGGATAAACCAGCGAAGCCGGCAACCCATCCCCGGGCACAGGCGCCTCGCTCACGGGAGTAGTAAACGCGTCCGAAGGATCCGCATTCACATCCGCCAGGTGGCCGTACTTCTCCGTATAGGGCGCAAAGAACTCGTAGCGCACTCCATAATTCAGTGTCAGTTGCGGCATCACCCGCCAGTCATCCATCGCAAACGCGTCCCACACGTTATCGCGCAAATAGCTCTTCGACGCCGACGTATCGATGTTTGTCGCCTGCGGCAATCCCAGCAGAAAATCCGCGAACGACGAACCAGTCGCCGCCTGTCCCGTTGACGCAGTTCCCGGCGCTTCTGTAAACAATCCAGTAAAGGTGAAACTGCCAGTCGAATTTGAGCCGCCCAGAAAATCGCGATGCACCCGCCGATAGTCGCCGCCAAAACGCATGTTGTGCTTGCCGTGAATCCAGCTCAGCACCTCGGAGAACGAGATAGTCTGCGAAAGCGCAAAACTTGGCTGCTGCTCATTCAACCCCGTCAGGTCGCTCAACGTAATATCCGGCACGCCATAATTCAGCGGGCTCATATTCAGCGCCGCGCCGTTAGGCCCTAAAATGCCATCCGCGGTCGCCACGTCCTGCACATTTGTAAAGTAGTTTGTCGTCTGCGAATTATTTCTATTCCAGTTCGCATTGAAGATGTTGGTCATCTTCTTGTAGCCAACCGTGTATCCGGCCTGCACCGAATTCGAAGCCGTCGAAGACTTGCCGCCCAGTTGCGGCACCAGGGTCACAAGGTCCTGCGCATTGTGGCTCCAGTTGTAATTGAAGTTGATGCTCTGCCGCAGCCCCTGGTTCTGATTCCTGCGCCCGCCACCGCCGCCGCCACGCCCACCCCCGGTTGGCAGCGTCGCATTTTTGCCCAGGCTGCGCAGATACCGCGCACCCGCCTGCGTCGAGTTGGTCTGCGCCGTGGTCAGCAAGTGATAGTTCTGCGTGCTGCCCGTCAGGTTCGGTTCAGGAAAATACTTCAACAACGCCGTAGCCTGGCTCGCAATCCGATTCTGCGTTCCATTCTGTCCATTAGGAATCATGTTGCCTGTGAACTGCGCCCCTGTCGTCGGATCGTAGATCGCCGGCAAACCCGTAAAATCCCCCATCCGCTCCGCATCTGTCGGCACATTGGCATATTCATCCTCAGGGTTCGAACTCCGCGTCCCATTCAGCGTCAGGAACACCGTGTCTTTCCCGCTCGGCTTGGTGAAATGCGGAATATAAGGCTCACTCATGAACGTGATGCCAAACTGGTTGCTCCCCGACGCCGGCTGCACCTGCGGCTGCCCCTCCAGTGAATACGGCTCCGCATTCAGCGCCGCGTTGCTCCCAACCCAGAAGATCGCCCCATGCGGCTGCCCGGGGTTGAAGCCGCGAAAGTTCCCCCGTCCCCCGCCAAACCCGCCACCACCAAATCCTCCCGGCCCAAACCCGCCACCGCCCAGCGCGCCGCCAAAGATTCCTGCCCCGCCGCCCTGCGCCCTCGCGGTCTCAATCAGGTCTCGCATGCGGTCCGGGTCCATCCCCGCCAACGGGCTCACCTGCCCCGACTGTCCATTGATGGCCACCGAGTCTCCGCCAAAATCCGAGTTGCCCGCGGCAGACGGCAGCGCCGCTCCACTACCGCCCGTCTGCGCCTGCGTTCCCGCCTGCGTCTCCGTATCCGCGGCCAGTGAACTCATCAGGCTCAGGCTCTGGGGCGCATTCGTAGCCAGCTGCCGTATTGCTGACTCGCTGGCTTGCTGACTTGCTGACTCGCTGCTTGCCTGCGCCGCTGCCCGCGATGCCAGCATCAGGTCAAACGGCACCGCCTGGTCGTGGCTCGCGGCGTTCAGCAGCGCCTCCGCTGAACCCACCGCGAAACCCGCAAACTCCGTCCGGATGACGTACCGCCCATTCTGCGGAATCGTCAGCAGCCACGCACCCTGAATGTTCGTTGTTGTCGAATATTTCTTGCCGGTCAGCGTGTTCTTCGCCGTCACCGTCACGCCCGGCAGCGGAATGTTCCCGCTCTTGATCACACCATGCAATGTGCCGCCGGTTTGAGCGGGAGCATTTGTCTGCGCATTTGCATCGGACGCATTCGACGGCGCAGGTGTTGGCGTCGATACTTGAGGTGCAATAGGCGTCGAGCTCTGACCCGCATCAGGCTTCGGAGTCTGGGCCGCCGCGCCCTGCGCCAACACCGCAAAGCAACCAGCCACAACAATCCCCGCACCCATTGCCAACCGCATGGCTCGTCGCCGCATTGAAGCTCCCACGCATCCCTTGCTCGTACTGAGTCAGACGCTTCACGTGTCTCGAAGGTTTACCAACAGCGATTCACTCAACTCCCATCACTCGTCTAATCGTAAAATCAGACATGCGCCCGCACGAGGCCCAATCCCGCCCATTCCATCTGGAAGAGATTCCGGCCTCTGCCTCAGAAGACACTCTCGCCCAGGCCCGCGAACTCCTGCTTGAATACGGACGCTTCGTCATTGCCCAACCCGGCGCAGCCCGCTTCTGTTTCGGCTCACTTGAAAAGGAAGCCGCCCGTCTCCCCATCTCTTATCTCGAACAGGGCGGCGGCTGTCTCATCGCTCATATGCACGGCCAGCCCGCCGGATTCCCCGCCGGTTTCCCTCTCGGCTTCATTGCCTGGCGCACGCTTCCGCCGACCGTCGAACCCGATGCCTGGGAGCTGAAGCGCCTCTGGGTCCGTCCCGCAGCGCGCGGGCTTTCGCTCGGCCGCGCCCTCACCCAGGCCGTCCTCGATCGCGCCGCCGCCGCTGGTCGCAAGGCGGTTTATCTCGACACCGCCCCGGCCTCCATGGCCGCCGCCCACCGCATCTATCTGGACCTCGGCTTTGAGCCCTGCGCCCCCTACAACGACAATCCCGTCGAAGGCCTCGCCTATCTTCGCAAAGCGCTCTATTGAGAAAGAGGCGGTCATTCTTGTATCTCTGCGCGCGGAGCAAATTCCCCTGAGATGCGGTCATCCTGAGCGAACGGGGCCCCAAACGTTTCTCAGTTTCCGGGGTCCCCGAAGAGCGGTCTTTCCTCTTTGGGGTGGAGGTTGGGGGTGGTGAGTCGAAGGACCTGCATTTGTTTTTATTCCCAAATCGGCTCGAACTTTGACGCGAAATCGCCCGTAACAAGTTCGCTAACCCACCTAGTAACTACCGTGACCAAATTAGGTAACGAAAGTTCTTGCATTCATGCGCAACCCATGTTAACTCTTGAGCTAATAACTTTCAGATGGATGTCACATCAGTAAACTGCGGCAGCCATCAGACAGGACCTCTCCCATCATGAAGATCGGAACCACGATTCGCGCTCACCGGCTTCAAAAAGGATTGTCGCAAGGGGATATCGAAAAGAAGACCGGCCTGCTCCGCTGCTACCTCTCGCGCGTCGAAAACGGACACACCGTCCCCTCGCTCGACACCCTCTCAAAGATCGCCCTAGCGCTCGATCTGCCCATTGCCCAGTTTTTCGCCGACGACTCCATGAGTCACAACTTCAACACCCAGAGGCTCTCTGACGAAGAGTTGCGTTTCCTCACCCAGATTCGCCGCTATTCTTCCAACTTGAATGAGAGCGACCGCAAGCTTTTGCTAGCCATGGTCAAAAAGTTCGCCGCCACCGCCGTCCGCTAGCGCGAAACAGTTCTATTCCCTGTTCCCTAATCCTTGTTCCCTGCCTTCTCACCCATGAAAACTGGCGATAAAGAACGCGAACAGAGTCAGAACCAGGACCACCGACCCCACTGCGACGCGCCGACGCACAAAAAATAGTCTCTTCGGCGCACCAATGCGCGGAACCATCGGCGCCGCAAACAGCAGCCCACAAGCACATCCGCCCATGTGAGCCATGTTGTCGATCTTCACAAACGACCCTGGAATCATGGTTGCCAACCCGATCACCAGGTTGATCCCCGCAAAATAAACGACCGACATGCGCAGCTTGCGGAGTTCTTCCGGAGGCACTGGCAGCCAGTGGGATTTGAGCAGCACGATCAGCGCGCCCGCAATACCAAATACCGCACCCGAAGCGCCCGCGCCCACTGGCCCAAACCACCCGCCAACCACTGCGTTCGGGTCGAAGAACCATACCCTGGTTACAAATACCGAGAGCAGGTTCCCCGCCGCGCCGGTGAGGATGTAGACCGCCAGCACGCCCGCCGAACCCATCAGCGGCTCCGCCAGCATGCCCAGGTTCCACAGGCACCACATATTCGTCGCCAGGTGAATGATGCCCACATGCACGAACATGGCGGACACAATACGAAACCAATCGCCGTTGATCAGCACCGCTCCCGCATTATTTGCACCGAAAGCCATCAGTTGATCCGGCGATGGGTTCAGGTAGCTGACATGGCGATACAGCATCCACAGGAACACTGCGCAATTAATTCCCACCAATAGATAGGTAGCCGGCGCTGAAGCCCACCAGGCCCTCTCCCGGCGCACGGGTTCCTGCGGCGCCATTCTTCCGGCCTCCGGAGGCAAAATCTCTGATTCGAACTCCGCTTCCCCAAGGACCTGTTCCCGTCCGTGGGGCGCTGCAGGGGGGGGAGAGTAACTGCCCATTCTCTAACTCTAAAGCATTTTCATATTCCCCGTCAGGTCACCAGCAATACTCCCGTAACCATCGTTATTGAACCCTTCCTCGGGCGACAGCTCATTTCTGTTTGCCTTGCAGACTTGCCAGTTTCGTCCTTGCGGATTCGTTTTTTGGATCTCTCGCGATTGCGTCCTCGTAAGAGTGCTGTGCGCCCAGCCGATCATTCGTACCAATGTAGTAGTCGCCAAGTCCCTCATAAGCCTTCGTTGCATCGGGACGGCAGTGCACAGCCCAGTCAAGATAGCGTTTTGCTCGTTCCCACTCCTTGCGTCCCATCTCCTCCTGGGCCGCGTCAAGAAAACCGCTCAGTTTGAAGACCTTCAATTTCATCGACGCGTCGTAGTCGGCGTTCGCCGCATCCAGCTCGCCGCGCAGCCTGTGTGCATCTGCCCGGACCACGTAGAAGCCATTCTGTCCCAGCGCAATTCCGCCATCGCTAAGCTGAAGCGCCTTCTGCGTGTCTCCACCGCCAATCCACGGCGTGTTCATATAGCTGTAGGCGAGATAATAACGAGCTGAACCATTACGCGGGTCGAGCTCGAACGTTCGCTGATATGCATCGCGCGTCCGTCGCTGCCATTTCCATTGCTCCATAATTCCCGAGGCTCGACGCAAATGCGCGAAGTCGACCATCGCCAGTTGGAACGCGTTGAGCGATTGCCTTGGCTGCATCGCAACAGCTCTCGCAGCCGCGACATCTGCCGCATCAAGCAATCCGTGCTGCCATAACAACTGGGCCAGCATGTTTAATTCGCCATCCGAAACATCTTTCGCCCCGGCTCGCCGTTGCAGATCGGCCTCCACCGCGGCAATCTGGCCTGCTTTCAGTCGATCAATAGAGGGCGCCAGTGACGGCCACGCTGCCAAATAGGCGGGAAGCTCAATCCCCGTCGGCTGGTCCATATAAATAACGTCGGACAGTCGCAGGCCCTGCGCCGCAAGCGGTTCTCCAAGCGCGCATAGCGCGAAGAGCCAAATCAGCACAAATCCAGCCCGTTTCATGGCCGTCCCTCCTGCTTTCGCGCTCCAATACATGCGCAAACGAGACCCAACTTTCTCTTCTGCGACATTCGACGAAGAGGATACGCACTCGACGAACGACACGTTCCAGCATCCGAAATCGCGGGTCTCGACCCGCCCGCCGTTGTACTCTGGAGCGTGGCCACCGCACTCCCATGCCAAGCCTCCCAAGGAGCCCAAAACCGTGAGTTCGTCGAAGAAAATCAAGAGAGCCCTGCTCAGCGTTACCGACAAGACCGGCCTGGTCAGCTTTGCCCAGGCCCTGGCCGGCTTTGGAGTCGAACTCATCTCCACCGGCGGCACCGCCGCGGCACTGCGTGCGGCAGGGCTTTTGGTCAAGGATATTTCCGAATTAACAGGCTTTCCCGAAATGCTCGACGGCCGCGTCAAGACCCTCCATCCAAAAGTCCACGGCGGCCTGCTCTATATTCGCGGGAATGAGGCCCATGAAGCCGCCGTCGCCGCCCACGGCATCGAGCCCATCGACATGGTTGTCGTCAACCTCTACGCCTTTGAGAAAACCGCCGCCCACCCCGGCGTAGCCTTCGGTCATCTGGTCGAAAATATAGATATCGGTGGTCCCTCCATGGTTCGCAGCGCCGCCAAGAACTTTGAAGACGTAGCCATCGTCACCCGCGTCGCCGACTACCCCTCCCTCATCGAAGAGCTCCAATCCAACTCCGGCGCCTTATCCCGCGAAACCCGCTGGCGTCTCGCCAAACAAGCCTTCTCCACCACCGCCGCCTACGACACCGCCATCGCCAACACGCTCGACCAGATCGCCGAAGCCCCCGCTCCAGAAACCGCAGCCAACCCCGACTTGAGCGCTCTGCCAACAACCCTCCGCATCAATTTCCCCCTTGCCCAATCCCTCCGCTACGGTGAAAATCCCCACCAGCGCGCCGCCCTTTACTCCGACGGCTCCGGCCTCGGCGTGGCCGGCGCCCACCAGCTTCAGGGCAAAGAGCTAAGCTTCAACAACCTCGTCGATCTCGATGCCTGCTGGGAACTGGCGCAGGAGTTTGACCAGCCCGCCGTCATCATCGTCAAGCACACCAACCCCTGCGGCGCGGCCACCGGCTCGTCAGTGCTTGAGGCTTATCAAAAGGCGCTGGCGGCCGACCCCATCTCGGCCTTTGGCGGTGTCATCGGCATCAATCGCGAGGTAGACGCCGACGCCGCAACTGAAATCGCCAAGCTCTTCGTCGAAGCCATCGCCGCCCCGGCCTTCACCCCGGAAGCCCGCGCCGTTTTCGCTGCCAAAAAGAACCTTCGCCTCGTAGAAATCAAATCCGCCCCTCAAAAACCCGTCGTAAAACACGTCTCCGGCGGCCTGCTCCTCCAGGATGCCGACACCGGCCGCGTTGCCGAGTCGGAGCTTGACGTCGTCACCTGGCGTCCGCCCACGGCAGAAGAACTGCGCAGCCTCATCTTCGCCTGGCGCGTCTGCAAGCACGTAAAATCCAACGCCATCGTCTACGCCCGTGACGGCCAGACTCTCGGCGTAGGCGCCGGCCAGATGAGCCGCGTCGACGCCGCCAAATTCGGCGCCATGAAAGCCGTCCTCCCCCTCACCGGCTGCGTGGCCGCCTCCGACGCCTTCTTCCCCTTCCCTGACGGCCTTGAAACCGTTGCCGCAGCCGGCGCAACCGCCGTAATCCAGCCCGGCGGCAGCGTCAAAGATCAAGACGTAATCGCCGCCGCCGACCGCTTAGGTTTGGCCATGGTCTTTACCGGCATCCGCCACTTCCGCCACTGAGCCGCCCAAAGAGATGAAAGAACATTGGAGATTTATTCTCGGTGTCGTCGCGGTCGTTGCATTTGGAATATTCCTTGTGCCCCGGCTGATTGATCACTGGCTCGTAGCAGGCAGGCTGGAATTCAAGACCAAGGCCATTTCAAACTTCCGGGCTCACGAGTCCCAGTATGCTGAGTTGATTTCCGCATTTCGAACCGCGAACAAGACTCTTCCACCATGCGGTCTCCCCGGTCCCATAGTCGGGACAGTCGAGTTTCGAGCATTCGCCGTGAAACCGGACCGATCCTATCGCGTCGTGATTCATGGGGATGGCACAGTCGTTCCGAGCCTGCAGGAGGCCGCTAGAACACTGAATACAGACGCGGCAACAATCCAAACACTTGCCGGCGCACTCAAAGCAGTTGATCGACCTGGCATCTATCAGTCTGGCGCCACGGTAAGCATTCCAATTGAAGATGGCTCAAGTTACGGCGTCCTCTTCGTCCCAGCATCCTGTCGTGTTGCCGCTAATTTTGAATCCTGGAGCCGCAATGGAAGCAGTTCTGATGTACCTTTGACGGACGGCGGTTCCTACGCGAATTTGTTTGCGCTTGGAAACGGCTGGTACTACTACCTCGCTTGGCGCTGAGCTTTTGCTTCATTAATTAGACCAGTTCGATGGGTGCTCCGGAGCTCTGTGCATTTGAGCCTCCACCCGCTTTGATTCGAGCCACACCCACTTTGATCCCGCGCAATCCAAACGCCAATCCAATACCACTTACACTCCCATCAACTCGAAATTCCCGCATTCCGCCGTGTCACCGCGACTATTAACGGGTAAAATCGTCTCTACAGTAGGCAGAGCTGCTCTCAACGGCTGCCCGCGGTGCCTCTCGGTCCCCCGGATAGGAATACCCCTTCCGCGTGGCCCATCAGGCACGGAATTGTCTGGATGATGAGAATAAAAAATCGCTTATTGCCCTCCTGGCTAACCTTGGCCGCCGGTTCTCTCCTGCTGATGCCGATGGTGCATCTCCGCGCCCTCGCCCAGGACATGCCCCCCGATACCAAGGCGCCCGCTGCCCAGTCGCCTGCCGCCCAGGCTCCCGCCAAGTCCATCGAGATTGCGCCCGTCCCGGCCTCCGCACCCACCGCCGACCGCGCAACTGCGTACTTTCACGTCGGCATGGCCAGCTTCTATGAGGAGCAGGCCGTCGAATTGGGTCGCCAGGAATTCGTTGGCCGCGCCATCGAGGAGTACAAGCTCGCCCTCAATGCCGATCCCAACTCCTCGGAGTTGAATGACGGTCTCGCCGACCTCTATTTCCGCAGCGGCCGCATCCACGACGCTGAAGTCACCGCGCGCAACCTGCTCAAAACCCAACCCAAAGACATTCCTGCGCACCGCCTCCTTGGCCGCATCTACCTGCGCCAGCTCGGCGACGGATCCAATGCCGTCTCTTCCACGTCGCCCTCCGGCAACGTCCTTGATCAGGCCATCGCCGAGTTCGAGAAGATCGTCGAACTGCAGCCCAAGAGCGTTGAAGACCGCATGGTCCTCGGCCAGCTCTACACCGTCAAGCACCAACCCCAGAAAGCTGAAGAGCAGTTCAAAACCGCCCAGGCCATCGAGCCGGAGTCGGAAGAAGTGGTGCTCAATCTCGCCCGCCTTTATGCCGAGGCCGGCGACCTCAAGCATGCAGCCAAGGTAATTGAAGACGTTCCCGTCAATGACCGTTCTCCCAAGATGGAGTTCGCCCTGGGCGCTGCCTATGATCAGTTGAAGCAGCCCAAAGACGCCATCTCCGCCTATCAGCGCGCAGCCGACATGGATCCCGGCGACGCGCAGACCATCGACGCTCTCGCCGAGGCCCTCCAAAACGACAACCAGCTCGACGAAGCGCTCAAGCAGTTCCAGGAACTCTCCCTGGCTGATCCTGAAAACATCGACCCCCTGGTTCACATCAGCGATATCCAGCGCCGTCAGGGCAAATATGAAGACGCCCTCGCCTCCATTCGCAAAGCCCGCAAAAAGGACCCCACATCCCTTGAGGCCGGCTATAGTGAAGGCCTGCTCCTCGACGTGCTCGGCCGTTTCGACGAGTCCGCCCAGACCTACAGTCAGATGGTCGATGTGACCTCTCACGCCAATGGAGCCTACACCGCCGAAGAGAAGAGCCGCCGCAGCGTCTTCCTTGAGCGGCTCGCCGGCGTTTACCAGGAACAGAACAAGACCGACCAGGCCATCGCTACTTATCAGAAAATGATCGACCTCGGCGGCGATGCGACCCTGCGCGGCTTTGAGGGTCAGGTGGAGACCTACGGCGCCGCCAAACAGTACGACAAAGCCGTCGAAGTTTCCCGCAAAGCCGTTGAGGTTGCAGAAAAAGCCGCCGCGGCTAGCCCCAAGGATCCTGATCTCCAGGGCAAGGCGTTGGACCTCAAGCTCATGCTTGCCGGAGCGCTCCTCGAAGACAACAAAGGCGACGACGCCGTCAACATGGCCAAGAGCCTGCTCGACAATACTGACCACGATCGCGCCACCTGGCTGCGGCTCGGCCAGTTCTACACCCAGATGCGCCGCTGGAAGGATGCCGACGACGCCTACGTCAAGGCCACCAGCCTTTCCACCAAAAAGGAAGACCGCACCTACCTGTTCTTCCTCAAGGGCGCACTGGCTGAACGCCAGAAGCACTACGATCAGGCCGAACAGCTCTTCCGCCAGGCCCTCGATCTCGACCCCTCCAGCGCCATGACCCTCAACTACCTCGGCTACATGTTGGCCGACAGGGGTATTCGCCTGCCTGAAGCCCTCAAGCTCGTTCGCAAGGCTGTCGACATCGAGCCCATGAGCGGCGCTTATCTTGACTCGCTCGGCTGGGTCTACTTCAAGCTCGGCAACTACGAGCTCGCCGAAGAAAACCTCCGCCAGGCAGTCGATCGCGATCAGACCGACCCCACCGTCCACGACCACCTGGGCGACCTCTACGAGAAGACCGGCCGCATCCGTCTCGCCGCCGCGCAATGGGAACTGTCGCTCTCTGAATACGCCAAGGCCGCATCCGCCGATGTCGAGCCCGGCGACGTAGCCAAGGTGCAGCGCAAGCTGGAAACCGCCCGCGTCAAGCTGGCACGCCAAGACAGCACCACCGGCCAACCCAAACCGGAATAAAACGCAACGTCACAGATTGCTGAGAGACTTTGCCTTCTTCACGTAGAACTCTGCCTTCTTCACGTAGAACTCTGCCTTCTTCACGTAGAACTCTGCCTTCTTCACCTAGAACTCTGCCTTCTTCACGTAGATGTGCGAAAGGGCACGACTTCAGTCGTGCCGTAAGTGCCACAAAATGAAGCTCGGGCTTCAGCCCCTGAGGGATGCTCTTCTGGGGTTTCGCCTGAAGCTGGGCTTTTTCCGCACCCTGTTTAGCCCCACCCCCTCCTTCCCCGTCCACACGAATCGAAAGAACGCTCCTCCGTCCGTGCGATAGACTATTCCCTGCCATGGCCGTTGCTATTTCCCCATCTTCCGCCCTCCGAGTCGCCTCTGACATCACCAAGCTTGTAGGCCACACGCCAATGCTCCAACTCGCGCGGCTGGCGCCCGAGCCTGCGGCCGCGGTCTTTGCCAAGCTCGAATTCCTCAACCCCGGCGGCAGCATCAAGGACCGCGCCGCTCTGGGAATGATTCTGGACGCCGAAGCACGCGGCCTGCTTCATCCCGGCTCGACAATTATCGAAGCGACGGCAGGAAATACCGGCGTGGGCCTGGCGCTGATCGGCGTCAATCGCGGCTACACGGTAAAACTGTTTGTCCCCGAAGGCTTCGCCGAAGAGAAGTGCATTCTGATGCGCGGCTTCGGCGCCGAAGTCATCCGAACTCCAGAGGGCGAGGGCATGGCCGGAGCAATTCGACGCGCGCTTGCAGCGGGGAAAGAGATTCCCGGTTCGTTCACCGCGCTGCAGTTTCAAAATCAGGCCAACCCCAAATTCCACCACGACACCACGGCCGCCGAAATATGGGAACAGCTGGAAGGCCGCGTCGACGGCTTCGTGGCCGGCGTAGGAACCGGCGGCACATTCAGCGGCGTGGCGCGTTTCTTGAAGGAGCACAACCCGGCCGTGGTGAATGTAGCCGTCGAGACCGAAGGCTCAATTCTGCAAGGCGGTGCGCCCGGCAAGCATAAAGTCGAAGGCATCGGCGTCCATTTCGTGCCCGAGACATTCCATCGCGATGTCTGCGACCGCGTTGTCGCCGTAACCGACAAGGACGCATTCGACACCGTCAAGCGCCTCGCCGCCGAAGAGGGCCTGGTAGGCGGATCAAGCTCAGGCGCAGCAGTTTTCGCGGCAGTCGCACTGGCCAAGGAACTAGGCGCAGGCAAGCGCATCGCAGTAATCATTCCCGACTCCGCCGAGCGCTATTTATCCAAGAAGATCTTCGAAGGTGGAGCGTAGAGCAGCACTTCCACCACGATCGGCTCGACCCCAACACGATAAGCTAGAAGCTAGAAGCTAGGAGCTAAAAGCTGACCCATGTCTGAATACAAATACTCGACTCTTGCGGTCCACGCCGGCCAGCATCCCGACCCTCTTACCGGCGCGGTCAACGTGCCGGTTTACCTTTCATCGACCTTTGAACTCACCGGCATCGGCACCGACCGCGGCTGGGACTACTCCCGCGCCGGCAACCCCACGCGCGACCGCCTGGAGATGGCGCTCGCGGCCCTCGAAGGCGGCATCTGCGGGCACGCCTTCGCCAGCGGCATGGCCGCGATTTATGCGCTCGTGGCAACACTCCATGCCGGCGACCACGTGATCTGTTCCGATAACGTGTACGGCGGCACGCAGCGCCTCTTCAACCAGATCATTCAGCACTACGGCATCGAGATCGAGTACGTGAACACCGGCGACCTCGACGCGGTCTCCGCGGCCATCAAGCCCAATACCAAACTCATTCACGTCGAAACACCCACCAATCCGCTGATGCAGTTGAGCGACATTGCGGCGGTCAGCGAGATTGCGCATGCCCACGGCGTCGAAGTCAGCGTCGACAACACCTTCATGTCGCCCTACCTGCAAAGCCCTCTGAAGCTGGGCGCGGATATCGTGATGCATTCCACCACCAAATTCCTCAATGGCCACTCCGACGGTCTGGGCGGCGCGCTGATCGGCTCGAAGCCGGAGCACAAGGAGCGCTTTCTCCTTGTCCAAAAAGCTGCCGGCGGCATCCTGTCGCCGTTCGAGTGCTTCCTCGTTCTGCGCGGCATCAAAACCCTGCCGCTACGCATGAAGCAGCACGAAGAAAACGGCCGCGCAGTCGCGGAGTTCCTGTCGACGCAGCCCAAACTCACACGTCTCGCCTATCCCGGATTGAAGTCCCACCCCCAGCACGATCTCGCCGTCAAGCAGCAGCGAGGCTTCGGCTCCATGCTGAGCTTCGACCTTGGTTCGCGCGATGCCGCCGGCCGCTTCCTCGGCGCCATCAAGCTATTCCTGAGCGCGGAATCGCTGGGCGGAGTGGAGTCGCTGGCCTCCCACTCCGCCACCACCACGCATGCCGCACTCAGCGAAGATGACCGCACGCGCCTCGGGATTACCGAAGGCCTGGTGCGCCTCTCAGTAGGCATCGAGGACAAGGAAGATTTGATCGCAGACCTGGAGCAAGCGCTAGCGGCAGTTTAGGGGCGGCGCTGTGATGGTTCCTGCTTCGGAGTATTCTGATTTGTGGGCTCGTATAGGTTTGATGGGGTCACATTTCGCGTGTACCCCGAGGATCACGATCCTCCTCACGTGCATGGTCGTTATCAAGGAATTGTCGCCATCCTTGAGCTTGGAGTGGACAGGATCGTGCGATTGGCTGACCGTGACGATGCGATCCGGCCAGGAGATGCGAAGAGAAATCAGGTACGTCACATTTTGAGCGTGGCCAATGCGCATTTCGACGAGCTGATGGAATTATGGGAGGAAGCTCATGCCTGACTCTGTGCGGATGGTAGTTTCGGACGAAGAGATCGATGCGGCGATCGAACGAGGCCGTCGATTCGCGAAATACGATCGAAGAGTTTTGAAAGCGACGTACTCCAGTGCAACAGACAGACTGCGGTTGGTGCTTGATGACGACTCAACTGTTACGATTCCGCGTTCTCTGATCCAAGGGCTCTCAAACGCGCATGAAAGGGATCTCAAAAAGATTCAGATTCTGAGCGATGGCACAGGGTTACTCTGGCCGCTTCTTGATGTGGCGCATTATGTCCCTGGACTGCTTGGGGGCGTGTATGGGACAGAAAAATGGATGGCTGCACTCTTCAAGCAAAAGAAAAGGCTTAAGCTTGTGGACAAGGCTTCCCGTCGACGACGCGAAACGCGCGGTTAATACTCAGCGGGACTTGGAAGGAGTAAGCAATGAGGACCGGACTTGATAGCCGTCATCGAGATGTGGATGGCCGGGTAGAAGAGAAAAAGGGCAATACTCTTGTTGCTTCGCTTCGTCGGGTCTATGGCGAGGATTTCTTGCGCGATTGGCGCAGCACTACAAAGCTCTCGACCGTGCGCAAAGAGACAGATATGTCGCTAACAGAACTGGTGCGCCAGCATCAGCGCGGGAAGTAGGAACCAATCCCATCAATGCGCCATCGGCGCCGGCCCAGCCTTCTTTGGCTTGTTCATCAGAAACGGAACCGGAATCAGCATCGCGGTAAGCCCCACCATGATCCAGATAACATCGACATAAGACAGCAGCCGCGCCTGGATCTGCGCCATGCCATAGATCTGCGCTCCGGCATGTTGCATGGCGTCGGGCCTGGAACTACCGTTCCGCATCCACGCGCCCGTGAGGCCATTGCGCATCATGTCAAACGGTCCGTTGCCCGGAACAGTGTGCGCGCCAATCATGTTCAGATGTTTCTGCGTAAACCGCGCCAGCAGCGTGGTGACAAAGCTGATCCCCACGCTGCCTCCCAAATTGCGCATCAGTGCCGTAAGTCCGCTGACCTCGTTATATTTCTCCTGCGGAATCCCCGAGTAACAAAGCGTGTTGATCGGAATAAACAAAAATGGCAATCCCAGCGCAATAAACACACGCCAACTCACCGCCATGCCAAAGCTGACATCGAGGTTGATTTCAGTCATGCGAAATAGCCCAAAAGTGGTGATGGTGAAGCCAAGCGCAACCAGCTTGCGCGGATCGAATCTCGGCGCAAGGGCGCCCGCGACTGGAAAAAGAAACATCAGCGCGATGCCGCCCGAAGACACAGCCATCCCCGCCTGCCGCGCGGAGTAGCCCATAATCTCCTGCAAAAATTGCGGAATCAAAACCGTCGACGAGTAGAGCGACATGCCCACCACAAACATCACAAACTGCGTCATGCCCACGTTTCGTTGCGCAAACAATCGCAGGTCGAGAATCGGATGTTCGACCGTAAGCTGCCGATAAATAAAAATGGCCAGCCCCACAACCGAAACAACGGTGCAGGTAATAATGAAACGCGAGCCAAACCAATCATCTTCCTGCCCCTTGTCGAGCAAGGTTTGCAGCGCGCCGATCGTCACCACCAGCAGCCCAAGCCCCCAGTAGTCGATGCTTAGTTTTCTTTTCCTGATCGCGGCCAAATACGGCGGGTCTTCAACCACGCGGTTGGTCAGGTAGAGCGACAAAATGCCCACCGGAATATTGATGAAAAAAATCCAGCGCCAACTATAGTTGTCGACAATCCAGCCGCCGACGGTTGGCCCCAGCACCGGCGCCATCACCACGGCCATGCCGTATACGGCGAAGGCCATACTTCGTTTGGCGGGAGAAAAAGTGTCGGCCAAAATCGACTGCTCACTCGGCTGCAGCCCGCCGCCGGCCGCCCCTTGCAGCACGCGAAAAAATACCAGCATCCCCAGCGTCGGCGCCAGCCCGCACAGCAGCGAAGCCGTCGTGAAGAGCGCCACGCACGTCATGTAAAAGCGCTTGCGCCCAATCCGGTTGGCGATCCACCCGCTCAGCGGCAGCACCACGGCATTAGCCACCAGGTAGCTGGTCAGCACCCAAGTCGCTTCATCGCGGCTCGCCGAGAGCGACCCGCCAATATGCGGCATCGCCACGTTGGCAATCGAGGTGTCCAGCGCCTCCATGAAAGTGGCCAGCGTGACCGTGATGGCGATGACCCAGGGGTTGGCGCGTGGCTTCCAGGTATCGTGAAACGAGGGTGTCGCCGCGGCGGCCAAGGGTGACCTTTCACTTTGAAATGGGGAGCGCTGGATTTCTGTTAGGTCTTATCGATGCTTTAGACAGAGTAATGGATTCAGCATGGAGTGGAAATGGAGCGGGTCGGCAGGCTCCGCTTCGAATGTGTCATGCTGATTGGTTATGGACCCCACCCAAATCCCCCCGGCAAAGCCCGCCCAATTCGGCATGCTCCTCCTCGCCATCGACACCTGCGGCCCCACTGGCTCAGTCGCCCTGGCACGCCTCGCCGGCCGCGACCTCGAAATCCTCGGCCAGACCGAGCTCGAAGGCCGAAGCTACTCAGCCACGCTGGTCGCAGCCGTCCGCGACCTACTCAAGCTCGCAGGCATCAGCCTGAACGACGTAGGCGGAATTGTCGCGGTCAGCGGCCCCGGCAGCTTCACCGGCGTAAGAGTAGGCCTTGCAGCCGTCAAGGGATTAGCGGAGAGCGCGCAGATCCCCGTGGTCGCCGTCTCGCGCCTTGAAGTTCTCGCCCGCAAATCAGGAGTCCCGTCCGCAGCTCTCGACGCCCATCGCGGCGAAGTGTTTCTGCGCTTGGAAAGGACCGGCCAGCCCCCCATCGAGCTTTTAGCCGGCGCGCGCGACCTCGCAGCAATCAGTCCCGCCCCGCTGCGGGTTGCGGTTTGCGATGAATTTGCCGCGACTCTCCTGGCCTCCGCCTGGCCCAATACGCAACTCGTCATGAATCCCGCGCCGCTTGCCGCCGATGCCCTGCGCCTGGGCGAGGCGCGACTCATTGCCGGTGCGTCCGTCGACCTCGCCCTCCTCGACGGCCATTATCTGCGCCGCTCCGACGCTGAAATCTTCGGCGAGCCCCAACCAGGACACCCCCACGCATGACCGATCCCCTTAGTCAGCTACGAATCCGTCCCATGACGCCCGCCGACATCGACGCCATCCTCGAAATCGCCAACACCCTCAACCACGCCCCCCATTGGCCGGCCTCAGCCTACCAGTCAGCGCTCGACCCAGCCGCCACGCCCCGCCGCATCGCCCTCGTAGCCGACGATCCCCACACCGGAAACCTGCTCGGATTCACCATCTCCTCCCTGCTCCCACCCCAGGCCGAGCTCGAGACCATCGCCGTGGCTGCCGCCAGCCAGCGCCAGGGTGTAGCCCGGCGCCTATTCGCCGCAACGCTCGACGCCCTAACCACAGCCCAAATCACCGACCTTCTCCTCGAAGTCCGCGCCTCCAACGCCCCGGCCCTGGCGTTCTACAACGCGCTCGGATTCGCCACCACCGGCGGCCGGCCCCGCTACTACGCCGACCCGCCGGAAGATGCCCTGCTGCTCCAATTGCGTCTGGGATCCCCTCGTCCAGCCACCGAATCAGCGATTCCAGGCGGCTGTACAGTTCCAGGCCAGATTTCCACAGGCTCCTAATGACTTTTGCCGGTTGTTGTATTGTTTGGCTCTTGCCGATTGTCCATCTACGGCGGTATATGTAATTGTTCTGTAATACAGGAGGTGCTTGATGGACGAAGTACTGGATCCGACGCTGAGCGAAGAAATCGATCGCCTGCATGCCGAACATCATCGCTACGCTCAGCGGCTCGAAGAACTGGTTCAGAAGCCTTATCTCTCCGCAGATGAACAGCTCGAGGAAGTGCGCTTGAAAAAGCTGAAGCTCCATGCCAAGGACCTGATCTTCGCGCTGGAGCGCCGGTCCCCGGCAGTGGCTTAAGGCCTTCAGGCATAGGATCTTGCAGGCGATTTGCTAGCGAAGCGGTGGCCTTGAGCGGCCTATGCGCTGCTGGTGTGCGGACAATCCGCGCACACTCTCAATCCCATCAGCAGGACAGCCGTATAATCGTTGGGACGATGGTTCGTGACGGTTACATCTACGGTTTGAGCTTGCTGGCGGTTGCAATTGGGCTGGCGTGGGCTACGGGCAACTGGGCGTGGAGCGTTGCGCCGGTGCTCCTGGCGGTATTTTTTCTCTGGTTTTTTCGCGACCCCCAAAGAACTGTTCCCGGCGGCAAAGGGTTGATCGTCTCCCCCGGAGACGGCCTGGTCACTGAAGCGGTAACCATCGCCACTCCCAACGGCCCTCGGCAGCGAATCAGCATCTTTCTCAGCGTCTTCGATGTCCATGTAAACCGCTCGCCGATTGGCGGTGTGCTTACCAGTGTCAGCTACCGGCGCGGCCAATATCTCAACGCAATGAATCCCGCATCGGCTGACCAGAATGAACAGAATGTGGTGACCGTGCGCGACAGTTCAGGCGTCGAAGTCACGTTCAAGCAAATTGCCGGACTGCTGGCGCGGCGCATCGTTTTCAACCACAGGGAAGGCGAGACGGTGGAGCGCGGCCAGCGCGTCGGACTGATCAAGTTCGGTTCGCGCGTGGATGTTCTGCTTCCCGCAAATGCGCTGCTGCGCGTGAAAGTCGGCCAGCGTGTCAAGGGTGGATCGAGCATACTTGCGGCCCTGCCGGGCGGAGGCGAAAAGTGAGCCCCCACCGAGATCCCGCGCAGGCCAAGGCACGAGCACAGGCTCAGCTCCGCCGCGGCATGTTTCTGCTCCCTTCGCTGTTTACGGTGGGCAACATCGCGCTGGGCTACTTCTCCATCACTGAAACGCTAAAAGCCATCAGCGGCCCAGGCGACGCGCACATGCACCTGGATTGGGCGGCGATCGCCATTATTCTTGCCATCCCATTCGATTCCCTCGATGGCCGTATCGCGCGCATGACCAATACCGCCAGCGAGTTTGGCAAGGAATTGGATTCACTGGCCGACGCCATCACATTTGGCATCGCGCCCAGTCTGCTGGCGCTGATCTGGGGATTTCATTTTCTCCCCGACTCCATCAACCCGCAGTTGCTTGAGCATCTCCACCAGGCCGGCGCGTTTATCTGCTTCCTGTTCCTGATCGGTGGGGTTTCAAGGCTGGCGCGGTTTAACATCTCGCACGATGCGCAGCCAAAGAATCCCGGGCGCCCGGGACGCAAGTATTTTGTTGGGATGCCGATACCTGCGGCTGCGGGGTTTCTGGCCGCAACGGTGCATTTTTTCTATGGCTACCCGGTGCGGGCGTGGTGGATTGCGATTCCCTGGCTGCTCTTTGTGGGGCTGAGCGGCTTCCTCATGGTGAGCACCTGGCGCTTCTGGTCAGGCAAGGAGATCAATCTCTCCCGCAGCCATCCCTTCCAGATTCTGTTTGTGCTGGCGATTGTGCTGTTTGTCATGATCAAGTTCTCCAATACGCTGTGCTTCGCAATCGGGCTCACCTACATGTTCTCCGGGATCTGGGCCAGGGCTGCGTATTCGTGGTCCCGGCGCAGGCGGCGCGGATCGGCCGCAAATGAGGTTGAGGACGCATCCATTGTTGAACCGGATCCGTTAAGTCATTCGTAGTTTTCCAAAGCTGAAAAAGGACGAAAGTGTACAAGATAGCCATTGCCGGAGCCTCCAGCCTGCTGGGACGGGAGTTGAAGGAAGCCCTTGCGGAGTCGCCGCTGGCGGCAGCCAACGTTGTGCTGCTCGACGATGACCAGGTGCGCGGCCAGCTCGACCAGGTCGGGGACGAGGTCACCTTTGTCCACGCCATCGACCCGGAAGCGTTTGAGCGCGTCGACTTCACCTTCTTCTGCGGCACTGAAAACCTGACCCGCAAACACTGGCGGCAGGCGCTGCGCGACGGCTCCACGGTGCTCGATCTCTCCGGCGCGCTCGATCAGGAAACCGGGGTGCTCGTGCGTGCGCCCTGGCTGGGCTCCGAGGCCGCAACCGTCGATTTGTTTACACCCGCCGTGGTTCCCGCGCACCCTGCCGCCCTCGTGTTGGCGCTGCTCCTCGAGCGGCTGCAGCAAGTCGCGCCGGTGCGCTTTGCCGCGGCTACCGTTCTTGAGCCGGCCAGCGAATTTGGCCGCGCCGCCATGGATGAGCTCCACCAGCAGACTGTGAGCCTGCTCAGCTTTCAAAACATGCCCCGCGCCGTTTATGACGCGCAGGCCGCATACAACCTGCTCTGCGGCCTGGGTGAAAATGCCGCGGTGAACCTGAGCACCGCCGAGGCGCGCATTCGCCGCCATTATGATGCGCTCTCTGCCGGCCGATGGCCCTCCCTCGCGCTCCAGGTCATTCACGCGCCGGTCTTTCACAGCCACGCATTTTCAATTGCCATAGAATTGGAACGGGTGGTAGATATCTCCGCCCTTGAAGATGCTCTCAGCGGAGAACACGTAGATCTCGTACTCGAGGATACGGATTCGCCGTCTAATTTGGCAGCCACCGGGCAGAATGACGTGCTGGTGCGCCTTCGTCCGGAAATAACCGGAAGGAATCCTACCCAGATTTCACGTTTATGGTTATGGGCCGCGTCGGACAATCTGCGGATCAACGCGCAGAATGCTGTTGAATGCGCTTTGGATTTGCGCAGGCTCAGACCGGCGGGAACAGTGCAGTAAGCGCGTACTGGGTTACCATTGCCTCAGCGGATGTCTTTCCAGTGTCGGCCGAAGCACTGAGCGATTTTGGAGCCGGCAAAAAGACCGGGACCAGCCCACTCCGTACTGTTTCCTGAGCGGCATGGTTCGTTTTGTATGCGATCGACCTTATCCGGGGGCCCGGAGTATGCAATACTGAAAGACACATTTGCGGGCTTGCTGGAGCTGCTGATCTCGGATAACGACAGCAATGTGCAATATTTTGCACAGTACGCGCTTGATAGTGTGTGTGAACGCGAAGAACGCGATGTCTCGGCGCAACCTCTTGGACCGAAGACACGCGAGTGGTGGCAGAGAATTTACGCGGCGGAGCAGGGGGAGTAGTCGGCAGCTCAAACCGCGGAATGCAGTTGTATGTGCCTTGGATTTGCGCAGGCTCCGGCCGGCGGGACTGTGCAGCAAGTCGATACCGAATTGGAACTTCGTGGGGGCGGTTGAACCAAACTGTTTCGTTCAACTGTTTTCTTTTTTGGTGGTCGCTCAAGGAGCCGTTGTCTCTGCCAGAATTCAAATCATGGAATGCTAATGCGCAACAACCATGTCTGATGGGGAGTTGGATATTCCTGTCGCAACTCGCGAATCAATGCAAACCATGGCTGGTCGCGAATTCTGGATTCTTGAGGACGGAGCAAGGATCATCGCGGAAGCGGAACCACAATCTGTAAGGGAGAGGGGCCTGCATGAATAGGCGCGGTATCATCTGGTTCATTTGCTTCAGCGCAATCGGCGTTTTGTATCAGTCGATTTCTCTGGCCGCATTCATGTTCGTCGCGCGCACGGGCTTCGCGTATGTGGGAAAGCCGCTGGTTGTGGCCGCAGCGGTTCTCACCACAGCTTTGCTGCTGTGGATCTGGATTCGCTCCATGCATGAAACGATTTGGCTGATTTTGGCGCCGGTTGCTCTTGCTGTCGGTTATTCCGTTGCATACCTCCTTGTTGGCGTGCTGTTCTTTCCCGTCCTGCTGGGCGATTTCTATCCGCCATTCCTTGATTACGCTCTGGCAGTGCTGCGAGTTACCGGAATCGCCTTCGTGATGTTTGGGCTTGGTACCGTATCACTGGTCTTCCTCGACCGTTTGATGGCACGGCTATGCCGGCCCACTTGGCTCAATCCTGAATCCCCTGAACCACCGACCCTCCTTGAGAGTTTGTCGCAGGACCCGCTCCAGACTCGCCCTCAATCTTCGTACAGCAGCTCGTCCGGCGGAACTCCAATATAGTCCGGTTTCGGATCGCGAACAAAGCGCACAGCCTCGACGTAATCAATGCCTTGCAACAGCGCCTTGCAAACGCGGTGCATCCCGTCCATGACCCGGCCATCGCTCGACAGAATCACCGGATAGGCAAGGTCGCTTTCCAGCATCAGCCGCGCGTGATCCACAACATCGCGACAAGTCAGCCGCTGATTCTCTCCCCCGGCCCAATATGATTCGTCAAGTTCACGAATGGCCGCGAGCGGCACCCGCTCGCGAACCTGCCCGCTTGACAACTCGACAAGCCGGCTTACATTCCATGCACAAAGACCGTCAGGCGAGTCTCTGAAGTGGTATTGCGCGCGCATTCAACCTCCTTCAATCAATCTCCTGCCATGCGCAATTCATGCTCAATCCATGCATGGCGAGTGCGACCCGTTTCACCGCCCGCCGCAGCGCAGCCACGCCTGCTCAATATAGCTATCCGTCATCCCCGCAATGTAGTCGGCGACGATGCGCGCCAGTCCCTGCGTTGCGATTTGCGCCTGGTGATCCTTGGGCAGCTCGGTCGGATCGGCAATGAGCGCCGCAAAGAGTCCCTCCACAATCTCTGTCGCCCGCGCGCGGGCTTCTTCCAGGTCGCGCGAGTTGTAAAGATTCTCATACAGAAATTCCTTGGCCTCGGCACGGGCGGCCTCCCACTGCGGGCTCAGGGCCGCCATGCGCTGCGGGGCCCGGCGAATATCGTCAAGAGTGGTTGCGCCAAGGTTCGTCACGCGCTGGCTCGTCTCATCCATCAGATCGAACACCAGAGAGTTCAGAAGCCATTTCAGGACTTCATTTACGGTGAGCTTAGGCGCAGCGGAAGGAAAATCCTTGAGAACTACGTCGTGGATTCCGCGAAAAAATGGAATCCCTTCGCGGACCTGCTCCAGCGTGAGAATGCCCGACTCAAGCCCGTCGTCCAGATCAGCCGTCAAATAGGCAATCTCGTCCGCCAGGTCGATAAGCTGCGCCTCAAGCGGCGGAAACTGGCCCAGGAAATACTCCCCCAGCTCCGGATGAGTTGCCGCGGAATAATCGCGCGAGTGCTTGACGATCCCTTCGCGAACGCCGAGCGTCAGGTTGATCCCGCGAAAGGCCGCGTAGCGCTCCTCAAACCAGGTGACGATCCGCAGCGCGTGCAGGTTATGGTCAAAGGTCAGTCCGTAGCCGCGCAGGCAGTGGTCCAGAGCCTTCTCGCCGGTATGGCCAAATGGTGGATGGCCAATGTCGTGAGCCAGCGCCAGCGCCTCGGCCAGTTCTTCATTCAGGCCCAGTGTCGCGGCCAGCGTGCGCGCAATCTGCGTGACCTCAAGCGTGTGCGTCAGCCGGCTGCGAAAGTGATCGGACGGCGAGTCGGCCGGCAGGCGCGCGAAGACCTGTGTCTTTCCCGCCAGGCGGCGAAAGGCCCGCGCATGCAGGATGCGTGCAGCATCGCGGGCAAAGGGTGTGCGATAGAGATGCGGCGGTTCCGGATGGGCGCGGCGTGTGAGTTCGTCTGCAACGTCGCCGCGAACGGCAATCCCAGCGGGCAACGCAGAGGCCGATTTATCTTCCAGATTCATCATCGTATTCGATGCGCACAGCAGGCTCTCAAGACTGGTTATACCGCAGTTGGGGACGGACGCGCAGTCCCGGGACTCAAACGTGAGGGCAATCACGAAAATTGACTCCAGCCGGTGGTATAACCGTTCCCATGCAGTAAGAGTTGGACAACAATCTTTGTGCCGGAGTACCATCCTGCCGAAGTTTTGTTCGAGGCTGATTCGGGAACGAATTCGCCGCCGAACCTCAAGAACATTCACAGCTGGATCGGGAGGCAACCATGAAAGCGATGAAGACAACCGCGTTGGTCATTTTGGCATTGGGAGTAACATTTACGTCGGGGTGTGGCGCCAGGCACTCAGACAAGGAGGTCTTTTACCTGATTTCGGCAAACTCCGCTTTGCCCTACTGGCAGACCGCCGCAGCGGGATTCAAGGCGGCAGCGGCGCAGTACGGCGTGACGGCAAGAGTCACTGGACCGGACGGGTATGATCCGCAGGCGGAGGCGGCCGAGTTGCAAAAGGCGATTGCCGCCAAGCCCAGCGGCATCCTGATTTCGGTGGCCGATGTTTCCGTGCTCCAGCCCCAGATTGACGCGGCGGTCAACGCCGGCATCCCCGTCATCACCATGGACTCCGACGCCGCCGGAAGCCGCCGCCTCTATTTCATCGGGACCAACAACCTCGAGGCTGGACGCCTGGGCGGCCGGCGCGTGATTGAGAAGATCGGCGGCAAGGGCAACGTGGTGGTCTTCACCATCTCAGGCCAGCCCAACACCGAGGAGCGCCTCAAGGGATTCAAAGACGCGTTTGCCAGCCGGCCCGATATCAAAATCGTTGAAGTGGTCGACATCAAGGCCGATCCGCAAACCGCATTCGACAAGACCCAGCAGTACCTGGCGCTGACCGGACCGAAGAAGATCGACGCGTTCATTTGCCTCGAGTCCGCTTCGGGCAAGTCAGTGGCCGACGCGGTCAAGCGGGCTGGCGGGCGCGAAGTTGTGGCTTTCGACGTAAACCAGGATACGCTGGACGGGATCAAAGCCGGCACCATCGATGCCACCATCGCGCAGAAGCCTTACACCATGGGATACATCGGTTTGAAGGGCCTCGACGAAGTGTTTCACTCCCCGCCCAAGCAACTCAACAAGGACTACAGCGCCGATGCCTTCGCGCCATACCCAGTCTTTGTCGATACCGGCACCTCGCTCGTCGACAGCAGCAATGTCGACCTCTACATCGCCTCAGCCGCGGCAGGTTCGAAGTAATTCCAACTCAGCGTTGGCAGCTCTTCCAACTATTTCAAAAAAGAGCTTTCATCTGAGCGACCGGAGGGAGTCGAAGGACCCGCGGTTGCCTTTCCGAACGTATACTGCGAACACAGAATCAGCCCACGGTTCCAATCCAGCCGTGGGCTGCATCTCTATACTTGTTCCCATGAAAATCTGCGGCTTTGTCCTGCTTGTCTCCATTGCCTCCGCGTCGTTCGGGTTCGCCCGAGGTACTGCTTTGCCAAAGCCAACGCAGGAACAGCTGCTTTATGCCCTCGCGGCAATCGATTTTGGAAGCGTCTACGCCGAGGATGGTGCTGCGGATGGCTCAATAACCGAGGAGTGGCGGGATTCCGAATCCGGCCCTGAAGCCGCCGCCTTTGAGAAAGTCAAAATGCTTGCGGAACTGAAGGACGCCGCCATTCCGCTTCTGATTGAGCACTTGAACGACACACATCCGACGCGCACCCTTTTCAAAGGCAGGCCGGTGCTGCTCGGTCATATTGCTTTGGACGTTCTTAGCCACTTCATCGGTCAAAACAAACATGTCTTCGACTTGGATTGCGCGGATGATGGGCTGGGAGCTTGTTTCAACCCTGGATATTACTTCCGGCCCGACGCTTCATTGACCGAAATGAACAAGGTTAAAGGGAAGTGGAGGAAGTTGCATCGCGAGGGAAGGATTGCGTTTGCGTATCCACAGCTTTGGAATTAAGCAGCAAGGGTCTCTCATTGTCTTTAAGAAAGCCTGAAGTCCGGCTCAATCCCAAACTCACTTTTTCGCCGGCGCCACAGCCTTACTAGCCCTGACCACCGGGAAATACCCCGTCCGTGTCCGCACGTTCAATTTCCCCATCCCCTTACCCTCCGCCGTCACCGTCACCCGCCGGAATCCCGGCTCCGTAGTCGGCTTGGTTGAATGGTAGCCCAGCGTGTACTGGTTCCGTATATCCCGCGCCACTTCCGCCGCAATCTCGTCGATCTGCTCAATCGACTTGGGAAAAAACGCCATCCCGCCCGTCTCGCCCGACAGCATCTCCAGCGCCCGCCTTGCGTGCCTCACTTCGGCCCGGCTCATCTCGTCCCCAAACAGCAATCCAATCGAATAGATCACCGGCCCTGACAACTGCTGCACCCGCCTGATCGTCTGCTCCAGGTTCAGCGTCGATGCGTTGTCCTCGCCGTCGGTAATCAGCACCAGCACCTGTTTGGGTCGCTTGGCGTCGGCCACCAGCTTGTCCGCCGAGGCCACCACCGCGTCATAAAGCGCCGTCCCGCCCTTCGATTCGATGTGCCCCAGCCCGTCCCTCAGCTTGTTCACGTCTGAAGTGAATTCCTGGTCGATGAATGCCTCATCGGAGAAGTTCACTACAAACGCTTCATCCTGTGGATTCGAGGCTGCGATCAGGTCCAGCGCGCTTTTGTTCACCGCTGGCCGCTTCCGCGACATCGAACCGGAATTGTCCACCACAATCGCGATCGACACCGGCAGGTCTGTGTGCTGAAAGCTGATCAGCGTCTGCTTCACCCCATCCTCGCTGACGCTGAAGTCCTCCTTTTTCAGATCGGGAACCAGCCGATTCCCCTCGAGCACCGTGCAATTCAGCACCACCTCTTCCACATCGGTGCGCAAGACGTAGCCCAGGCCCTCCTTGGTCAACGGACCCGCGGCTCCAACCGGCGCCGTCACTTCAGGGTCCGGCGAACGCACCGGGTCGCGGTCCACAGTCAGAGGCGGAGCCTGGGGAGCCTGTTGTTGCGGAGGAGCAGGTTGCTGCGTCTGGGAGCTTTGTTGTCCGAGCGACGCTGGCGGAGCAGGCGCAGTTGGCGGAGTTAACAAAGCCCGCTCATCCGCGGCATCGCCGCCCCGGCTAGCTCCGCTAACCCCGCTGACAACGCTAACTCCGCTGTTTTGCGGTGCTTGTTGAGCCGGCAGCGCCAGCGCCACTGCGGACAACAACACCACGAGAACCGCTTTATTGCAAAGGCGCATAGTAACCGGTGCGAGCATGAACAGTCAGTGGAGGCAATCCCGGAGGAGGATTGACCTTCACCTTCACTTTACGCCACTTGCCGTCGCGGGACAGGTCCTTGGGCCGGTATCCAACCATATACTGGTTCCGCAGTTCGGTTGAAATCTTCTCCGCAATGTCGCCCATCTCAGCCAGATCGTCCACGCGGAACATCCGCCCGCCCGTCTCTTCGCTCACTTCGTCCAGCAGCGCCGGACCCGTGCGTTCTTCCGGCGTAGCCGCATACGCGTCGAAAATGCCGATCGAATAAATCTCCACATTCGCTTCCCGCACCTGCGAGCGCACCTCGCCCTCGGTGTACCGCGACCGGTTATCTCCCCCGTCCGACACCACCAGCAGCGCCTTCCGCTCGTGCCGCGCATCCTTCATCTTCGCCAGCCCAAAATAAATCGCGTCCAGCAGCGCCGTCCGATGCCCGCTGCGCACCGTCGCCAGCCGCGCCTGTATGTCCTCAACCGAGTTGGTGAAGTCCTCAATCAGCTCCGGCCTGTCGTTGAACCCGATCACGAAAAACTCGTCCTGCGGATTAGCCGTCTTGATAAATTGCAAAATCGACTCCCGCGCCCTCACCAGCTTCGACGTCATCGACCCCGACAGATCGAAGATGATCCCGATCGTCACCGGCGCGTCCTCGCTGGCAAAGCTGATAATCTTCTGCGGCCCGCCGTTCTCAAATACCTGAAAATCTTCCTGCTCCAGCCCCGTCACCAGCCTGTTCATCGGATCGGTGATCGTCACCGGAACCAGCACCATATCCACATTCATCCGAATAAATGATCCCGGATGAATCTTCAGCGCATCCGCGCCCGTCGCCGCCGGCCGTTCCGCTCCCTTGGGAGCCCCCGTCGCCGCCGGAGCTGCAGTCGCCCCTGGCGGAGGCACGTGCACTTTGTTCAGTGGATCGTCCTGGTCCTGCCCCTGCGCCCGCGCCGCCACAAAAAGAGCCGCCAACGCACAAATCCACAGCCGCCTGCCCAACCACCGCAGATCGACGCTGCCGGTTTGCATCGCTCTCCCGCCCGTCAATCCCCCGCGTTCAAATCCGTGGAGATCAAGCTTCGTCATGGCGCTTCACCACTTAAGATTGATGGCGATCTTAGCACGATTCGCACGCCTCTGGCGTCTCCGCCGCGTCATCGCTTTGTCATTTCCCCATCGCGCTTCCCACCAACCCCAAACCTGAACAGCACCTCAACTTAAGTACGCAACCAAAGTCCAATCCGATTTCCCGCCCAATTCACCCCTGCGACCCCTGAATCCTGCTTTTCGCTAAGAAACGGAGCCCACTCTTCATTCGACTCCAACCTTGCCCCATTCGTCCTTTGAAGTGGTCTCTGAGCCCCGCGCCGCACCCATAACCACCACTTTTACCTGGGCCTTCCACCGCCAATCCCGTCCCGCCGTGGATCAAATCTCGTAAACGTCCCTGAAAACTGAAAACTTGCAACGTACAACTGAAAACTCCCAACCGGCAACTGACAACTTAAAACTCGCCCGTCACGCGATACAATCGACCCTGAGCGAAGTACACAAATCCATCCTTTTTCAAAGAGAGCAAGACCTTCCGTATGGCCCGCATTTATCCATTCCGCGCCTGGCGTTACAATCCCTCCGCTGTTCGGCTCGACGACGTAGTCACCCAGCCCTATGACAAAATCTCGCCCTCCATGCAGCAGGCTTACTACCAGCGCAGCCCCTACAACCTGGTCCGCATCATCCTCGGGCTCCCTGAACTCTTCGATGCCGAGCGCGGCGAAAGCGTCTACACCCGTGCCGCGCGCGACTTCAACGAGTGGCGCGAACACGGCGTCCTCGTCCAGGAAAAAGATCCCTGCATCTTCGCCTATTCCCAGCGTTTCAAGGTTCCCGGCACTGACACCGTCAAGACCCGCCGCGGCTTCATCGCCATCGGCCGTCTTCATGAATACGCCGACCACGTCGTCTTCCGCCATGAACAGACCCTCTCCAAGCCCAAGAGCGACCGGCTCAACCTGCTCAAAGCCACCCACGCCCACTTCGGCCAGATCTTCATGCTCTACTCCGACCCCGCCGGCAGCGTGGAAAAAATCCTCTATGACGACAGCGGTCCCGCCCAGGCTGAAGTAACCGACGAATACGGCGTCCTTCACCGCCTCTGGCGCATCGCCGACCCCGCCGCCATCCGCCTCCTCATCACCGCCATGGACGACAAGAAGCTCATCATCGCCGACGGTCACCATCGCTATGAAACCGCCCTCAATTATTCAAAAGAACACGCCCCGCCCGCCCCGGCCCAGCCCCATTCCGAATACGGCGCCGCCCCATTGCCCCACCCGCCCTACCCTGAAGCAGCCGTAATGATGACCTTCGTCAACATGGACTCCGACGGCCTCGTCATCCTGCCCACCCACCGCGTCGTCCACAGTCTCGCGGCATTCGATCCCGCCGCCTTTGCCCAGGCCGCCGAGCAGTTCTTCTCTGTTGAATTGCTCCCCGCAACCGACGCCTCGGCCTACATCCAGGTGCTCGGCCAGCAGCAAGGCACAGCCTTCGTCGCCGTCACCCGCGTCGGCACTCTGCTGCTGCGCTCAAAGGCCGCAGCCGTCGCCACCGCTCTAGCCCATCTTCCTGAACGCCAGCGCCAGCTCGACCTCAGCCATCTCCACTCCATCATCCTCGACCGCCTCCTCGGCCTCGACGCCGAAAAGGTCCGTGAGCAGACCAACCTCCGCTACCTGCGCGACGCCTCTGAAGCCGTCGACCAGGTCCGTCGCGCTGAAGCCGATGTAGCCTTCCTCACCAACCCCGTCACTTCGCCGGCGACGTAATGCCCCAGAAGTCCACCGACTTCTTCCCCAAGCTCCTAAGCGGCCTCGCCATCTACGCCCTGGATTAACCCTCGACCGGCGGTCATCCCGAGTCCCCCGTGGCGGTCATCCTGAGTCCCCCGTGGCGGTCATCCTGAGCGAACGGGGCCCCAGGCGTCCTTCAGCCTGGGGGTGGTGAGTCGAAGGACCTGCATTTGCTTTTCATCCACCCTGAACTTCCACAAAAAGCCTGTCATCCTGAGCGACCGAAGGGAGTCGAAGGACCTGCGGTTGCCCTTCAGACCAATGATTTTCGAGAGACCGAAGCCGAAGGAGATCTGCGTTTCTTTTCGCACCTCCGAGCGCGCGAAAATCCACAGATCACCCAATCCCCGACCCCTGCGGCGTCTGTTAGGACCGATCCGTCCTTCGTGGGGATAACCAGTGTTGGACGAACGCATTGGCCTGAGGTCGCCATTCGTGCGGTGCTCTAAATACAGCCCATTGAGACTGCAAGCCGCGCAGCGGCCGTTTTCGGCTGGAGGGTGATGTACACATTCGCAGATTGGAATTTGGCTCTAATCATCGTCGCTGCGAAATCGCCATCGTGGCTGGAAGGCAGTTTGTTTCCGGTTCGGGTGGATAGACGTTTGCAGTATGCATATGACTGCATCGGATGGCCAAACCCGCCACGATCAGCGTCCATAGAGTGTAGGTGAAGAAGGCAAATCGTGGAGGCCAGCCAATATTGACCCCCGGGCCATAGGCGTGCGGGCCCATCGGCACAACAAACAAAACCGTGTATACGGCGAAACAGATGAACCCGAACAACGGCAAACCGGCTGTCCAGAGCAAGAGTTTGGTCGCCTTTTCCCATCCACCCTGTGCGCGGGAAAGACCTGGGCTAATGAGCAATGCCGCCAATGGGAACAACACGAGTTGGGCCGTCCCGCATACCACGTGCAGAGTGCCCCGAACGGACAGCGGCGGCCGAAACGGCATCGGATCGGTCGTAAACAACCCTGCACCCGCAACGCCGGCCGCACAGACGAGAAGGATGGCAAGTCCTGTCGTCCCCATCCGCCCTCGAACCTGCGTTCGCAGCAATAGAAAGAGCGCAAAGTAGCTGATCGAGCAGACAAGAAATGTGCTCGACATAACCCAGCCATGAGGCCCTTCGGCCCATTCGCTGACGGAATGCCACGAGGGGTCGAGGTCCGGCCTGACGAAGATCAGTGCGCCCAGGAGCGCCTGATACGCAACTCCGGTTGTAATGGCCAGCCATGCCGCTCTCGGCGCCTTTGCAGATACTGATGTGCTCACTGGATTCCTCCTCTCAGACATTGCCCTTCGCTTCTTTACAACATCGCTTCAAGACGGGCATAGCTCGTTTCCATGCCCGTCTCCATACCCGTAGCCAGCATCGCGCCTCGTGTCGCCTCATCGGGCAGTGTCATGCGCAGCGTCATCCGTGTTCCATCACCCTCGGGCTCGAACGTCGTCTCGACATGATTGACCGGGGTCGGATCGGGCAGGTGCATCCGCTCCACGTGGACAATGCGGCTATAAGGGGTCAGCTCCAGATATTCACCGGTCAAATGAAATCCGCGCCCTTTGCCGTTCGTCCACTCATAGCGAATCCTTCCTCCCGGCTTGGGTTCGCTCACGCAGACCGGCATCGACCAGCCATCCGGCCCCAGAAGCCACCGTTGAATCAACTCGGGATCGATGTGTGCGCGATACACCGCCTCCGGCGACGCCGCAAAGTGCCTCGTCACCACCACGTGCGTGTTCCCTTCGGTTTGCAGCGTCATCCTGCTCATCGCGTTTTTCCTTTCTTCCTGTCAGCGGCAAGAACCTCATCCAGCCGCATGTAGTTTTTCTCCATCGCCGTGCGCAGCATCGCCAGCCACTGATCCATGGCCTCGATGCCCGCGCTGGCCAGCCGCCGCGGCCGCCTGCTGCCCTCCACCCGGCTCACAATCAGCCCCGCATCTTCCAGCACCTTCAAGTGCTGTGAAATTGCGGGTTGTGTCATGGCGAACGGTTCCGCCAGCTGCTGGACAGTCGCCTCCCCGGTCGCGAGCCTTGCCAGCAGGGCCCGCCGGGTCGGATCAGCTAAAGCCGCGAATTGAACGTCAAGAGCGTACATAAGACTTAAATTATATAAGCTATCACTTATTGTCAAGAGGAAATCTTCATATGAGCCCATCGCTGCGACCTGATGGTATGGACCCGGCCCGGCATCTGACCGAGCGGTTTTACCCCCAGAACGCGCGTGTCGTCGGCGAATGAGGCATTCCGCCCCGGCGCCCCGACCGGCGATCAACCGCCAACTCGCTCATCGACGGCGGATTAGTCCTGACGAGTCAGCTTTCACACGACCCGTTTCTTCCGCCCAAATGGCTTCTCACTTGTAATTCAATTGAATTACAAACCGATCCACGCGCCAGGTGCCTGGCATCCATTCCGAACCCCGCGAGAAAGAATGACCGGAAACCTTGAAGAAAAAACATTCGCTCGGTTTGCCGATAATTAAACCCCATTGGCGCACAATAGGAAATAAGAGGACCGGCCCATGCAGCGAAACCAACGGAGCCATACCCCGGAGGTCAATCCGGTTTTTTCTATTCCCAATTCCCTATTCCCTGTTCCCTGTTCCCTATTCCCTGTTCCTTATTCCCTATTCCCTGCTTCTAACCCCTTTGTTTTCTAATGTCTGCAAATAACTCCTTTGTTATGTCATATTTGCAGCGATGACTACCACGTAAAGGCATAAACATACTTGCCGCACCAATGCCACTCAATCTCATGCTGTATTAAGTGGCATTACCTTTCTGGACTCAACAGGCATTTCGCGGGGAGAATGGCTTTATGGGGAATGAACTGCCAAAGAACTTGATGGGCGCAATTCGCTACTTTGCCGACCCTGATGTGTGTGTGGACTTTGTTGCGGCGATGCGCTGGCCGCAGGGGGTTGTCTGTCCTCACTGCGCGTCCGATCGCGTCTCCTACCTGTCTTCACGCCGCATCTGGAAGTGCATGGCGAAGAGTTGCTATAAGCAATTCAGCGCCAAGACTCAATCCGTGTTTGAGGACTCGCCTATTCCGCTGGATAAGTGGATGGTTGCGGTATGGATGGTCGTCAATTGCAAGAATGGGATTTCGAGCTACGAGATTGCGCGGGATCTGAGTGTCACTCAGAAATCGGCTTGGTTCATGCTGCACCGTATCAGGCTGGCGCTCAGAGGCGACCTGGAGGGCTTGTTCGGGTTCGGTGGACCCGTAGAGTCGGATGAGACATTCATCGGCCCCAATCCCCAAAAGATGCACAAGGACCGCAAGGCGAAGGTGCAAGCGCGGGATGGGCTCAGAGGCGGACTAGTCGGCAAGACTGCCGTGCAGGGGATACTGGACCGCGAACTGAGGCAGGTACGGGCGAAGGTCCTTCCCAACATGAAGCGCGAGACTTTGCAGAACGCGATTCTGGAGAACGTGACACCGTTTGCGAAGGTCTATACCGATGAAGCAATGCAGTATGACGGGCTGGAAAAGCAATTCATCCACAAGGTCGTCAATCACTCGCAGGAATACGTCAACGGGCAAGTACACACCAACGGCATTGAGAACTTCTGGAGTTTGCTTAAGAGGGGATTACGGGGAACCTACATCGCGGTGGAACCATTTCACTTGGAACGGTATCTCGATGAGCAGGTTTTCCGCTACAACAACAGGGCCACCAAAGACAATCCGTTGGATGACAGGGACCGATTCATGCTGGCAGTGTCGCAGATCGCAGGGAAGAGATTAACCTATGCAGAACTGACCGGCAAGGTGGAGGGGACGACGGCCTAATTTACCGTCGTATGTGAAGAGGCAGAATCGGGGGAAGCGGACACCTTAGTTCGTTTCCCCTTTTTTGCGCCTTCAATACGCCGATTCAATTCCGTCTTCGATACCTTCATAATCGTTCGCATGGCTTCCGTGAATTTCGCAAACTCCGGATTGTCGGGGGGCTTCTTCATGGATTTATGATACCTCCACGCATTGAAAGGGGTGTTTTTTGTGAACGAAAAGGAGCTTTTGCTGTTAATGACCTTGTGTGAACTTTTGGGCAAACCTACAAATCCTGCGGCTGTGCGGGTTGCCTACCACACTGTACGAGAGAGGCTTGCTGCCGATCATCAACTAACGGAAGAGGACTTAAGACTCGACAGGCAGTGACTCCGTATGATGTTGGATCGTTCGCCTTTAACCATTTGATTGTCCGCTCCAGTAGGCAGATGTTGTCAAAGACGTGCTGGCGATGATTTACGTTCAGGTAGTTAAGTAGGCTTTCAACTTCGGCATCTTCTGCCGTAACAGTCAGACTGATTGACATAGGTATAGCTCCGTGGGAAGATTCCCATGTGGAGCAATACTCCGCAACTAAAAAGACAAATTGAGATAGAAAGGCCCTGCCGCTAGCGGGGCCTTTCCTTTTACACAATCTTCGCCAGTTGGCCCATGAACAGCTTTACCTGTCGAATCAGGTTCTCTGCCTCTTCAAGAGTGTACGTGTCATTAGGGTGCATTACCTCGTTACGCCATGCCAGTTTGACGCTGTACAGGTTCGCAGACGCTTGGCTCATCTCCACAGTGCCGGGGGCTTTCGCGAGCAACGCCTTAATTGCCCTGTTAATCTCGTCAAGGATATTCTGCCAGTTCTTTTCGTTGACGAGCGTCACGCCAAGTTTTGCGCCAAACTGTTGAACACCGACCTCCATGATGCGCATGAGATGAAATACGCATGCAGTCCCTCTTCCCATTGCAAAACAGTTGCCAGATTCAACCATGTCAAATTGAACGGATGGGAATTTGGCATTCACGGTCGCCCCAAAGAGTTCCTTCTGGTCGTAGAATTCTTCCTGCTTGGAGGGCATGTGGAAGAAGCGAATCTCATCCATCTCCCATAAAATACTCGATCGTAGATTACCTATATCGGACCCGAGACCACTGAAGATTGTATCGGGTTGATTCATCAGGTTAATCAAATATCCTGCCGAACGCTGGGAGACCTTCAATCCCAGTTCTGCGCAGCGTTCTTTGATTTCTATAACCGCATCAAGAAAGATTTGTTTTTGCTCGGGCAAGAGAAGTATTCTCTTGCCCGCCGCTTGATCCTGATTGCATGCAGATGCCAGTATGGTCAACTGGGTCGCAATACGAAAGAACGCCGTTGCCGAGAAATTCTCCATATCCCACCATGAAATTAGAGCGTATGGCGAGGATACCCACGGCTGCTTTAGGGTGTCGAGCGGTAAAGAGGGTATTCCGTCTTGGATCTGTTCGCAAACAATCGACATAACCCGTTCATTATTCAACAGGTTATTTTCTACTAAGGCGCTACACACACCAATCGTATGGTGCGGCAAGTATGTTTATGCCCACGTAAAACCATGAAACTAAACCACTTATTTTCAGGATGGGGGAGGGGGGGGGTACGGACCGTATTCGCTGTCATCTGCTCTGCCCCACCGCACGTGGAACGGAGGGAGCAGGGGCGGGGTACCCACACCCTGGGTCGAGGCCGTTGAATCCCGGCAAGGATTGATCCGGCTCTATCCGCGAGCCCTACACAAGACACCCAAAACAACCCGAAAAACTCCTCGCGCTTTTGCCGATAATTACCCTCATTCGGCGCACAATGGATTCATGGAGCTTCAAATGGGCGCAAACACCCACCCCCGTGCCGGCCTACCGCACCGAAGGCGCCCGTAACTCGTTTGTTATGTCATATATGCGAATATCTCCTTTGTTATGTCATATTTGCAGCGATGACCACCGCGTAAAATAATGAAACTAAACCACTTATCTTCAGGATGGGGGGGGAGGGGGGTATAACCAAATAGTAAACGCCAGCAAAGAACCCTATCCACCCTCCAAGCCGAGACTGCCGAGAGCGACCAGCCAGGCGTGATACCTGAAAGCCGGCACTAACCACCGCTCCTCCACTTGCGCGGGAACACCCTCGAATGCGACCGTGTTACTAGTAGAACGTGCCCAGAGATTCCAAAATCTCGCCAGTAAAAGCGCCACCCTTCGCAATCTGCGTGCTCGTCTTCCTCTGGGTCGCAACCGTTGCCGCCCAATCTCCGCCCGCACCCGGCGCACCGCCCGCCCGCTTCGTCGTAGTCCTGGACGCAGCCCACGGCGGCGACGACCCCGGCGCCCACCTCAGCAACGGCCAGTTGGAAAAAGCCTTCAATCTGACTCTCGGCTATCGCCTCCGATCGTTGCTTGGCGCGCGCGGAATTCAGGTGGTCAACACCCGCGAATCCGACGCCTCTGTCGACCCCAATCGCCGCGCCGAGATCGCCAACCACGCCAACGCGCAGGCCTGTCTCTCGCTCCACGCCTCTGACACCGGAACGGGCGTTCACCTCTTCACCTCCTCCCTCGCCGCCGCCGAGCCGGCGCACTTCACCGCCTGGAAGACCGCGCAATCCGCCTTCGTCAACCGCAGCCTGGCCCTGGCCGGCGTGCTCAACTCCGCCCTGCTCCACGCCGGGTTCAACGTCACCCTCGGCCGCACCGAGCTGCCCGGCATCGACAGCATGACCTGCCCCGCCGTCGCCGTTGAAATCGCCCCCGAGCGCGGACCCGACCACAAAATCATTTCCGCCCTCGACGATCCCGCCTATCAGGCCCGCGTCGCTGAAGCCCTCGCCGCCGCCCTGCTGCAATGGCGCTCAGATGCCTCGCGTACGGAGGCTGCCCGCCCGTGAGCTCCCGCTTCCAGACCACTCTTTTCGCCGTCCTGGTCCTGGCCTCTGCCATCATGGGCTTTGCCCTCTGGCGCCAACTCGAGCGCGCCCATCAGCGCCTCCTCGCCGGCGGCGACTCAGCGCCCACTCAAGCGCCTCAGGTCGCGCCCGCCGAGCAGGCCACGCTCGTCTTCGCCAATGACACTGACGGAACGCTGCTCACTCAGGTCCAGTCGCTGCCTCTGCCCAACGATCCCGGCGCCCGCGCCCGAGCCATCCTCGGCAAGCTCCTCGACCTCTACGCCGCGCCCGACGCCGCTCATCCCGTTCCCGGCGGCGCAACCTCTGTCGCCCAGGTCTTCCTCATGCCCGCTCCGTCCCTCACCGCGGCGCCTCAAGCCCCCGACAACACCGTCAAGCCCAAACTAACCGACACAGGGCCTCAGCTAGCCATCGTCAATCTCACCGGCGCCTTTGCCGCCAACCATCCTTCCGGCCTTGAGACAGAGACCCTCACCGTGCTTTCCATCTGTGGAACACTCCACGCCAACTTCCCCCGCATCACTCAGGTCCGCTTCCTCGTCGACGGCCAAACCCGCGCCACTCTCGCCGGTCACGCCGACCTCAGCCACACCCACCTCGCCGCCGAGCCCCCTCCGCCCGAGGAGCGCCAGCAGTGACCACTTCCGCAACCCCAACCATCGGTGTCTTCGACTCCGGATTCGGCGGCCTCACCGTCCTGCGTGCCCTCATTCAGCGTCTCCCACATGCCCGCTTCGCCTTCCTCGGCGACACTGCCCGCCTTCCCTACGGCTCCAAATCACGCCGCACCATCGCCCGCTACGCCGCTGAAAGCGCCCAGTTCCTGGTCCGCGAACAGGGTGCAGAGTTCCTGGTAATCGCCTGCAACACCGCGAGCGCCCTCGCCCTGGACGCCATTCAGAGCGCGGTCACCGTCCCCGTGCTCGGAGTAATCGAACCCGGCGCCACCGCCGCCCGCGCCGCCTCTCACACCGGCGACGTCCTCGTCGTCGCCACTGACGCCACTGTCCAGAGCCACGCCTACGCCGCCGCCTGCCGCGCCCTCGGCCTCCACGCCCTGGAGAAAGCCTGCCCACTCCTTGTCCCATTGGTCGAAGAAGGCTGGACCATCCCAGGCACTAAGACCGGTGCAATTACGGCACAAGTCATCCAGACCTACCTCACTGAACTCCTGGCCGAATCCGCCTCCGCGGGCCTCAAGCCCGACACGCTCGTCCTCGGATGCACCCACTACCCGCTCCTGCGTCCGCTGATCGAGGCAGCTGTCCCTACCAGAATGCAAGTCATCCACTCCGCCGATGCCGCCGCGGAAGCCGCCGCAAAGCTCTTTGCTCAGCCGGGCTCAGAAGGACCTCTGACCGCACAGGCCGACCAACCGACCGCAAGGGTACGCTGCTTCGCCACCGACTCCACCGAAAAATTCGAGCGTCTCGGCTCTCGCTTCTTGGGCCGTCCCACCGGTAAGGTCGGTTTGGTCGACCTTGGCGGCTGACTTCCTCAAATCAACCATCTCAACATTCCTGGCGCGAGAGCGCCGTCTGCCTCAACGCAGGTGGCTGGCGCACAAGCACAGTCTGCCCCACCGCAGGTAGCTCGGCGGCTGATATTCTAAAGTCTGCTCGGTGCCGCCACTGCGTGGGTACCGATGGAGGATTAAAGCAAGAATGATCAATCTGGCGGGTAAGACGGCCGTAGTCTTCGGGCTGGCCAACAAGCGTTCCATCGCCTGGGGAATCGCCCAAAAACTGCATGCGGCCGGCGCAACCCTGGCCATCTGTTACCAGAACGAACGCATGAAGGCCGAAGCCCAGGACCTGATCGACGATCTCCCCGGCGCCAGCGGGTTCCAATGCGATGTCTCAAATGACGCCGAGATCGACATCCTCTTCGCCGCTCTCAAAGAGAAGTATGGCAAGATTGACACCCTGGTCCACGCCGTCGCCTTTGCTCCGGCTAACGAATTGCGCGGTGAGTTCATCAACACCAGCCGCGAAGGCTTCCGGACTGCCATGGACGTCAGCGTCTACTCCCTCATCGCCGTCAGCCGTGGGGCCCTTCCGCTGATGACCGAGGGCGGCAGCATCATGACCATGAGTTACTACGCAGCCGAGAAAGTTGTCCCCAACTACAACGTGATGGCCATCGCCAAGTCGGGCCTCGAATGCACCGTCCGCTATCTCGCGTGGAACCTCGGTCCCAAAAACATCCGCGTCAACGCAATCTCAGCGGGCCCCATCAAGACCCTTGCAGCCCGCGGCGTCGGTGACCTTACCGAGATGATGCGCGCCCACGCCGAGCGCGCCCCCCTCCATCGCAACGTAGACCAATTGGAAGTCGGCGGCGCGGCCCTCTTTCTGGCCAGCGACCTTTCCGCCGCCATCACCGGCGAGACCCTTTACGTCGACTGCGGCTACAACGTGATGGGCTTCTAGACCTGGACTTATTCCAATAACAACGCAAAGGGCGGGTGGAGGAAATCTCCAGCCGCCCTTTGATATTTCGCTCAGCCCGAAAGGTCCACGCAATCTACAACTATTGAATTGGCGTAACTCCCGTAGCATCGAACGTAGCGCCCGCTGGAATGAGCGTCGTTGTCACCGTCTTCCCATCCTGCGTTCCCGTGTAGACCGTGATCCTGCTTGAGTCGATTCCCTTCTCGCCCACAAGATAGGCCTTTGTGTTTGTCGCGCGCTCCGCGGCCAACTTCGCGCTGCCCTTTTCTCCAGCGGATGCATTCCCAACCAGGACCAGTTTCGCATCTGCGCTGCTCTGCAGACTCAGCGCGACTTGATCCAGGCAAGCCTTCCCTTCGTTGTCCACTCGAGCCGGGCGGCGCGCATCCCGCGCAAAGCTCACCGAGCATAACTCGCTCACCGAGGGCATGGCAGCCTGCGGAACCACAACCGTCACCGCAGCTGTGCCAGAAGCGGTCTGTCCCTTCGCATCGACCACGTTGCAGGTTACCGTGATCACTCCAGCCGGTGTGCCTCCAGTGGTTAAAGCAGCCGTCGTGCCTGCCCCGCTTACTAATCCGGCATTCGCACTATAGCTGTAAGTCAGGCTAAGTCCCTGCGGGCTTACTCCCGTTGCTGTAATAGTGGAGGGATCGCCTGAGTTAACAGTGGATGGGTTCGCCATGCAACTTACCGTTGGCGGCTCAACCGCCTTCACCGCAAAGGATGCCGTGCAATCCGCATTCTCGTCTGGCTTGTCGCCTTCGCTAACATGCCCCTTGAGCGTATAACTCCCGGCAGCAACATTCTTCGTGTTGATACTTGCCGTGGCGGAGGTTCCGGTAACCGTTCCGCCATCGACCGCCCATGTATAAACAGCAGTCCTTGCCGGGTTCAAGTTCACCGCAGTTCCCGACACGGAAATCGGCTCTCCGATATAAACAGACACCGGGTTCACTGAGCACGAATAATTCAAGGGTGCGGGCGGCGGCAGCGCAGGCCCTGGATTCCCGCCAAAACGGAAGACAAGTCCAGTGGAAAGACGCATGTCGTTCTGAGACGCAGTCGATCCGGTCGACAGGTTCTCAAATCGGGTCATCATGTATTCGGCTTGAATAATGCGAATTGCAATATGATGACGCACTTTCACGTCCAGCCCCCCACCGGCGGTCATTGCAAAACTGTTCTCAGAGGGGAGGAGGGGCGCGCAGCTTGGGCAGAGCGTTTCCTGGCTCGCATGTATGCCGCCAAACAAAACCTGCGCAAAAGGTGTAAATCTCTCGTGCGACCGGAATGACAGGCGCGGACCAAAGAGATAGGTGAACACTGTTCCGTCATCCACCGCGTCGACGGTCGATGGATTCCCGCCCGCGCCGGTGACCAGGAGCCGCGTTTCATTGAATCCGCCAAAATCGCCGACAAGCCCGAGATAGCGGTTGAAGTTCAAAGCGATGGACGTGCTGCCGCCATTGAGCCACACCATCCGGTTTCCAGCGGCCAGTTGCGGAATTGCTCTCAGGTAGGAGTAGCCCATGAACCACTCAACCCTGGGCGTATAGCTGTTCAGGCCTCTTGAATAGGGCATGGCTGCGGCCAACGAGTATGAAGGCATGGAAGCCGCCGGCAACGGCTCTGCCGGATCTGCAGCAACAACTCCGCTGGTGTCCGCAGGCTTGTTGCTGGCATCCGCGGTCTTATTGTCCGAGGCAACGCTCGTTGCCGCCTTGGCTGCTTCGCTCGCAAAGAGGTTGAACGCAGGCACAAGAAGAACTGCGATTGCCGTTGCCGCAATAACCTTTACACTCAATCTCATTGTCGTCTCCTGAATTGCTCGCCGCGATTCCCCTGTCTATCTGATCGCCGGATATTTCAAACGCTCATGGAACTTCAAAAAACATCGCACTTCAGAGAAAAAAAGCCGGGACCGCACGTTGCACGCGGCCCCGGCAAATCTATGGCACGTTGATGACCGTGTTGACCATTGTGACTGGGCCGACTAAAACCAGCGCCCTGCCATCGAGCGTCGTGATCGCATTGACGCCGGCAGTCGAGATGGAAACACCGGCCTGTGCAACGATCGTCCCTTGCATCGTTCCGCCGCCCACAATCCCATTGATTGTCGCCGCGGTTCCCACTTGCCAGAAGACATTGCTCGCCGTCGCGCCGTTGACCAGCAGGACGCTTTGAGGTCCTGAAGGCGTTCCGACCGTCAGCGTCGTCGCCATCTGGAACACCCAGTACGCGTTTGGATTGCCCTTGGCGTCGAGAGTGAGCGGCCCCTGCGATATGGCATAGCTTCCCGGCGCGGATTTGTAAGTTCCTGGAGCGAGTGTCCGATTCCCTAGCTCGCCCGCATTACCCCCGCCGCATCCAGGGCAGGTCGACACATCCAGTCCGTTCGGAATTGCGGCCAGTGTGTTGAAAGCGGCAAGCGCTTCTCCCGCAGCTGAAGATGCAATCGCGAATGTAGCCGCGGTTCCTTCATTCGGGCAACCAACCGTAGGTGGCGGCGGAGCGGTCTCGATCAATCCGTTCACCAAGCCAATGTTGAGTGGTGTCTCCGTGTAAGTGCACTCGTTGACGCCGGCAACCACAACACTCGTATCGTGGAATCCGGTAATCAAGGTCGAGACAGCGGTGGTACCGATATAGCCATTTACAATGGTTTCGATTCCCTGATTGGTCATTCCAGCTGTGCCACCAAAACCGCCAAACAACGATATGGTTGGTCCCAGGATCACTGGCGGCGGAATAACTGCTGCGCCCGTCGTGAAGGTCCAGGGGTTCGGCGCGCCCGTCGTTCCCAACGGCGTGCCCGCCAGGTTTGTCACTCCGTTGGTGACCGTTGCGGTATAGCTGCTGCTGGCGATCAGTGGGGCGGTCGGCGTGAATGTGGCAATGAAGTTGATTGCGTCATACGACACCGTTCCCGCAACCGCTGTCCCGCCCGGACCGGCAAGTGTGAATGTTCCCGTCGTGATGGTCAGCGGATTCATGGCCTCCGTAAAGGTCGCGCTGACAGCCTGATTCAGCGGCACGGCTGAAGCCGCATTTGCTGGATCCGTCGAAACAATCTCCGGCGGAGTTACTACAACGGCTGCGCCGGTCGTGAAGCTCCACACGTAATCTGAGGCCAATCCTGCACCCGCCAGATCCTGCGCTCCGGTCGTGATTGTGCCTGTATACAGTGTGCTGGCTGCCAGATTCGCCGTTGGCGTGAAGGTCAGCGTGTTACCAACTGCCGCATACGCAACCAGGCCTGGCACAACCGTAGCGCCGGGTCCCGTCAGCGTAAAGGTTGTCGAGTTGATTGTGGCAGGGTTCATCGCCGTGCTGAATGTGGCGCTGACAATCTGGTTGAGCGGGACACCCGTGGCGCCCTGGAGAGGCACCGTCGCAATCACCGTCGGCGGCACAACCACGACGGCGGCAGCAGTGGTGAATGTCCAAACATAGTTGCTGGCCAGCGCAGTGCCCGCCAGGTTCTGAGCGCCGACCGTAATCGTCGCTGTATAGAGGGTGCTCGGCGTGAGGTTCGCCGACGGCGTGAACGTCGCGACTGAGCCCGCGGGAACATACGTGACAACTCCGGCAATGGCGGTCGCGCCGGGCCCCGCCAAGGTGAAGGTCGCTCCGTCTATGGTGGCAGGATTCATTGCCACGCTGAAAGTCGCGCTGAGCGCCTGGTTGATCGGCACAGCGGTTGCACCATTCACCGGTACCGTCGAGATGACGGTCGGTGGTGTTGGGGCGGGCAGCGTCCGGAAAAGCCAGACGTAATTGACGCCCAGTGGAGTGCCTGCCAAATCCTGCGCCCCAGTGGTGATTGTTGCGGTGTACACAGTGTTGAATGCAAGATCGGCTGCCGGCGTGAAGGTTGCCTCGGCGCCTGCGCAAGTTACTTCGCCGGCCACGGCTGTCGCGCCCGGGCCTGTGACAATGAAGGCTGTCGCGGGCGACGCAAGTGTGGTGCAGTTCATCGCTTCGTTGAACGTCGCGCTCAGCACCTGGTTAATCGGGACGCCTGTAGCTGCACTCAGCGGAACCGTCGCGACAACCATCGGCGGCGGAGTAATCGTCGTGAAAGTCCAAACGTAGTTTGCCGCCAGCGCCGTGCCTGCAAGATCCTCTGCCCCAGTTGTAATCGTGGCCGTATAGGTAGTGTTGTATGCCAGAGCGGAAGTTGGCGTAAACGTCGCGGTAACTCCGCTGTAAGTCACCGTTCCCACTACCGCACCGCCCGGCCCGGCCACTGTGAAAGTCGATCCGCTGATCGTCGCCGAATTCATCGCCTCGCTGAAGATCGCGCTGATCACCTGGCCGACAGCGACGTTCGTCGCTCCATTCGCGGGGATCGTCGACACTACAACCGGCGGCGGTGTGATCGTAGTGAAGGTCCAAACATAATTTCCAAGAAGAGGTGTGCCACCCAGGTCAGTCGCACCTGTTGTGATGGTGGCTGTATAGATGGTTGAGTAGGCCAGAGCTGCGCTCGGCGTAAACGTCGCAGTCGTTCCGCTATAAGAAACGGTGCCTGCCACGGCTCCGCTCGGCGCGGTAACAGTGAACGTTGTGGAAGTGAGCGTAGACGGGCTCATTGGCATGCTGAATGTCGCGCTGATCGGCGTGTTCACGGAGACGTTTGTAGCTCCGTTGGCGGGCACTGTGGACACTACGGACGGAACGATGACAGTTTCCTCGCCGCATCCGGCAACAAAGACAACCAATAGAGTCGCCAGCCAAAACGTGATACCAATCTTGAATTTGCGCATATGATCCCTCTCGCCCAATTGCGGTGTGTCGGTGTCCAAAACTCAAGCATGCCTCTACCCGCCAATGAGTGAAGGCGGTGCATGACATAGCGAAGGTAACAAGGGAAAGTTACCGAGTCTGAGCGAAAATGCTCATTTTTCTCAATGGGGTTGTTAATGATTGACTATTCAGGAGTGATCAATATTAGACATCTATCCTTCTCTAAGTTGTCGTAAGTGCACGCCGGGTGCCCCCAGGTCTCACCATTGAGACCTGGGGGCACAATCGTCCATCCACTGCGGGCCATTACCTCTGGTGATAGTTCGGATACGCCGGTTTCACCGGTTCTGGAAGCGGATGCTTCGCCAGTTCCTCAAGCGCCAGCGCAACCGCCTTTTCCAGTTGCGGATCGTACCCTTCGCTCACTGCTTTCGGGTCCTGCTCGACAACATAGTCGGGGTCAACTCCGTGATTCTCCACATCCCACTGGCCCTTCGGCGAGAAGAATGCTACGCTCGGCGACGTCACGTGTCCGCCGTCCATCAGCACCGGAATCGCTCCGATGCCGACCAGTCCACCCCACGTCCGTTTACCGACCAGCGGCCCTAGCTTGGCCTGTTTAAAGAGCCACGGCAGCGCGTCGCCGCCGGACCCGGAGAATTCGTTCGCCAGCATCACTTTCGGCCCGTAAACAGCGGCGTTGGGCGTATGTTCGATCTGCCCGTAACGCGGCGCCCAGTACGACTCGATATGCCTGCCCAGCACCTCGACGAAGTAATCCGCAACCTGGCCGCCGCCGTTGAAGCGCTCATCGATAATTGCGCCCTGCTTCTGAGTCTGAGCAAAGTAATAACGATTGAAGTTCGTGAATCCAGGACCACCCGTATCCGGCAGATAGACATAAGCCAGCTTGCCGCCGGATAGCTCATCCACCTTGTGCTGGTTCCCCTCAATCCAGTCGACATTGCGCAAAACAGCCTCGCTGGCCACCGGAACAACAGAAATATCCCGTGCATTCTTCCCATCGCCACCCGCGACATGCAAACTGACCACGTGACCCGCGGTTCCCTCCAACGGCTGTTGAATATCGACAGCCGCCGTAACGTCTTCCCCATTGATGGCCAGAATGCAATCGCCCACTGAGAGATTCAGCCCCGGTTGGGCTAGCGGAGCTTTCACCTGCGGATTGAAAAGGCCGCCGGTGTAAATCTTCGCCAGATAATAGTGGTTGTCCTTAATCGTGTAATCGGCGCCAAGCAGTCCGCCCGGCACATGCTTCGCCTCTGGAATCGCCCCGCCGTTGCCGCGCAGGTGTCCGACGGAAAACGCGCCAAGCATCTCCTGGAAGATGTAATTCAAATCCGCACGTGAAGCGATCGACGCCACATAGGGTTCAAACCGCTTCTCGTCGGCCACTGTATCGGTTCCGTGGAAGTGCGAATCGTAGAAGAACGCCCGTTCAATGCGCCACACCTCGTGGTACATCTGCTGCCACTCCGCTGCCGGGTCCACGTGAACCTTCAAATCTGCAAATGACACCGCACCTTCGCCCGGCTTCACCGGCGCAGTGGCCGGCACAATCACCCACGACGGCGGCGGCCCGCTGCCCGGCCCGTCCCCATTGGCTGGATCGCGATGCGATTGAGACAACAGCATCTTTTTTCCATCCGCGGAAAGCTCAAAGCTGAGCACTCCCTCGGCAAACTTCTCCACCTTGCGATCTTCCAGCACCCAGCGGCTCAGTGTCGCCGCGCGTCCGGCAAATCGCCCCGAGTCCGGAATCTCAAGGAAGTACAAACTGCCTTTCAGCCCCGTGGCCAGCCCGGTGTAATTGGCCGCAGGTAGCGGCAACGCCACGATGCGCGTCTCAATTCCATTGAGGTCGACCTTGGTCGGCTTCACTGGCGCAGCAGGCCTGGCCGCCTTCTCATCGCCGCCTTCCTTTGCGCCTTCGTCTCCACCCGGACCCTCGCCGCCCTTCTTCCCTTCGGCCTTCTGCTCCGCTGGAGTCTTTTCATCGTCCAGTTCAGGAGCAAGCGGCGAAGCCTGGTCCCCGGCCAGCACCGCCGCATAAATGTTTGAGGTCACCTGGTAAAGGTCGCTGGTCATGTCCAGCCCATCGGACGTGGCTCCGGCGTTGGTGCTGGCAAGGAAATAAAGGTACTTGCCTTCGCGATCGAACGCCGGCATCCGAGCATCCGCCATCTCGCTCGTCACCTGCTTCGACTTGCCGGTTTCAACCGAATACAGATACACCGAGTGGAGATGGTTCTCCATTGAACGCGGATAAGCAATCCACTTCGAGTCCGGCGACCAGGAGAGGTCAAAGGTTGAATTTGAGAACCCTCCGAAGACGTTGTTGTCGCCGATGGTCACCAGCTTGCCGCTCGTTGTATCCAGCATGTAAATATGCAGCCGGTTGTCGTGGAAAGCAATCTTCTTCGAATCGGGCGACCACACTGGATCGAAGTAGTACGCAGGCTCAGCCGCCAGCGGGAACTTCTTCACAGAGGCAGCACCTGAAAGCAAATTACCCGTCTGCGGCGCAACATGCAGCGCATACAAGCCTGACTCATCTGAGAAGTATGCAATCGACTGTCCATCCGGCGACCACGCCGGCGCACGCTCCATCACGCCGGGTGTATTGGTGATATCGCGCGTAGGCCCGTGCTTGGCAGCCACTGTGAGAATGTCGCCATGCGCCTCAATAGCAACGCGCAGGCCTGTGGGTGAAATTGAAGTGTGGTCAATCTGATCCGCTACACTTTCGATTCTCGGCCGCACTTCGGGCAGATCGGCGTCAATTTCAATCGGAACCAGGTGCGCCCTGTTCGTCGCCGTGTCGAAAAGATAAATCTCCCCAAGCTGGTCGTACACAAGCGTCTTCCCGTTGCCTGCCAGGCTGCGAATATCCGGCCCGCTGTTTTGCAGCGCCTCGGTCACGGCTTTGGTCGCTGGATCGTATTTGAAGATCCCCGTCGCGCCCTTGCGCCCGGAAAGAAAATACACCTGGTCACCCACATAGACTGGCGAAAGATCGGATGCCATCTCGTGCGGAATCTCCACCGAATCAAGTCCCGGCAGCGAGGTGATCCAGATCGTACTTGCGCGCCCTCCGTGATAGTTGCCCCACGACACAAACGATGTGTAATCGAAACCAAACGCCGGCGGAAGCGGCGAATACGCAATATGCCCGCCATCGGCCGCGATCTCTCCCTGATACGCCATCGGCAACGGCAGCAGCGTGGCAACTCCGCCCTTTGCGGGAACCTCATACAACTGCGTATACCGACTGGCCGACTGGCGATTGGAACGGAAAATGATCTGCTTGCCGTCCGGAGTCCAGCCCACTGCAAAATCCGCCGCGGGATGATACGTCACTCGGAAAGGAACGCCGCCACTCGTGGGAATCGTGAACACATCTGTATTCCCGTCGTACTCTCCGGTGAACGCGATAGTGTTGCCATCCGGAGAAAACACCGGCGCCGACTCAATCCCCACGCCAACCGTCAGCCGCGTTGCCCGGCCGCCCTCACGCGGAACTGTCCACAGATCACCTGCGTAGCCGAATGCAATCAAATCATGACTCAGTGCCGGATGCTGATAGATGTGGGGCTTTGTGGCCGCCTGCATTGCGATGGGGCCAAAGGCAACGGAAACAAGCAGCACTGCTGCTGCGGCAATGAGTTTCATCAAGCGCACCGGATCCTCCAAATGCATTTCCGTGAATTCCACAACATATTACACGCCGCGCCCCGTTGAATGCTCTCTTTTGCCCTCGTAGGAAGCCGTGGGACGCCAAGCCTGGAACCCGGCGTAACCGATCACAAGCACACCGCTTGTTCAATAACTCGTAAGGCCAGGGATCAAAGTGGGAATCGAACCAGAAATGGTTCGCAACACTGGCACATTTCGCCGGATGCTAGGGTCATGCTTCTGAGAGATGTAATGCTGAGAGTTCAAAGCCGAAGCGGTTCACCCCTTCACTCGTTCACTTCTTCACTGCCCCACTACTCTTTCAGCGTAACCGTAATCTTCCGCGCATCCCCGCCCGCCGAGCTGATTGCGATCTCACCCGTGGCCTTCTTGCGGATGCTCTTGAACTTCTCGCCCCACTCAACCAGAACCAGCGCATCCGGCGTCAGCAGCTCGTCCAGACCCAGCGTCTCCAGTTGCCGTTCGCCTTCCAGGCGATACACATCCAAATGAAAGAGCTTCACCGGCTTCCCATCCAGCGAGCCGTCGTACTCGTGAATAAGCGTAAACGTTGGGCTGGTCACCTCGTCCGCTTCGGCTGCGTCCAGCGCCTGCGCAATTCCCTTCACCAGTGTGGTTTTGCCTGTGCCCAACTCCCCGCGCAAAATCAAGAGTTGCGGCGCCACCAGCAATCGCGCCAGCTTGCGGCCCACCTCGATCGTGTCCGCCCCGCTCTGTGTTGTGAACTCCTGTATCCGGCCTTCCGCGGGCGGTGTGGCGTTGCTCATTCCCGAACCTCACCGGGGGCTTTTGCTTGCAATGCCCCCTGCAACCAAACATACCCCTTCGACCCGCGCGATTGAAAGCGAAAAGCCCGTGAAAGTTGTTGAAGACCGTCAGTGGCCAGCAACGTGTGCTCATTCGCTGCACTGACAGCCATATCCGCAGCAAGTCCATGCAGATAAACCGCTGCCTCCACGGCCTGCGCAACATCGTTTGGATACTGTGCCAGCAGCCCCGCCACCAGCCCCGTCAATAGGTCACCACTTCCGCCCTTCGCCATTCCGGGATTTCCAGTAGTATTCACCGCAACCCGTCCGTCAGGATGCGCAATCAGCGTACGGGCACCCTTCAGCACCAGCGTCACGCCGGTACGCTTCACAAAATCGCGCGCAACCTCCAGCCGGTTCGCCTGCACCTCAGCCACAGATACCCCCGCCAGCCGCGCCATCTCGCCCGGATGTGGAGTCACCACCACCGTGCGCCCTTTGGCCAGCTTCACCAGCAACAGAGGCTTGCCGGCCAGAATATTCAGCGCATCCGCGTCAATTACTACCGGCATCTTCGTCGCCCACAACAGTGCGGTGGTGAACTTGGCTGTCTCCGTCGCTTGCCCGATCCCTGGCCCGATCGCCATTACCGTCTTGTCGCCCGTTAACGTATCCACGAACGTCTGCGATACAAGAGCCGGGCCGCCTCTTTTCGATTCCGCATTGCCTGAGAACTCCGGCGCCAGGCTACCCTCTGCAATCTGGCCCGCGGCCGTCGCCACCAGCGGAATCGTCATCAACTCCGGTGCAATAGCGGCCACAAGTCCCATGACCGGCGCGGGAACCGCCGCGGTCACCAACCCGGCCCCCGCCCGCAGTGCCGCCAGTGACGTCATGGCCGGCGCGCCCGACCGGCCCACCGAACCGCCCACCACCAGCACATGCCCAAAATTGCCCTTGTTCGCCGCTGCAGCTCTCGGTCGCTGCACCATCTCCATCGCCGATCCCGCCCAATGAAGCTTGAGCCTGGACTTGATTGCCTCATCCGGCGACCCGATCGGCACAACCACCACCGGCTGATCCCAATGCCTGGTCAGTTGTCCGAAAACATGCGCCGGCTTCGGCGCTGTAAAAGTAACCACCGCATCCGCATCAAAAGCAGGCCCACGCGCCGTAGCCGCAGTTGAGTCCGCCTCCCAACCGGATGGCAAATCCACCGCGAGTAAAGGAGCTTTGGAGTTTTTCACCCACTCCAGCGCTGCCAGCGCCAACCCCTTCAGGGGCGCCTTGAAACCCGTTCCAACCACGGCATCCACAATTAGGTCGGCGCTCAACGCGTCGTTGTGGCTAGCCAGATCCTGAGCAGTCTCGACGACTCGCACCGATCCCGGCGCTGCGCTGGCAAGCAGTTCGCCCCAGGCAGCGGCCACGTCGGCGCCAAATCCCTCTGGAGCGCCCAGTAACAGCGTTGTCACGGCAAGCCCGACATCCGCGAGCAGCCGCGCAGCCATCATCCCGTCGCCGCCGTTGTTTCCCCTGCCGCACAAAACGGTTACTCGCTTCGCATGCGGGAACTGCTCCCGCGCCAGCGCCGCGACCGCCCCAGCCGCCGCACGCATCAGTTCCAGCGACGGCACGCCGAACCGCTCCGTCGTCGCGTGATCGCAGCTTTGCATCTCCGCAGCGGAAAGAACCTTCATGGCATTGATAGTAGTACAGGAACGAGTTGTAAGTTTTAAGTTGTCAGTTGTCAGTTTTTCGCTTAGGACTCGAGCAGAGGAATTCAGGGTCCGTCGCTGCATTGTCGTGCCGAGAGGCCCGGCCTGGTTTATTTCAAAGAATCGAAGAGCAACTGCGCGCCGAGTACTGAACATCTACAACTGACAACTTAGAAATGCTTCACCTCAGCATCAGCACCAGGAACCACGCATTCAATCCCGCGATCAGCGCGGCTGTGAGCCACGAAAGCCCCTGCAGCCACGGCCCGTTCACGAACTCGCCCATCTTCTTGCGGCTTCCCGTGAATATGACCAACGGGACAACTGCAAAACTGAGTTGCAGGCTAAGGATCACCTGGCTCAACAGCAGCAGCTTCTCCGTGCCCCGCTCGCCGGTAATCGCCACCACGATGATGGTTGGAATAATCGCCAGCGTCCGCGTTATCATGCGCCGCAGCCACGGCGACACCTTCAGGTGAATGAATCCCTCCATCACCACTTGCCCCGCCAGTGTGCCGGTGATCGATGAGTTCTGCCCGCTCGCCAGCAGCGCAATCGCAAAGATCGTGCTCGCCCCCGCGACGCCCACCAGCGGGCTCAGCAGCTTATACGCGTCCTGGATCGCCGCAACCTCAAAGTGTCCGCTGCGGTAAAACACCGCCGCCGCTACCACCACAATCGCCGCATTCACAAACAGCGCCACCGTCAGCGCCAGCGCCGAATCCACGTTGGCCATGAAAATGGCTTCGCGCTTGCCCTTCGGCGTCCGCTTGTAATTCCTGCTCTGCACAATCGACGAGTGCAGATACAAGTTGTGCGGCATCACCGTCGCGCCCAGCATCCCGATGGCGATGTACAGCATGTCAGGGTTGCGAAGAATCGCAGACGACGGAATCAGCAGGTTCTTCAGCGCCGGCCAGTACTCCGGCTTTGACAGAAACAACTGCACGCCGAACATGGCAATGATGGTCCCGATCAGCGCCATCACCAGCGCCTCGACATAGCGGAAACCCCAGCGCTGCAGGAGCAGAATCAGGAGCACATCGAGGCCGGTAATCAGCACGCCGTAAAACAGCGGAATGTGAAACAGAAGGTTCAGCGCAATCGCCGACCCAATCACTTCAGCCAGGTCGCACGCGGCAATGGCAATTTCCGCGCCGATCCACAATCCGAAACTGACCCATCGACCATAGCTCTCGCGGCAAATCTGCGCCAGGTCCCGCTCCGTGGCCACACCCAGCTTCAGGCTCAGGCTCTGCAGCAGAATCGCCATCAGGTTGGAGATCATGATGACCGACAGCAGCGTGTATCCAAACTGCGAGCCGCCGGCAATGTCGGTGGCCCAGTTGCCTGGGTCCATGTAGCCCACTGAAATCAGGAATCCCGGCCCAAGAAAGCCCAGCAGCCGCCGCCAGCTTACCGGCGACTTCGAGATGCTGACACTGGAATGCACCTCCGGCAGGGAGGGTTCAGTGACCGCGACAGAGTTTACAAATTGGGTCGACATGGCTTCTTGGGGAAGAGACCGAGCGCATCCCTCAACTTAAGTATGCCACAAGTTGTTAATTATGGTTAATGAATTTTATTATATGAAATTACGATGAAATTTCCGGCTTAAGCCAAACCGCCTCCGCAGCCGGCCGTCCCAGAATCGAGTGTTTCACTTCCCCGTCCCCAGGAATCTCTATCGAGACCGTCTGATCGTAATTCTGGGTCACTACTTTCAGCTTCTGGCTGGGACCAATCCCTGTCCGGTGCAGAAAAAGCAGCAACTTCGGGTCGCGCTCATGCAGGCTGGTGACGATGTAGCTTTGACCCTCCCGCGCCTCTGAGAGCGGAACCTCGCCACGCTTTTTTCGCGCCACAGGGTTCTCCGGCAGCACCGCGTTTCCATGGGGACAGGCACCGCCTTCGCCCAGTTTCTCCCTGAGCTTGGCTTCGAACGCAGGCGAAACCGCGTGCTCCAGCCGCTCCGCCTCCTCGTGGATCTCGTACCACTCCATGCCGAAGACTTCATTGAGCATGCGCTCGATCAGGTGATGCCGCAGCGCCGTGCGATAGGCCGTTTCGCGTCCCGCGGCGGTCAGGCGCACTATCCCGTCCGCGCCGACCGCGGCAAAGCCGTCCCTCTTGAGCCGCTTGAGCGCCATGGTCACCGCCGGCGCCGACACTTCAAGCCAATGCGCCAGCAATGCCGGAATCACCTCGCGCCCCTCGGCCTCAGCCTCAAGAATGGCTTTCAGGTAGTTCTCTTTCGATACGTGTATGGAATCTTTCATCGGAGTATTCCAACAAGTCTATACGGTCTTACAGCTTCCAGAGCGGAATGGATGGGTCACGGGCAATTTGGGAGATGCGCACGGTCTGTACCTTTCAGCGGAGCCCCCACACCCTGAAAATAAGCATTTTGTTTTCATGGTTTTACGGAGTGTATCCTGTTGCAAGTATCACATAACAAAGGAGTTATTTTCGTAGTATAGAAAACAAAGGACTTATACGAACCTTTTGCCGCCCAAGCACCGGCTGGGCGGCGAGGCAGCAGCTTCTGGCTTCTCGGCCCTAGCTTCGGCAGCTAACGCGCTTTCTCCATTCCGCAGAAAAAAGCGGAATGGACGGAGCACCGATTGTGGATAGAGACCGCGACCACCACGCCAGAAAAAAAAAGCGTAAGCGCATTCACCGCGTCCCTCCAGGACGCAAAGGCTTGCGTGTGGTTGCTTTCCACGGGTTTTGCCCGTGGCCATTTTCATCCTTTCCCTACGGGACGCGCAGTTTACAGAGAAGGAAAAGCGAACGAAAATGGAGCCTCTTATCTCGTTTAAGCAGTGTTGCTTAGGACTGTTTAACGCGAAGGTTTGAAGAAGATGAAACAATCATTTTTTCCCCTGGCCAGCCCCCGGATTGCGAAATTCAGGTGCGTAAGGGTGGGCTGGTTTGTGGAGTTGTTTTTTGGCTCATTTGCGACTCTATTCCATTTTGCGCCAAGGCGGGGAAAGAATACGCAAAACGG
>JBEKET010000051.1:0-44873 GCA_050013695.1 Occallatibacter sp.
GAAGACCTCGAGGACATTTATCTGGCCGAGCAGGAGCTGGCCGACATTCACGCAGGCCGGGTCAAGACCATTCCTCTTGAGGAAGTGATGAAGGAATATGGCCTGGTCGATTGAACTCGGCCCGCGGGCTCAACGCCAACTGAAACAGCTCGATCAGCAGATTGCCCGCAGACTTTCCCGCTTTCTCTTTGAACGTATCGCTCCGCTCGACGACCCACGTAGCCTCGGACAGGCGCTGAAGGGCACGGAATTCGGCGAGCTCTGGAAGTACCGCGTGGGCGACTACAGAATCATTGTCAGCATTGAAGACAAACGTGTCCGCATCCTTGTGGTTCGGATTGGAAATCGGCGCGAAGTCTATCGTTAATCCTCACCGGGCCACCCATCCGCTAGGATGGAGCCATGGCAGACGTAAGGGACTTCAAAGGGAAATGGGCGCTGGTTACCGGGGCCAGTGCGGGAATCGGGATCGCGTTGGCGAGGGAGCTGGCAAGCCACGGCGCAAAACTTATCCTCACGGCGCGGCGCAAGGAGCGGCTTGAATCTCTGGCCGCCGAGCTGATTGCGAAGGGAACCGAAGTCAACATTTTGGTTGCGGACCTCAACGATCCCGCCGCACCGCAGCAGATTTTCGACGCGACTGAAGGCGCTGGTCTGACTGTCGATGTTCTCATCAACAACGCGGGGCTGGGGCAGTTTGGTGTCTTCGCCGAGAGCCCGGTGGAGCAGGAGTTGAGCCAGGTGCGCGTCAATTGCGAGGCCGTGATTCGGCTGACGCGGCTTTTTGTCCCCGGCATGGTTGAGCGGAAGCGCGGCTGGGTCCTGATTCTGGCTTCGACGGCAAGCTTTCAGCCGGTGCCGTACCTTACCACCTATGCGGCTACAAAGGTTTTCGACCGCTTTTTTGCGCAGGGGCTGGCCGCTGAGGTTGCACGCTCAGGCGTCAAGGTGACGGCGTTGTGCCCCGGGCCAACCGAGAGCGAATTCTTTGAGGTGGCGCGGTCGGAAAACTTCCTGCCGGGTGGAAGACAATCGGCGGAAGAGGTGGCGCGGCTGGGAATTGCGGGGCTGGCGCGCGGGAAGCGGACGGTAGTGCCGTATTTTGGCGGGAAGGTGATTACGCTATTGGCCAGGATATTGCCGGTGGGGCTGATTACCAGCGAAGTGGAGAGACGGGCACGGCCGAAATCGAAGCAATTGTGAGGCTGGGCCAAGGGGCGCGGGAAAGGTACAGATTTTCGTTTTGCGGCGACCCAAGAACGTCCAGCAGGGGCTGAAGCCCAACTCATTTTATTGGCTTTATCGGCACGGCTGAAGCCATGCCTGATACAAATCGTGTCGATTTTTCTACAGTTGTAATTGACCAAATTCTCGGAAAAGGAGCAATGGCCCGTGCCTAAAGGCAACGCAAATTAGCCTTTTTCAGGGGGTCGAAACCCCCTGCCCCCTCCGCAATTTCGCATCTGCAACTCAAGTATCAATCCAGCTCTCTCACCCAGATGTTCCTGAAGCTGAGCGGCTCGCTCTTGTCGCCGTGGGCCTGGAGCTTGATGGGCGCGCGGTCATACGCCTTGTAGAACGGCTGGCCGATGTAGAGCGTCTGCCCCTTCAGTTCAAAATGATTCTGCACCAGCACGCCGTTGAAGAATGCGGTCACGAATGCGGGAGTTTTCAGCGAACCGTCCGGGTTGAATGTGGGCGCGGTCCAGACCACGTCGTAGCTCTGCCACTCGCCCGGCTTGCGCGCTGGATTCACCAGCGGAGGGCTCTGTTTATAGATGCTTCCGCCCTGCCCGTTGACATAGGTTGGATTGTTGTAGGCATCGAGGACCTGCAACTCATAGCCGGCGTCGCCGCCTCCGGTGGAAGCTAGAAAAACGCCGCTGTTGCCGCGTCCCTGGCCGCTGCCGGTGATGTTTTCCGGGATTCTGAATTCAATGTGGAGCTGGTAGTCCTTGAACTTTCTTTTGGTTTCGATGTTGCCGACTCCGGGCGCCTTGCTGACCGTCAGGATGCCGTCATGGACGACCCACTGGGCAGGTGTATGGTCCTGAGCCGATACCCACTCGTCTTCATTTTTCCCGTCGAACAGGATGATTGCGTCAGAGGGCGGCGCCGAGTCGGCAGCGGCTGGAGTCACAACCCTGGGCGCGGGCGTCCATACTTCCGTGTCTTCAGGTTTGGGCTTGGGCGGCTCTTGCGCAGCGAGGGCAGCGGATATGGAAACCAACGCAGCCAAAGCCAGCATTTGCGAAATTGGGAGTTTCGAGGATCGAATGCTTTTCATCGGTCTTGAGAATACACCTCACGCCGAGAGCCGGGTTGGGGAAGTGAAACTGCACCGAAAAAATGGCACTCAGGGTCGAATCTCATATTCTGAGGTCAACCAGTGCTGGCCACGCAACCTTTTCTGAGAGCTTGCATCTACCTAATTAACAAGCAGAGGCTTCTCCGTTTCAAGTCCCGCCAAAGAAAGGTACCCATTCCTTTTTGAAGGTTCGCATTTGAACCTCTTCTCACAAATCCCCCCTGGACCCCCTCCAAAATAATGCCTCTCGAGCGGGCCTACCGGAAGGTAGGCCCATTCGCTCCTTCGAGCGAATGGCCGGCTTGTTTCATATTGAGAATCACCACAAAATACTCTCCAAGTTAAAATTGGACTCAGATGCCGTCCTCTTCCACTCCGAAGTCCCTGTCTGACCGGAACCTTGAGTTGCCCCATGTCAATTCCCTCGACGCGCTGTTTGATGAGGCAGGGCTGGTGCGGAATCTTCGCGGCAAGGCTGCTGCGGGTATCACAACCCGCATGCGGCTTGGCCGGCTCGACCGGGCCGCGCCGGAGGAGCTTTCGCTGCCCGCGCCTCTGCCCCGCGTGGCACCTAATGGCGTTCAGTTTCTGCCGGTTGCGGGTTGGGAGAAGCTTCGCTGGCTGTGGCACGGGTTCAGCACCCGCAAAGGCGGGTTGAGCCGGGTCTATTGCCCTGAGGATGCGCCGGGCGAGCTGAATCTTGGCTTTACCGCTTCGGATGATCGGGAAATCGTAGCCCAGAATCGCCGCCTGCTGGCCGAGGCGGTCAGTGGTGATCCAGCTACGCCTTTGGTCACCATTCGACAAATTCATTCCAGTGTTCTGGTTCTCTCCGGGGCTACGGACGCAGGTCGCGAGCGGCCGTGTAAGGGCGACGGCCTGATGACCGACGAGCCTGGCCTGCTGCTGGGCGTTCAGACTGCCGACTGCATTCCGGTGCTTGTTGCGGACCGCAAACGGCGGGCGGTGGGGGCTTTCCATGCAGGCTGGCGCGGGACGGTGAAGCGGATTGTCGAGAGCGGAGTAGGCCGCATGAGGATGGAGTTTGGCTCACGGCCGGAGGACCTGATTGCCGCCATTGGTCCGGGCATCGGCGCATGCTGCTACGCAGTTGGCGAAGAGGTGTTGTCGAGCTTCGAGTCCCAGTTTTCATATGGCAGGGAACTGTTTTGCGACGTCTACGACGCCGATCCGGTGCGGACGAAATACCCCATGCTGTTTCTCACCCAGCGCGCGCCGGGCCATTCGCCCATCGGTCCCAGCCTGCACCTGGATCTGATCGAGGCCAACCGACGTCAGTTGCTGGCGGCGGGACTCAAGCCCAAGGACATCAGCGTGGTGGGCGGCTGCACCAACTGCAGGCCGGATCTGTTCTTTTCCCATCGCGCCTCACAGGGGCACGCCGGACGCATGTTGAATGTGATTGGGGTTCGAGCGCGGTAGACGGGGTGCGATTGCGGCAGCGGCGGCCACAATCAGAATTGGAAAGCATTGCAGCGTGTAGCGGGGCTCGGCGTTTTCCATGGTGCCCAGCAGCAGAAAGCGCATTACCAGGTAGCTGCCCAGCATCCATGCCCATGGGACGCGGCGGCGCAGGAATCCCCAGGCGGCCAAAACTACGTAGCCAAGGTTGATGAGGCCAAGCAAGACGGACATCGAGGTCTGGAAGGGGCGTTCGCTCCAGTTGAGCCAGTAGACTTCAAGATAAAACGCCTCGGTTCTGGGACGGAACAGCATATCGCCTACGCGCAGTAATGGGACCCAAACGTAGTAACGAAGCGGTTGAGCATGAATGCGTTCGGCGGCCAGGGCGGCAAAGCGGGCGTCGAGTTCGGGCGAAATGCCTTTGGTGAGGTTGTACTCATCGATCAACACGGCGGTCTGTTTGCGCTGCTCGGGCGAGTCGAAGGCGCGAGCGGGGATGTCGTCGATATCGATGGTCTCGGAGCCAACCGCCCAGAAGACGTTGGCAGTGGAGATATACTCGACCGACCAGGTACGCATCCAGCGATAGAAGCCGAGATTGACGCGTTCGCCTGGGTCGTTGACGTGGCGGGGCGCGAGCGGCTGAAAGAGATGAAAATCGTTCCAGTTGCGCACTGTCCAGGGGACGAGCGGGGCAATTGCGACAGCGCTGAAGAGGGTGGCGGAGACGATGATTCCGCGCATGGCCGGCCAGCGCAGGGTCTGCTTTTTGGCGGCGATCTGAATCGAGTACCCAACCAGGCCGGCGCCGAGGGCCACAGGGAGCAGCGCGCCGTCAGGCCTGATGATCATGGCGAGCGCCGAGGCACAACCGGCCAGCACCAATTCCCAGAGATCACGGCTGCCTGACTGAGCGGCGGCCAGTGCGCGGCCCGCTGAGTAGATTCCCAGCGCGACGGCAAAGACGGAGAAGCTCTCTGTCAGGGCGATGCCGGTGTAGGCCGCGGTGAATGGGCATAGCATGGCTAGCGCCAGCGCGATCTCGGCTGCGCGCGCGGAAATGAACCGCCGGGCGAAGGAGGCCAGGAGCAAGCCGCCGATCAGGTCGGTGACAGACTGGATGACGAAGACTACATGCTGCCAGGCGATCGGCCAGATTTTTGCGAAGAGCATTTCGATGGTGGCGAGAAAGATGGGGTAGCCGGGCAGGCGAAAAAGGCTGGGGGTAAGGTCGTCTCCATCGGCGATGCCATAAATGCCGCGATGGAGCAGGTTATGGCCCAGTTCAAGGTAGACGCCGGTATCGTCGTCGCCGGGACGCGGAAACACGATGAAGATCAGGCGCAGCAGCACGCCCGCGGAGATCCACAGAATCCAGCGCTTCCTTGCCCGAGAAAGGGACGGAGAAAGGGTCATTCACTGGAACTATAAACGGCCCGGCCGGTTTTTCGCGGCCAGGCCGGTATTTAAGTGTCGATGAGGCCGATTCCGCTGGCGTCAATTCCGCTTACGAGGCGCTTGCGGCCTCGCCCGGGTTGACCAGGTCGCGAAGTTCCTTGGATGGCTTGAAGTAAGGAACCCGCTTGGCTGGGACCTCCACGCGCTCACCGGTCTTTGGATTGCGCCCAATGCGGGGATTGCGCTGGCGGATGCGAAAAGATCCAAATCCGCGAATCTCAATCTTGTCTCCGCTTTGCAGAGCCCCGATCACGGACCCAAAGATGGTCTCAACAATGACCTCACCATCGCGGCGAGTCAGGTCGCCCAAATGAGTCACCTTTTCCACCAGGTCTGCCTTTGTCATTTCCTTTAGACCCTCCGCTCACAGCATAACCGGATTCGGGCCGCGAAAGCGTGAAAAAGAGCCGTTCCTTGTGGATTTAAGGTCTTTCCAATCAGGCTTCTCGGTGGGAAAAAGCTCCTGTGCCGATTCGCTGGGTCAAATTCGGCGCCGCCGTATATGATGTCCTGAGTCTCCCCGGAACCGATTTGGGACTTGAATCCCGGCTGATTCCGGAGCTTGCCGAGAGGCTCGGGGGTTGGTTGACGGTGTGACGCAGCATGTCGAATACAGCATCGTGATTCCTGCGTACAACGAGAGCGCTCGCATCCCCGCGACGCTCCAATCCGTTTTGTCTTATGTTCGGGCGAAGGGCTGGACCACGGAGATTATTGTGGTCAACGACGGCTCGCGGGACACGACCGCCGAAGTGGTCAAAGAGATTGCGCGGAATGCGCCGGAGGTCCGGCTGGTTGAAAACCCCGGCAATCACGGCAAAGGCTACAGCGTGCGCAACGGCATGCTCCAGGCGCGCGGAGACGTGGTGATGTTTACCGACTCCGACCTGTCGGCGCCGATCGAGGAGGCGGAGTTGCTGTTTGGTGCCATCGCCGACGGCGCGGATATCGCCATCGGATCGCGATGGCTGGAGAAAGGCCGCCAGACTCACCGCCAGCCCCTTTACCGGCAGTTTTTCGGGCGCTGTTTCAACGCCGTGACGCGCGCTGTGATGGGGCTCAAGTTCGCCGATACGCAATGCGGATTCAAGGCCTTTACCCGCGACGCCGCGCAAACCGTTTTTCAGTTGCAGACCATCGAGGGATGGGGATTCGATCCGGAGATTCTGTTTATTGCAGTCAAGCGCGGATTCGGGATCGCGGAGGTTCCGGTGAGTTGGGCGCATGACGAGCGCACCCGCATGAGCTACCTGAAGGACGGCATGAAGATGCTTGAGGACATTGCAACTATCCGTTGGAATGCGCTGCGCGGGCGCTATAGCAAAAAGGTTGAAGGCGTCCGAAGCGCTTCGCAGACGAGGTAGCCGGGCATGGAGCATGTGGAACTGGTGCGCGTCTCCGCCGGGGCGATTTTCTTTCTGCTGGTGGCGTTGCTGTTGTGGCGGCGGTGGCGGAAGCGGTAAAGGTCGTTGACCCCGCATTCACCCTTTCCATTGGACAAAAATGCCGGAAGTCATGCACTTTCCGGACTTACTTCTTGGAGAGGATTGTGATGGTCCCATCGGTGGATCTGGGCTGGTAATCCAAAAGACCGTTGGAGACGACAATGTCGGCTTTGCCGCGTCCTTGAAGGTCGGCGACCGCAACGCCCGCCCATCCTGTTTGAACGCTCTCGCTGGATATTTTGAAGCCCCCGTTGCGCGAGCCCATATAAAGCATCAACCTGTTGTTCTGACCGCAGGTCACCACGATGTCGCGCAATCCATCGCCGTTGATGTCTCCCGTTGCTACGCGGTCGGGGCCTTCGCATCCGGCCAGAGAAAATGGCGAGCCGGGCATCTTGCTGAATCCGCCTTTTCCGTCACCCAGCAAAACCGTGACGCCGACGTTTTTCGGATCGGCAACGTCAGGCGCGTAGGGGACGATTACCAGGTCGAGATTGCCGTCACGGTTGATGTCATCAATGGCAACAGCCCACGGCGCTTTCCCTGCGGGGAAGGGCGAGCCTGGCGCGTCCCGCAAACCACCCTTGCCGTCGCCGAGCAGAATGGTCACGGCATTCTGATCCAAATCGGTTGTGACGACGTCGGGCTTACCGTCTTTATTGAAATCCGCCGAGCGCAGGCGCTGGTAGGGCCGTTTCCCGGTCTTGAAGGCCTGGCCGGGCAAAATGAGGTTTCCCTGGCCGTCGCCCAAGAACATCAGGATCTGGTCGCGTCCCCAGCTATCGGTGACGACATCGAGATTCCCATCGCTGTTGAAGTCGGCGACGGCAATGCCGTGAACGTGCGGATGGGATTGCGTATCGAATGGAGAATGAGGCGAGGGCGCAAATCGGCCTTTACCGTCGCCAAGCAGAATTGTGAGGTATGGGGTTTCGGTATTGGCGATTACAAGATCGAGATTGCCATCGCCATTGAAGTCGCCGGTTGCAATATCATTCGGATTTTTTCCGCATTGAACGGGCGACCCTGGCGCAGGGACGAAATGCCCTTTGCCATCCCCGAGCAGCACATCCAGAGTCCCGTCGATTGTGTTGGCTACGATGATGTCGAGCTTGCCGTCATGATTCACGTCGGCGATGGCGATTGATCCGGGACCGTGACCCACGGGAAGGACGGTCTTGTTGAACTCAAGGGCAGGTCCCGTCGACGTCCCAATCGACGACGAACCGGTGCTTCCGCGTGCGAAATGCAACGTCGCGGCCAGGACCAGCACCGTTGCGATTACCAGGATTGGAATTCGGACGTTGATCTTCATTGTCTCGACTTCTCAGTTGACTCTCGAATTCTCATTTCGGCACTGCCCCCAAGCCGAGAGCGCTATGACGGCCACCTGCTTGAACTTCATGCCTTCACGCCCCCGCTCGACAAAACGGTTTTGCAGCAAATGGTAGCACTGGCTGAGGTGGTTGGCGGATTGGCATCCTTATTTTCAAGAAGAGAATCCGGTGGAATGACCGGCTTGCGGGGTGGTAGGGTGGGAACGAATCCACTGGAGGCTGAATGCACTCTCTTGCTCGCCGCATTTCTGCCGGTTTGTTGCGTCTCGATGTGTTCTCTTTCGTCGTTTTTCTATGTGTGCTGGCGTCCGTATCACTGGCCGCGCCGGCCCTCCAGGCACAGGGTTTTGATGCCACCAACCTGCGACAGCCTACGCCGCTTGGCGCGGGATGGCTGGTGCAGCCTGGGGACGATCCCGCTTATGCACAGCCGGGTTTTGACGATTCGCATTGGCTGCGCTTCGATGCCAACCAATCGGTCAAGACGGTTTTGCCCAACAGCCGCCCCGAAGTTCTGTGGTATCGAATGCACGTCAAGGTCGCGCCCAACGACAAAGGCCTGGCGTTGGAGGAGTGGAATATCGCAAGCGCTTTTGAGGTTTACGTCAACGGCGAGCGACTGCTGGAAAATGGTCAGGTTGCGCCCTTTGTGGCCTACACCTATGGGGCGCGACTGCTGAAGCTGATCCCGGCGGAGCAGGTTGCGACCGGCTCGCTAGTGATTGCCCTGCGGGTTCATGTCTCGCGATACGAGTGGGACAATACCGATCCTGGATTTTATGCCACAAATCTCATTCTTGGTCAGGATGGCGCTCTGCACGATCACATGTGGCTCATCGTGATTGGCCAGTATGCGGGGGACTGGATGACCGACTTGATCGGCCTTGGGCTGGGAATTGTGGCGCTGGCGTTGTTTAGCGCGCAAAGGAATCAAAAAGAATATTTATGGATTTTTATGCAGTTTTTCGCTACGGGCTGCGGCGTTCCTCTCACCTTTTACGAGTACTTCCACAATGTGCCGGCTAGTTGGGACCTGCTCCGGCAGCCGCTTTCAATTGCCAGTTCGCTCTTCGTGATCCTGATGTATTTTGCATTTCTGCGCCTGCGTTTCGGGTGGTGGATCCGGATCGTGGTTGCCATCGCCGCTGCCGGACAATTGTTGTCTTTGATCGGGCAGAGGCAAGGCAGCCTGTCCAGTGTTGCGACGGTGCTTGCCCTGGTCCCGCTGCTGATTCTGATCGCGGGGGTGATCCCAGTTTTGCTGGTGATTTACTGGCGGCGCGGAAACCGGGAAGCGGGCATCCTGCTGATTCCTGTTACCCTGCAGAGTCTTAGTTTCTACGTGCAGATCGTATTTTTCACTTTCTCGCAGTTTCCAGCCTGGGCGCCTGCAATTTTGCGGGTGAGCAATGCTCTCTTCAACTATTACGCCGGTCCGTTCCAACTCAGTTTTTTCCAGGTCACAGAGTTGTCGTATCTGCTCTCGCTGGCGATCATCATGGTGCTGCGATCGACGCGGATTAGCCGGCAGCAGGCGCTGCTGGAGGGTGAGATGGCCGCTGCGCGTGAGGTGCAGCAGGTGATTTTGCCGGAGCAGATTGAGGCGGTGCCTGGCTTCACTGTCGACAGCGCCTATCAGCCGGCGCAACAAGTGGGCGGCGACTTCTTCCAGGTATTGCCGGCGGGCGATGGAGATTTGCTAGTGGTGATTGGTGATGTGGCCGGCAAGGGGCTTCCAGCGGCCATGCTGGTTTCTGTTCTGGTTGGCGCCATTCGCGGAGTGGCGGAGTATACGAGCGACCCCGCTGAGTTGCTTTCCAATCTTAACGAACGACTTGTTGGCCGCGCGGGCGGAGGTTTTTCAACGGCGCTGGTGGGGTTGATTCGCGCGGACGGCCGGGTATCGATTGCCAACGCCGGACACCTGTCGCCCTACCTTGACGGCAGAGAATATGAGTTGCACGGCGCATTGCCGCTGGGAGTCGAGGCGGGCGCGCAGTACGAGACCAGCCAATTCTTCCTGGCGCCGGGGAGCCGCTTGACCTTCTACTCCGACGGCGTGGTTGAGGCGCAAAACCAGAAGGGCGAACTGTTCGGCTTTGAGCGCGGACGGGTGCTCTCGACGCAGTCCGCCGCGGCCATTGTTGAAGCGGCAAAGGAGTTTGGGCAGTCGGACGATATTACGGTGGTGGCGATTACGCGGCAGGCGGCGGTGGCGAATGCGGCGTGAGGGATTCCTGTCTATTACCTGATTTCAAAGGTTTCCAACGAGCCGCCACGGCCCGCTCAGTTCATTAGGAGCGAGGGTAACTCATGGATGATACAATGTATCTACTCGGGAGGGGTATGCAGGCTCAAGTGCTGAAATGGGGTAACAGCTTGGCTGTGAGGATTCCGAAGCCCATTGCGGACAGCGCTCAGTTGAGGCTGGGCGACCCGTTGGAGATTGCTGTAGCCGCCGACGGGGTTGTGCAGATACACCGGGTAGGAGAAATCGCGACCCTGGCCGAACTGGTGGCCCAAATCACCCCTGAGAATCGCTATGAGGAGGTTTGCGCTGGGCCGGAGATTGGCAGGGAAGCCGTCGAATGGTGAGCAAGTACGTTCCAGATACCGGCGATATTGTCTTTCTGGACTTCGATCCTCAAGTTGGCCGGGAACAGGCCAAGCGCAGACCTGCCCTGGTGTTGACAGATCTACGCTACAACCGGGCTAGCGGTTTGGCGGTGGTTTGTCCCTTGACCTCCAAGGTTAAGCCGTATCCCTTCACGTTGCCGATCACCGTTGGGAGTGTGGACGGGGCCGTGCTGGTCGATCAATTGAAGAGCCTGGACTGGGAGGGGCGTGGAGTGGAATTTCACTCCAAAGCTCCGGCAAACATGATCGCCAAGGTACGCCAATATATTGCGGTTTTGCTGCAGATTCAAACGCGGTGACGGCGGGCGGTTGCGGTTCTTCGTCGCATCCATCTCAGAATCGAGATGTGAGGCTGCGCGATGTATAAGTGAAACGGGGGCGCTCGGCTTTCAGGACCATTGGCCTCCTGCTGCTGGACGCCGCCCAGCGGCGGCCATTGTTGAAGCGGCAAAGGAGTTTGGGCAGTCGGACGATCTTACGGTGGTGACGATTACGCGGCAGGCGGCGGTGGCGAATGCGGCGTAGCGATCAGGCGACGAGTCGTGGATCGATGATGGCAATGCCAGCGTAGCGAGTGAAATCCTGGGTATTGAAAGTCAGGATGGCATTCATTCCGTGAACCGCCATGGCCGCGACCAGGCGGGCGTCGTGTGCGTTCTTGCCAGATACACGATACTGTGTGACCAATCGTTCCCATTCGCTCTGCAACGGCACTTCCGGCAGCAAATTAAAAAACCGCTTCAGATCTACAACTTGCGCAGTCGCCTGCTCAATCGAGTATCCGAGTCCATTTTCAATTACGGACCGCGTTGCGACGGCCCAAAACTCGACAAGGTTCTGTGAGGTGATCTGCAGCTCTTCGTTTTGAAGGCGGAGAGCTGCGAGAGCCCGCTCAGCGATGGGAGCATGTGGTGAGTGGGGCTGGACTAAGCGCAGGAGGATGTTGGTATCGAGCAGAACGGCCACTTAAAGGCCGCGCGATTCATAGATAGATTCGCGGCTGATGGCTTCGTCCGAGAGAACCGGTGTGCTGGAGTTGTGGCTGTGAATCCATTGGTGAAGCTCACGGGACCATTCTTCCGGGCTGAGCATCGAGACTGTTGAGCCCCGAACCTCCAGCCTTTGCCGGATGGCCTCAATGCCGACGCCAATTACGTCGTCAGGAACACTGATCAGGCCGGCATGGATTGCCTGTCCGATTACCTGCTCCTGCTCCGGACTGAGTTGAATAGCCACGAGAAACCTCTGGGTTCATTTTTCCACTGCTCGGCCCGGAAAGCAATAGCGCAGCCGACGAGTTATGCCGTGGCTGCGTTAGCTTCGGCTTGCAGGCCGCGGGCTTCGATTTCGAATTCGCGAATCTTGTACTTCTGAATCTTGCCGGAGAGCGTTGCCGGAAAGTCACTGACGAAACGGATATGCTCGGGGATTTTGTAGTACGCGATTTGACCTTTGCACCAATCGCGAATCTCTTCTTCAGTAGCGTCAACTTCCGGTATGAGACCTGGCCGCAGACGCACCCACGCTGCGACGATTTCGCCGAGGCGCGCGTTGGGAATGCCGACGACCTGGGCTTCGTCGATCTTGGGATGGGTGTAGAGGAACTCCTCCACTTCGCGCGGGTAGATGTTTTCACCGCCGCGAATGATCACGTCGCGCGAACGGCCGGTGAGGTGGATGCAGCCGTCGGCGTGCATGATGCCGAGGTCGCCGGTGTGCAGCCAGCCGTCAGGGTGAATCACTGTCGAAGTGCCTTCTGGGTCGCCGTCGTAGCCCTTCATCACCGCGTAGCCCCGTGCGCAGACCTCACCTTGCTCGCCCACCGGCAGCGTTTCGCCGCTCATGTTGGAGACGATGCGGATTTCGGTTTGCGGCATGGCGCGACCGACCGTCTTCACGCGAATTTCAATGGTGTCGGCCGCGTCGCTCATGGTGACTACGGGCGAAGTTTCCGTCTGCCCGTAAGCAATGACCAACTCGCGGCAATGCATTTCTCCGAGCACACGCTTCATCAGTTCCACGGGACAGGGCGCGCCGCTCATCATGCCGGTGCGCAGGCTGGTCAGGTCGTAGCTTGCGAAGTCGGGAAGAGCCATTTCGGCCACGTACATTGCGGGCACGCCATAGACGGAAGTTGCGCGCTCGTCGTGAATGGTCTTGAGGGTTGCGCGTGGATCGAAGGTCCAGTTGGGCAACAGGATCGCCGCGCCGGTATTCACTGCCGTCATGGTTCCGATCACGCAGCCGTAGCAGTGAAACAGAGGCACTGGCAGGCAGATGCGATCCTGCTCGGTGTAATGGAATCCCTGCGCGAGAAACTGCCCGTTGTTGACGATGTTGTGATGAGTCAGCATGACGCCTTTGGGCAGGCCAGTGGTGCCACTGGTGTACTGAATGTTGGCCACGTCGTTCACGGCTACATGAGCAGGCAATTCGCCGGAAGCATCTTTGAGCGCGGGCCATTCGGGCGAATCGAAATAAATTGTGTGCTCGAGCTCGAGATCAAGGCCATGGCGCGCACGGCCGAGAATCTCCTCGTAATCAGCCCGCTTGTCCTTGTGCCACAGGAAGAGCGCCTTCATGCGGGACTTCTTCAGCGTGTACTGCAACTCGTGGGAGCGGTAGGCGGGGTTCACGTTGACCAGCGCCGCTCCGGCCCGCGCGCAGCCCATGTGCATCGTGATCCATTCAATGCAGTTGGTGGACCACAGGCCAACGCGGTCGCCGTGGCGGATGCCGAGGGACCAAAGTCCCCGCGCCACACGATCTGCATCGTCGCTCAACTGGGCCCAGGTGAGGCGCTGCGCCTGATGGCAGGAGGCAACGGCCAGGCGATCGGGGAAGCGATTCGCTGTGCGATGAAGCAGGGCGCCGATGGTCAATTCCAACAGCGGCCGGTCGGGTCCGCGCGCGTAGCTCTGGGTGAGGTCTTCTTCAAAAGGCATGATTCAGGCACATGAAGCAACGAAGGGAAGTGTACATCTGCTAACCATCCTGGGCTGTGTGATCTGGCACACAAAACACGGCAAAGCGTCTCAACCGCAGGTCGGTACGGAAGAACGCCTGCGGCCTGATTGGCATCTGAGCTGGGAACGGGCCGTGGGCACGGGCTGCGGGCCTGGGTTGTGAGCAGGGAGGAGACTGGCATGCAAAACGGGAATGGGACGAGGCTGGCGAAGGGAATGATCGCGGGAGCGGTAGGCGGGCTGGTTGCCTCGTGGTTCATGAATGTGTTCATGGAGAGCGCCGGGCAAAGGCTGCAGGAGGCGGTCGAGACCGACGCGGATAGAAGGCAAGCAGTGCGCGAGCGGGCGATGCAAGGTGATGAACCAAAACCCCTTATTCCCAAAGAGGATGCGACTATGAAGACCGCGGACCGGGTGGTGGAAGCGGTTACCGGCGGCCGGCATCTGTCATGGGAACAAAAGCAGGTCGGCGGGCCAATTGTCCATTACGCCTTTGGAACCATCATGGGCGGTCTATATGGCGCGGCAGCGGAGTACTCCAGGGTGGCTCGGCTGGGGAACGGGACGCTTTTTGGCGCGGCGCTGTTTACTGGGGCGGACATGGTCGCCGTCCCGGCGTTGGATTTGTCGTCAGGTTCCGGCGAGGCGCCGGTTTCGTCGCTCACTAAGCCTTACGCTGCCCACCTGATTTATGGAGCGACCACGGAGTTTGTGCGGAGGGTGGTTAGGGGTGTGCTTTAGGCGGGTTCCCGATAACTTAAAAGTGAGCCGCCGGGATTGGGTTCTAAGGGGGGCTGGTGGGCGCTGCAGGATTCGAACCTGCGACTTCCACCGTGTGAAGGTGGCACTCTACCGCTGAGTTAAGCGCCCGTTTTCTAATCCCTGGCAGGAGTGGCGAAAGCTGCGCCGACGGGGCATCCCATGGGTTAGAGTAACACCAGCAGGGCTTTCAGGGCCACCCCCGTGCTCACCGGAGGGCCGCCCGTAACCCTGTGACGTGCCAATGCGCTGGAGAGTCTTCTCAATTCGCCAAGCAGCTGATTTCCCGCGGGACGGGGAGGTTGCGCTGCGCCCGTTACCGGGGTTGGGTGGGACGGGCCTGGGCGGCGTGGAATTGGCTGGCGCCGGGCTGAGCTGCCCGGGCCCGACGCCGTCGCGGGCTGAGTTTTCGGCAAAGCCTGATGGCTTAGGGGCTGGAACCCGTTCAAATGGCACGGCAAAGGGGAATTCCGGCCCGGAAATGGTGCATGAAATCGATGAAACGGCGCAACCTTCCGGTGTGAATGGGGTTCCAGAGGATATGGCGACTCTGGTCCTGGACAATTCGGCTCTGGGAGCGGGCGCGGCTTCACGGCCGGGCTCGGGACCGGAAAGCTATAGCGGATCGCAGGTAAATCTGGATCCAGCCAGCGATGCAGCCATCATGCTGCGCGTGGCCGCCGGCGATGAGGCCGGCTTCAATTACCTGGCCGGAAAGTATCACCGGCCGATGATTCATTTTCTCTTCCGCATGGTGCGTAACCAGGCCATTGCGGAAGAGCTGGCGCAGGAGGTTTTCCTGCGCGTTTACCGCTCGCGAGAGAGCTACCGTGCTGAAGCCAAGTTCACCACATGGCTTTACCGGATAGCGACCAACCTGGCGGTAAACCACGCGCGCGATACTCGGCATGAGCGGAGTGCGCAAACAATCTACCTGGACGCTCCGGATGAAGAGAGCGGCACGACGCCGGATGTGGCCGACGATGAGCCTTCGGTGGAGCAGCGGATGATGCGCGATGAGCGGATGGCCGCCATTCGCACGCACGTGATGGCGCTGCCCGAACGCCAGCGGATGGCGGTGCTGATGCACAAGTACCAGGGGATGGATTACCGGCAGATCGGGGATGTGCTCAAGTTGAGCGAATCGGCGACCAAGTCGCTGCTCTTCCGCGCCTACCAGACGCTGCGGGACAAGCTGAAGGATTTTGTGTAAGGAGACTAGCCGGGCAACACCGGCAGGGAGTGGGTGGTAACCATGGATGGGATGAAGACAAATTGCACTGGGATGGAATCGAAGCTGGCGGACCTGCTGCTCGATCCTGAGAGAGTGCCTGCCAAGGTTCAAGCGCATGTCGACGCGTGTGAGAGCTGCCGCTCGGAGCTCAAGGAGTTGCGCGCGACGATGTCCCTGATGGACGCATGGGAGAGCCCTGAGCCGAGCCCCTACTTCCTCAGCAAGCTGGATGCGCGGATGCGCGAGGAGCGCGCGACCGCGCCGGCTGGCTGGCTGGAGAGATTGCGTGCGCGGCTCACTTATGGGCCGTCGATGCATGTTCGTCCGCTGGCCGCCATGGCTCTGGCCGTTGTGCTGCTGCTGGGTGGTGGGACCTACCTGGGCATCAGCGACGGGGAAAAGACGGTTGCACCGCAACCGCAGGCTGCAGTGGTTCACGATTTGCAGACGCTGGACAATAACGCCCAACTGCTTGAGCAATTGGATTCGATTTCCGGCGCCAACGACAATAGCAACGGCGACTAATTCAACAACCTTAACCGATGCTGCGAAGGCCAGGAGAGACTTGTGAACGCGGGAATGAATGCGGGACGTGTGAGCCGCGCGGCTTTGGCCGCGGTGGTCGCAGCGGTTCTGTGTCTGCCCGCGGCCTGGGGTCGCGGCCAGCACGCCGCCGCAGCGCACGCCGCGCCTCGCGAGTCGGCGCCGCGGCCGCAGACCGGCAAGACACAAGGCACAAAGCCGCCGAACGGAAACCGGCCAGCCACGCAGCCGCAGGGCAGGCCGCAAGGCAACGCACCGGCGGCGGGCGCACGGCCGGGTTATCCCGCTTATGGAACGCAGGGCACGCAGCGGCCCGCATATCCTGGTGTCGCGCGACCGGGTTATGGCGCTCCCGGCTATCCCGGCGGAGCGTATGCGGGCAGGGGCTATGCGGGCCAGGGCAATTACCCTCCGGGTCATCTTGGCGACTGGCTCAATCAGCATCGCAATCTACCGGTTCAGGAGCAGGAGCGGATGCTGCGCAGCGATCCGGGGTTCAACCGGCTCCCGGCGGTGGAACAGCAGCGTTTGGTGGACCGGCTGCACCAGGTAAACCAAATGCCCGAGCAGCAGCGCGATCGCACGCTGGCCCGCGCCGAGATGATCGAGCATCTTTCGCCGCAGGATCGTATGCAGGTGAACATGTCTGCGCGGCGGTTTGCGACCATGCCACCTGACCGCCAGGCGATGATGCGCGGGGCTTTCCGCGATCTGCGTGCGGTACCGATGGAGCAGCGCGCGATTGTGCTGAACTCCAGCCGCTACCAGGGAGTGTTTACACCTGAGGAGCGGGGAGTGCTTTCGGACATGCTGCGCGTGGAGCCTTACCAGCCGGCGCGGTAGGCACTTGCCGTGCGGGCAGGAGCTCGCTATCCGCTCGCATTAGCGCATTGCCTTCCCATGTCCCCAAGGTGCGAGGGACATGGGCACCCATCATTTTGGAAAATGCTCCCAGAGGAGCGGTTTATTGCTTCAGAACCAGCGGCGCGCGCAGGCGGATGTCGCGCGACGATGCGCCTATCTGGACTTCGAATGTTCCCGGCTCGGCGACCCAGGCTTTCTTATCGGGACTCCAGTAGGAGAGCGCCGCGCGGTCCAGCCAAAAGCGCACTGTCTTCTTTTCCCCCGGCTTCAGATTCACACGGCTGAAGGCCTTCAGTTCATGCGCCGGGCGGTCGATCTGCGCGTGGCCATCGTGCACATAAAGCTCAACTACCTCCGCCCCTTCGCGCGCGCCGGTGTTCTTCACGTCCACAGTGACCATGTCACGCTCCCAATGGGGATAGGCGCCGTCAAACGTGATGGTGTGCTCAACTTTCAGGTCGCTGTATTCAAACGTCGTGTAGCTCAACCCGTATCCAAACGGAAACTGCGGCTCGACATTTTTGGTGTCGAAGTAGCGATAGCCGACATAGATTCCTTCGGCGTAATCGACATTCAGGTTTTCACCTGGATAATGTCCGTAGGCAGGCGAATCCTCCCACCTTTTCGGGAATGAGACCGGCAGCTTTCCGGAAGGGTTGGCGTCGCCGAAGAGGATTGAGGCCAGCGCCTGGCCGCCCTCCTGTCCGCCGTAACCCATATCCAACAGTGCTGGAGTCTTTGCGATCCACCTGGTCATGGTTACCGGGTCGCCGGTATTCAAAACGACGATCGTACGAGGATTCGCTCGTTCGACGGCTTCGATGAGTTGGTCCTGGCCGGCGGGCAGGTCCATCGTCTTCACGTCGAAACCCTCGCCTTCGAGCTTCGGATAGCGACCGACGACCACGATGGCGACATCGGCGCGGGCGGCTGCGTCGACGGCCTCTTTCATGGCCTTCGCGTGCGCCTCAAGCGTATCCTGCGCCGGATCTTCACCCTCCATACCTACGCCCAATGCATACTCAACGTGGATTGAGTTCCCCGCGCGCTCCTTGATCCCATCCAGTGGCGCAATCGCATTTTTGGGCCGCACCAGTGAACTGCCTCCACCACCTGTTCGCGCCACGGCGGCATTGGGCCCGATGACGGCAATGGAGTGTATGAACTGCGGGTTCAGCGGCAGCAGCGCGCCTTCATTCTTGAGCAGCACAATGCCCTCGGTCGCGCCCTGCAAGGCTATGGCCCGCTGAGCCGGCGTATCCACTTCGCCGGTCGCCATGTGCGTATGGTCGAAGAGGCCGCTCTCAAAGATCACGCGCAGAATGCGACTCACGTTGTCGTCGAGCGTGGCTGTGGTGATGTTGCCGGCTTTGATTTCGGTGAGCACTTTGTCGGGTACGAGCCATCCGTCGCTGTTGCCGGCGGTCTGCGTGGCGGGGCGCTCAAGCCAGGCCTTCATCGGTGGGCCGCCGGGCATCTCCAAATCCATCCCAGCATTGACCGTGGGCGCGGTTGAGTAGGTGCTGCCCCAATCGGAGATGACAAACCCCTTGAAGCCGAAATCCTTTTCGAGCACGTCGTGGAGCAGCGGCATGTTCTCAGCCATGTGAACGCCATTGACCTTGTTGTAGGCCGACATCACTGTCCACACATGCGCGTCTTGCACAGCGGCTTTGAATGCGGGCAGATAGATTTCGTGCAGGGTGCGCTCGTCGATGTGCGCGTCGATGCGGTGGCGCTCAAACTCCTCGTTGTTGGCGACAAAATGCTTGACCGAAGGAATAACTCCCTCGCCTTGCACGCCCTGGATGTAGGCCACGCCGAGGCGCGCGGCGAGGTAAGGGTCTTCGCCGTAGCCTTCAAAATTGCGACCCCAAAGCGGCTGGCGGTTGATGTTGACGGTGGGGCCGAGGATCATGTCGCGGCCCAGCGCCTTGACCTCCTGGGCAATCGCCTGGCCTTCGCGTTTCACCAGGTCCGTGTCCCACGTGGCGGCCATAACCACTCCGGCAGGAAAGCTGGTGGCGAGCACTTTTACCTGGGCATTGGCTGCGCTGGTAATGGCAGAGCTGCCGGCCCAGGAACGCACACCCATGGGGCCGTCCGCCATTTTGATCGCGGGAATTCCAAGCCGCTCATTGGGCGCCGACTCCATCCAGCCTGAACCGGAGAGCATGGCCGCTTTTTCCTGAATCGTCATGCGGCTCAGCAGGTCGGCAACGCGCTTTTCGACGGGAAGGCTTGCATTTTTATATGGTGCATTCGAGGGAACAGCGGGCGTGGCTTCTTGTGCATTCAGGGTTGCGGGACAGACGGTTGCGAGGATGAGCGAGGCAACGACGAACGAAAGAGAAACTGCAATTCGGGAGGGGCGCATCGGTGATGCTCCATGAGCGGGAACAGGCCCGCCGGACTTCAGTGGGCAATGGTAGTCGATCAGCGCGGCCTGCAACAACCGTAGGCGAATTATCCAACTGAATCACTATTCAGCGCACCCGGATTTCAATTAATCTGCGGGCATGGCATTGGAGTTCACCACCTCTTATATCGAAGATGCGCTGGCAGTCTTTCGCCACTACAAAAAGCTCGCGGACCGTGCCATTGAGCAGGTAACCGACGAACAGCTCTTCGCCGCGCTGGATCAAGAAGCGAATTCAATCGCCATCGTCGTGAAGCACATGACGGGGAATATGCGCTCGCGCTGGAGTAATTTCCTGACCACGGACGGGGAGAAACCTAGCCGCAATCGCGATATGGAATTCATCGATCCGCCTGCAACGCGCGAGGCTCTGCTTGCGGCGTGGGAAGAGGGTTGGGCGGAGATGTTTCATGCGCTTGAGCCGCTTACCGATGCCGATCTCGGGCGCACGGTGACCATACGCGGCGAAGCGCACTCGGTGATGCAGGCTATCAATCGCCAACTGGCGCATTACCCCTACCATGTGGGCCAGATTGTTTTGCTGGCCAAGCATTTCGCTTGCGACCATTGGCAATCGCTGAGCGTGCCGCGCAACAAGTCGGCGGAGTTCAACCGCAAGGTGGCTGCGGGCGAGGCCAGTCAAAGATAAGCAAGCCGCGGCTGGGCTACAATGAAAGATGGGCCAAGGCCAGAATTCATTGCGCAGTGAGCGCAACTAGAGCAAGGAGCTTTAACTTTTATGGCGATTCCCGCCACTCAGATGCGTCCGGGCATGATCATCAAGCACAACGACCAACTGCACCTGGTCTTCAAGGTGGAGCACCGCACGCCCGGCAACCTGCGCGCCTTCATCCAGGCCAAGCTGCGCAACCTGCGCACCGGCGCCATGTTCGAGCATCGGTTCCGCTCCGCCGACGCAATCGAAAAGGTGGTGGTCGACGAGGTTTCGATGGAGTTTCTCTACGCCGATGGCGATGACTACTACTTCATGAACCCGGTGGACTACGAGCAGACGGTGCTCAAGGGCTCGACGCTGGGCGACGCGGTCGAATATCTCACGCCGAACCTGCAGATCAAGGTCAGCTATCACGACGGGACTGCGGTGGGCATTGAGCTGCCTTCGGCTGTCGAGCTTGAAGTGATCGAGACAGAGCCGGGGCTCAAGGCGGCGACTGCCTCCAGCGTGACCAAGCCGGCCAAGCTCGAAACGGGCCTGGTGGTCCAGGTGCCCGCCTTCATCAACGAGGGCGAAAAGATTCGCGTGGACACCAGCGAAGGCGCTTACCTCAGCCGGGCGTAGGCGTTGTTCCGTGTAAGCTGATGTACCAGGCAGGACCATGAACAGAATAGGTTTTCAAGAGATATCCGAAGTTCGTCTCCGGGAATCCAAGGCACTGCTCGACGCTGGATTCTCAGATGGCGCATACTATATGGCAGGGTATGCGGTTGAATGCGCCTTGAAGGCATGCATCGCGAAACGAACGCAGGAGCATGATTTTCCTGAGAAAGATTCCCATAAATATTACAGTCATGATCTGGAGAATCTATTCGGGCTTGCGAAGTTGAACGACGAATGGGATCAAGCAAAGCGAGCCAATCCAGCGTTGAATGCGAACTGGATCATCGTCAGGAATTGGTCTGAGATTAGCCGCTATGAGAGGAAAACCGTCGTGGATGCGACAGGACTACTCAAGGCAATAGAAGATCAGGCAGGAGGGCTACTCCCATGGGTACAGGAACGTTGGTGAGTTTCGACATCGAAAACGGAAAGGAAGTGATCGAGGCGCTTGATCGGGACGACAAGAGCCCCAATGTCGCACTTTGGGCCAAGCTGCCGGACTACGAGAATTGGAGACTGGTGATCGCGTCTGACCGCCTCGATCAGAAGTCCGAGTTTTCCGGCTATTCGGAGATTATTGAGGCGATGGACAAGGCCGGAATTCCAATGCACAGGCAGCCCTCCATCCTTATGCGGCCTATGGACAGCCCGATGGTTCAGGCCCTGCGTAGTAGTAGCATCTTTGCTTCCGCAGCCGGCACTTTCGGGATGCGTCTTGGCGGGCAGATGTTCGGCGATAAGTATCTTGAAGACGCCTTCGTTTATCGAATACGGTAGGTCGGTTACGGAATCGGGACAGCCTGCCCGGTTTTCAATTCACGACGGCGCATTCCACACGGGATGCGCCGTTTCCTTTTTTGCGCAACGAATTATTTACTTGACCAGGTTCGTCAATTTCTGACAATCTCATGTAACCGTATGGTTACTCATTCTCGCACCGTTTCGTCTGCACCAACGCCCAATGTTTACCGAGCCATCGCCGACCCTACGCGGCGCGCGATTCTTGACCGGCTGCGGGCTGGGCCGATGCATGTGAATGCATTGGCTGCGGACTTTCGGCAGAGCCGTCCGGCGGTGAGCAAGCATCTGCGGGTTCTTCGCGCGGCGCGCCTGGTGGCAGAACGGCGGAGTGGGCGCGAGCGGCACTACTCGCTCGAACCGAAGCCGCTGCGCGATGTGGCGCGCTGGGTTGAGGAGTACCGTGTCTTTTGGAAGACAAGTCTCAACAGTCTCAAGCGATATCTTGAAACGGAAAACAAGAACAGCAAAGGGAAAAACAAGGCTGGACAGGTCAAGACGGGAAGGTCAAGAAGGGATGGAAGGGATGACGACTAAGAATCAGGCACGCGCGGTGGCGGATGTGGACAAAGGGATGGTGCTGGCGAGCGTGGAGATTGCGGCCCCGCCGGAGCGGGTCTTCAAGGCGCTTACCACTGCGGACGGCGTGCTGCGCTGGTGGGGAGGCGAGGGGGCTTATAAAACTACCGAATGGGATGGCTATCTGCAGCCTGGCGGCAAGTGGCGCACACGCGGCGCAACGCCGGACGGAAACGTGTTTCAGGTGCAGGGTGAATACTTCGAAGTCGATCCGCCGCACAAGCTGATCTTGACCTGGCGGCCGGATTGGGATGCGCCCAACGAGACGCTGGTCACCTACATTCTGGAGCCGTCGGAGACGGGCACTCTGCTGACTTTACGCCGCGAGGGCTTTGGTGAGCACACCGTGGTCTGTCGCAATCATGGCGATGGTTGGACGCGTGTTTTGGGGTGGCTGGAAGCGGATTTGCGCCCGCCTGCGGATTTGCCGCCGACTGCCGCGCCGTCCAAATGCTTCCTGTACCGCCTGCTGCCGCCGCGAGCTACGTTTCCCTTCGACGCAACGCCGGAAGAGCTGAATGCCATGCGCGCCCATGGAGTCTATTGGCGGGGTAAGATTGCGGAGGGCAAGGCCATTGTGCTGGGGCCGGTTACCCATCCGGCAGGGGCCTGGGGAGTGGGTATTCTGTGTGCCGCTGACCTGGCGGAAGCGGAGGCTCTGTGCGCTGCGGACCCGGTGATTCTGGAGAACCGGGGATTTCGCTGCGAGGTCTTCCCTATGATGAATGCAATTCACGCGTAACATTTGATGCGCACCCGATTCAGTGCGAAGGAGAACGACCTCATGCCAATTGCAAGTCAGATTGCCGAAGCTGCACACAGTTTTCACATGAACAGCAGCCTGCTGAAGAAGAGTTTTGAGGGCCTGACCACTGAGGAGTGGCTGCGCCGCCCGGGCGATTGTTCGAACCATCTTCTCTGGGTTGTGTGCCACATGGTCTGGGCGCGCGGGAACGCACTTCGGTTGCTGGGAACACAATGGTCTGCGCCCTGGGCCTCGCTTTTCGGTCGCGGCACAGAGGTCACGGATGGAGCCCAGTACCCCACGCCGGAGGAAGCGGTGCAGGCATTTCGTGAGGCTGGCCGGCTGCTCAAAACTGCGTTCGACGAGGTTTCGGAGGAGGCGCTCTCCGCGCCCTCCGAGGTGAAAGTTCCAAGCGCGGACAACACGCTTGGCGGAGTGATCAACTTTTTTGCCTATCACGACACGTATCACACCGGGCAGGTTGCTTTCCTGCGTTGTTGGCTGGGGCACAGCGGAGTTGCCGGCTAGAACTTGCCTTCAGACAGGCTCACTGGCCGCGCTTCAATCATGGCTTCAATCTTGACCAGGTCTTCGAGCACGTTGGCCGGGACTGGCGCATCGACCTGCACCACGGCCAGCGCCTTCACTGGCTTGGGGCCGGTGCGCTCGCGACCCAGCGCGAAGTTGGCGATGTTCACGCCATGCTCGCCGAGAATTGAACCGATCTTGCCGATCACGCCAGGCACGTCGAGGTTGCGGCAGACCAGCAGGTTGCCCTCAAGCGGGGCTTCAATGTCGATGCCGCCAAACTCCAGCAGGCGCGGCTGTTCACCGTGCAGGACGGTCGCCGTCGCGTGGCTCGATCCCGCCGCCGTGTGCAGTTCAATCTGAAACACCGACGCAGATCCGCCGCGATGACTTTCCGTTTTTTCCTCGTGCACGCGAATGCCGCGTTCCTGCGCGACCGCCGCCGCGTTGATGCGGTTCACATTTTCCGATCCTTGCAGCAGTCCTTCGATGGCCGCGTTGCGCACCAGCTCGGTCTTGGCCTCGGCCAGCGCGCCGCCGTAAGTGAAGTGAATCGCTTCAATGCCACCCGTGCCGGTCTGCGCCAGAAACGATCCGAGACGCCCGGCGAGATCGATGTACGGCGCCAGCACGACGTACTCTTCGTGCGTCAGTGAGGGCAGGTTCACCGCGTTCTGGACCACACCCATCTTCAGGTATTCACGCACCTGGTGTGCGATTTGAATTCCTACTGCTTCCTGCGCCTCCGCGGTCGAACCGGCGATGTGCGGAGTCAAAATCACGTTGTCCAGATCCGCGTAGGGCGAGTCTTTGGGCGGCTCAACTTGAAACACGTCAAGCGCCGCGCCGCTGACCTGGCCGCTCTTGAGCGCAGTTACCAACGCAGCGTCGTCAATGAGCTCGCCGCGCGCGCAGTTGATGATGCGCACGCCCTTCTTCATCGCCGCAAGATTCTTCGCGTTGATAACGCCGGCGGTTTGCGGCGTTAACCCGACATGAAGCGTGATGTAGTCGGAGCCGGCAATCAGTTCGTCGAGCGTGACCAGCTTGATGCCATTCTCGCGCGCCACTGCGGCTGAGACAAACGGATCGCTGCCGATAATCTCCAGGCCGAAAACCTTGGCGCGCCTGGCCACTTCAAGGCCGATCCGGCCGAGGCCGAGAATGCCCAGCGTCTTGCCACGCAACTCCGCGCCTTGAAGATTTTTCTTTTCCCATTTGCCGGCGTGCATTGAGGCATTCGCCGCGGGCACTTTGCGCGCCAGGGCCAACATCAGGCCAATGGCCAACTCGGCAACGGCGACTGCATTTGCGCCCGGAGTGTTCATCACCACGATGCCGCGCCGCGTGGCTGCATCGGCGTCGATGTTGTCCACTCCCACCCCGGCGCGACCGACTACGCGGAGCTTTGGCGCATGCTCCATCAATGCGTCGTCCACCTGCACGGCGCTGCGCACCACCAGCGCATCGGCATCGGCAAGGGCCGCCGGCAACCCATCCGGCAACTGGTCGTGCGTCAGGACTTCCCATCCAGGCTCGGCCGCAAACACTGCCAGCGTCGCCGGAGAAACCTTCTCCGCCAGAACGATCTTCATCTTCTCTCCCTTGTCTTTTTCCGTAGCGGCATATTCGTCGAAGCGGATGCCCTGTTGTTCGCACAGCAGGTCGAACATGCGCACCACGGCAGCATGCGGCTTGCCCTCGCCCCGCTCGTAGTTGGTGATGGAGTTGGGATGGACGCCGAGCCGCTCCGCCATCTCGTATTGATAAAGGTCGAGCTGCTTGCGCGCAATCAGCAGCTTTTCTCCGAAGGTCAGGTCAGACATGAAGTACAGCTCCTAGCTGCTAGCTTCTAGCCGCTAGCTAAAGCAAAAGCTCGAAACAACAACACTTCGTTGGAGTGCACGAGGAACAGCTAAAAGCTAGAAGCTAGCGGCTAGAAGCTGCACTTGCGAACACCTGCTGCGCCGCGGCAACTGCCTGCCCGTACTCGACTGGCAGTCCCAGCGTGTCTTTCGCGATGTGCTCCATTGCTCCAAGGAATGCAATCGTGTCGAGGTAGTCGAAGAAGCCGAGGTGCGCCACGCGGAAGATCTTGCCCTGCATCTCGCCCTGGCCGTTGGCAATCACCAGGCTGAAGCGCGCCTTCAGCGCCTTCACCACGTCGCTTGAATTCAGGCCCTCGGGCACCGCAACCGCCGTGGCTGCGGCTGCCGGAGCGGTGGGCGCAAACAGCGTGAATCCCAGCGCCACCAAGCCCGCGCGCGTTGCCTCTGCATTCACCTGCGCGTTGTCGATGAGAGCAATGCGGCCTTTTTCCAGGTCACCGCCTGCTTGCCCGGCAATGTAGTCGAGTGCAGCGCCGAGGCCTGCGATCAATGCCACAGCCGGCGTATACGCGCTCTCGCCCTTGACGGCATTTTTGCGTTCCTTGCGCAGGTCAAAATAGTAGCGCGGATTCTTCGACTTCTCCATCGCCGCCCACGCTTTTTCACTCACGCTCAAATAGGCCAGCCCAGGCGGAATCATCACAGCTTTTTGCGAGCCGCCGATCAGCACGTCGATGCCCCAGCCGTCGACGTCGAAGTGCGTGGTGCCCAGGCCGGTGATCCCATCGACAATCAGAAGTGCATCGGTTTCCTTCACCAGCTTTGCAATCGCCTCAACATCGTGGCGCACTGCGGTCGAGGTCTCCGTCGCCTGCAGGAAGACGGCTTTATGCTCCGGCTTGAGCGCCGCTTTCACGGCCGCCAGGTCAAAGGTCTCGCCGTAGGGCGCCGTCACTACATCCGGCTCGCAGCCGAAGGCTTTGGCCAGCCCGGTCCAGCGCTCGCCAAACTTTCCGGCGGTCAGCACCAGCACCTTGTCCCCCGGCGAAGTGAGGTTTGAAACCGCTGCCTCCATGGCGCCCGTGCCGGACGACGAAAGCAGCAGCACATCATTCTGGGTGCCGACGAAAACTTTTAGCTGGGCAAGGACTTTGAGGTAGAGGGCGCGAAATTCGGGCGTGCGGTGGTGAATATCCGCCGCAGCCATGGCGAATTGCGCTGCAGGCAGCAGTGGCGTCGGACCCGGTGTAAAAAGGCGTGTTTTGCGAATCATGCTGATTTCTCCTCGAATGAAATCACAGAATACACAAATTTGTTGTTTTTGTGAACAGGAAATGGCTGGAATTCGCTTCGAAATTCCCAAATCGGGACGGGATTCTTCGAGGGATTCGTCCGGATCTCTCTCAAAACAAGCACACTTGCGAAGTTCTGCGTATAATTCGCCCCATCTCTCTAGAAAAGGAAACCCTGCTTTGAACCTTTCTCGTTCACTTCTTGCTCTCTGTGTCTCTCTGCTTCTGCTTCCTGTCTGCATGGCGCAAGCCAAGGATGCCAAGGGCTGCACTGACTCGGTTTTTCTCAGCCGCTTCCCCGGCAGCGTCATCACGGATTGCACCCGTATGGATGACAACTCCTACAAATTCAACATGGGAGCCGGAAAGCCGGCGAAGGCGATCGAGGGCAAATATGAGCTGATCCATTACCGTTACCCCTCGACCGCCAGCAAGGCGCAAGTGGTGCGCAACGTCAAAACCGCTTTGACTACGGCTGGCTACATCTTTGACATGGATACGGGCGACTATGGCGCATTCACAGTCCACATGGGCAAGACCTGGATCTATGTGACGGTGGGCGGGTGCTGCGATATGGGGTTGGTCACGGTGACTGAGACGGCGCTCACCCAGGACGTTGTAGCGAACGCCGCTGCAATGGGCACGAGTCTCTCGAGCGCCGGTCATGTTGTGGTCAGCGGCATCCTGTTTGACACGGGCAAGGCGGATGTCAAGCCGGAGTCGGACGCGGCCCTCAAGGAAGTCTCGAAGCTGCTGAAGGGAGACCCGAAACTCAAGGTTTATGTGGTGGGCCACACGGACAATGTAGGCGGTCTCGCCGCTAACCTGGAGCTTTCCAAGCGCCGCGCAGCCGCTGTCGAGCAAGTGCTAACAGCGAAGTACGGCATTCCGGCGGCGCAACTTGCTTCGTTCGGCGCAGGGCCTTACGCTCCCGTCGCATCCAACGACTCCGAAGACGGGCGCAGCCTCAATCGCCGGGTCGAATTGGTCAAGCAGTAGGGGTATTCCTTGAGGGTTTTCGGGCCTTCAGGGAGGCTCGGTTCTGCAAACGATCCCAGAGAATCGTTACAATGACTCCTGGGCTTTGGCCATCTGCGAAAAGCCCAAAGGGGATTGCATGACCGACGCAGGCGCACTGGAAGCCATCATCACCCAACAGACCATCACCGCCATGAAAGCGCACGATGCGGTGCGCACGGGCACGCTGCGGCTGATCAAGAACGCGCTCAAGAACAAGGCTATTGAAAAGCGCGAGCCGCTGACTCCAGCCGAGGAGCAGCAGGCGCTGGCCACCATGATCAAGCAGCGCCGCGACTCCATTGAGCAGTTCACCAAGGGCAACCGGCCCGAACTTGCGGCCATTGAAGCGGCCGAGATTGTGGTGATCGAGGAGTTTCTGCCCGAGGCTCTCGACGAGGCTGGCCTTCATGCACTGGTCACTGAAGCCATCGTGGAGATTGCAGCCGCATCCGGGCAGAAGCCGACGCCCAAGGAAATCGGGACGGTGATCAAGGCGGTGCAGGCGAAGTTGCAGGCGGCTGGGCTTCGCGCTGAAGGGCGGATTGTGAGCGAGGAAGTGAAGAAGGCGCTGGCGGGGTAAAGCTGCTTTCGCTCACCCGAGCCACAGGGACAACAGCGTGGCTCGGGCGGAGCATCCAGTCTTTTCGGTCGCGGCTCTACGGCTTGGTGGCGGCGCGCACCAGCAGAACACGGCTCGCGGTGTCGACGAAATCCTGCGCATCAGGCCGCGCAGCATCGTTGCCGGAGTGGAAGTCGTAGATGGTGACAGAACCCGGCTTGTCGCTTCGTTCCTGAGAGGTCCAAATGCGAGTGCAGGTGAGCCGGATCAGCGTGGTCAGATGGACCTCGTTCGCAAGCTGACCAAGCTCGTCAACCGCGGTGGGGCAGAAGCCTTTATTGGTTTTGGTCTTATCGTAGAGGCCCTCCAACTCTTCAGGGGTAGGCAGCCGCCAATCCGCGAAGCCACCTCCGTGATAAGTTCCGGCATACGACTTTGCGGCAGGCCAGCTTAGGGCGGCTCCATTGTCTCGCGCCATCCACATCAGGTTGGTTTTTGAATCCAGCACGGTGCCATTGTCGTAGGCGATGAACTGGCCGTCCCTTGTGGTTTCTTTGGGTGGAGCGGGCTCGGCGGGCGGTGCGGTAGGAGGCTTTGCAGGCTGTTTGGGCGCAGGAAGGTCTTCTGCGCTGTGCTGCTTTAGCAGGTCCTCAATGTCTTTGTGATCCCACACCGTTGCAGAGTGCAAAGGAGACCAGCCGTCGTTGTCGACGGCATTGACATCGGCCTTGTTGGCGAGCAGCAAATCCACCATTTCCTTGTTGCCTTTGGCCGCTGCCAGGTGCAGTGGTGTCGATCCGTTGTTAGCCTTTGCGTTGACATCCGCTTTGTTCGCGATCAGGAGCTTGGCGACGTCAAGGCGGTCATTGAACGCCGCGATGTGCAAGGGAGTCTGGCCGTATTTCTCGTCCTTGCTTGATACAAGCGTGGGTTGGGCTTTGATCAGCAGCTCGACCTTCTTGAGGTCGCCGTCGCGAGCCGCATCGTGAATCGGTCCACAGAAGCCCAAAGAGGACGAAGCCAGCGCGGACAGGACGAGCAGCAAAGTGGCGAATCGCCGGTTTGCTGCGAAGCGAAGCAGTGAGACAGGGGTGACTTTCATTTTGAGGGGATATCTCCTTTGTTTAGCATCGATTCGGCAACATTTTACCACGCTTCGGCATCTCGAAAAACGGGCAGATCATGCCGAAAAAACTACTCTTTGCGGACCCGGTTTCCATTGCACTTCAAGGTTCCTTTCCCCGCGCGACCCTAGTCGATATGCCGGCTGGTATGATCTTGAAGATTCGGCGAAGGAGGTCAGCCAATGCACCTGAATCTATCCAGAAAGCTTCTTCCAGCCGCATTGATCATAGCGGTTTTCGCTGGACTTTCCGGAGTTAATCCGCCAAGAGCTCAGGCCCCAACCGCTGCGCGGGCTCATGTTTTCTTCCGCGTGCGGGCATCCGCGTCTCTCTCCGCGCCGGTCAGTGGACGGCTGCTTATTTTTGTGAAGCCGGGCACGATCGACAAGATGGTCGACGCGGATCAGATGCATCCGCAGGCGGTATGGGTGACCGCGCGCGAGGTGCGGGACCTGGCGCCCGGAGCGGCAATAGAGGTTGACGCGGATGAAGTTGCGTCGCCCGCGGCCTTTGCCACCATACCCGCCGGGAATTACGAGGCGCAGGCGGTGCTGGATGTGGATCATACCTACAATTACAGCGGGCGCAATCCGAAAGACTGGGTCAGCGATGTAGTGCCTCTTGCCAACTGGAAGCCCGGCAGCGGCGCGGAGCCTCCGCTGGTGCTTGATCACCACGCTGAGGAGGACCCCAGGCGCGCGGCCGCAATGGCCAGTCTCAAAGATGCCGCCAAGCCGGGGATTGCGCAGCTTGAAGAATTCGAGAGCCCGGTTCTCAGCCGTTTCTGGGGCCACTCGGTAAAGATCAGGGCATGGGTGATTCTGCCTGTGGGCTACGCGGATCATGCAGGCACCTACCCAACGGCTTATTGGACGCACGGCTTCGGGGGCGGAATCGACTCGGCATTGATTACTGGCCTGCGCATCTACGAGCGGATGAAGAGCGGAAAGATGCCGCCCATGATCTGGGTGATGCTTGACGAGTCCATTCCTCAGGGCACGCATGAATTTGCGGATTCAGTGAACAACGGTCCGTGGGGCGCAGCGCTCACCAACGAGTTCATTCCATTTCTCGAAGCAAAATATCGCATGGACGCGCGCGCCTCGAGCCGCCTGCTCAACGGGCACTCCAGCGGCGGGTGGGCCACGCTTCAGTTGCAGGTGAATTATCCGAAGGTCTTTGGCGGCACATGGTCAACCTCGCCCGATCCAAGCGATTTTCATGCTTTCAGCGATTTGGATTTGTATGCCGCAAATGCCAACGCATACCGCATGCCGAATGGTTCCCCCGCACCCATCTTTCGCGACAAAGGGCAAGTGGTCGCAACCATGCCGCAATTCGCACGGTATGAACAAACGATTGGGCCGTACGGCGGCCAACTGGCTTCGTTTGAATGGGTATTTTCACCGAAGGGCAAGGACGGTGCGCCTGAACAGATGTTTGATCGGGAGACAGGCGCCGTCGATCCCAAGGTGGTTGCCTACTGGCACGATCACTACGACCTGGCCCATATTGCCGAGTCAACATGGGCCGAGCGGGGAGCCGACCTGAAAGGGCGCATACACCTGTTTGTGGGCACCGCCGACACGTTCTACCTGGACGGAGCTGCACATAAATTTGAGGCGGTCCTGACGCGCCTGGGCGGCGATCCGCACTTTACTTATCTGCCCGGCCGGAGCCATTTTGACGTGTACGTGGTGGGCAACGACAACTATGCGCTCTTCGACCAGATTGGGGCGGAGATGTATGCGGCTGCCCGCCCCGGCGAGGACTGGAAGAAAGCTGAAGATACGAAGACAAACCAGCGCAAGAAAAAGAACTGAGGCGGTTGCATGAACTGGGTCTTAAAACGCACGGCTTGCAGACTTCGTTGAAATGCGCCTGGTTTCGGTGATGGCGCCGGCTTGATGTCTAGGCTTGCGTAGCTCGATTCGACTTGAGGTGGGGTGGAACCTTGGTCCTCAGAATCCGTATTAGCTCGGGGTCCATGTATTTGTAATTGTCGGGAATGGCGAGGACGACAACCTTCTTTGCTTTGAGTTGCGCAGGGAAGCGCTTCTTAAGCCGCCGGCAGTGAATGTTCTCCATCGCAAATACGAGATCGGCCCACTCGATCAGGTCGGCAGATACGGGCGTCTCCGCATCGGGATTGGTTCCAGCCGACAGCGCTTGAATGCCTTCGCAGGTGGAAAAGATGGCTTCGGCGGTTGGGCTTCGCAACCGGTTTCGGCTGCAAACAAACAGGACGTTCATACCTAATTGTGGCACCAGGCAGGCAATTCAGATTCCTTCAACGGACGACCCGCAAATCAAGCGTCCTCCGCGGGTGGATCTGCGTGGCGCGATCCTATGATGCTGCTTTGGCCGCAAGCTTTACCGGTTCGGCTTAGTCGCGTCTGCCGGAGGCGGTGGGGTGGTAGCATCGGCTGCTGGGGCGGCCGGAGCAGGCTGGTTTTTCGATATCTCACGAATGTACGCAATCAGCGCGTATACTTCGTCCTTCTTGGCGCGGCTCTCGTCCTCTGACGGCATTTTGTCCTTGCCGTTGCGGATGACGTTGTACAGTTCCTGGTCTGACCGGTTCTCAAGCGTCTTGGGATCGGTCCAGTCCGCAATGGTCAGTTGCATATCCTTGGCCAGGTCGGTTTTGCCGTTTCCGTTGTCGCCGTGGCACAATGCGCAGTCCATTGTGTAAAGCTTTTTGGCCCGCTCGCGCGACGCTGGGGTCGACTTCGCGGTATTGGCGGGGGCAGCGGCCGGGGGCTGCTGTGGTGAGCCGGCGGCAACCACGGCAGGGGGTGTAAGAGCGGCGAACTCAAAGAGGATCGCAGCTGAAACGACCAGAAAGGGCTTGAGCATAACAGCCTCCCCAGTTGCAGGTGTCTGGAACAGGCATCTTGCAGCTGATAGATTTTTCAGGCCGAATTATATGCCCATTGGTCAAGGGTTGGGCTGTGAGCCAGCTCACCCTACCTTTAAAAGACCTCGGAAAAGCCATCTGGCGGGGGGATGTGCTTGAGCAGGCCGAGTTCGCCGGCCAGGCGTTCGAGCCTTGTGCGCGTGGCGGCGGTGGGCGGCACCAGCGGCAGGCGGACGTGGTCGGTGCAGCGGCCCATCAGGTTCAGGATTGTCTTTACCGGCCCGGGATTTGACTCCCAGAAGTTGGCCTCGAAAAGGCGCGCGTACTTGCGCTCGAGGTCGCGGGCTTCCGTCCAATTGTCCTTGAGTGCGGCGCGAACCATGCGGCCGGTTTCGGCCGGGATCTCGTTTGCTACCACGCTGATAAGCCCCTGCGCGCCGATGCCGATGGCCGCCAGGGCCAGGTTGTCGTCGCCGGAGAACACCTTGAATCCGCGCGGCAGCGAGTGGACCAGCTCGGCGATCTGGGGCAGCTTGCCGCTGGCCTCCTTGATGGCCTGAATGTTGGGAGCAGCCTCGGCCAGCCGGACGACGGTCTCGGGATCGAGGTTTACGGCGGTACGCCCGGGGACGTTGTAGAGTGTTACGGGGAGCGGGTCGACGGCGCGGGCAAGGGCCAGGAAATGCTGGAACTGCCCTTCCTGCGACGGCTTGTTGTAGTAGGGGTTGGCGGAGAGCACTGCGTCGATGCCGCGTATCTGCTTGAGCAGGCCGGCCTGGCGCAGCAGCGTACGCGTGGAGTTGTGGGTGCAGCCGGCCCAGACTGGAACCCGGCCTGCCGCGGCTTCGACCACGAGGCACACGGCGTGGAGCCATTCGCCTTCATCCAGCGTGGCCGCTTCGCCAGTGGATCCGCAGGCCACCAGAAAGTCGATTCCCGCGTCGATCTGCCAGTTCACCAGCGCCTTGAGCGCCTGCTCATCGATCGAGCCATCCGCCCGGAAGGGCGTAACAATTGCAGTACCGCAACCTGTAGTTTCCATCAATGGAGAGTGTATACCGAATGGGTGGATGCGAGGGGGCAGGGACTGGGGACGAAGGGACTAGAGATTGAGGGAATAGGGAATAGATATCCTCGTTGACGACTGTGATCTTTCCTTTGCATCGAATTCGAATGGCCGAAAATATTTTCTTCGACAGTTTGTCGAAAAGACGGATTCCCGTTCGACTACCTTACAGAACAGGCAAGAGGAGGCCTGAAACCATGCAATATCTTCTGCTGATTTATAACGCTGAAAGCCAATGGGATGCGATGACCGAAGCAGAGCACGCCGCGATGCACAAGGAGTTCGGCGCGTTTACTCAGGGCATCATTGCTCATGGGAACTTCAAGGGCGGGAACCAGTTGTACCCCACAACCAAAGCCACTACCGTGCGCATCGAGAACGGAAAAACCCTGGTGACTGACGGCCCCTTTGCGGAGACCAAGGAGCAGTTGGGCGGCTACTACCTGATCGAGGCCGCCGATCTGGACGAGGCCACGGCCATTGCCGCGCGCATCCCGTCCGCCAGCTTCGGCTCGGTCGAAGTGCGGCCGATCGTTCCTATGCAACCGCCCGCGTAAGCGAGCCGAATTAGCCGTTGTGATCGCGATGGGTGTAGCCCGATTTCCCCGGTCGGGCTGCGCTCCGTCTAAATCTGCGTGGAAGAGCACCACTTGAAACAATCGGAATTTTCAGGAGGAGGCCATGGATACATTTCTTGCGCCCATCGAAAACCCCAGCGAAATGATGATGAAGCTGGCGTATTACTTCACGCGCCGTCAATTCGGCAAGGTGCTTACACCGCTGAAAGTGTTTGCAGCGCGGTTGCCGGCCGCATTCGGCATGTTCTATGGGAAAATCAGCGCGCTCGACAAGAAACTCGAGCTACCGCCGGAGTTAGTGATGTTGATCAGGGAGCAGGTTGCGCGGGTCAACGTGTGCCTGTTCTGCATCGACATTGGTCGGGCCTTCACGATCAAGGCCTCGATGAATCAAGCCAAATTCGATGCGCTTGAGGAATACGCTACGAGCCCGCTTTTCAGCGATGCTGAGCGTGCGGTGCTGCATTATGTGACCGATTTGACGAAAAAGAAAGAGGTCAATCCCGATACGTTCGCGCGGATGCGCAGCTACTACTCGGAACGCGCAGTCTGTGAGATTGTGTGGCTGGTTGCGAGCGAGCATTTCTACAACATCACCAACATCGGCCTGAACATTCACTCGGATATGCTGTGCGACATCGCGAGGAAAAAGTAAGAGCGCGATTTTTGCCGTGGCATCGATCTGCGTGCAGTGGCATGATTCCACCGGAGCCGCTACGCTTGGACTGAGGCGGGACCGGTGGCCACGGAGCAGGAGCAACTGGAGCAAGTTTTTCGCGAAGAGTGGGGCCGCATTGTGGCCACGCTGATTCGCCTGCTGGGCAGCTTTGACCTTGCGGAAGAGGCAGCCCAGGAAGCATTTGCGGCCGCATTGGTGCAATGGCCGCGCGAGGGGATTCCGTCCAATCCGCGCGCGTGGCTGATTTCAACGGCACGGCACAAGGCGATTGACGCTCTGCGCAGGAAGAAGCGGTGGGAGGACGAACGCGATCCGCAGGAGACGCTGGCGGCGCTGGTGGCCCAGTCGAATGCCGATGCGGAAGAGGATGGCTCGGCGGTGGAAGACGACAGATTGCGGCTGATCTTCACCTGCTGTCACCCGGCGTTGAACAGGGAGGCGCAGGTCGCGCTCACCCTTCGCACACTGTGCGGACTGACCACAGAGCAGATTGCCGGAGCTTTTCTGGTTCCGCTGGCGACAATGGCTCAAAGGCTGGTGCGCGCCAAACAAAAAATCCGGGATGCCGGCATTCCTTATCGCACGCCGCCGCGTGCGGAGTTGGCGGAGCGGTTGAAAGCGGTATTGCTGGTTGTCTACCTGGTTTTCAACGCGGGCTACAACGCGCCGGGCGAGAGCCGCGCACTGAGTGATGAAGCCATTCGGCTCGGCAGGATTTTGCATGAACTGTTGCCGGAGGAGTCAGAAATCAGCGGACTGCTTGCTCTCATGCTGCTGCACAATTCAAGGCGTGAAGCGCGCATGAACGAATCGGGCGAATTGAATTTGTTGGAAGACCAGGACAGGCAGCGGTGGAACCAAACTGAGATCGCCGAGGGAGTGGCGCTTGCCGCAACGGCCCTGCGCCGCGCTCCCGGTCCGTACTCGGTGCAGGCGGCCATTGTCGCGGTGCACGCGCAGGCGGCCAACGCATTGCAAACGGATTGGGCGCAGATTGTTGGTCTGTATGATGTGCTGCTGCGCATGCAGCCTTCGCCGGTGGTGGAATTGAATCGCGCCGCGGCGGTGGCAATGGCGCAGGGATGCGAGGCTGGGCTGCGACTCATTGATGAATTGGACCGGCGTGGCGAGTTGCGCGGGTACTTCCTGCTGCCCGCCGCGCGTGCTGACCTGCTGCGGCGTCTGGAGCGATGGAATGAAGCAGCGAAAGCGTACCGTGCCGCGCTTGCGCTGGTGGCGCAGGGTGCGGAGCGGCGGTTCCTTTTGAGACGGCTGGCAGAGGTGGAGAGCCACGGCGATTCTCATGGCACCGGCCTCTCAGTGCGGCACGATGTATAGTTCGGAATCATGAGGCGTTTCTCTAGATTTCTTTTCTCTGTCGTCCTTCTTACGGCGGTGACCGGCCTGGCGCTTGCGGAACAGGAACCGCCGGTGGCGATTATTGCGGATAAACTTTTTAGCCTGACCACTCCACATGGCGCCGGCCAATTGCCGATCGATCTCTCGCTGGACTGGGACAAGTCGCAGCCGCAGGTGACACGCGCCGTCGTCATGTTCCATGGCAAGGGGCGCGATGTGGACGGTTATTACCGGTCGCTGCGCCGGGCTGCGGACGAAGCCGGGGGTGATGCTGCCGCGACTTCAATTCTGATTGCGCCGCAGTTTCTCAACGAGGAAGACGCGCGCGCGCATCATCTGCCCGAAGGCGTTCTGCGCTGGCGGCAGGGCACATGGGAGGCGGGAGCCGAAGCGGCTGGTCCGTCCGCGATCAGCGCCTACGAGGTGATCGACGCCATCATCGCTCATCTCTCCGATCGCAGAATCTTTCCCAACTTGAAAACCATTGTGCTTGCGGGTCACTCTGGCGGGGGGCAGGCGATGCAGCGCTACGCGATTGCTGGAAGAGCGGAGCGTGTGGCGGCGGCAGGAGTTCATTTGCGCTACGTGGTGGCTAATCCTTCTTCGTATATGTACTTCACGGATGATCGTCCGGTTTTCGATCACGACAAGGTTCGTTTTGAACCTGGTGATCAAGGAAAGTGCCGCAACTTCAATCACTGGAAGTTTGGCCCGCTGGATGTGCACGAGGACTACGTGCGTCAGAGCGCCGGAGATGGATGGCCAGCACTCGAAGAGGCGTTTGCGCGCAAGGACGTGACCTACCTGCTCGGAACTGCGGACATCGATCCTCAACAGAAGGATCTCGATGTTACCTGTGCCGGCGAGATGGAAGGCCCGACCCGGTTTATGCGCGGCCGGGCCTACTATGCGTGGCTGCACAGGCGACACCAAACTGCCTGGAACCAGCGCATATGGTTCGTCCCCGGCGTGGCGCACTCAGGCGGCAAGATGTTCACGTCGGAGTGCGGCGTAGCGGCGCTGTTTGAGCGGACTTCCTGCAAGGATGAGCAATGAAAGACTGGTGCGGCCCGTTGCAGAATTAAGCGCGTCTGCCAATCAAAGTTGGTCGAAGATTTCGCGGAAGTCCCAGGCGCCTTGTTTGCCGGCCAGCCACTCGGCGCCAAGGACAGCGCCTAACGCAAAGCCTCTGCGACTATGCGCGTCGTGACGCAACTCGAGCGTGTCGTAGGGCCCGGTGGCAATCACAACGTGTTCACCCTTGTTGTCGCCCACGCGGTGGGATGTAATCTCGACCGGCGCGCCGGCCCCAACCTTCGATTGCTCCGCTTCGACAATATGTTGCAGCGTGATGGCCGTGCCCGATGGGGCGTCGAGCTTGGACTCGTGATGCGTCTCGGAGATGTGGAATTGATAGCCGTCGAGTTTGGCCAGCTCGGCGGTGAGGCGGAAGAGCTTTTGCACGCCGATGGAAAAGTTAGTTCCATAGAGCAGCCCGCCGCCGCGGCGAATCGCGAGCGCCTTCATGTCGTTCAACTGCGCGTACCAGCCGGTGGTGCCGACCACGATGCGCGCGCCTACCGCGAGCACGGCGCGCATGTTTTTAAGAGCCGCCTCGGCGTTGGTGAAGTCGATCACCACGTCTACGCCGGCAAGTGCGGGAGCGGTCAGCGCAGAGGCTTCCCGATTCTCATTGAAGTCAAGGACGCGCACGCCATGGCCGCGTTCACGCGCCACCTGCGCTACCAGGCTGCCGGTTTTTCCTTTGCCGAGAACGAGAATGAGCATCTTCTTTTCAGCTCCTAGCTGCTAGCTTCTAGCCTCCAGCTTTCACATCCTTTGCGCAAGAGGGATTTTGGGAAAAGGCGCGCCTTGGATTCATTCTGCTCGCTTTGTGCCTTCCCAGGTGGTAAATGCGAGGGCCAAAGCACAGCATTCCGCATAGGAAAGCACAGCTAGAAGCTAGGAGCTAGAAGCTGAAAGCTGTTTCCTCGCTTCCACGTCGAAGATGTTCGGGTCGGGATCTTTGAAAAAGGCGGCGTGGAGCGAACGCAGAGCTTCGTCGGCGTCGTCTTCATCGATCATGAAACTCATATTAATTTCGCTGGCGCCCTGCGAGATCATGCGCACATTGATGTGTCGAATGGCGCCAAAAACCTGCGCAGCCATGCCGCTCTGCCCGCGAATATCCTCGCCCACCATGCAGACCAGCGCCTTGCGGCCCTCGTATTTCACATCGGCCAGTTTGCTCAGGTCGGCGGCGATGGCGGGCAGTTTTTCATTGGAATCGACGGTGAGCGAAACGCTGACTTCGCTGGTCGAAACCATGTCCACCGGGCATTTGTGCTTGTCAAAAATCGCGAAGATTTCGCTCAGGTAGCCGTGGGTCATCAGCATGCGGCTGGCGACAACGTCGATGATGCTGAGCTTCTTTTTGACGGCAATGGACTTGAACGGGCTCTTGCAGTGCGGCGCAAGGGAAGTGATGCGCGTGCCTTCGCATTCGGCGTTGCGGCTGTTGAGCACCAGCACCGGAATGTTTTTCTTCACCGCGGGCAGAATGGTTGCCGGATGCAGCACCTTGGCGCCGAAGTAGGCAAGCTCGGCCGCTTCTTCAAAGCTGATGACCTTGACGCGCAGGGCGTCGGGACAGACGCGAGGATCGGTGGTCATGATGCCGTCGACATCTGTCCAGATTTCGATGGCGTCCGCCGAAAGCGCGCCGCCTAGCAACGCGCCGGTAAAGTCGGAACCGCCGCGACCGAGGGTGGTGGTGATGCCGGCTTCGTTGGACGCGATGAAGCCGCCCATCACGGGCACCTGGCCGTTGGCAAGAATCGGGCGGAGTTTTTCCGCGGCGCGCTTCTCAATGATGGTGTCGATCGGAACTGCCTTTTGAAACTGCGAGTCGGTCACGATGACTTCGCGCGCGTCCACGTGGACTGCGTCAATGCCGCGCTCGCGGAAAGCGGCAGCGACGATGCGGCTGGAGAGGCGTTCGCCGTAACTGACGATCAGGTCGGAGATGCGCGGGGTGAGTTCGAGAATTGCCGCAAGGCCGCGCAGAATTTCATCCAGCGAATCAAATTTCTGGTCGATCAGGTTTTGCAGAGCGGCGGCGTCAGCGAAGGTCTTGACCAGAGCGCAGGCCGTGTCGCGATGGCGTGAGCGGAGCCGCGAACTGATGGAGAGCGCGCCGGTGCGGTCGCCTGCGGCAGCCGAAGCGGCAGCGCGCAGCAACTGGTCAGTCACTTTGGCCATGGCGCTGACCACGACCACGGTCTGCTTGCCCTGGGCGACGCGTCCGGCCACAATGGCCGCGGTACGACCGATGGCGGCCGGGTCCTCGACCGATGTGCCGCCAAACTTCATGACTACCAGGCTCATGCGAAGGTTCTCATCTCAGTGAAGGAGGGTCATGCGCGCGCGGCGGCAACTTCAATGGGTTCAAACTTGCCCAGGCTCGCGAGCAGTTCGGCGTTTAGAATAGCCGCGCCGGCCGCACCGCGAATCGTGTTGTGCGAAAGCACGGTGAATTTCCAGTCGAGCACCGGGCAGGGACGCAGGCGGCCCACCGTGACCGCCATGCCGTTACCGCGATTGCGATCGAGGCGCGGCTGCGGGCGGTCATTTTGCGGCGCCCATTCAACGGGTTGCGCAGGAGCGGTCGGAAGATCCATTCCAGCAAGGGGGTGAAACTCCGCCCAGGCAGCCAGAATCTGTTCGTAAGTAGCCGGCTTCTGCAATTTAATTGAGACGCTTACGGTGTGGCCGTCGATGACCGCGACGCGATTGCAACTGGCACTCATGCGCGCGGCGAGCGGCTTGACGGTGTGGCCTTCCAGCTTTCCCAGCAGCTTGAGCGTCTCCTCTTCCATCTTTTCTTCTTCATTGCCGATGTAGGGGATCACGTTGTCGAGAATGTCCATGGACGGCACGCCGGGATAACCTGCGCCGGAGACGGCCTGCATGGAAGTGGCGAAGATCTGCGCAATGCCAAAGAGGTCGTCAATGGGCTTGAGCGCCAGCACCGGACCCATGGCCGTGCAATTGGAGTTGGTAACGATGTAGCCGCCGGACTCGCGCCGCCACGACTGCTCCTCGATCAGATGGAGGTGGTCGGCGTTGACTTCAGGGAGAACCAGCGGCACATTGGGCGCCATGCGAAAGGCGCTGGAGTTGGAGACGACGGCGCATCCGGCGGCGGCAAACCGCGGCTCCATCTCGCGCGCATAGGCTGCGTCGATGGAAGCAAAAATAATCTTGGGAGCGCCATCAGGATCGGCCGGCGAAACGGTCATGCGCGCGATGCGTTCCGGCAGCGGAGTGTCGAGACGCCACTTGGCAGCTTCGCCATATGTCTTCCCGCTGGACCGGTCGCTGGCCGCGAGCCACACCACCTCAAACCACGGGTGATTTTCGAGGAGCTGAATGAATCGCTGACCGACCATTCCGGTCGCGCCGAGGATTCCAACTTGGAGTTTGTTTTTCATGGCTGTAAACACTCCAGTGTACAGGAGGATGGGCTTTGCCTTCCCAAATTACTCGCTTGTACACCGAAGTGTTCCGGAAGAGAAAACGTTCCGGAGCTTTATCCCATTGCGGCAAGCACGGCGTCGGCAAACTGCGTGGTGCCGGCGGTGCCGCCGACATCGCGGGTGAGGGTCTTGCGCTCGGCATAGACGGAGTCGAGGGCCTTTTGCACCTTGTCGGCCGCGGCCTCCTCGTCAAGGTGACGCAGCATCAGCACCGCTGATTGGAGTAGCGCAGTGGGGTTGGCGACGTCTTTGCCTGCAATGTCGGGGGCTGAGCCGTGTACCGCTTCGAAGATGGCGCAATCGAGGCCAAGATTCGCGCCGGGAACCAGGCCCAGGCCGCCGACCAGGCCCGCGCACAGGTCGCTGACAATGTCGCCGTAGAGATTTTCAAGCAGCAGCGTGTCGTATTGGAAGGGATTCATCACCAGCTGCATGCAGGTGTTGTCGATAATATGTTCGCCGTAGAAGATCTCGGGAAATCCCTCGGAAACCTGGCGGGCGCAGCGCAGAAACAGGCCGTCGGAGAGCTTCATGATGTTGGCTTTGTGGATGGAATGAATCTTTTTGCGGCCATGCTTGCGCGCGTACTCAAAAGCGAACTTGGCGATGCGCGTGGAGCCCTTTTCGGTGATTACCTTGATGGCTTCGACGACGCCGGGAACCACTTCATGCTCCAGACCGACGTATTCGCCCTCAGTGTTTTCGCGGACGATGATCAAGTCGAGGCCGGGCCAGTGAGTGGCCATACCGGGCAGGTTTTTGACCGGACGGAAGTTGGCGAAGAGCTCGAATTTCTTGCGCAGGGTCACGTTGATGCTCTTGAATCCGCCGCCCACAGGCGTGGTTACGGGCCCCTTGAGCGCGACCTTGTTGCGTTCGATGGATTCGTAAAGCGCGGCGGGAATGTATTCGCCATAGATTTCAAACGCCTCGGCCCCGGCGGCGTAGCGTTCCCAGTCGAACTTGACGCCGGTCGCTTCTAGAATGCGCACCACGGCCTGGGTGACTTCGGGGCCGATGCCATCGCCGGGGATGAGGGTTACTTTGTGGGTCATAAATCAGCTCCTAGCTGTTAGCTTCTAGCTTCTAGTTTCCAGCGTCTCTCACTGGACTGGTGAAATCTTGGCCCGAACCGGGAATGGACTTAGAACGGTGGATCGGCCCGAAATCCAAAGCTCTCAGCAGCGCGCCTAAGAGCCACGTCACTTGTCCACATCTCGGTTGGAGTTTGCACGATGACGAGTGACGCAAGCAAGTGAGCATCAACAAAGCCAATGCCAACGGTGTAAAGCTTGCGCAGTTCGATGAGTTGCCGCACCTCGTCGAGTGCTGCGACGGGAAGCATCGGAAGGAGCTCAAGCGACCCCAACGTCAGGTGCCGGTCGTGCAGCCCGCCGAGGGCGAGCTCCGCGACGATGTAGGGGTGCATAACCACCCTTCCTGCATCCAATAAGGCCGAAACCTGCGGGCGCGCAAACTGGAAATGATCGACCCAGATGTTCGTGTCGATCAGGATCAAATTCTCTAGCGACGAAGCTTTCACGGAATCCTGCGGCGGGGAATTGGCTTCAAGTCGGGCATTGTTCCGCCCAGCGCCGCGAGCCTGCGCGCTGCCTCGCGCTGCACAAGCAGAGTAAGTGCCATCTTTACCAGAGCGGCCTTCTCCGTAACCCCGGTGTACTCCTGTGCTTGACGGATTAACTTATCGTCCAGTGCAATCGTTGTGCGCATTTTGGCCTCGCTGGCATTAATTGTAGCACCGTTTCGATGATGATTTCAGTGCCTGAGACAGCCGCTATTTCTTCTTCCTGCCACCCAGCAGGCCTTCCAGTTCTTCCTTGAACTCGCGCACATCTTTGAAATCCCGATAGACACTGGCGAAACGGATGTAGGCCACAGTATCGATCCCTTTCAGATGGTCCATAATCAGCTCGCCGATTTCGGCAGTGGTTCTCTCGCGCTCGGGCGCATCCACCAGAAACGTCTCCGCCGCGTCCACAATCGCCTCAAGGTTGCTGGCCGGAACCGGCCGTTTCTGGCAGGCGTGCAGCAGACCGCTGAGCACCTTCTGGCGGTCGAATCGCTCGCGCCGGCCGTCCTTCTTGACCACCATGTAAGGAATTTCGTCGATGCGCTCGTAGGTGGTGAAGCGGCGATTGCAGCTTTCGCACTCGCGGCGGCGGCGTATGGAGTCGGCCTCCTTGCTCTCGCGCGAGTCAACCACCCGGTCTTGCCCAAAGCCACAATAGGGACACTTCATTATGTGGATTCTAAACCAGTGAACAGTTGTCAGTGGTCAGTGATCAGTGGTCTGTTGCCGGTTTGAACCTCGGAGCTACCGATCTGCATCGCCGCCGGCTGGTTTGCATCTACCAGAATGAAGGGGCTTCTGGCAGCCATTTGGAAGAGTGTTGCTTCAAGTCTTCCTGCTGAGCCGCGAGAAGAATCGAAAAAAATTGGCAAAGAAAGTTGCGGAACTGTTTGTGGAGGTGCTGGCCGCGGCCGGTGTGGAGCGGATCTACGGCGTTGCGGGCGATTCACTGAACGGCATTACGGATTCGGTCAGGGTGAGGAACGGGATCGAGTGGGTGGGCGTGCGGCACGAGGAGACGGCTGCGTTTGCCGCCGGAGCGGAAGCGGCGCTGACCGGCAAGCTGGCGGTGTGCGCAGGGAGCTGCGGGCCCGGCAATCTGCACCTGATCAACGGCCTCTATGATTGCCATCGCAGCCGCGTGCCGGTGCTGGCGATTGCGGCGCATATTCCTTCGCAGGAGATCGGCAGCGGCTACTTTCAGGAGACTCATCCGGAACTCCTGTTCAAGGAGTGCAGCCACTATTGCGAGCTGGTTTCGCATCCATCGCAGATGCCACGTACGCTTGAGATCGCGATCCAGACGGCCCTGGCAAAAAAGGGCGTCGCGGTGGTGGTGATACCGGGAGATGTGGCGCTCTCCGATGCGGTGAATACGGACCGGCGCGTTGCTTTTACCTACGCACAGCCAAACGTGACTCCGCGCAAGCAGGAACTGGATTTATTGGCTGCGGAGCTGAATGGCGCGAAGAAGATCACCATTCTAGGCGGAGCCGGTTGCGCGGGCGCGCACGATGAACTGATGGCGCTGGCCGGGAAGCTTCAGGCACCGATTGTTCACGCCATGCGCGGCAAGGAGTTCATCGAATACGACAATCCATACGATGTGGGCATGACCGGGCTGTTGGGATTTTCCTCGGGCTACCAGGCCATGATGAATTGCGACACGCTGTTGATGCTGGGGACGGATTTTCCCTATCAGCAGTTTTATCCGAAGAATGCGCGCATTGTGCAGATCGACATTCGCGAAGAGCAACTGGGCCGCCGCAGCCGTGTCGATCTGGGCGTCGTCGGCGGGGTTGCGGAAACGCTGCGTGCGCTGCTGCCGGCCATCAAGCAAAAGAAGAATCGCAGTCATCTGGATGCGTCGCGCGACCACTACAAGGAGGCGCGCAAAGGCCTCGATGACCTGGCAACGGGCAAGCCGGGACAACTGCCGATTCATCCGCAATACGTGGCCAAGGTGATCAACGATCTGGCCGCGGAAGATGCCGTATTTACCGCGGATGTTGGAACTCCAGTGATTTGGGCAGCGCGCTACCTGGCCATGAACGGCAAGCGCCGCCTGCTTAGCTCGTTCAACCACGGGTCGATGGCCAATGCGCTGCCACAGGCGATTGGCGCGCAGATTTCGCACCCTGGCCGCCAGGTGGTGACGCTCTCGGGCGATGGCGGCTTCTCCATGCTCATGGGCGACCTGCTGTCGCTGCGGCAATTGAATCTGCCGGTGAAGGTGGTGGTCTTCAACAACGGGTCGCTGGGTTTTGTGGAACTGGAGATGAAGGCGACCGGTTTTTTGAGCCACGCCACGGACCTGATCAATCCTGATTTCGCAAAGATTGCCGAAGGAACGGGAATTCTTGGTATTCACATTGATAATCCGGAAGAAGTGCGACCGGCGCTGGAGCGGGCGTTCGCGCATCCCGGCCCGGCGCTGGTGGATATTGCCGTGAACCGGCAGGAGTTGGCGATGCCGCCATCGCTCAAGCTGGATCAGATCGTGGATTTCAATTTGTACATGATCAAAGCGATTTTGAATGGGCGGGGAGACGAAATTGTGGACCTGGCCAAGACCAACCTGTTCCGATAGGGGCGGAAGGTTCTGTTGTCAGGGAACGGGAACCAGCAGCGTCTTGCTGACGAGGGCGGTGAGGCCGTCAAGGGTGCCGAGAAAGGCGTCGGCAATGAGCGGCGCGTCACCGTTGAGATGCCAAAGCAATTCGGCGTTGTTCCATGCACCTTCGCGGGCCGCGACAACGCTCCATGCGGCGAGCGTGTTGTCGAGTGCGGAGACTGGCGACAAAGCGCCACCGAGCAGGCGAACACGGAGCGCCACTTTTGCGCTTTGGATGAGGTTGTCTAGCGTGGTGTCTAGAGCGTTTCTAATTTAAGTATAGACAGTATTATGATATAATGTCTTCGCCGACGGAGGGGGCGGCGAAGATGCAATCCTATTCACAAGATTTGCGGGACCGTGTGCTTTGGGCGTTGGAG